>NZ_BOPZ01000020.1 GCF_018332455.1 Clostridium polyendosporum
GAACACAAGGTTGATAGGTCAGAGGTGTAAGCATGGTAACATGTTGAGCTGACTGATACTAATAGGTCGAGGGCTTGACCAATAAAAAGGCTAAAACTTATGTGCAATTTTGAGAGACAACAACTCTCTATTAATATATAATATTCCGCGGTAGCTCAATGGTGGAGCACTCGGCTGTTAACCGATAGGTTGGAGGTTCGAGCCCTCTCCGCGGAGCCAATTGTAAGTAACATCAAGTATTAACTTGATGTTTTTTTTATTATAAAAATATATTTTATGTTACCGTATTGTAGTTTATATTTAAAACCAAATATAGTAAAATAATATAAGATAAATAATTAATTTGGATTGGACGCAATAAGGAGTAATAAAAGAATGTATAGAAGAAAGTATGGAAAGCATAAAAAACGAGTAATAGCTCTTATAATCTTGCTTTTTCTTATAGCAGTAGGGATTAAAACAACACAATATTTCATAACAAGCAAAACAAAAATTGTACAAGCTGTTGTTATTGGAGAAAAGAGTAACTTTTCAGAAAAAACTATTTCTTTAGCAGAAGAGGTAAAACCGGTAGAAGCTGAGCTAATTAAAGGTATAAATGTTATATCATTAGGGGACAAGTTTACTTTTGATGCAGAAGAAATTCAGAATATGTTAAATGGAAGTGAAAAACAAAAAGATGGTAAAAAAATTGCTTTTTTAACCTTCGATGATGGTCCATCAACTACAGTTACACCTCAAATATTAGAGACTTTGAAAGAAAGTAATGTAAAGGCTACTTTTTTTATCGTAGGGTCATCCTTAGAGAAGTCAGAAAAGGCAAAGGAAATATTAAAAAGAGAATATGCTGAAGGACATGCCATAGGGAATCATACATATTCCCATAGATATGATATACTTTATCCTAAAAGTACTATTAATGTACAGAGCTTTATGAATGATATTGAAAAAAATCAAGAGATAATAAAAACTATATTGGGAGATGAGTTTCATACAAGAGTTATTAGATTTCCTGGTGGTCATATGTCATGGAAAGGAACTAATGAGATAGATAAGGTTTTAAAAGAAAAAAATTATAATTATATAGATTGGAACGCATTTAATGGAGATGCACAAGGAACTAATAAAAAAGATAAGGACAAGCTGGTAAAGAATTTAATAAAAACAGCTAACGGCAAAGATAAACTAATAGTATTAATGCATGATACATATGGTAAAGAATCGACTGCACAAGCTTTGCCAGAAATAATAAAATATTTAAAAGAACAAGGATATGATTTTAAAACATTAAAATAAAGGATATATTTTTCTAAAATAAAGCAGAATATGAAATTATAGGAAATAAAAATAAATATTATGTTATAATTTAAGAGAAGTTTACATGACTTCTCTATTTTATTATAAAAATATAAGTTATATAGAGAATCAGTAATTGGGTGGTGAATTTATGATAAAAATTTTACTTGTTGATGATGAAGAGCATGTAAGAAGGCTTTTGAAAATTAATTTTCAACGTAATAATTTTAAGGTTATTGAAGTTGATAATGGAGAAGAAGGAATAAGAAGAGCTTTATTAGAAAAACCTGAGATAGCTATTCTTAATATAATGCTTCCTGATATTGATAGATATAAAGTATGTGAAGTGCTAAAAAAAGAACTTCCTCAGATAGGAATTATAATGCTAACTGCTAAAGCTCATGATATGGACAAGATTGTAGGATTAGAGTGTGGTGCTGATGACTATATCATTAAGCCATTTAATCCGCTAGAAGTAACTTTTAGAGTAAAAGTACTACTTAAGAGAATTAAGAATAATACAGACAAAAAAGATGGTAATAGGTTAATTTACAATCCTTTTTTACTTGATTTATATTCTAAAATATTATTAAAAAATAATAAAGAAGTATTTGTTACGCGCAAGGAGTTCTTACTTATGAAGTTATTTCTTGAGAATCCTGGAAAAGCCTTAAGTAGAGATGAACTTTTAAATCAAGTATGGGGAAGAGATTTCTTTGGAGATCCTAAAATAGTTGATGTTAACATAAGAAGATTAAGGACAAAGATTGAAGAGACTGCATCTTCTCCTAAGTATATTGAAACAGTGTGGGGAATAGGATACAGATGGAAAAAATAGGTATCATTAGCTGATACCTATTTTTTATTCTTAAAATAATTACTTTTTATTAACTTATCACTTAAATCAAGAGACTTAATATACATATTTTTTTCTTCTTGGGATGCAACTGTACCTTTAAAAGTTTTATCTGCCAATACTGCAAATGATTTATTAGTTTTTAATAAGCTTCTACCTAATGCAGAATTAATATATTTATTTTCTTCAATACCCATCAAGTAAGCTAGTGTAGGCATTATATCAATCTGTCCACCATACAAATCAAGCTTTGTAGGCTCATTGTAATTTTTATTATAAATAATGAAAGGAACTGTATGATCACCATTATCTAAATACCATGGTTCAGGATTTTTTAATTGTTCAACCTTGTCATTGTAGTATTTATGCACTCCAGTATGATCTCCAACTACAACAACAACTGTATTATCTAGAAGACCTTCTTTATCAAGAGTATCAAGGAATATTCCAATTTGTTTATCAGTATAATGCACACTTTGAAAGTAATCACCTAAGATATTATCTTTTAACTCACCTTCAAGTTTTAATTCTTTATATTTATCAGGTAACTCAAAAGGGCCATGACTTGTTAAGGTCACGAGAAATGAATAAAAAGGTTGCTTCATATTTTTTATTTTAGGTACAACTTGCTTTAAATATGTACCATCACTTAAGCCTAAACCTATTTGTTCATCATCTTCAAAAGAATAATAATCAATAAAATTATTAAAGCCTATTCCCTTTAGACCCTGCGAATAGTTCCAGAAAGAACCTTTATCAGCATGAATTGCAGTAGTTGAATATCCTTTTTCTTCAAGTAGATTAGGAAGAGAGACATATGTTGCATTTGGATACCTGAAAAATGTACTTCCCTTTCTAATTGGAAATATTGAAGTATTAACCATTAAATCACAATCGGAACTTGTCCCTTCGTTAACTTGCTCAAAAGTATTAGGAAAATATATACCATGATTAAGCAATTTATTAAGAGTAGGAGTTATCTCCTGATTATTAATTTTTTCATTCACCACAAAGGTTTCTAAAGATTCAACCTGAATTACAATGAGATTCTTATTGTTAAAAATAGCTTTATATTTATTATCATTAAGATTTTCATTTTTATTGTTATAAAATTCTTTAACCTCATTTTTTTCAGAATCAGTTAAATTATACGGTTTAGAATCCTTATATACATTATATAGATCGAAAATGTGATACCCTATTGGAGAGAAAAATCTAGCTGAGTCCATAGGGTCATATCCGCTAAAAATATAATCATTTTTGACTTCTCTATTAAGTACAAAAACATTAAATGGAATATATCCAATATATAATATTGATACAGTAAAAATTGCTGTAAAAGCTTTAATGTTTATTTTAGAGTTCTTAAAATGTTTATGATTAAATAATAAGTAGATTATAAGTATAATTAAATCAATAATAAATATAAAATCAAAATTACTTGTCATGGAGAATATAGCTCCTGACATATTATCTAAATTAGCTGTTTGATTTACAATAAGTATTGAAGGAACTGTCAAGAAACCCCTAAAGTACCAAAGATCTAGCAATATTAATAATGTTAATAATATATTTATTATAATCATATAAATATATCTGCCTTTTTCTTTAAATAGAAAACCAAAGCTTAGAAATATGGCTATAAATGATACATAATAATATATAAAGGGATTTGCTTTACTATAGCCTAGTAAAAAATTAAAGTTATATGTATTTTTACTTAGTGTAAATCCTAAGAAGTAAATACCTTTTAGAGTTAAAGCAGTTAATATTAAAATATAAAATATTAACCTAATAATAGATGATTTAATTAGGGTGGTTTTTATGCTATTTAATATCATGGAAACACCTCAATAATAATTAATATCTTAATGGAAAAATTATATTATAATAAAAGCTATAAATCAATGAAAATACATATATTTATTAATGGTAAAGTTGTTAATTTATTATTGCATGTATTTAAGATAGATATCTAATCTTCAAATAAATTATAGATAAACAAATTCATAGCTAAATTTATAATTTAGAGTTGAATTTGTTTATCTTTGTATAAGTACATAACTATATAATTAAAGTAAAGGGGGTAATTTTTTGTATATAATTGATTGTAAAGGTTTGGTATGCCCACAGCCAGTAATAAATACTAAAAAGTATTTTGATTCTATAAACGAAGGAATTGCAAAAATAATTGTAGACAATGAAGTAGCAAAAAATAATCTTTTGAAATTTGCATCAAACAATGGATATGAGGGAAGCTTTGAACGAGAAAATGGACTTTTTAAAATAATTATTTCTAAAAATATGAGAGAGAAAGACATAATGAATAAAACAGAAGAACTGTCAATAATTATTTCTTCAGATAAGCTTGGTAATGGTGATGATGTGTTAGGTAATACATTAATGAAAACTTATGTTTATGCTCTCTCTGAAAGTGATGTGCTTCCTAAAAATTTAATTTTTATTAATGGTGGAGTTAAACTTACAATTGAAGGGTCTATAATATTAGGAAGCTTGAATATATTAAAGAATAGAGGCGTAAATATATTAAGTTGTGGTACATGTTTAGACTTTTATGATATTAAAGAAAAGTTAGCTGTTGGAGAAATCACAAATATGTATACAATTGTAGAGATAATGAATACATCAAAAAATACAATAAAGATATAAATTTTTATATACAGGTATATAAGAAAAATTTTCTTAATAAGGAGAGCATTTATGATTACTGTTGGAAAAATAATTAAATTTGTGGGAGAATTAGTTGCATTCTCTACGGAAAATGCCATAAAGGGTACTGGAAACATTACATCTAAGATAAATAATAAATTAGGAAGAAAGTTAAAGGGAAAACAAATACTGATTTTAACAGATAAAACAAGTAATAAAGTTAGTAATAAAATCTTAAAGATAACTAGAAATACAAGTGAAAATTGTGATAAGTTTCTAGAAAAAGCTTCACTAAGTGTTAAAGTGATTAAACTGAAAGCATTTGAAAAAGAAGTAAGAATTTATGGTGAATCAAAAAAATTTTATGATGAGGAATGCATTGTTCCAGCTAAATTTACAGTTAAAGAATAGAAAAGTAGTAAAAGGAGGCCAAGAGGCTTCCTTTTAGTTATTTGGTGCCATTTCACAAAGTGAAATCTGGCTAAAAGTGAATAGGATTTATAGTTTAAAGTCTGATGGATCGTGATCATGCATCTTTTGTTTATCAAAAGTTGCCTTTGTACTTTCAGTTTTAGGATCATGATTTATATGTTTTTTTCTAAATTTACCATCTGTTTTTTTATCTTGGTTATTCATTTAAATCGCTCCTTTCAACTTTAGGATGTGCAACTAATTGATTTTTATAGTAAATACAGTTTATTATTTTACTGGAAAACATGATTAGAACAGTTTTTTTATTGTTTTATTAATCGTATAAAAAATTATCTTAATATCTTAATTGTAATATGTTTTATAAAACTAAACTTAGTATAAACCAATTTATATATAAATATGATAAAATAAAAGTGTTCAAAAGGGTTAGTCTCTTTAAAGGGAGGGCGATTAGTTTGAAGCAATATGACATTATTATAATAGGTGGCGGAGTAGCTGGAATGGCTGCTGCAATATCTGCAAGGGAAAAAGGAATTAAAAAGATCTTAATTCTGGAAAGAGAAGATATTTTAGGAGGAGTATTGAATTTATGTATACATAATGGTTTTGGAAGAAAGATATTAGATAATGAAGTTACAGGACCGGAATATGCACAATTTTTAATCGATAGAATACATGCGTTATCCATAGAGTATAAATTAAATTCATTAGTATTAGATTTAACAAGAGATAAGATTGTAACTTATGTAAATCCAAATGAAGGAGTTATAAAAGCAAAGGGAAAATGTATAATTCTTGCTTGTGGTAGTAGAGAAAAGTTCACTGGCAATATAAATATTGCTACACATAAATTTGCAGGAATATATACTGTAGGCACTGCTCAACAATTTGTAAATATGAGAGGATATCTTCCAGGTAAAAATATCGTTATAATAGGAACTTCTGATATAACTATTGTTATTGCAAGAAGACTTCTTCTTGAGGGAGCCAAGATTAAAGCTCTTATTGAGAAGAAACCATTTATAATAGCCAAAAGAAAGGAAATGAAGAGGGTAGTTGAGGATTTTAATATACCTGTAATGCTTTCTAACGCAGTTATTGATGTAAAGGGGAAAGACAGGATAGAAGAGGTTACAATTGCTCCTGTGGATGAAAAAGGGCAAGTGATTAATGGACAGATAGAAAAGATGGACTGTGATTGTCTTCTTTTATCAGTAGGATGGGTTCCAGAAAGTGAGCTTGCAGAAAAAGCAAGGCTTAAAATATCAGAAAAAAACCTTGGGCTAGATGTAAATGAAAAACTTGAAACATCTCAGCTTGGAATATATGCTTGTGGCAATGTAGTTCATTCTTTTAGTTATGCTGATGATACCACATTAGAGGGATATGAGGTAGGCAGGCAGGCAACAAGTTATTTAAAAATATACCATTCAAGAAATAGTTAGGGACTACCAGTGGTAAGTCCCTTTAATCCTGTAAGCAACTAAGGATTTTATTAAACATTAGGGTATGTCCTTTTTCATTAGGATGTACTCCATCTGAGAAATAGTCTTCTTCAAGTGGAACAATTGATGAGAAATTTATGAGTTTTATATGCAATTCACCACACTTCGAAGTTAACTTATCCTTTAGAGAACAAATCTGGGAGTTAATAAAATCATAGTTTACAGTTGAGTACCAGCGTTTCTTTGCTAAATTAGGAAGTGTTAGTGGAGGAATAATAACTATAGGGATTATATTATTATCCGTACTTTCTTTAATCATAAGTAGAATATTATCCACTATAGTGTTTAAGTCCCTTCCCATTAATAAGTCATTAGTTCCTGCCATTATTGAAACCATATCTGGAGAATGATTCGTTACATCAGTTGAAAAACGAGAAAGCATTCCAGTGGTGGTATCACCATTTACACCCTTATTTATGATTTCATTTTTTGTTTTATTTCTCAAAAGATCTACCCAAGAGTTTCCTAAATTTACACCATACCCAAAAGTAAGACTATCTCCAATACATATTATCTTCATAATATACCTCCAAAACAATCTAGCTAAAGTAAGATATATATATACAATTTTATAACTGAATTGATTTGCTACCATTTCACTAAGTGAAATCTGGCTAAAAGTCAATGGATTTTATACTTATTCACTTTTATTATATATTATAGCAGCATTATAGATACACAACTTTATAACTGAATTTATAATACTTTGTTTAAGCAATTTTTACATATGATGGTTTTACCTTTATCTGCAGTTATATAATTATCATTTTTTATTATTTTGCCGCATATAGAGCATATATCCTTTAAAACTTGCTTTTTTATAGCAACTTCAGATTTATTTATTATGTTTTGGGTTTTATTTGGTGGTGGAGAGTACTGAAGCTTATTTACAGGTGTATCTCTTTCAATTATTTTATAATCCATCTTAAAGGAACTTTCCCCAAAGAGTTCTAGTTCAAAACGAGGGTTTTCTTTATCATAAAATTCTTCAATTATTATCTTTCTTATTTGAGCATCATTTATTATAAGACCACTTTTTTCTATACCGTCAAAAATACTCTTTGTAATATTATTAGTATCAGGATGACGTTTTTCACTTTTATAATAAACTTTTAGAATTGCAATGAGTCCTTCAGTTAATATAAGATTAGGATTTTGTGCTCTTGTATGAATAGCAATTTCTTCTTCATAGAGTGCATATCTATCGTGGTATTTTCCTGAATTATAAGGTAAAATAGCTCTCCCCTGAGTATTAAAAAGTTTAAAATTCGATTTTGATATTGGAGAGCCATATACTACAACTTTTGCGTAAGGTTTATTCATTCTTTTTCTCCTTTACTAAAGATATACAAGGTTATTTCTAAATTAATTTTAGGCAGATCTCACTTTATGAAATGATAAAAACGATTTTAAATTTGGGGGAGTTTTCGTAAATTCTAAATTTAGTGATGAAGTTGATTATGTATATCTATGAGTTACATTTTAATTTTAATTTATAAGAGATGAAAACACAAATCTAAGTAACTTGTTGTAAAAAGTATTTAATATAAGTGAAATAGAAAGTAATATTTACTTAAGAACCAAGATAAATTCATTGATAAAGGTATGGCTATAAAGTATAATACATATTGATTATTATATAAAAATGAGGTATTTATTATGGATAGAAAAGTAATTTTAGCAATAGAGAGTAGTTGTGATGAAACCTCAGCAGCAATAGTGGTAAATGGAAGAGAGGTTTTATCAAATATAATCGCATCTCAAATTGATATACATACTAAATTTGGTGGTGTTGTGCCAGAAGTAGCATCTAGAAAACATATAGAGGTAATAAATGCAGTGGTGGAGGAAGCTTTAGAGAAAGCAGGAATCACCATTAATGATATAGATGCTGTAGCAGTTACATATGGTCCAGGTCTTGTAGGTGCACTTTTAGTAGGTCTTCAATATGCTAAAGGGCTAGCATATGCTTTAAATAAGCCTTTAATTGGAGTAAATCATATTGAAGGGCATATATGTGCTAACTTTATAGAGCATAAGAGTTTAGAACCACCTTTTGTATGTCTTGTAGTTTCAGGAGGACATACATTTATAGTTCATATGAAGGATTATGGTGAGTTTGAAGTTATAGGTGAAACAAGAGATGATGCAGCTGGAGAAGCTTATGATAAGGTTGCAAGAGCTATTGGATTGGGATACCCGGGTGGACCAAAGATAGATAAGCTTTCAAAGGAAGGAAATCCAGAAGCGATAAATTTTCCAAGAGCTAATTTTCATGATGATAGCTTAGATTTCTCCTTTAGTGGATTAAAGTCTGCAGTGCTTAATTATCTAAATAAAATGGAGATGACAAGTCAGGAGATAAATAAGGCAGATGTGGCAGCTTCTTTTCAGCAGGCTGTTATTGATGTATTAACAGAAAATGTTATATCCACTTGTAAGAAGAGAAGGGTTAAGAAGATTGCAATTGCAGGAGGCGTAGCTTCTAATTCAGCTTTAAGAGCTCAACTTACAGAGGAATCTAACAAAAAAGGAATTGAAGTTTTATTTCCTTCACCAGTGTTATGCACTGATAATGCAGCAATGATAGGAAGTGCAGCATATTTTGAATTAATTAAAGGAAATATTTCTCCCATGGACTTAAATGCAAAGCCAAATTTAAAACTTGGAGAAAGATAGGGGGAATAGAATGAGGTTTTTGCCATATTCTAATGGGTTTCATAAAATTAAAGTAAAAAGACAGCTACATCCTTTAGAGACCACAAAAATTGTAATTTATGTTTTATTAATAATATTAATTTTAGGGTTTTTATATCAGGTAATTAGTGATAAAGTAGCAAGTGTTAAAATTAAGCCTAAAAGTCAATATGTTAGAATAGACGGAAAAAGTTTTTATTACAATCTAATTGGAAGTGGAGAATATACCGTAATTTTTGATGGTAATATAGGAACTGGTTCAGCACAGTGGAGTAAGATTATTAAAAGTCTTAATAAAGGATTTGACGGAAAAGTTTTTGTATATGATAGAGCGGGATATGGTTTTAATGATTCTGGGAAAGCAGAGTCTCCTGAGCAACAAGCAAGAGATTTAAGAATGATTCTAAAGAAAGCAGGGGTAACTGGTCCATATATATTAGTAGGTGAAGAGTATGGAAGCTTAGTTATGACAAACTATGCAAAGCTTTATCCTCAATCAGTTGGTGGAATGATATTAATAGATCCAATTAATGAAAAATTATTAAAAGACAAGACATTCATAAAGTCGTATAAAAAAGAGAGTTTTAAAAGAGCAGTTGAATATTATGGTTCTTATATAGGGTTTACTTCTCTTATAAATGGTGTTAATCTTTTAGATAATCCAAAAGGGTTTTTGGATCAAATTGGAGATTGGCAAAAACAAGCTTTTTTAGTTGAAAGGATAAGAAAAAATTATACAGGTGCTTATTATAATGAATTAAATAACCTAATTGAGGCAAATAGTACCTCTCAAGATGAAGGTCTTTTAAATGGAAAACCTGTTTCTATAATTATTAACGAAAAAAGAAATATAGAAGGTCAAAAAGAATTTTCAAAGCTTACATCAAAGGAACTTTTTGATGTTTACTCTGTAAATCCTGAGAGTGATGTTATTTCTTTAGAAAATAATGATATAGTTTATAATGCATTAAAAAGCATAACGAAAAAATATAAATCCATGAAAAAATTAGAAGAACAAAATACACAGAGATAAAGGATGATTCTAAAAAGAGTCATCTTTTTATTATAATAAAATATTTCTTGTTGACATATAATTGTCACAAAACTAGTTTATTATAAATTTATATTATGAAGAAAATAATATAGGAGGTAATATAAATGGATAACTATAATAATAATTTTAATGCAGAAAATGATCAAAACTTTGTTATAGTAAACAGTAACAAAGAAGATAAGTTTTCAAATACATGGGAAACAGCTGACTATAAGATAGTAGAACCAAAGAAAAAAAGAAAAGGTAGAGGAAAAGTTGCTGCATTAATAACAGGAGGCCTACTATGTGCTATTATAGGTGGAGTTATAGGGGCTGGCGGAGTGTATTATCTTAATAGAAAATTATATACTACAGATGTTAATGGGACAACTGCTACTAAGGGAGTAAACTATGATCCTCCTACATTTGCGAAA
Source organism: Clostridium polyendosporum (assembly GCF_018332455.1). Classification (GTDB taxonomy): domain Bacteria; phylum Bacillota; class Clostridia; order Clostridiales; family Clostridiaceae; genus Clostridium_AY; species Clostridium_AY polyendosporum. Next base: position 10,924 of record NZ_BOPZ01000020.1, read on the forward strand.
GATGAGCAGGCTTTGACTACTACAGATGTTGTAAAGAAAGTATCGCCAGCAGTAGTTACCGTATCAACTAATAGTATTCAACAGGGGTTATTTTCACCTACAGAGCAGGAAGGTGTAGGTTCTGGATTTATTATTAATGAAGAAGGGTATGTTTTAACAAACTTTCATGTAATAAGCGGAGCACAGCAACTTAAGGTAACACTTAACAGCGGTAAAGAAGTAAATGCTAAGATTGTAAATTATGATCAAGAGCAGGACTTAGCTGTTGTTAGAATTACTGATAATATAAAAGTACCTGGAGTGGTTGAGCTTGGAGATTCCGATGCTCTTCAAGCTGGTGAAGAGGTTATTGCAATAGGTAGTCCATTAGGAAAAGAATTTGTAGGATCTGTTACTAAAGGAATTATTAGTTCGCCTTCTAGAGTTATTGAGTCAAACGGAAAGAAGACTACTTTTATTCAAACAGATGCTACAATAAATCCAGGAAATAGTGGAGGGCCACTTATAAATTCAACAGGACAGGTCATAGGCATCAATACTGCTAAAAAAGTAGGAGAAGGAATAGAGGGAATGGGATTTTCAATTCCAATAAATCAAGTGAAAGATAGACTTGCAACACTTTCTAAGCCAATACTTAAACTTGGTGTTCAAGTAAGAGAAGTTGATGCGAATACTGCTAAGCAAAATAATCTTGAAGAAGGTATTTGGATTGCTGATGTTGAAGAATTCTCGCCTGCAGAAAAGGGGGGAATTCAGAGAGGTGATTTAATTATAAATTTTGATGGGCAGAGAGTTAAAAAATTAGATGAATTAAATAAGTTAAAAGAAAAACATAAGTCTGGAGATACAGTTAAGATTACAGTGCTTAGAGATGGAAAGGAAGTAAATTTAAATATTAAGCTAACTGAATAAAAGTTTTCAATAAGCATTTTATGATATATATTAGATTTTTAAAATTTAATAGTTAAAAGAGTAATAATTTTTTCATACTCATTTGCCTTCATTTTACGAAGTGAAGTCTGGCCAAAATTGAATAGGTTTGATGCCTATTCAATTTTATTTTTAATATCGATAGATGAAAATTAATTCTTATTATCTATTAATTATTCAGAAAAACAAAGGAAATTAGATTTTATATAATAATTATTATTAACAAAATGTTGACATTAGAGAAGTATAGTGATATATTTTTAAATATAAAAAAACCTTATAAGGGGTAGAATTATGAAGATTACTCAAGAAGTAGATTATGCCTTAAGAGTAGTATTATATTTATGTAAGCTAGATTTTGGTACTAAAGTTGAAGCAAAAGTCATGTCCCAATATGAGAAGGTACCTATAAGATTTTTACTAAAAATTTTAAGAAAACTAACGCATTCAGGGATAATTAATTCTTTTAGGGGAGTTAATGGAGGTTATGCTCTAGCAAGATTACCTGAGGAAATACGTCTTATAGATGTTATGGAGGCAGTTGATGGACCTGTATATGTGGCAAGATGCATTATAGAGCCTGAGGCTTGTAATGCGCAAAAGATGGGAAAGTGTCAAGTTCATAAAGCTTTAGGGAAAGTTCAGAAAGTATTAAGTGATGAGCTTAAAAACATAACATTTAAAAACATAATGGAGAATAATTTTTTATAGGGAAGAATTCTTCCCTTAGTTTAATCAATAAAAGTGTATAAAAATAGTATAGTTAAGGGGAAACCCTTTTATTTTAAAATTAAAGTACACTAAAATAGTATAGATTAGGAGGGGTAATTATGGGATTGTGTGGAACATGTACACTATGTAATTCAGCAGATAAGGGGTTGTTAAATTATATTGAGGGGTTAGATGTAGAAACTTCTCATCATAGAGTAGAACTACAAAAGAACAAATGTGGTTTTGGAAAGAAGGGGGTATGTTGTAGATTATGTGCTAATGGCCCTTGTAGGATAACACCAAAATCACCTAGAGGTATTTGTGGTGCAGATGCACATACAATAGTTGCAAGAAACTTTTTACGTGCAGTAGCAGCAGGTGCAGGATGCTATATTCATGTTGTAGAAACTACTGCATTAAACCTTAAGAAAACAGCTGAAGTTAAAGGAGAACTTAAGGGGGGAGAAACTCTAAATAGATTAGCAGAAGTATTTGGCATAGATGAAAGTAATATACACAAGAAAGCAGAAAGAGTTGCAAAAGCAGTGCTGGACGATCTTTATAATCCAAGATATGAAAAAATGAAGCTTCTTAAAAAGTTAACTTATGCTCCAAGATTTAAAAGGTGGAAGGAGCTTGGTATACTTCCAGGGGGAGCTAAATCAGAAGTTTTCGATGCTTTAGTTAAGACATCAACGAATTTAAACAGTGATCCTGTAGATATGTTAATGCATTCTCTTCAACTTGGAATAGCTACAGGACTTTATGGATTAACATTAACAAATCTTCTTAATGATATAATGCTCGGAGAACCTGTTATTAGACCTGCTAAGGTTGGATTTAGAGTTATAGATGAGGACTATATAAACATAATGATTACAGGACACCAGCATTCAATCTTTACTCATCTTCAAGATGAACTAAAGAAGGAAGAAGTTCAAGATATGGCAAGAGAATATGGTGCAAAGGGCTTTAAGTTGGTTGGATGTACATGTGTTGGGCAAGATCTTCAACTTAGAGGAGAACACTATGATGATATATTTTCAGGACATGCAGGAAATAATTTCACAAGTGAAGCTGTACTAGCTACAGGTGCTATTGATATAGTATTATCAGAGTTCAATTGTACACTCCCAGGAATTGAACCAGTAGCAGAAAAGTATATGGTAAAGATGGTTTGTTTAGATGATGTAGCTAAGAAGTCAAGTGCTGACTTTGTAAGATTCTCCTTTGAGGATAGAGGGAAAATAACAGAGGGAATATTAACAGAAGCCCTTGTAAGCTATAAAAACAGAAGAGAAAAAGTTGAAATAAAAATACCTAAAGATCATGGAAATGATGATACTATTACAGGGGTAAGTGAAACATCACTTAAGAAGTTCCTGGGTGGTACGTGGAAACCTCTTGTAGATTTAATTGCGCAAGGTAAGATTAAGGGTGTTGCTGGAGTTGTTGGATGTTCAAACCTTACTGCATTAGGCCATGATGTATTCACAGTAGAGTTAACTAAGGAGCTTATAAAGAGAGATATACTAGTTCTTTCAGCTGGCTGTTCATCAGGAGGACTTGAAAATGTTGGCTTAATGTCACCAAGGGCTGCTGCTCTTGCAGGTGACAACTTAAGAGAAGTATGTGAATCACTTGGTATACCTCCAGTTCTAAACTTTGGTCCATGCCTTGCTATAGGAAGACTTGAAATTGTTGCAACAGAGCTTGCTGAATTCTTAGGTATAGATGTTCCACAACTTCCATTAGTTCTTTCAGCACCACAGTGGCTTGAAGAACAGGCATTAGCAGACGGAGCGTTTGGATTGGCATTAGGATTACCACTACATCTTGCACTTCCTCCATTTATTGAAGGAAGTGACATTGTAACAAATACATTAACTGAGAGCTTAAAGGAAATAACAGGTGGTCAATTAATTCTTGAGGGAGATGTAGCTAAGACAGCAGACATTCTTGAGCAAATAATATTAGAGAAGAGAAAAGCATTAGGATTATAAAATACAAAAGCTTCACTAATACATTTTTGATATGTATTACTATATATACCTACAAATGTTAGAATATAAATTTTAGAAGACAATATTATGCAAATCATACATGTGAGGTTGTTGATATAAATAAAATGTCAACAACTCTTTTTTTCTGTAAAAAAAGTGTTCTAATTTTAACTTAAGTTACATATACTTAAAAAAAGGATTTTTTGGAGGAACTTATGCCTTTATTTGCTAGATTTAAGCTTAATAATATAGAAAGTATATTTAATGATTTTCCGGAACTAGAAACAGAAGGATTTAAGCTTAGAAAGCTGAAAAAGGATGATGCAAAAGATATCTGGGATATTTATCAGAATAAAGATATAGCTACTTATGATAGGGCACCTTTTATTAGAGATGAAGAGAGTGCTAAGGACTTTATTGAAGAATTAAGTGAATTATACGAAGAAAGAATAAGAATAGATTGGGCTATAGAAGATAAGCGTATATCAAAAGTTATAGGCTTAATTGTATTGTTTAATATTAGTTTAGTTGATTCAAGAGCCGAAGTAGGATATGTATTAAATAGAGATTTTACCAATAGAGGAATAATGAAGTATATATTAAGCTGGCTTGTGGATTTTTCTTTTAACTACGCAGGAATACATAAGCTGGAAGCAAACATAAATACAGGTAATATATCATCTATAAAAGTATGTGAAAGTGCTGGGTTTGAAAAAGAAGGAACTAGAAAAGCTCATTGTTTTAATAAAAGAACTGGAATATATATGGATAATTATGTTTATGGTTTAATAAATAATAGATGGGACATAATTATAGAGAGATTTGAATAATAAACTTTAACAATAGAATTTATAGATAAAGATAAATAGTTTCAGTTCTTAAATGATTCATGAAAACTAAAATTGAATAGGTATTAACTTATTCAATTTTAGTGAAATTTTACTTCGTGAAATAACAACAGGTAGTCTCCGTGTTGAATATTTTTTTTGAAGTTCTTAATTGAATATGAATTTATAGATCATGAATTATACATTTAACTATAAAGTTATATATTTACAACACCAATATATATATTGAATTTATTGAATATTCAGTCATACATATATTGACATAATTTAAAGTTTATTGTAAAATTATTTATGAAATGGCCCGTTGGTCAAGTGGTCAAGACGTCACCCTCTCACGGTGAAATCAGGAGTTCGATTCTCCTACGGGCTGCCAAAATCCTTCTACTGAAGGTTTTTTTCTTTTTGTAGCTTATAATCTTTTTTTTTAGTCATAATATAAATATAAAGTTTAAAAATACGTTAATAGGTGATAAAAATGATTATAGGAACAGCAAGAGTAACAATAAAGATACCTTGGTCGCAATCTTTAAAGGATAAGAGAATGGTAGCTAGAAGTATTATAGCTAAAACTAAAAATAAGTTTAATGCATCCATAAGTGAAATTGAGCATCATGATAATCATAAATTATTGGTACTTGGAGTTGCATGTGTTACTAATAACACAAGACATGCTAATAGCTCTATAGATGAAATAATTAATTTTATATATGGTAGTACCGATGCAATGGTTGAGGATGTAGAAATAGAAATATTATAATTAGGAATTATTACTCTTAATATTAAATATAATGTACTGATAAACAAGTTCATAAGCTAATTGGGAATTTTAGAAAGAGTAGTAAAACTAGGGGCTTTTTAAAAATCTTACAGTTTGAACTTGTTTATCCTAAAAATTGATATTGGGGAAATAAAAGTGAAAATATTAGATGCAAAAATAAGGTTTATAACCATAAAATCTAAGAAGTTTAAAAGAGAGGGAATAGTTACAGAAATTATTAATATGTTAAAATCATCTGAATTCATTGTTATGTTTTGAAGTCAGGTGATTTTTATTTTTCATAAAAATTCTATATAAAATATTTATATTAGATTTTTAATGAAAAAGTATAAATAGGTTGAGGTGTGTAGGTGTGTTAAAAAGATTTATAAAAAAAGAATAGAATATAAAAATATAATTCTATTCCTTAGAAAAAGCAGTACATTTTGAGGCTAGTTTCATGAATTGTATAAGGATGAAGTTGTTTATCTTTTTTAGTAGGCTTGATGCTTGCTCAGCTTTATTTATAGATTGATAGCAGTTCTTCATCAGAAGAGGATAGTGGTATTTTTAGCTTAGAAAGCACTTTGTTTTTATATTCTGTGCTTCTATGAATTCCGTGGATGAATTCTGCCATAGAAGAGGTTTCTGGTTGATTAGCAAATATTACACATTGATCAAGAATTTTTGAATTAACATCAGTTCTATTACAAATAACAATAGCTTTACATTTTAACGCTTCAACTGTTGATAGTGGGTAACTATTATATTCAGAAAAATCTACTACACAAACTGCACCACTGTATAGAACAGGAAGGTGTGTCTGCTTGACCACTCCAAGAAATACTACATCACTATCTAAGTTATAACTATGAATAAGCTTCTTTATATCATTTACATAATCAGTACGTTTACCTGAAATATCTCCTGCTATAACTAGTTTTAAGTCTTTTATTTTCTCTTTTGTTTGTTTTAAGAGTTTTATAATAGCATCTATGTTTTTTCTTGGGGTTATGTTTCCAACATAAAGTAGATAAGGGAAAGTTATTTTATAATTTCTTTTCAAAAAGTTGATGCACATTGAATCTTCCATACGAATAAACATTTCGCTGCACTTGGGATAAACTACTCTAACTTTATTTTCATCAATTGAAAAATATTTAATTAACTCTGATTTAGTAAATTCAGAATTTACAACAATGCTATCAGATAATTCGAGAGCGTGAGGAACCATATTCATAAATTTTGTATAATATTTTTCATCTACCATTTCTTTAGCAGCTACAGGATATAGGGTGTGTATAGTGGTAATATATTTACACACCTTATTAGCGGGAATACTGAAACCATTATTTGGAGAATGATATATATCAATTTTATTCGCTAAAAGAAATTCTTCTAATTTTGAAAGGTCATTTTGTGTTCTATCTATGCCCAGTGACATAAATTGTATATTTTGAAGTCTTTTCCAGTAGAAGCTAAGAGGAAAGTTATCCCATAATGCGTACATAGCATCAAATTTATCAGAAGAGTTTAAAAGAGTTACTATTTCTTTAGTATAAGAGTATAAGTTTGTTCCGTTGAGATTACTTGCAGCTAATCCATCTATACAAAATTTCATATTGTACCTCCTACATAAATTCTTCATCTAATTCTACAATATTATTTTCAACTATAGGTTGCTCGGGTATAAATTCTATATCTTCTTCTTTATTTTCAATTGGTTGTAATCTATTATCATTTTCTGTAATTAATATATTTATATCACTTTTTTCATCTAGAACTAAGTCTACATTATTTTCTTTTAATAAATATAAGTTCTTAACATCAATATTGTCGTAAGTATTATTATTGACAGTGTCATCAATAGAAAGAATATCATAATCAGGTTTTGGTTCATTGCTGACCATGATTAGTGATTCTTTTTTTGATATAAGTGCAATTAATAATAGTATGTTCCCATAAATCATGTTTCCATTTATGTTCTTAAATGCTCCATCCATTTTTAATATTTTAAAACTATCAAAATCGTAAACTGTTGGTGGAAGTTCAATAAAATGGTTAAAGGGAATAGTTCTAGTAACAGTAATTCTCTTTTTATGAGTATCGCGATATTCTAAAGTGTAATTTTTTATTCCTTCAAAAGTTAGTATTTTTTTATCTTTTAGAACAATTTCATTATAAGTTAAATTAACAATGTCAAAAGATACTTTTAATAGTTCCTTAATATGATGTTTTCTTCTGCTTACAAAGATATAATCCCCCTGTGAGAAGGGTACAGAATATGGAGAGGAAATCGAAGTAAACTCTTCTTGAGGTGATAATCCTATTATTTCAATTCCATTTTTAATCATTTTTTTCCCCCATTAAAATTATTTAATAAAAGTAAGAGTAACTGATTTTAATTTAGAAAACTTTATTTTTGATGTTTTGAGAATTCTATATTAATAAGTATTTAAGTATCTTTATAAATATATATGCTTGCAATCAAAAATTCTTGATAACAAAATATAAGTAGTAATATAAACAAGTTAAATAGTTAATAGAATTTGTATTAATAGTTTTAGATAAAGGAAAGCAATGTAATAAACGTAAAGCAATTTCAATATAATATAACACTATGTAGAAGTTAATAAAGAAAATACAGTATGAGAAGTATATTTATATTTGTGATAAAAATAGATATATTTTTAGGTCATAAATTTCATTATAGTATAACGAAAATAAATCTAGTAATTATTATTGAAAGTAGTATATCTCTTACAGGAGGATATTTTTATGAAGATTATTGAAAGTATGCATAAAAATATTAAAAAGGCTGTGGTTGCAACCATTTATGAAGTTATAGAGCATAATCCTGAAAAGAATATTAATAGAATATTTTCATTAGCTAGAATGTTGGCTAAAGATGATGATTCTAAGAAAAGTATTGAAGAGATAGAAAAATATTATAATGAAGTTCCTTCAATAAAACAATTTTTACAAGAGGTTTTAACTAATACTAATAAGGCTTTTATGAAAAAGTTATTCGAAAATTTCTTTATTAATGCTATTTGGGATGGAACATTGAAGAGAAAAAAGTGGCTTGAGAAAGAAGATACAAAGATACCATTTGTTTTACTAATTAGTCCATCTATAAAGTGTAACTTAAGATATATTGGATGCTATGAGGTAGATTATGATAAGTCTAAAGAGTTAAGTTATGAAGATATTGATAAAGTAGTAGGTCAAGCTCGCGACTTAGGGATTTATTTCATAATGGTTTTAGGTGCAGAACCTTTTTCTGTTAACTATATGTGGGAAATTTATGAAAAGTATAGTGACATAGAGTTCATGACTTTTACTAATGGTACGTTAATTACTAAAGAAGTAGCAGATAAAATAGTGAAATTAGGAAATATAATACCTATGTTATATTTAGATGGTTTTGAGAAAGAGACAGACTCTAAAGGGGGAAGCGGAACTTTTTTAAAAGTTATGAAAGGAATGGATTTTCTTAAAGATAGAGGGGTGTTTTTTGGTGTTTCATCTGTTGTTTCCAGAAGTAACGTAGAAAAAGTTACTTCAGATGAATTTATAGAAATGTTAATTAATAAAGGAGCTAGAGTGGGGTGGTACTTTATGTATATGCCTGTTGGCAGTAAATCTAATATAGAATTAATGCTAACTCCTAGTCAAAGGATAGAACTTAGCAGAAGAATAAAGACTATAAGAATGTCTAAACCCTACGTTTCTATAGATTTCTTTAATGATGCTCCATATGTAGGAGGATGCATAGATGGAGAATATTATTGTATTAAATCAAAAGGAGATGTGGAATCATGTATATTTGCCCATATAGCAGTTGATAATGGTGAACTACCCCCACGTTAGAAGTATAGGCTTTTCGGTCAATTATATATGACAATAGTTGCTATAAAATTTTAAAGAGAATAGATAAAGAGTCTTAGTTACACATTTGTAGCCAAGGGTCTTTTTTGTTATGTATATACTTGTGTTATAATGTAAGTAAAAATAAGCAAGTTTAATAATCTATAAATATTTAAATTTAACCATAAACTCATTTATACTTAATTATCAGGCAGAGGTGATATTTTGAGAAGAGTAAGTACAATTATTATTATGGTATTCGTAATTTCTACACTTTTTAATGGATGCTTTTTTACTAATAATAACTATAAAAGATTATCTGGTAAATATGAAATATGGAGTTATGGTCCATACAGTGAATATCTGAAAAAGAGAGCTAAGGAGTTTGTAGAAAAGAATCCTAGAGTAGAAATAAATATAAAGGATTTTAATAAGGATAAATACATAACTTCTGTTGAGAAATCACTTAAAGATAATAAAAATGAACCAGATATGGTTCTATTAACTGGAGAAGAGATTATAAAACTATTAGAAAAAAGAAGTGATTCTTTTGAAAGCATAACAACGGATTTAAATAGTTATTTAAATAATTTCTCTCCATCTAGAGTAGATGAGGTTAGATATAAGAATGAAGTGTATGGATTTCCATGGGATTCTAGACCTATAGTTGTTTATTATAATAGTGAAGTCTTAGAAAAATATGATATAAATATGGAAGAAGTAAATAGTTGGGAGGAGTTTATTGCTTCAGGGAAAAAGCTTTATGAGTTATCTAAGGGTAGTAAAGTACTTCTTACTTTGAATAAAAGTCAGGAAAGAGAGCTTTTTAAGATCTTATGTTATCAAATTAATATTTTAGATAATCAAAAAGATATAACTGAAAACAGTGAGAAAATAGATAGGATTATAAAACTTTTAAGTACTATGAAAAAGGAAAAAATTTTAAAAATAATTAATGATCAAAAACAATATAATAGCATCGTAGTTTTAGGATCAAGTAATAGCTTGGGTGAATTAAAGGAAAAGTTTAAAACAAGTAAATGGAGAGTAGTAAAGCTTCCTAGTTTTGAAAAGGGAGGGAATAATTTTGTATCGCTTGATGGTGTCAATTTAGTATTATTAGATAATAAGAAGAATAAAGATGCGCTTAAACAATTTATTTTCTTCTCTATGATGAACTGTGATGAACTATTAAGTTTCATGTATGAAGAAAATGTTTTTCCGAGCAATAATAATTGCTATAGAAATAAAATAATTGATAGAAGAGCTATATTATTAAATGATGATAAGCTTTGGGCAAGATTCGTTAATATACAAAGCAACTCAAAAAGAAAAAATAATTATTATGAGTTTATAAAATTCATGGAAGTAAATTACCCTAATATTTTAAACAAAATAAATACGGGAATATGAGATATACTAAAGCTTAGTAGGCATCAATCATACTAAAGATACATCGCTTTAATCCTAAATAATTTATGAAAAATAGAATTTAATAGGCTCGAAGCCTGTTAAATTTGAGCCAGATTTCACTTTGTGAAATGACAACAAGTAAAATAAGATAAGAGCAGCTTGATATAGCATCAGGCTGCTTTTATCTTATTTAATAAAATCTAAAATTGCTTTATCTATAATCTTGATAGGTGGAGAGTTAAATGACAACTTTGGGGGAAAGGGTGAGATTTTCATTTACTGACTGGTATGCCATAAGTGTATTTATAGCTGTGTTTTGCCAGCTAAAGTGTTGACTTCTTAAGTATCCTTTTTCTCTTAGATTTTCCTTAAAATCTTCATCATTTAAAACTTTTAGTAAAGCACATGAAAGTTCATCTTTATTATGAGGATTTATAAGTAACCCAGCATCTCCTACTACTTCAGGTATAGAAGTGGTATTTGAAGTGATTACTGGTGCTTTACAGCTCATTGCTTCTAATGGTGGAAGGCCAAAACCCTCATAAAATGATGGATACACAAAGACTTCGCATCCACTATATAAAGTTGGCAGAAATTGATCCTCAGCAAAACCAGTAAAAATAATTTTGTCTAAGAGGTTTAATTCCTTTACTAAATTATAAATTTTTTCTCCTTCATCTCTCAAGGAACCAACTATAACTAGGGAGATAACCTTTTTTAAGTCTTTTTGAATTTTATGAAAAGCTTCTATTAATCCTCTTACGTTTTTTCTTGCACTAAAACCACCTATATATAGTATATATGGTGTATTAAATTTATATCTTTCATTAACTGTATTTTTACATTGCTTTTTATCTATAGGGTTAAATTGTACATCAGCGGCAAGGGGGGTAACATATATTTTCTCTTTATCATAGCATGGAAAGAATTTAAGTATGTCATTTTTGGATTGTTCAGAAACAGTGATTATTCCATCAGAACATTCTATTATCTTAGGCATCTCTTCAAGAAATTTTTTAAGATATCCTTTACCTACTGTTTCAGGTAGGATATAAGGTATTAAATCATGTATGGTAACAATTTTTTTGCAATTTAATCCATTAGAAATACCTATACCATTTTGAGGTACATGATAAATATCTACGTTGTAACAGTCTATATAGTTGGGGAAGTAGATACTTTCGAAGAATCTCTGATGTTTTTTTGATGCCATAATAATATTTGTATTTCTTCTTTTAAACTCCTGAAAGTTTCCTCCTGACCAAAATAATGAATATTCATTATTATCATTAAATTGAAGTAATTTTTTTAGAACATTATAGGTATAGGTGCCTATTCCTGTCCCTTTATACCAATTGATACCTCTTGCATCAATGGCGATCTTCATAAAATCCTCTCCTAAAAATCCTATATATATTAATAATATTATTGAGAATATGATTTTGTGAATGTAACACCAATAAAAGCCAATACATATAATAAAATGAAATAAGAGGCGGAGGGATAAATGTGGAAATAGGTGAAATTATTGAAATAGTCAAAAAAAACTATGGTATTGTAAGTAATTCATGCAAAAAAATAAAAAACATATATAAGATATCAACAGAAGATGAGGATTATTGTTTAAAAGTTATAGATTATCAATATCCTCATTTTCATTTTATCCTTTCAGCAATTCAACATCTTCAAAAAAAAGGATTCAAAACCATTCCGCAAATAATAAAAACTTGTTTTGAGACTTCTTTTATAAGTCTTGGAGAAAAGTATGCATATCTAACTCCATGGGTAATTTCTAGGGAGAGCAATTATGATAATCCTATAGATTTATTAAAAGCTTCTCTTAAACTTTCTGAGCTTCATGTATGCAGTGAAGGTTTTAACATTACGAAGAAAATGAAGCCGAGGATTGGATGGCTTAGATGGGGGAAGATCTTTGGAGTTAGGGGAGATGAAATATTGGATTTTAGAAAGAGGATATATCAAAAAGCATATAAATCAGAGTTTGATAAGCTTTACTTATCTATAATGGATGAAGAATTAAAAAGAGTTGAGTGGTCTATTAAGAATCTTTTACAGAGTAATTATTTGGAGTTGATGAAAAAAGAGGTGATGAAAAGGGGGTTTTGTCACCATGATTATGCTCATCATAATGTTCTAGTAAATAGTACGGGGGAAATAAATATAATTGATTTTGATTATTGTATTTTAGATACACATCTGCATGACTTAGCATCTTTATTAATACGTTCTATGAAGGATGGTAAGTGGGATTTAAAAAAAGCTTTTTTTATTTTTGATGCTTATGCAGCCAATAAGAGGATAGACCAAGATGAAATACCAATAATGGCTGCTTTTGTAGAATTTCCCCAACAGTATTGGCAATTAGGCATACAGTATTACTGGGAGCAGCAACCATGGGAAGAAGAGTTTTTTATTAAAAAGTTAATGAGATATATTTATGATAGAGAGGAGAGACAAGAATTTGTAAATGAATTAAGGAAAGCAGTGTATTTAGGAGGAAGCTAATGTACTCGATAAATAATTACTTACAGGAAAAAAAGATAAATGTTGTAAGAGGAAAAGAGAAAACAAAAAAAATTCTACCAAATGAATTAGACGAATACAATATTCTTAAACAGATAGAAGTTATTTCTATGTTTCATGAAAAAATGAAGAATAGTAATGGAGTTTTTCTTCTTAGTATTCAAAGTTCTATAGGGAAGGAAATAGAAGAGTGTAAGGTGCAGATAAAGAAGCTTAAGCGAATACTAGGAAAAATTGAGGAAAGAGGACCTAGTGACTCCTTTGAAAGGGAACTTTATTTTTTGGCACCAAAAATTCTTGACAGAGCTAAAAAGTGTATAAACTATATTTCAAATGATGAGTATATATCAATTATTTTGAGAAGTATGAAAAATAATGAGGTGTGTCTTGGGAGCTGTGAAAGTAATAATCTTTGGGTGGATGGTGAGATCAAAGTTTGTGATATAAGCGGACTATGTTTTAATACGGTGGAGTGTGATTGCATAGCTTATTTAAATAAACTCAAGAGGAAAGGGGTTGATATTAGCTGGGAAAAAGTAGTCACAGAATTTATATGTCATGAAAGTTTACAAAATATAAGTAAAAACTTTATATTAGCGATGATTTCATATCCTTTTGAGTTTATGAAGATATGTGACAAAAGAAGAGAAGGAAAGAAGCATTGGGATGATAATGAGTATGCAAGAAGGTTAACTTTAGCCGTTCTAAAGGATGGGGAGGCTTTAATATAGATATTAATTATAAAGGGTGGTTTCATTGTTAAAGGTGAAATATGGCGACAAAAAATATCTTTGTGCTTACGATTTAAATGTTGAGTTGTTTGATATGTATAACTTGCAGGTAGAAGATGTAGTTCCGTTAAGAAGTGTGTATATTTTAGATACATCTATAGGAAAGAAGATTTTAAAAAGAATAGATTATTCTAAGGAACGATTGGATTTTATATGCACATCTTTAGATTATATAAAACAAAATTTTAGTCGGATACTAACCATAGAGAAATGTAAGGATGGAAAGAATTTTGTGCAATGGAAAAATGGGTTATATATAATTTTAGGGCTTATAGAAGGAAGAGAGAGTGCTTTTTCAAATCAAGTGGATTTATATCTTGCTTCTAAAGCATTAGGTGAGCTTCATAATGCTTCTTTGGGGTTGTTTGAGTGTGTAGGAGAGGCTGGTATGTTAGAAGACAACGTTACTCTTAATGATCTTTCGTACTATTTTGATATGGCATACGAAGATTTAATAAAATTTAAAGATCAAGTAGCAAGATATAGCTATAAGAATGATTTTGATAAGCTTTATATGGATAATGTAGATTATTATCTAAAGCAAATATATGAATGTAAACAATCCATAAATTTAGAGGCTTACTCAAAACTTTGTAAGGATTCTTCAAAGATTGTGTTATGTCATAATGATTTGGCTCATCATAATATTCTTATAAAAAATAATGAAGCTCACTTTATAGACTTCGATTACTGTACTATTGATATAAGGGTTAAAGATTTAGCAACATTTATACTTAAAAGTATAAAGAATTTTTCTTTTGATATTGAGAAATGTAAAGAAATATTAAGAGTATATAATGAGGTTGCTTTACTTAATAAATCTGAATATGAACTCCTATATATACTGTTAAAATTCCCTCATGATTTTTATACATGTACAAGGGATTATTACTATAAGAAAAAGGATTGGGGAGAAGATATATTTTTGTATAAATTATCGAATAAATTAGAATTTAAGGAAGATAGAGAGGACTTTTTAAAAGAGTTCAAATTGAATATATTGGAAAATATGTAAAAATAATATATAATATAATTAGTTAAGGTATAAGCAATGCTTATACCTTAACTAATTATATTATATTACAAATTGATTTATAAGCATCAACAGTATCATAGGCTGTTTTTTTCCAATTAAATTTTGAAGAATGTATAAGTCCTTTGTTAATAAGTGATAGAGAAAGAGCTCTATCTTCTAAAATTGAGAGCATAAGTTCATAGATCTTTAGTATATTATTAGGATTTACATGCAAAGCAGCATCTCCAACTACTTCTGGTACAGAAGTTTCAGAAGAAGCTATTACAGGAGTACCACAAGCCATGGCTTCAAGAGGGGGAAGACCAAATCCTTCATAGAAGGACGGGTAAACAAATACTTTTGATGCATTATAGAATAGAGGCATATCTTCAAGAGGAATAAATCCAGGGAAGATTACATGAGAGAGTATTTTTAGGTCCTCCGCTCTTTTTTTATATTTTTCATAAGATATCCCATGTTTTCCTGTAATTATAAGTTTTATATCTTTTTTATAGTGCTTTAATAGTATACTAAATGCCTCTATTAATCCAAGGATGTTTTTTCTAGGACTAAATCCTCCGACATAAAGAATAAAATCACTACAAACACCATATTTTTTATTAATAAGATTTTTACATTCTATTTTATTTAATGGTCTATATATATCTTCAGCAGCTAAATGAGTAACGAAAATTTTTTCTTTTGGAAAATTAAATTCTTTTGCAATATCGTTTTTAGAAAATTCAGAAACAGTAATTATACCATTACATTTTTCAATTATCTTTGGTATATCTTCATTGAAAATTTTTAGATATCTATTACTTACTGTTTCAGGCATTCTTAAAGGAATAATATCATGAAGAGTTATCATTGAGGCGCAGTGAATATTTTGAGATAGACCAACTCCGTTTTGGGGGACATGATATATATCAATTTCGTTATCACTTAATATATTAGGGATTCGTACTTCTTCCCAAAAGTTATCTTTGTTGTTATCTAGCGAATAGCTCGTGTTGAAGTTGTCTCTAAGTTGTCGTTCAAAGGGAGCATGTTGAGGCATAAACAAGAGATATTGATTTAAAAAATCAATCTGATTAAGATTATTTATTAATTGATAAGTATAGGTTCCAATACCAGTACCTCTGTACCACTTTGCAGCCCTTCCATCAATTGCAATTTTCATACACTTATCCTTTCCAAATGTTTATAGTCTATTATATTAGTTTTATATAAAAAATGTTAATAAATAGAAATGCTTGTACATATAAATATAGAGGAGGTGAGCACTATGATGAGGGAATTTGAAATAGAAAGACAGTTCGATATAAAGATTGAGGTAATAAGACCTAATAAGGGTATCTACTATCTAAAAACTAATAAGGGAGAAAAGTGTTTAAAGAGAATTAATTTTGGTGCTCAAAAGCTTTTATTCGTTTATGGAGCTAAAGAGCATTTAATAAAAAATGGATTTACTAGGGTAGATAGGTATAACTTAAACATTGATGGAGAACCTTATGCTCTAGTAAATGAAGATTTATACACATTATCTGAATGGATACAAGGAAGAGAATGTGATTTTCACAATATTGAAGAAGTAAAAATAGCAGCGAAGACTTTAGCTGTAATGCATGAAGCAACTAAGGGGTATGACCCTCCAGAAAACTCAAAATTAAAGAGCGATCTTGGCAGATGGCCACATCTAATGGATAAGAGGATAAAATCTTTAGATAAGATGAGAGATATGACTAGGAAGAAAAGTGCAAAAACAGGTTTTGATTTAAACTATATTAAGTCTATGGACTTTTATAAGGGGCTTGCACAAAGAGCACTACAAATGCTTCAAGACTCACAGTATATTAGTATTTGTGAAAGGACAGAAAAGGAAAAATCTTTTTGTCACCATGACTTCACATATCATAATATCATTTTAGATGATGTTAATGATGTACATGTTATTGATTTTGATTATTGTAAGAGAGAAGTTAGAGCTTACGATATAGCTAACTTTATGATAAAGGTTTTGAAAAGAGTGAAATGGAATATAGAGTATGCTAATGCAATACTTGAAGCATATAATTCTATTATCCCACTTTACCCTGAAGAGTATAGAGTAATATTTGCATATCTTCTATTTCCACAGAGGTTCTGGAGATTGGCTAATAGATACTATTATAATGAAGTTAATTGGGGACAAAATACTTTTAATAATAAGATTGAAGGAATCATTAAGGAGCAAAATGATTATTTGAAGTTTGTTGAGGATTTTAAAAAGGTTTATGATCAAAGTGAATAGATTATTACATGAAAGCCATCTATCATAAAGATGGCTTGATTTGTTTTCATTTCATGAAGTGAAATGATAACAAATATACGAATACTACATATGATAATACTGTATAACATATTTTTAAAGGGAGAAGGAAATGAAGGTTGGCGATTTAGTTGTTAGAAAATCTTATGGTAAAGATATCACCTTTAAGATTATAGACATTAGGGAAGATAATAATGAAGTATTTTACGTTCTAAAAGGCATTAATATAAGAATAATTGCAGATGCAAAGATAGAAGATTTAGAAGAAGTAGATGATAACTTTACTGGAGAAAAAGATAAAATATTTAATGCCAGAGTGAACGAAGCTATAAAGAAGGTGATGCTTTCTAGAGACCTCTTGGGGCGGAATCTTCAGAGCAGGATAAACAAGTCAGCGAAGATAATTCCTGAGAAAGAATTGGTTTTTGGAAGGCCAGGTAAAATACTGCATATAGACGGAGATCCACAATATTTAGATGCTTGCTTGAAGGTGTACAAGCAACTAAATTTGAATGCCACAGGTAAATCTATTTCGGAGAAAGAGCAGCCACTTCAGGTAGTAGAGATTGTCAAGGTTGTAAAACCTGATATAGTAGTTTTAACTGGTCATGATGGTCTTATAAGAAATGCTACTAATTACCTTGATTTAAACAACTATAGAAATTCTAAGTATTTTATTGAATCTGTACAAAATCTAAGAAATTATAATTCAAGTTACGATGAGCTTGTTATTTTTGCCGGTGCATGTCAGTCCTGTTATGAAAGTATATTAGATGCTGGTGCTAATTTTGCTAGCTCTCCTAACAGAGTATTAATTCACTGCTTAGATCCTGTATTTGTATGTGAAAAAATAGCTTATACTAGAATTGATCAGGTAGTTTCTATAACAGAAGTTATTGAGAATACTATTACAGGAATAAAAGGTATAGGTGGTCTCCAAACAAGAGGAAAGTACAGAGAAGGTTATCCTAAGTCTCCTTATATTGTATAATGTAATTAATAATATACGAATAATGATGACGACAAAGATGGCTCAAGCCATCTTTTTTATATACGTAGAGGTGCACAATTGATGATTTTAGTTTGTAATATAGGAGTAATAAGAATAATATAAATGTAAATTGGGCAGAATAGTTTAAGATATAATTATATTATCATAATATTAACAAAAAATTTACATTGACAAAATAAAACAAAAAGTGATAAAATATTATATTTATTTGACAGGTTAAGCTATGCAATATATAATAGAATAGGAAAGAGGGTGTTAGTAATGGAGAAAATAAGAACGCTTGCTTCCATTAAAAAGGACATTGAAGGCCATATTGGTGAAAGAGTGACTTTAAAAGCTAATGGAGGTAGAAGAAAAGTACTAGTTAACAACGGAGTCTTAGAAAGTGTATACCCAAGTATTTTCGTTGTTAGGCTAGATACAGACACCCAGAGGACTGTGACATATAGCTATTCTGATGTTTTGACCAAGACTGTACAGCTAGTATATATAGGATAAACTAAAACCTCGTATAGCGAGGTTTTAATTTATCCTATATTTTATGAGAACGTTTTCTAGGACTATAAAAAAAGGAAAGATGGTGGGTTTCCATCTTTCAACTATGGTATAAAAGGGTATTGAGAATTTATGAGAGGTTATATGGTCAATAACCAATATTATAATACGACATTTTTTTCAACTTGTCAACACTAAACTTAAAAAAATAATTATGGTTCGACAAAATTCTCCTGTAATATAGCGTGTTTATTGAGATTAAGAGGAAAATATTTTTTTTCTAAATCATATTTTATTATTACTTATTATATATATTATAGTAGGTATATTATGGGAGGGATAAATTTGGCAGAGTTAGATATTATAAAAGAAAGTATTGAATATGAACAGTTATTTAATGAAAACGCCTCTGACACAGTATTGAGGGGAGAGTACTTAGTACCAGATACACATCCAGATGTTTCTAAAATACTTATGGTGGAAGCTAAACCTATCATAACTAGCAAAGAAGTTCTTCAGGAAAGAGTATATATTGAAGGGCAAATTGAATACAATGTTATTTACTTAGCAAGAGAAGAAGAAGGTATGGCAACTCATGTAGTTACTTACAACGATAAATTCTCAAACTATATTGATGTTGCTGGAGCAGAACATAAAATGGTATGCGATGCAGAGTGCGAAGTTGAACATATTAATGTGAACATAATTAATGAAAGAAAAATTAATCTTGAAGGCGTTTTAAGCACAAGGTGCAACGTATATAAAAAAGAAGAATTTGAATATGTTAAGGATATAGAAAGTTCTGGCGACGTTGAGATGAAAAAAAAGGTTGAAGTGTTTGATAAGGTTATATCTAATAAAAATATTGATATGATAGCTAAATCTCATATACAAGTAAGCATGGATAAGCCACAAATAGGAAAAGTTATTAAATGCGATGTTATGCCCCATAAAAAAGAAATAAAGCTTTCAGAAGATAAAGTTCAGTTATGTTGTTTTTGTAAAGTTGATGTAGTTTATAAAGCAGCAGATTCAAGAGAACTTATAGCTTTAGAAGATGATATATTTGTTTCTAAAGAAGAAGAAATAGAAGGAGTAGCAAATGATATGATAGCATTTGGCGACTTTAAAGTAATAGGCACAGATTGCAGTGTGGGTGAAGATGACTTAGGAGAAGCTAGAGTTATTGATATTGAATCTCTTATAGATGGAAATATTAAGATAGTAAGCAAGGAAAGTGTAGATGTAATTGAAGATGCTTATTCGCCATCGAGGAATATGGCGCTTAGTAAGAAAAAAGTTGATATGACTTTAATGCATGGCCAAGGGGCTAATGAAATTATTGTGAAAGACAATGTAGAACCAGCTAAGGCAGAATGTGAACCAATTCAAATTATTAATTGTTCCGGTAAAGTTGTTTCTTTAGAAAAGAAAATTATAGAAAATAAAGTAATAATGGATGGAATAGTTAAGGTAAATGTAATTTATAAGTGTTCCGATAGTGAAATGCTTGTAAGTAAGATAGATGCAGATATTCCATTTACTACTTCGGTAGATATTCAAGATGCTAAACCAGATATGAAGTCTATGGTAAAAGCTTGGCTTGAAAATATCCAAGCGGATATCGAAGCACATACTATAGCAATTAAAGCAATTATCAGTACGTATGTTAAAGTCTTTTCTTTTGTTAAAAAAGAATGTGTATGTGGTATTGAAGAAAAAGAAGGTGAAAAGTCTGGAAAGAAAGCATCTATTACTATATATGCAGTTCAAAAAGGAGATTCTTTATGGGATCTTGCGAAGAAATTTAATACTACAGTAGCAGAACTATTAAAAATAAATAGTCTCGATGGACCAGAATCTATATGTACAAATCAGAAACTTATTATCCCAGGTAGAGCTATAATTTAAAAAATACAAAACTCCTCATGGATTATCCATGAGGAGTTTTGTATTTTATGAAGAACTAATAGATAAACTATGATTGTTATATTTATTTATATGTGAGAAAGGAAAATATGAATAAATTATTAAATAATGGTGAAAATAGAAAATATATGATTAGAGGTGGTTTTCTTTGAAGTATAATCCAGAAGGAAATTTAATAATCATAGGGGGAGCTGAAGATAAAGAAGGAAGGAAAGACATATTAAAACATGTATGTTCCAAAATAGATATGAATGAGGATTTGCTTCTTATTACTACGGTAGCAACAGAGTTCCCTAAGATTGTAGGGGAAAAATATAAAAATGTTTTTAGTGAGTTAGGTGTTAAGAATATTGAGACTTTGGATGTTAGTTGTAGAAAAGATTGTAATAAGGTAGAGAATATACAACTTGTAAAGAATGCATCAGTTATATTTTTTACAGGTGGTGATCAACTTAGAATTACTAGTATCATAGGAGGAACACCTATATATCAAGAAATGATAAAAGTATGTGATAGAGGATGTTTCTTTGTGGGGACCTCAGCTGGTGCATCAGTTATGAGTGATACTATGATTGTACAGGGGGAGGATGAAGAATCTCCTAGAAGATGTACACTAAAGATGGCTCCGGGATTAGGGTTTATAAGGAATGCAATTATTGATCAGCATTTTGCCCAAAGGGGACGTTTTGGTAGATTACTAGCTGGAGTTGGTCAAAATCCACAAGTTTTAGGAATAGGCATTGATGAAGATACAGCAATTATTGTTAATGTGCAGGGTGTTATGGAAGTAATTGGTTCAGGAGCAGTATACATATTAGATGGAAGTTCCATTACTTATAGCAATGTTTCTGAAAAACATCAAGATGAAATATTGAGTATGTTTAATGTAAAGATGCATGTTTTAACAAAAGGAAATAGATTTAATTTGATTAGCAAAGCGCCTTTTGAGGAGGAAAGAATAGAAAATGAAGCTGATTAAAGAAAAGGTTTATGAGGGAAGAAATATCTATTCTCATAAAAAGTGTTTAAGAATAGATATTGATCTTGAAGGTTACAGTGAAATACCTACAAAGGATATACCTAATTTTAATTTTAATTTAACAAAGTTATTACCAGAACTATATAAGCATAGGTGTGGAATTGATGAGGAAGGTGGATTTGTTAAGAGACTAGAGGAAGGGACGTATCTTGCACATGTATGTGAACATACTATAATTGCAATACAAAATATTATGGGTATTGAGGTAAGTTATGGAAAGGCAAGAGTAGTCGAAGGAGAACACTATTTTGTAGTTGTACAATATGAACATAAGAAGGTAGCATTAGGAGCTGTATATCTTGTAATAGATCTAATTAATTCTTTAATAAATCAAAAGCCAATAAATTTTGAAGAGCGAGTAAGTTATTTAAGAAAAACTTTAGTTGAAGAAACTACTGGACCAAGTACTAAGGCAATTTGTGATGCGGCAAAAAGAAGAAAGCTCCCTATAATTAAACTTGGGGAAAGTGGAATTTATCAAATTGGATATGGTAAATGTGGAAGAACTTTTGGAGCAACTATAGGTGATGGTACAAGGTGTATAGGAGCAGATATTTCTTGTGATAAGCTTTTAACTAAGAGGTTATTGGAGTATCAATATATACCAGTAGCTCCTGGTGAAAAAGTCTTTAATACCATAAATCTTCTTCAAACTGCAGAGAAAATAGGTTATCCTGTAGTGCTTAAGCCTCAGTTTGGTAATAAAGGTAAAGGTGTGATTCTTAACATAAAAAGCGAAAAAGAGTTATTAAAGGTATATAAGGTATTAAGTGATAATTATAAGGACATTATTATTGAAAAATATATTAAAGGTAATGATTATAGAATATGTGTTGTAAACCATGAGGTTATAGCAGTAGCGAAGAGAATGCCTCCCTATTTAATAGGTGATGGTGAGCATAATATAGTAGACCTTATAAAAATTCTTAATTCTGATCCTAGAAGAGGGGAAAGTCATGAAAAACCTTTAACAAAAATAAAAATAGATGAGAATCTTTTAGAATGCTTAAACAAACAAGGCGTTGATATTTCTTCTGTTCCTTTAATAGGTGAGAAGGTTTTGCTAAGAGAAAATGCTAATCTGTCCACAGGTGGAAGCGCCATAGATTGTACTGATGAAATATGTGAGGAGAATAGAGAACTTTGTATAAGAGCTTCAAAGGTTCTTGGTCTAGATATTTGTGGTATAGATATCTGTACAGAAGACATTTCAAAACCTATTTACAACAGTGGAGTTGTAGTAGAGATAAATGCTGCACCGGGAATACGAATGCATCATTTCCCAAGTGAAGGAAAGAGTCGAGATGTGGCTGGGTCAATAGTAGATATGATGTATAATAATAATCCTAGAAATATCCCTGTAATATCTATAACAGGTACCAATGGCAAGACAACTACTGCAAGGCTTGCAGGTTATATACTTTCTTTAATAGGCTACAATGTAGGTATAACAACTACCGAGGGGATAATTGTAGGAAATAAATATTTAGACTATGGTGATGATACGGGGCCAGATAGCGCAAGAACAGTACTTCTAAATAGAGATGTGGATGTGGCTGTCTTAGAAACGGCGAGGGGTGGCATTGTTCGTAGTGGATTAGGTTATGATTTAGCGGATATTGGTGTAATAACTAATATTACAGAAGACCACTTGGGAATAGATGAAATAGAGTCTATGGAAGACTTGAGTTTTGTTAAATCACTTGTTGTTGAAGCTATAAAGGAAGATGGTTATGCAGTGATTAATGCAGATGATGAATGGAGTTTAAAGATACTTAATAGAGTTAAAGCACGAAAAATTTTCTTTTCTATAAAAGATGATAATGTTTATTTAAGAAAATCAATTAATGAAGGAAATCCAGGGATATATATTAAAGATAATGCTCTTTTTGTTGAAAATAATAATAAAAAATACTATATATGTGCTGTTAATGAAATAGCTATAACTAAGAGTGGAAAATTAAAGTATAATGTTTATAATGCAATGGCTTGTTGTGCGGCTTTAGTAGGAATTGGAGTAGATTATTGCATTATCTCAAAGGGGTTAAAACAATTTCAAGGAGATGAAAACTATAATCCTGGTCGGTTTAATGAATATGATATTAATGGTATAAAGGTGATTTTAGATTATGGTCATAATATTGATGGATATAAGAGTGTTTTAGAGGCTTTAAAAGATATTCCTCATAAAAATTTGATAGGCATAATTGGGGTTCCTGGTGATCGAAGTGATAGCTCCATTGAAAGGATTGGTTCTATTTGCGGAGAAGCCTTTGATTATATTTATATAAAAGAAGATATCGATAGTAGAGGAAGAAAATCAGGAGAAGTTGCTCAAATAATATTAAAAGGTATAAATAAAACTGTTAATATGAAAAGAGGTGTATACTTAGTATTAGATGAACTTCAAGCTCTTAAAACAGCATTAACAAGGGCAAAGACAGGAGATGTAATTATAGTATTCTTTGAGCAGTTCCAAAATCTTGTAGAGTATATAAAACAAAAACAATATGAAATTTTTGATATGAAAGAATTAATGGAAAATTAAAAAACTATATCAAATTACGTTTATGTAATTTGATATAGTTTTTTAATTTTCTGCCATTTGACAAAATGAAATCTAGCTTAAGGTTATTAGGCGCGATGTATATTAACTTTTGTATAATAGAGTAAAGTTTTTTGCATAGACATATTGAGAGATAATCGGTGAATTGTATTTTTTTATTATTTATTATGAATATAGTATTTACATAAATATCATTGTGAAACATAATATAATTATATTATTAATAAAAAAATAAATTTTTATAAAACTTGCAAAGAAGTTTTATAGATAAACAACTTGATAAGTGAATTGACTTGTTGTCATTGTACAAAGTGAAATCTGACTGAAATTTATTAGGCTCGATGCTTGTTCAACTTTTATTAAGGATTAGAGTTGTCTATATTTAATTATAAACTTATTTACTATAGCAGAAAGGGTGGATTAAAATGAGACTCAAGGCGTACGCAAAAATAAATATTGCCCTTGATGTGGTTGGAAAAAGAGAAGATGGATACCATCTTCTTAAAATGATAATGCAGACTGTAGATTTGTATGATCTTATAGATATTGAAGAAAATCTTAGTGAAGAAATTGTTATAAGTTGCAATAAGTATTATGTTCCAACCGATGAAAGAAATTTATGTTATAAGGCTGCAAAACTTTTTAAAGATAAATATGGAATAAAAAAGGGTGTAAAAATAAACATTAGAAAAAACATACCTATGTCTGCAGGTCTTGCAGGGGGTAGCACAGATGCAGGCGCGGTATTGAAGGGAATGAATACGATATTTAATGTTAATGCCTCGTTAGAAGAACTTATGGAGTTAGGTGTTAAAATTGGAGCAGATGTACCTTATTGTATAAAGGGTGGAACTGCTTTATGTGAAGGTATTGGAGAAATTGTAATACCACTAAAAGATTTTAAAAATCATATAGTTGTATTAGTTAAACCGCCTTTTGGAGTATCTACAAAAGAGGTATATGGTGGAATAGATATATCTAGGATTAATAAACATCCTGACATTAATGGTTTAATTGAAGCTATGGAGAAAGATAATATATATTTTATTGCAAATAATATGAAAAATATTTTGGAAAATGTAACGTTAAAGAAGCACCACATAATTAAGATTATAAAAGAAAATATGATAAATATGGATGCAATTGGAGCGATGATGAGTGGGAGTGGGCCTACTGTTTTTGCTTTTTTTGAAGATATGGTTAAGGCTCAAAGTTGTTATGAAAGAATGAAGATGAAGTTTAAGGATGTTTACATAACTAGAACTATATAGTAAATAATAACTAGCTTGTACATTTTTTAAAATTTATAGTGAATAAAATAGCACCTCTTGGAAATAATTACTAGTATCAGGGGGTGTTGTATTGTGAAAAGGATATCATTAACTGTAATAATTTTTCTTGTAGCAATATCTTTAATTGGATCTACTGATTGGAAGTTAAATGATGTTAATGTAAATGTAATAGAACAAGCCAATGATGTGGTTGATGAAATAAATACTAAGCTTATAAGATTTCATGTTATAGCCAATAGTGATAGTAATGAGGATCAGAATCTTAAACTAAAAGTAAGAGATAAGGTTTTAGAATATATATCACCAAAGCTTAAGGACTCTCAAAATATAGAACAATCTAGAAAGATAATAAAAGAAAATGATGATAAAATAAGAATAATAGCTGAAGATATAATAAAAAAGAATGGATATAATTATGAAGTAAAGACTACATTAGGATTTGAAAACTTTCCAGTTAAAATGTATGGAAACATAACTCTTCCTCAAGGTAATTATGAAGCTTATAGAATTATAATTGGAGGAGGTAAAGGGCAAAATTGGTGGTGTGTAATGTTTCCGCCTTTATGTTTTGTTGATATAGCTAAGGGACAGATTGCATATAAAGAAACAGAAAAAGAAATGAAAAAGGTTTTAAGTGATAAAGAATTTGAAGAAATTGATAATATAAATAATAGTGAACAAACACAGAATATAAAAGAAGCTGTAAAACAAAATGGTGCTGAAATAAAGCTTAAATTTAAAACCAAAGAACTCATAGAGAGGTTCTTTCAATAAGAGTAATAAATGTGGATGATAATATATTTTAAAATAAGGAGGAGGCCACAAAATTAAAAATAGGGCACCTCTTTACTTTTTGAACTTGATTAAAGTGTTAAAAAAAACTAAACTATAACTTATGACTACTTAAAAGGAGGAATGAAAATGACTAGGGCACTAGCCATGGTTTCAGGAGGGTTAGATAGTATTTTAGCTGCGAAACTTATTAAAGAACAAGGGATTGATGTTATAGGGGTATGTTTTAAATCATACTTTTTTGAGGAAAGTAATGCAAAAAGAATGTGTGAACAGATTGGAATGCCTCTTATAGTTATAGACTTTTCAAAAGAACATTTTGAAATGGTAAAAGAACCTAAGCATGGATGGGGAAAAAATATGAACCCATGTATAGATTGTCATGCTATGATGATGAAGTATGTTGGAGAGCTTTTAGAAAAATATGAAGCTGATTTTATAATTACTGGAGAAGTTTTAAATCAAAGACCAATGTCTCAAAATAAAAAGGCGTTAGATATGGTAAAAAAAGAATCCGGTTTTAGTGATAAGATATTAAGGCCTCTTTGTGCAAAAAATTTAGATCCAACTGAAATGGAGTTAAGTGGTCTTGTAGATAGAGAAAAACTTCTAGATATTTCGGGAAGAACTAGAACGAGGCAAATAGAGCTTGCAGAAAAATGGGGAATAAAAGACTACCCTTCACCAGCAGGAGGATGTAAGTTAACTGAGCCAAATTTTTCAGCAAGATTAAAGGATTTGATAGATACAGAGAAAAACATATTATTAAAAGATATTGATATGCTTAGATTGGGAAGACACTTTAGAATAAGTGAATATGTAAAGATTATAGCCGCTAGAGATGAGACAGAAGCAAAAGCAATGAAAGATTTGGTGAAAGAAGAAGATTTGATGTTTTTTCCACTATCTTATTCCGGTGCTATGGTAATATTAACTGGTAAGTATTCAGAAAAAGATATAGAGCTTGCAGCTAAGATATCGGCAAGATACAGTAAGGGAAGAGATGAAAAGCAGTTAGAGATTAAGTATGGAAAAAGTGGAACTAATTTTTTAAATATACGTATAGTTACTCCTGCAGCAGAAGAAGAGTTAAATAAATACATGATAAATGCAGGGTAAAAGGAGGATATAATGAAAAAGAAAGCAGTTATTACAATAGCAAGTCAGCAGATGGCTGAAGAAAATGATGTTATAGAGGTGGTTACACCAGGTGAGTTTCTAATAAAGGACAATGGATATGAGGCTGTTTATGATGAAACAGAGATTTCAGGGATGGATGGTACAACTACAAAGATAGTAATTTCTGATAATTCCCTTACGTTAGAAAGAGAGGGAACCACTTCAACAACAATGAATTTTAAGAAAAATAATAGTTCTGTAAGTCTTTATAATACTCCATATGGGATGTTAGAATTAAAAATAAACACAAAAGAATTAAAAATAGATGTGGATGAAAATGGAGGAGAGGTTTTTATCAACTATAACCTTAGTGTTTCAGGGCAAAAATCTCAGAGCACTCATTTAAAAATAAATATTAAAGCATAATTAAATCCTGAGCAGAAATGCTTAGGATTTAATTATGCTTTAATATTCTATAAAGTAAAACTTAGTTAAAATTTAGTAAGTCAATACATATTAAGTTTTATTTTTCTATTAAAAAAGTATATATGCTAATAATTTAAGTAAAAATAAGAGAATAGAAGAAGTATATGATTGAGAGATATTTTGAAATGGAAGATGCGATATAAAAATCATGTAGAAAGCAAAAAAAAAATACTAGAAATGTGTTTAGATATGTGGTATGATAGGTTGTATGTTCCTGAGGCAATAAAAACCCAGCTTAATTTAGTGGGTAATACTAATTGTAATACTTTTTTAAAAAAATGTCAATAGTTTTAATAATTTCTCATATATAGGGAGGAAGTAACATGATAAACAATAAAACAACTAAGTATGTATTTGTTACTGGTGGTGTAGTTTCATCTTTAGGAAAAGGAATAACAGCAGCATCATTAGGTAGACTTTTAAAGAATAGAGGGTTAAAAGTTTCAATTCAAAAATTTGATCCATATCTAAATGTAGATCCAGGTACTATGAGTCCATATCAACATGGAGAAGTTTTCGTAACAGATGATGGAGCAGAAACTGACCTAGATCTTGGACATTATGAAAGATTTATAGATGAGAATTTAACAAAGAGTTCAAATGTAACAACTGGTAAGGTATATTGGTCAGTAATTTCAAAGGAAAGAAAAGGTGAATACTTAGGAGGAACTGTTCAAGTTATACCCCACATCACAAATGAGATAAAGAATAGAGTATATAGAGTCTCTAAAGAAAGAGATGTAGATGTAGTTATAACAGAAATCGGAGGAACAGTTGGAGATATAGAATCACTTCCTTTCTTAGAAGCAATAAGGCAAATAAAATATGAAGTAGGTAGAGAAAATGTTTGCTTCATTCACGTGACTCTAGTACCTTTTCTTGGCAAAGCTGGTGAACTTAAGACAAAACCTACTCAACATTCAGTTAAGGAACTAAGAAGCATAGGTATTCAACCAGACATAATAGTATGTAGAGCGGAAAAACCATTATCAGAGGATTTAAGAAATAAAATAGGGTTATTCTGTAACATAGATGGTAGATCAGTTATACAAAATTTAGATGCAGAGCATTTATATGAAGTTCCTCTATTATTACATAAAGAAGGTTTAGATAATCTAGTTGTCGAAAAATTAAGTTTAGGATGTAGAGATATAAATAATAGCCAATGGGTTGACATGGTAAGTAGAATAAAGAATCTATCAAAGAAAACAAAGATTGCTTTAGTAGGAAAGTATGTTGAACTTCATGATGCTTATATATCTGTAGTAGAAGCATTAGGTCATGGAGGATTAGCTAATGACTCAACTGTAGAAATTAAATGGGTAAATGCATCAGAAGTTACATCAGGAAATATCGATGAATTATTAGGAGATGTAGATGGTATTTTAGTTCCTGGAGGATTCGGAGATAGAGGTGTAGAAGGAAAGATTGAAGCTATAAGATATGCAAGAGAAAATAAAAAGCCTTTCCTTGGAATATGTCTTGGTATGCAATGTGCAGTTATTGAGTTTGCTAGAAATGTTTTAGGTTATACAGGTGCTAACTCATCAGAAATAGATCCAGAAACTAATTATCCTGTTATAGATTTAATGCCAGAACAAAAGGATATAGAAGATATGGGAGGAACTATGAGATTAGGTTTATACCCATGTAAGCTTGATAAGGAAGCATTTGCACATGAAGCATATAATGATGATTTAATCTATGAAAGACATAGACATAGATACGAATTTAATAATGAATATAGAACTGTTATAACAGAAGCAGGAATGAGAATTGCAGGTACTTCACCAGATGGAAGATTAGTTGAAGTAGTTGAAGTTAAGGATCATCCATGGTTTGTAGCTGTTCAATATCATCCGGAACTTAAATCAAGACCAAATAGACCGCATCCACTATTTAGAGACTTTATACAAGCATCTTTAGAAAATAAGTAAGATTTTTACGATAATGAGAAGCAGCTTAAATTAGTCAAGTGCCTACTTGATAATAAGCTGCTTTTCTATATAATCGAATAAAATTTTTAATTTAATTAATAATTATAATAGGGGGGATAAAAAGTACTTGAAAATATGTATTGAATAAAGCATAATATATATGCTATCTCTACATACGAGTAAAGTTACATCTTTACTCGTTTCATTGTTTATGAGAGAATTTATTTAAGTAGAACTAATTAGCTTAAAGATTTAGAATTAAATTTCTTAAATATATTCTTTTTATTTCCAACCTATTATTTTCCTGAAAAATTTCAAAATGTTATATTTGGAGGTGCGGCTTTGACAGTGGATTTCTATGAAAATAAGACTCTTGTTGAGCTCAAGGATATTGCAAAAGATTTAGGCATTAAAAATGTTTCTAAAAAGAAAAAGAGTGAATTGATAGAAGAGATAATAAAAAGCTCCCCAAATGCCATTCAAAAGGATGGTATTATATTAAGAGAAAAAATATCTCCTAAAAGTCATGATGAAAAAGAAAAAACAGAGGATTCACCTGATAAAGAAATTGAAAAAGAAGAGGGAGAGGAGAAAAAGGAACAGTTAAAGGTTATGATAAACTCTTCAGATACTGCAAGAGGTATTCTTGAGATAATGGAATCAAATAATTTTGGTTTTTTAAGATGTAAAAATTATTTAACTTCAGAAGAGGATATATACGTTTCTCCTTCTCAAATAAGAAGATTTAGTCTAAGAACTGGTGATGAAATAGAAGGTAAGGTTAGAGAACCAAAAGATGGGGAAAAATTTAAGGCATTATTATACGTGCAGAAAGTAAATGGTGAAAATCCAGAAACAGCAATAGGAAGAAAGTCATTTGAAAATCTTACTCCGATTTATCCAGACGAAAGATTAAGATTGGAAACTAGTGATGAAAAGGATTTATCTTCAAGACTTATGGATATTATATGTCCTATAGGTAAAGGGCAAAGAGGTATAATAGTTGCACCACCTAAGGCAGGTAAAACAACATTATTAAAAAAGGTTGCTCAAAATATTTCTAAGAACTATCCTAATGTGACTCTTATGGTGCTGCTTATTGATGAGCGTCCAGAAGAAGTGACAGACATGCAAAGATCAATTAATGGGGAAGTAATATATTCTACCTTTGATGAAGAACCAATTAATCATACAAGAGTAGCTCAGCTTGTTCTTGAAAGAGCAAAGAGAATGGTAGAGCACGGAAAAGATGTAGTGATACTTTTAGATTCCTTAACAAGACTTTCAAGAGCATATAATCTTACTATAAACCCAACTGGAAGGACACTCTCAGGGGGGTTAGATCCTGGAGCACTTATAATGCCTAAAAAGTTCTTTGGTGCTGCAAGAAATATTGAAGAAGGTGGAAGTCTTACAATTTTGGCTACAGCTCTTGTTGAAACAGGAAGTAGAATGGATGACATGATATTTGAAGAATTTAAAGGTACAGGTAATATGGAGGTTCACCTTGATAGAAAGCTTCAAGAAAGAAGAATATTCCCTGCTATCGATATATATAAATCAGGTACTAGAAAAGAAGATTTACTTCTTACAGAAGAAGAAAAAGAAGTAGCTTATACAATCAGAAGAGTTATGTATAGGGATGGAAATGTAGAACATATTACTGAAAATCTTATTAATCTATTATCTAAAACAAAAAACAATGATGGATTCTTAAAGACATTTAATAAATTAAATTTAGATAATTCCTCTAATAGTAGATAATATTATGATATCTACATAAAAAGCTCTAAGTTTTACTTAGAGCTTTTTAATAAACATAAATCAGTTTAGTACTTAATAAATTTAAAGAATACAATCTATTTTTTAAGTTTTTCGGAAATTGTATATTCAATTATGAATCTTTTTATATATAACTTTTTTTATAAGCTTATCTGAAAGCTTCACTATATTATCAACTGAGAAATTTTTTCCTAATTCTTGGAGTCTTTTTTTCATAATATTAAGTATATCTGGATTTTCTATAAGTTTATCCATCTCTTTATTTATATCATTTAAATTATTAACATAAATAGCACATTTATTTTGAAGAAGAAATTCAGTATTTTCAATTTCTTGACCAGGTATTGCGAAAGGAATAACAATCGGTAACTTTTTGGCTATAGATTCTGTAACTGTAAGTCCACCTGGTTTAGAAATAACTATATCGCAATAATCCATTATTGAAGGGATGTCATTAGTGTATCCTAAAACATGAACTTTTTTATTCTCTATGGGTTTTGAGTATAGGCTTAGTAACTTTTTCTTTAGAGTTGTATTTTTACCGCATACAACGGTTATTCTAAGTTTATGTTTATTTTTTAGGAGTTCCTTTAAAACATAGAAAATATTTGAGAGTCCCATACTTCCACTCATGAGCAATATATTGAAGTATTGGCTGTCTTTTGTAAAAGCTACTTCAGAATCAATGGTATAAAACTCTTTTTTTATTGGAATTCCAAAAGTGAAGATTTTATTTTCGTCAATTCCTCTGCTTATTAGATGTTCTTTGGTATAGGAACTACCTGCTATATAAGCATCAACGTATTGCGAAATATAGGTATAGTGAGCTTTAAAGTCAGTGATTACGGATATAAAAGGTATATTTATAAGCTTATTCTTTTTTAATCTGCTAATAATATTTACAGAGAATGAATGAGTTCCGATGATAATATCTGGGTTAACGCTATTGATATATCTTAAAAGTTTTCTGTCATTTAACCCAAAGGAAAGTTTTAATGCAGTATTTATATATTTAAAATCTGTAAGATGATAGAATAATAATCCATATAACTTAGGAAACTTAGTTGCTGAAATTTCATATCCACTTACTATTATTTTGTTTAAAAACTTGCTATTGTTATATAGAAAGTCATATTTAACAACTTCATATCCATTTTCAATAAATGTTTCAGTTAAAGAGTTGGCCGCTTGATTATGTCCTTGACCTGTTGATGTGGTCAAAATAAGAACTTTCTTCATTTATTTCACTCACTTTGCACTTAATATATATTAATAGTTTACCATTCTTTTTTTAAAATTACATATTGATGCAAAAAAATAATCTGTTTAACAAAATTTTATAGAAGCAAACAAAAATGGGAAAGACTATGTCTTCCCCAAAATTTGCTACTTATTAAGACCGAATCTTTTCTTAAACTTGTCAACTCTACCGCCAACGTCAACGATTTTTTGTTTTCCAGTGAAGAATGGGTGGCATTTAGAGCATATTTCTACTTTAAGTTCATTTTTAACAGAACCAGTTGTAAAAGTATTTCCACATGCACACTTAACCACTGAATCATTGTGGTATTCCGGATGTATGCCTTCTCTCATCTTGTTCACCTCTTTCAAATTTCAATGTTGCTTTTTTGCAACTACTAAAGTATAACATGGTGATCTTTAATTAGTCAATATAGGAAAAATAAATAAAAAGCCTTTTTAGCTTTAGGTTAAAATGCTATAATCGAAGAAGAAATTTTTTTACAAAGGAGATTAAACCATGAGTAAGTTATACTTTAGATATGGAGCAATGAACTCAGGTAAATCAACACATTTAATGCAAGTTGCTCATAACTATGAAGAGAGAGGAATGAATGTTTTAATAATAAAACCTGCCACTGACAAAAAAGGGGGGAATAAACTAGTTTCTAGACTTGGAGTAGAAAGAAAAGTAGATTTACTTATAGGAAATCAAGATAATATATATGAAAAGATAGTGACGTGGATAGACAAAAATAAAATTATTCACTGCATACTAGTAGATGAAGTACAGTTTCTTAAAACTTATCAAATCGATCAACTTTTTCAGGTTGCAGTACTTAATGATATTCCAGTAATCTGTTACGGGCTTAGAAGTGATTTTCAAATGAATGGTTTTGAAGGAAGTGCTAGGCTTCTTCTTATAGCTCATAGTATAGAAGAAATGAAGACAATATGTAAATGTGGAAAAAAGGCAATACTAAATGGTAGAAAGATAAATGGCAAATTTGTTTTTGAGGGAGAACAAATTGCTATAGATAATATAGATAATGTAGAATATGAATCTTTATGTGGAAATTGCTACTATAAATATAAGTATTTAAATATGAAAAAGTAATAGAAAGGTAAGAATATATATGAAAAAATGTCAAGTTGGTGGGCAGGCGGTTTTAGAAGGTGTTATGATGAGAGGGGCAAAAGGACTTGCTACTGCTGTTAGAACTCCTGATGGAGAGATTGAGGTAACTTTTCAAAATACAGCTCCTTTAACAAAAAAATATAAAATTTTAGGAATGCCTGTTCTTAGGGGATTTGTAGCATTGGTAGACTCTTTAATTGAAGGAGTGAGAGCTTTAAACTATTCCGCTTCTTTTTTTGAAGAAGATGATGAGCCTTCAAAGTTTGAAGAATTTTTAGAAAAGATGTTTGGTAAAAAAAGCAATGATATTCTTATGGGAATTACCTTTATGATTTCTTTTATTTTTGCTATAGGACTATTCGTAGCCTTTCCGACAGGTGTTACTTCAGTTTTTAAGAATGTTGGATTGGGTGTGATTGGTCTTAATATAGTAGAAGGAATAATAAGAGTAAGTATACTTTTATTATATATGTACTTAATTGGTAAAATGGAGGATATACATAGACTATATCAGTATCATGGTGCAGAGCATAAAACTATATTTTGTTATGAAAATGAACTAGAGCTTACTGTAGATAATGTTAAAAAGTTTAAGAGATTTCATCCAAGATGTGGGACGAATTTTATGTTTTTAGTCATGTTAGTGGGGATATTTGCTTTTTCTTTTACAGGGTGGAATTCTCTCTTAGAAAGAGTAGCTTCAAGAATAGTACTACTCCCTTTAGTTTCTGGTTTAACTTATGAGTTAATAAAGTGGGTAGGTATGAGTGATAGTCTTTTATCTAGGTTAATAGCAGTACCAGGACTTAAACTTCAGGAGCTTACTACAAGAGAACCAGATGATAAACAAATTGAAGTCGCTATAAAAGCACTTAAGACAGCAGAGGGTATTAAGGATGAGGAAAAGACAATAGGAGAGCTTCTAGAGGAAGGTAATAAAAGACTAAAAGAGTCAGGAATCGATAGCTATGTTTTAGATTGTCAGCTTCTCTTAGGCAAAGTATTGAAAAGAGATAAATTATATATAATAACTCATAGGGAAGAGAAAATTGGAAAGTATAATATAGAAGAATTTTATAGTCTTGTGGAAAAGAGAGAGAAGAAGATGCCTCTAAAGTATATTTTACAAACTTGTGAATTCATGGGGCTTGAACTATATATTAAGGAAGGAGTACTAATTCCAAGACCAGATACGGAAATACTTGTAGAATCAGTACTTGAAAAAATAGAGGAAGAAAAAGAGGTGGAAGTTTGTGATCTTTGCTGTGGTAGTGGTGCCATTGGTCTATCTATAGCATATTATAGGAAAAATTCAAAGGTTGATTTAATAGATATTGCAGAAGATCCTAGAATTGTAACCTGTAAAAATATAAGTAGGTTTTCCCTAGAAGAAAGAGCAGAATTTATTCAAAGCGATCTTTTAAAAGAAGTAATAAAAATGCAAAAGCGTTATGATATTATTGTATCTAATCCACCTTATATAAGAAATGATGTTATACCAACTCTCATGGAAGATGTAAGAGAATATGAACCACATCTTGCACTAAGTGGCGGAGAAGATGGGCTTAACTTCTATAGAAGAATTATTGAAGAAAGTAAACTCGTTTTAAAGGTAAATGGAATTCTTGCTTTTGAAATAGGTTATGATCAAGGTGTGGATGTCCAAAATTTAATGCTTGAAAAAGGATTTATAAATGTTAAAATAATTAAGGACCTAGCTTATTTAGATAGAGTAGTTATAGGTGAGTTAAAGGTTGATTAGCAATGAACTATTATGCTATAATACTTAAATATGAAAATTTTTATTACGGAGTGATAAGATGATATTAGATAGATTAAATTTCATAGAAAACAAATATGATGAGCTTTCAGTTAAAATCTCAGATCCATCTATCATGGCAAATCAGAATGAGTGGAGAAAGCTTTGTAAAGAGCATTCAGAGTTAGAAATAGTAGTTAATAAGTATAAGGAATATAAGAATGTTTTAGAAGAGATAGAAATAAATAAAGAAATGCTTTCAGAAGAAAATGATAGAGATATGAGAGAAATGGTTCAAGAAGAACTTAAAAGTCTTTCTGAGCAAAAGGACATTTTTGAAAAGGAACTTCAAATACTTCTTCTTCCAAAAGATCCTAATGACGATAAGAACGTATTTATAGAAATAAGAGGAGGAGCAGGTGGAGAAGAAGCAGCTCTGTTTGCTGCTAATCTTTTTAGAATGTATACAAGATATGCTGAAACTCAAAGATGGAAGATTGAACTAATGAGTTCAAATGAAACTGATATTGGAGGATTTAAGGAAGTAGTATTTATGCTTAGAGGTGATGGTGCTTATTCAAAGCTTAAATATGAATCAGGAGTACATAGAGTGCAGAGAGTTCCAGATACAGAATCAAGTGGTAGAATACATACTTCAACTGCAACTGTTGCGGTTCTTCCAGAAGTTGATGATGTTGAACTTGAAATCAGCGAAAAGGACTTAAGAATTGATGTGTTTAGAGCATCTGGACATGGTGGGCAGTGCGTTAACACTACTGACTCAGCAGTAAGAGTTACTCACTTACCAACAGGATTAGTTGTTTCTTGTCAGGATGAAAAGTCACAGCTTAAAAATAAAGAAAAGGCTCTTAAAGTTCTAAGAGCAAGACTTTTTGAAAAAGCAGAGGCAGAGAGAGCAGCAGGTATTGCTGAAGACAGAAAGAGTCAAGTTGGTACAGGGGATAGAAGTGAGAGAATAAGAACATATAACTATCCGCAAGGAAGAGTTACTGATCATAGAATAGGGCTAACACTTTATAAGCTTGATGCATTTTTGAATGGAGATATTGAAGAAATGATTCATGCCCTTATTACGGAAGATCAAGCTGAAAAGATGAAAGCAATGGGAAATACTGACTTCTAATACATAAAAGCCTTACATGTAAATGTAGGGCTTTAAGCTTATTTTCTGCCATTTCACAAAGTAAAATCTAGCTGAAATCTAATATGGTCGATGCCTATTAAATTTTATATTTAGTATAAATTGCATGAAGATACCGTAAGATTTATAAATGAGTTTTGAAGGAAGGGATTGATTTGAACACTAAAGTTTCAGTAATAGAGGATTTGCATCTTGATAAAAAATATATACATGAAGCAGCAGAAATAATAAAAAGTGGAGGAGTAGTTGCTTTTCCTACAGAGACTGTTTATGGATTAGGAGCAGATGCATTAAATGAAGAAGCAGTAAAAAAGATATTTATTGCAAAGGGAAGACCTCAAGATAATCCACTTATAATTCATGTGTGCGATAAAGATGTATCACTACTAGTTAATGACATACCTACAGTGGCAAGAAAAATGATGGAAAATTTTTGGCCAGGGCCACTAACTATAATTTTAAATAAAAAAGATATAATTCCATCAGTAACATCTGCGGGACTTTGTACTATTGGTATTAGAATGCCAGCAAATGATATTGCATTAAAGCTTATAGAACTTTCAGGTAAACCTATAGCAGCTCCTTCTGCCAATATATCAGGAAGACCAAGTCCTACTGATATAGAAAGGTGTGTACAAGACTTAAATGGAAAGGTAGATTATATTTTAGGCGGAGAGAAAAGTAATGTAGGAGTGGAATCGACCATTGTTGATTGTACTATTGATCCACCATGTATTTTAAGACCAGGTGGAATAACATTAGAGATGCTTAGAGAAATAGATGACAAAATATATATAGATCCTGCAATCATGACAACGCCCTCTGAAAATTTGAAACCTAAGGCGCCAGGTATGAAATATAGACATTATGCTCCAAAGGCAAAGGTTACTATTGTTGAAGGAAATCTGCAAAAAACTATTGAAAAAATAAATGAAATAGTGCAAAATTATATAGAAAAAGATTTGAGAGTAGGAATTATAGCAACAGAAGAAACGAAAGAACTTTATAAAGCAGGTGAGATTATATCTTTAGGTAGCAGGAAAGAGCTTTATGCTGTTGCTAAGAATCTATTTGAAACCCTAAGAGCTTTTGATGATTTAAATGTAGATGTTATATTAAGTGAAAGTTTTGAGGAAGAAGGTGTCGGAATTGCCATCATGAATAGGTTAAGGAAGGCAGCTGGTTTTGATATCATTAAAGTTTGACCAAAGTGGAGGAAGTATGAAAATTTTATTTGTTTGTACTGGAAATACATGTAGAAGTTGTATGGCAGAATCTATATTTAATAAGAGATGTAATATAGAGGGAGTGAGTGCTTACTCAGCAGGACTTTCTATAGTACCAGGAAGCATAGCTTCAAAGCATTCAGCGCATTTGGTGCTAACTAATTTATGTCATAATATTAGTGAAAGAAAGGCTGTTCAACTTACTTCTGAAATGATTAAAAGTGCAGACCTTATACTAACAATGACTTCTCACATGAAACAACTTTTAACATCAAACTTACCACAATATAATGAAAAGATTTATTCAATATGTGAATTTGTCAGCGTTGAGGGTGAAATTTCTGATCCTTACGGTGGCTCTATTGGGGTTTATGAAAAAACTTATAATCAATTGGATAATATAGTAGGGATGGTATTATCAAAACTAAAGGAAGATAAAGGTATTAGTTAATACCATAATCTTCTTTTTTTATAAATAAAATCTATTACAAAATCTATGGAGGTACTTTTATGAAAATTGCATTAGGAAGCGATCATGGCGGTTTTAGACTTAAAAGTGAAATAATAAAGCATTTAAAAAATAAGGGAATTGAATACAATGATT
This sequence comes from Clostridium polyendosporum, assembly GCF_018332455.1. Lineage (GTDB taxonomy): Bacteria > Bacillota > Clostridia > Clostridiales > Clostridiaceae > Clostridium_AY > Clostridium_AY polyendosporum. Next base: position 49,694 of record NZ_BOPZ01000020.1, read on the forward strand.
TTGGTACTCTAAATGAAGAATCTTGTGATTATTCAGATTTTGCTGTACAGGTAGCTGAGGCAGTAGCTGCTAAAGAATATGATTTTGGAATACTTATTTGTGGTACAGGAATAGGAATATCTATAGCAGCTAATAAAGTTCCAGGTGTAAGAGCTGCATTATGTTCAGATACATTTAGTGCTCATGCAACAAGAGAACACAACGATGCTAATATATTAGCATTAGGAGAAAGGATTGTTGGTGCTGGATTAGCGTTAGATATTGTTGATACATTCTTAAATTCAAAGTTTGAAGGCGGAAGGCATCAAAAAAGAATTGATAAAATAGCTGATATTGAAAAGAAATATTGCAAATAATTAGGAGGAGTTTTAATGAGTAAAGTAACACAGGTAGCACATCCACTAATACTACATAAATTAGCTTTTATAAGGAATAAGAATACAGGTTCAAAGGATTTTAGAGAACTTGTTGAAGAAGTATCAATGCTTATGGCGTATGAAGTAACAAGAGATCTTCAAATGGAAGAGGTTGAAATAGAAACACCGATTTGTAAAACTAAGTGTAAGATGTTAGCGGGTAAAAAAATGGCAATAGTACCTATTTTAAGAGCCGGTCTTGGAATGGTTGATGGAATGCTTAAGCTTATACCAGCAGCAAAGGTTGGTCACATAGGATTATATAGAGATGAAGAAACACTTCAACCAGTTGAATACTTCTGTAAGCTTCCTCAGGATATTGCTGAAAGAGATGTAATAGTTGTTGATCCAATGCTTGCTACTGGTGGTTCAGCAGCTGATGCTATAACACTTTTAAAGAAAAAGGGAGCAAAGAATATAAGACTTATGTGTTTAATTTCATCACCAGAGGGCGTAAAGGCTGTAATGAATGCCCATCCTGATGTAGATATTTATTTAGCTTCAATAGATGAAAAGCTTAATGAGCATGGATATATTGTTCCAGGTTTAGGTGATGCAGGAGATAGATTATTTGGAACAAAGTAAAAAAGTTACATAGAAAGACGCTTTGGGCGTCTTTTTTTAAAATAAGCATGTCCCATTTACAGTGGTTTTTGTTTTAGTTATAATAATTAAGAAGTATTTTGAAAATATTGGAGTGTTTACTTATGAAAAGAAGAGATAAGTATAATTATTATCTTGATATTGCAGAAACAGTGCTTGAAAGAGGAACTTGTTTAAGACGAAATTATGGCTCAATAATAGTTAAGAATGATGAGATAATCTCTACTGGATATACAGGAGCTCCACGAGGGAGAAAGAATTGTATAGATTTAGGAAGTTGTATAAGAGAAAAATTAAATGTTCCAAGGGGTACTCATTACGAACTTTGTAGAAGTGTTCATAGTGAGGCTAATGCTATAATTAGTGCCTCTAGAAGAGATATGATTGGATCTGTACTTTATCTAGTTGGTAAAGATTCTAAAACAGGAGAATTTGTAAAGGATGCAAATTCCTGTGCCATGTGTAAAAGACTTATAATTAATGCTGGAATTGAAAAAGTTGTAATTAGAGACACTAAAGATGAATATAGAGTTATTTATATCAAAGAATGGGTAGAAGATGATGATTCATTAACGGTACAGCAAGGTTACTAATTTGATAAGTTTTGAGAATAGGTTAGTTAATACTTTTTAGTGTTTAATTAAAGATAACCAACTTCAATCCTTAAATAATTGATGAAAATAGCCTTTACATGCAATGCTTTTTCATCAATTATAAATTCAGTTATGAAGTTGTGTATCCATATAGATAAGAGAAAAGTTTATAATATTTTTGGGAGGGATAAGGTTGGAAAAGATTAAGGTACTTACTATCTTTGGAACAAGACCAGAAGCGATTAAAATGGCACCACTTGTAAAAGAGCTTGAAAGTAGAAAAGAAATAGATTCAAAAGTATGTGTAACTGCTCAACACAGAGAAATGCTAGATCAGGTTTTGAATCTTTTTAAAATAAAACCAGATTATGATCTAAATATAATGAAGACTAAGCAGAGTTTAACTGGTATAACTAATAGAGTTCTTGAAGGACTTGAAGAAGTATTTATAAAAGAAAAGCCTGATATGATCTTAGTTCACGGAGATACTACTACTACTTTTGCTGGTGGGTTGGCAGCATTTTATCAACAAATCAAGGTAGGGCATGTAGAAGCAGGCCTTAGAACGTTTGATAAGTATTTTCCATTTCCAGAAGAGATGAATAGGAAGTTAACAGGGGCTTTAGCAGATCTTCATTTTGCTCCAACCACAGGTTCTAGAGATAATCTTTTAAGAGAAGGTGTCAAAGAAAGCGACATATATGTGACAGGTAATACTGTTATTGATGCTATGGAACATACTGTGGAAAATGATTATGTATTTGAAAATGAAGAATTAAACTATATAGATTTTAAAAATAAAAAGGTAATAATGATAACTGCCCATAGAAGGGAAAATTGGGGAGAAGGCATAGAAAATATATGTGATGCTTTGAATAAAATTGTAGATGAAAATCAAGATGTTGAATTAGTATATCTTGTTCACTTAAATCCTGTAGTAAAAGATGTAGTATATAGAAAACTAGAGGGTAAGAAAAGGATTCACCTTCTTCCTCCATTAGATACAAAAGAAACTCATAATCTTATGAATAGATGTTTTATGGTTATGACTGATTCAGGTGGACTTCAGGAAGAAGCACCTCATCTTGGGAAACCAGTACTTGTTTTAAGAGATGTTACTGAAAGACCAGAAGCAGTAGCAGCAGGAACAGTAAAGCTCGTTGGTACTGATATAGAAGTAGTTGTAAGTGAGGCAAATAATCTAATACAAATTGAAGAAGAATATAATAAAATGAGCAGAGCCATAAATCCATATGGGGATGGAAAAGCATCACAAAGAATAACAGATTCTATACTTAAATATTTTAAGTTAAGTGATAAAGATTTTGAAGCATTTAAATAAAATTGTTATTTTTTCATAAAGAGAGAATCTTCTTCTCTCTTTTTTTAGTGCTATTTACCTCTTTAAACTTGTGTTTCTTTAATTATATTATATTTTAGGTTGAATTAAATGGAATAAATAGGTAAAATATAAATATACTAAAGATTCTGAAAAATAAACATTTTATAATATATGGTTTTTAGGAGGTATTAGTAAAATGAGAGAGGTTATTATTGCAAGTGCAGTTAGAACCCCTATAGGTTCTTTTGGGGGAACATTGAAAGATGTTTCGGCTGCAGATTTAGGTGCGACTGTTATAAAGGAAGCTATTAATAGAGCGGGAATAAAGTTAGAGTTGATTGATGAAGTTATAATGGGTAATGTAATTCAAGCTGGTTTAGGACAAAATGTAGCTAGACAAGCTGCGATTAAAGCTGGATTACCTATGGAGGTATCAGCTATGACTATAAATAAAGTTTGTGGGTCAGGATTAAGAGCTGTTAGTCTTGCAGCTCAAATAATAAAAACAGGAGATGCTGATATAATTATAGCTGGTGGTATGGAAAATATGTCACAGGCTCCATATATTTTAAAGACTTCTAGATGGGGTCAAAGAATGGGTGACGGAAAAATGATAGATTCTATGGTAAATGATGCATTAACTGATGCTTTTAATAATTATCACATGGGTATTACCGCAGAAAATATTGCTGAACAGTGGGAGTTAACAAGAGAGCAACAAGATGAGTTTGCAGTTTTATCACAACAAAAGGCTGAAAAGGCTATTAAAGAAGGCAGGTTTAAGGATGAAATTGTTCCAGTTGTAATACCTCAAAGAAAAACGGGTGCAATAGTATTTGACACTGATGAATATGCTAAGTTTGGAACAACAGAGCAATCACTAGCTAAACTTAAGCCTGCATTTAAGAAGGATGGAACTGTTACAGCGGGTAATGCTTCAGGAATAAACGATGGAGCTGCTGCTCTTATAATAATGAGTGCTGAAAAAGCAAAAGAATTAGGAGTAAAGCCTCTTGCTAAGATAATTTCGTATGCTTCAAAAGGACTTGATCCGGCAATTATGGGATATGGACCATTCTATGCAACAAAGAAGGCTTTAGAAACTGCAAGTCTTACTGTTGAGGATTTAGATCTTGTGGAAGCTAACGAAGCATTTGCATCACAAAGTTTAGCTATTGCTAAGGATCTTAACTTCGATATGGACAAGGTTAATGTAAATGGAGGAGCAATTGCATTAGGACATCCAGTTGGAGCATCAGGGGCTAGGATACTTGTGACTTTACTTTATGAAATGGGTAGAAGAGATGCTAAGAGGGGGTTAGCGACTCTTTGTATTGGTGGAGGCCTAGGGACAGCTCTAATTGTTGAAAGAGAGTAAGTAATATATTTGAAAGAGGCTGTGATAGAAGTATAAGACACTTCTATCACAGCTTTTTATTATAAAAATTTAGTAGCTTTTAATTTATTTTTTATTAAAATTTCATTGACAATATCCACTTTATCTGCCTTGTTTGTTTGACCTTTAAACTAAGTTGTAGTATTTTTTCTAAAGTGTTCTCGTGTAAAGTGTGTTAAATAGTTAAATTATTGCTTTAATTGGAAAAAATTAAAGAAAAAACCTAAAAAAGTATTGAAAAAAGCTATTATTTGGTATAAGATTTAATTAACATAGTTTATCCGCTAAACAAACAAACTGGTAAATTTATTTTATTTAATTAAAAGGGGGAGAAAAGTATGTAAAATTGCATACATCTTGATGGGTTTTTTCATAAGTAAAAGGTCTTTTGTTTAAGTAATTTATTAACTCAAAGTAGAAAGGAGGATAAAGACAGATTTTAGAATATTAAAACATAAAGAATTAAGTTACTAGAAGTTGTCTTTTAATCATATTAATGTTAATGTTTGCAAGGTGATTGAAAAGGTTTTTTAAAATCGGTTATATGGAATTAGAGGCATTATTAAAGCTTATTACTAAATGGAATTAAAGGATCATTAATAATCCGGTACTTGTTTGACTAATCAATGGTTTATTTTAAATTATCTTTTAATCATATTAATGTTTGTAAGTTGATTGAGAACGTTTTTTATAAATGGGCTATATAGAATTGAAGGCGTTATTAAAGTTTATTACTAAATGAAATTAAAGGAGCATTGATAACCAGGTACTGCTTGGACAATCGATAGTTCACTTTAATGTTACTTAGCAAATATTTAGTAAATTAAATTCTTTTTGGGTATTAAAATCTGTCTTTAACAAACTATGAAACAAAATCGAAACTCAGTTTATCTTTTTCTAATTACATTAGTGGCTACCATTGGAGGTTTACTTTTTGGATATGATACAGCTGTAATATCTGGGGCTGAAAAATCATTAAAAGTGTATTTTACTGATAGTTTAAATCTAGGATCATTAGTACATGGAGCAACAATTTCAAGTGCATTAATAGGTTGTATTATTGGAGGGATAATATCTGGTCGTTTCGCATCAAATTTTGGACGTAGGAAATCTCTTATTATAGCGTCAGTACTTTTCTTTGTATCAGCCCTTGGTTCTGCTTATCCTGAGTTTTTATTTTTCACAAAAGGGCACCCAACCATTTCTCTATTAATTGCTTTTAATATATATAGAATAATAGGGGGAATTGGTGTTGGTTTAGCTTCAGCGATTTGTCCAATGTATATCGGAGAAATTGCTCCTGCTGATATTCGTGGTCGATTAATATCTTTCAATCAACTTATGATTATTATTGGAATGCTAGTCGTTTACTTTGTTAACTGGGCTATCGCTCACGGACAAACAATAGAATGGGTAAATGATATTGGCTGGAGATATATGTTTGCATCGAATGCCGTTCCAGCTATAATGTTTGGTTTACCTTTACTTTTCGTACCAGAATCACCACGTTACTTAGCACTAAAAGGTGAAGAGGATAAAGCTCTAGCTATTCTAACTAAAATTAATGGTTCTTCAGAAGCAAAAGCCATCTTAGAGGATATCAAACAAACAGCAACTGTAGATGATTCTACCGAAAAACTATTTGCCTACGGAAAAACGGTAATTTTTATAGGAATAATGCTATCTGTTTTTCAACAGTTTGTTGGTATCAATGTTGCTTTGTATTATGCTCCAAGAATTTTTGAAAGTATGGGGGCTGCGCAAGATGCTTCTATGTTACAGACAATTGTTATGGGATTAGTTAATGTTATCTTTACTGTTGTTGCCATCATGACTGTTGATAAATGGGGACGTAAACCTTTACTGGTAGTAGGCTCCGTTGGTATGGCTATTGGTATGTTTGGTGTGGCTGGTATGGCTTTTTCAAATATTATTGGAATTAGTACTTTAGTATTTATTATTATATATACAGCTTCATTTATGATGTCATGGGGACCTATTTGTTGGGTACTAATTGCTGAAATCTTTCCTAACAAAATTCGTGGGAAAGCAGTGGCAATTGCTGTTGCTGCACAATGGGCTGCTAACTACCTAATTTCATCTACTTACCCAATGATGATGGAATATAGTGGTGCTCTAACTTATGGTTTTTACGGACTGATGAGTGTTCTTTCAGCTCTATTTGTTTGGAAGTTTGTTCCTGAAACCAAAGGAAAGACTCTTGAAGAAATGGAAAAAGTTTGGGGAAAATCGGCGTAATATATTATAAAGCATGGTTTTAGAATACCTCTATATATCTGAGGTATATATGTATCTCAAAAATGAATAAACGCCATCTTTTTTTGATGAATATTTAAATTGGGTGGCGTTTATATAGTTAACTCGAGTTGTGTACTAAATTTAGAAAATATTACATTGGATATTTTCCTATAAATTACATTTCCAAAATTAGAAAAAAATAAAGCATGAATTGCTCGAATACGTTAGGTTTATTGTTGTGAAGACAAAAAACCATAAGGAGGTCAATTCATGCCTACAACAATAATAAATCAAGATGAAGCAATAATCAATTAAACGGTATTGGAGCATGATATATCTAACCTATACTTTCCTTGAAATTCCAAGAATAGAAAAAGGAAAGAAAATGAAATTTGCAACTCTTGATGATGTTATAGAATATTTCTGCGATAAATATTTGGTACAAATAATCAATTCTTCATATAATTGTGCTAAAGACAACATAGGGTCAAGCATTACGTTTACCAAATTAGCACTTGTTACTTAAAAATTTCCTTTTTAGTGCACAGGTCTAGTAAAAAAATCTAGTAATTATTTTAAGAGATATTAAGAGATTAAGGAAGATATATGGGAATTTGTAAAGATAATTAAGAGAAAAGACAAAAAAATGGCAATTTGTTATTTTGCTATATGGAATATGGTTTTGTATAATGGAAAAGATGTAACAATTAATTTGTTTAAAAGGAATCTTTACTTTTGTTAAATCTATACACAGTGTTTCTATATATTTCTACAAAGTTTTGTTGTAATGTGTAGTAGGAGTTTTTTGTAGAAAATAAATATAATATTCTTAGTTAGATATATTTACAAGGTAAATTGAAACTCTTAAATAAAATTATTATTAGTATATTCTTGGATTTAATAGGAAAATAAGTATATATGTGGATATTTTCGCTGTGAAAAACAATAAAATATTAAAAAAAAATTGAAAAATATGAAAGACTAGCCTTCAAGTATATCTGACTTATATATTAGCAATAAATAACTATTTTTAATGAAAATCGAAAATGATTTAATAAAAGGTAATAATTTGATAAAAAAAAATACTTTTTATGTAAATAAGTCGATTTGAAGGGGTTATGAAAAGGTTAACAATAAAAAGCGTTGAAAACATCACATAATACAGAATATTCTTGAAAATGAAAGAGAATATTATAATAAGGAATGTAATCTTGAAATATGCATTAATCTAGTGGTAAATAGTTCAATTATGAATTATTAGATGATATTTAGCAATAACAAGTTTTTCTGAGTGTTTTTTCAAGGAATTTGGCTTTTTATTAATATGAAAAGAGTAATATAATACTTACATGAATGCTCAAATTTAAGGAGAATCAAAATGGAGAGAGTAGTTTCGAAACTAATCTTTAATGTCTCTAAGATTAATATTATACTTGGTACCATAATTACAGTAATATTAACATTCTTTTTTGATACTAAAATTGGAAGTGCTTTTTTCCTAGGGACTATCATTTCTTCAGCAAGTTTTATAGCTAATGGATATGTGACCTCTTCTGTACTAAAAAGTCATAATAAGAGCATTGTGAAAGTTTATTTAAGTTATTTTATAAGATTATCCGTAATAGTTCTATGCGGTTCGATATTAATAAATGACATAAAAAGCTTGTTAGCCTATATTGTGGCATTTGTAGTTCATTTTATAGGTTTTACAATAAATGGATTTATCAATCAGAGAGGAAGTGATTAGGGTGGAACCAATGGAACCTATATACTCCTTACCATTAGGCAAATTAGGTATATTTCATGTAACAATGAGCATTGTTATCCAATGGTGCGTTATGTTAGCGTTAATTTTAGTAGCGCTATCTTTAACAAGTAATCTTAAGAAAGTACCTAGTAGAAAACAGACAGTAGCAGAATTATTATATACTAGTCTGAAGAACTTTGTTGAAGGTAATATGGGTAGTAATTATTTGTCTTATATTTCATTTATTGGAACAATTGCTATCTATATATTAACCATGAACCTTGTACCTTTATTAGGATTTCAAGCGCCAACGCAAGATTTTAATGTTCCATTAGGGTTAGCTTTAATGGTATTTGTAGTAGTACAGGGAAATGCTATAGTCAAAAGTGGAGTAGGGGGTTATTTACATGCCTACGCAACACCAATGCTTCCATTAACAATAATGGAAAGGATTATGGTACCTGTATCAATGACACTGAGACTTTTTGGTAACATAGTAGCAGGTTCAGTAATAATTGATTTAGTTTATGAAGGTTTACGTCATTATAGCTGGTTTGCTACATTAGGTATTCCTGTACCTTTGCATGGCTTTTTTGACATATTTGATGGTACACTTCAAGCCCTCATATTTACAATGCTAACTATGATAAACATAAGAGTTATGGCAGAACATTAATTTTACATTAAAAGGAGGATTTTATTATGGATTTAAGATTATTAGGAGCAGGTATAGCTGTTTTATCAGGTATTGGAGCTGGAATTGGTATAGGTATAGTTTCAGGTAAAGCTATTGATGGAATAGTAAGACAACCGGAAGCTAGTGGTAAAATAACATCAACAATGATTCTTGGTGCTGCACTTTGTGAAACAACTGCTATTTATGGTCTTTTAGTTTCATTAATATTACTATTTGCTGTTAAATAGTTTAAATTAAAGTTTATAATTAAAAAGTTAAAAACAAATATATTATAATTCAATAATTGTCAAAATTAAAAAATTGACTCCGAAGGGAGGCTATGAATAAGCATGATGAATATAGACTGGTTACATGTTCTTGCAGCCGTAATTAACTTTATAATCCTATATCTTATATTAAAACATTTCTTCTTTAAGAAAGTTGAAAAAGTTATTGATGATAGACAAAATGATATAGAATCAAAGTTAAATAAGGCTGACGAGGATGTTGAAAAAGCAAGAATGCTATTGCTTCAAAATGAACGTATTTTAAAATCAGCAAAAGAAGAAGGAAAGAAAATTACTGAAGTTCAAAAACAAAAGGCAGATAAAATCTACCAAGAAATTGTTGATGAAGCAAATAAGGAAGCTCGCACTATAGCAGACAGAGCTAGAGTGGAAGTAAAGAGAGAAAAAGAAAAAGCAGAACACGAAATCAAAGAGCAAGTTATAGAATTAGCAGTACTTCTTTCATCTAAAGCTCTAGAAGAAAGTATTGATGAATCAAAACATAGAGAGCTTATCAATGATTTTATTGCTAAGGTAGGTATCTAGCTATGTATGAATATTTGGATAAAAGGTATGCACTTGCACTTTATCAAGTAGCAGAAGAAAAAGGTAAAGTAGAGGAGTACATGCAAGATCTAAGAGAAATTTGTGATCTTGTGGATAATAATGCAGATTTTCATGAAGTTATTAAACATCCTCAAATAAGTACAACGAAGAAGAAGAAGCTTTTTATTAATGTATTTAAAGATAATATTGATGAAGAACTCTTATCCTTTCTTTTAATTTTAATAGAAAAGGATAGAATACTTTATCTTAAAGAAAAACTTAATGAGATGGAAAAAATCCATCTTGAAAGAAACAATACTTTACTTGCTAAAGTAAAGAGTGTAATTCCATTAAAAAAGGATCAAGTAGAGAAGTTAAAAGAAAATCTAGAAAAAAGATATGATAAAAATATCATATTACAACAAGAAATCGATAAAAGTATAATCGGTGGACTCTACGTTAGGGTTGGCAATGATGTAATAGATGGAACTATAAAGTTAAAGTTAGATGAGATGAAGGCCTTAATGCTTAAGAGAGAATAGAGGTGAGTCTATGAATATTAAACCAGAAGAAATAACATCTATAATTAAAGGTGAAATTCAAAAATATGAAAAACAAATAAAGACTGTTGATTCAGGTACTATTATTCAGATAGGTGATGGAGTTGCGAGAGTTTATGGTCTTGATGAATGTATGGGTGGTGAACTTCTTGAGTTCCCAAACAATGTATATGGTATGGCCTTAAACCTAGAACAAGATAATGTTGGTTGCGTTCTTTTAGGCTCTGAAGAGGGAATTAAAGAAGGTGACGTAGTAAAGAGAACTGGAAAAATAGTTGAGGTTCCTGTAGGTGATGATCTGATAGGTAGAGTTGTAAACTCTCTTGGTAAGCCATTAGATGGTAAGGGTCCAATTAAAAATGATGGTTTTAGACCAATAGAAGTTTCGGCTCCAAATATTATAGCAAGAAGTTCAGTTAATGAGCCATTACAGACTGGTATTAAAGCTATTGACTCAATGATTCCAATAGGAAGAGGACAAAGAGAGTTAATAATAGGTGATAGACAAACAGGTAAGACAGCTATAGCTTTAGATACAATTATTAATCAAAAGGGTAAAGATGTTGTATGTATATATGTTGCTATAGGACAAAAACAATCAACTGTAGCGCACATAGTTAATACGTTAACTGAAATGGGTGCAATGGATTATACGATAGTAGTTTCATCAACTGCTTCTGATTCAGCACCACTTCAATATATAGCACCTTATGCAGGATGTTCTATGGGAGAATACTTCATGAATAAAGGAAAGCATGTACTTATAATATATGATGATCTTTCAAAACATGCAGTTGCTTATAGAACTATGTCATTATTACTTAGAAGACCACCAGGAAGAGAAGCTTATCCTGGAGATGTATTCTATATCCACTCAAGATTACTTGAAAGAGCTGCGAAATTATCTGCAAAAAATGGTGGAGGTTCATTAACCGCACTACCAATAATTGAAACTTTAGCAGGAGACGTTACTGCATACATTCCAACTAATGTAATTTCAATCACTGACGGACAGATATTCCTTGAATCAGAATTATTCTATGCAGGACAAAGACCGGCAGTTAATCCAGGTATATCTGTATCAAGAGTTGGTGGTAATGCTCAAATTAAAGCTATGAAGCAAGTTTCTGGTACATTAAGACTTGAACTTGCGCAATATAGAGAACTAGCAGCTTTTGCCCAATTTGGTTCTGACCTTGACAAGGATACTCAAAGAAGACTTGAAAAGGGTAAAAGATTGATTGAAATACTTAAGCAGGATCAATATTCGCCAATGGACGTAGAAAAACAAATAATGATACTATACGCTGCTGTCAATGAATTCTTATCAGATATAAAGGTTTCTGAAGTAAGAAAGTTTGAAAAAGAATTCTTAGAATATATGGATACTCATAATAGAGAAGTTGGTAAAGCAATAGTTGAACAAAAAACATTAACAGATGAAATTAAAACAAATCTTGAACAAGCAATAGTTGAGTTCAAGAAAGTATTCTTAAGTTAGCATAGCTTTTTATAAAGCTATGCAATCTTTTAGGAGGTGGAATGTATGGCAGCGGGACTTATTGAAATAAAACGCAGAATTAAGTCAGTTACCAATACAAAAAAGATAACAAAAGCCATGGGACTTGTTGCCACTTCTAAGCTTAGAAAAACTAGAATAGAATTAGACAAAAATAACAACTATTATGATTCTATTAAGAAAGTTGCAGACGAGTTATTAAAAGTTATTGAAGATAATGATAGTATTTTTTTCAAAGGTAATAAATCGGATAAAAAATTATATATTGTAGTATCTTCTGACTCAGGATTATGTGGAGGTTTTAATGGTAATCTAGCGTTAAACCTTAATGAAAAAGTAGAAGGTAATAAAGCTGATACTTTAGTTATGATAGTAGGGCAGAAGGGAATTCCATACATAAGAAAGTATGGTTTTGATACTGTAGCAGAGTATGTACAAATTCCTGATATACCAACAGTAAAAGAGGCTAAAGTTATATCTGAACATGCAGTGAAACTTTATAAAGATGATGAAGTAGGAGAAGTAAACATTGTTTATACGCACTTCTATTCACCAATTAAGCAGGTAGTCACTATTGATAAACTTTTACCTTTGGATAGAACCCAGAATTTTGGTAGAGCTGATATTTTAATAGAACCAAAAGGTAAAGAAGCAGTAGAAAATATCCTTGAAGTGTTTTTTAGAGGAAAGATTTTTAATTCTATGATACATTCAAAGGTTAGTGAACAAAGTTCTAGAATGCAAGCTATGGACGGAGCAACAAAAAATGCAAACGATCTTCTTGATTCTCTAAATATTAGATATAACAGAATAAGACAAACCGCTATCACTCAGGAAATTTCAGAAATAGTTGGAGGAGCTGAAGCTCAAAAATAGTAAGGAGGTATTCTAATGCCTGGCAATATAGGAAAAGTGGTTCAAGTTATAGGACCAGTTATAGATATAAAATTTGATACAGATTCACTTCCTAATATTTACAATGCTATTCGTATAGATATGGGGGGTCATACATTAGTTGCTGAGGTAGAGCAACATATAGGTGATGATATTGTTAGATCAATTGCTATGGAGTCAACAGAAGGACTTAAAAGAGGTGTAGATGCTGTTGATACTGGAAAGCCAATTTCAGTACCTGTAGGTGAAGCTGTTTTAGGAAGATTATTTAACGTTTTAGGTAATACAATGGATGAAGAAGGGGAAGTTATATCTGAGTTAACTTATCCTATTCATAGACCAGCACCAACCTTTGAAGAACAATCTGTTGAACCAGAGATGTTTGAGACTGGAATTAAGGTTATTGACCTTATAGCACCTTACCAAAGAGGTGGTAAGATAGGGCTATTCGGAGGTGCAGGTGTTGGTAAGACGGTTCTAATCCAAGAACTTATCAATAATATAGCAAAACAACATGGTGGTCTTTCTGTATTTACAGGGGTAGGTGAAAGATCAAGAGAAGGTAATGATCTTTTACATGAAATGAAAGATTCAGGAGTTATCAATAAGACTGCATTGGTATTTGGACAGATGAATGAACCACCAGGAGCAAGAATGAGAGTTGCTTTAACTGGACTTACAATGGCTGAGTACTTCAGAGATCAAGGGCAAGACGTACTTCTATTTATAGATAATATATTTAGATTTACGCAAGCCGGTTCAGAAGTTTCTGCATTACTTGGAAGAATTCCTTCTGCCGTTGGTTATCAACCAACACTTGCAACTGAAATGGGTGCACTTCAGGAAAGAATTACGTCTACAACACAGGGGTCAATTACTTCTGTTCAGGCAGTTTATGTTCCTGCTGATGATTTAACAGATCCAGCGCCAGCAACAACATTTGCCCATTTAGATGCTACAACAGTATTATCAAGAAGTATATCAGAACTTGGTATTTATCCAGCTGTTGATCCACTAGATTCAACATCAAGAATCCTTGATCCAAGAGTTGTAGGGAAAGATCACTATGAAGTAGCTTCAAAGGTTAAACATATTCTTGAAAGATACAAAGAATTACAAGATATCATTGCTATATTAGGAGTAGATGAGCTTTCAGAAGAAGATAAACTTATTGTTTCAAGAGCAAGAAAGATTCAAAGATTTCTTTCACAGCCATTTACAGTTGCAGAACAATTTACAGGAATGCAAGGAAAATATGTTCCTGTAGCTGAAACAGTAAGAGGCTTTAAGGAAATTCTTGAAGGAAAGCATGATGATCTTCCTGAATCAGCATTCCTTTTTGTTGGAACAATAGAAGAAGCTATAGAAAAGGCTAAGAATATGTCCAGATAATAGGACATAAAGGGGAGATTTCATATGAATACATTCAAGTTACACATTATCACTCCTACTAGAGAGGTGTACTCAGGTGATGTGGTGAAAATCCTTACTAGAAGCTCTGAAGGACCATTTGAAATATATGCAAATCATATTTCTTATATAACAAATGTTATACCTACAATAACTAAGTTTGTTGATGTAAGTGGTAAAGATCATGTATTATTTACTTCTACAGGTGTGGTAGGGTTTAGTAATAATGAACTTACATTTTGTTGCGATGCGGCAGAATGGCCAGATGAGATAGATGTAGAAAGGGCTCAAAAAGCAAAAACTAGAGCTGAGGAAAGATTAAAGAACTCAACTAATGTTGATGTAAAGAGAGCTCAAATGGCTCTTTCAAGAGCTGTAACTAGATTAGATCTTAGAAATCTATAATATAAAAAGCTGCTGATTTTCAGCAGCTTTTTTGTTTGTAGTCAAGCTTTCACATTTTTGGAAAAAAAATATATATTAATAGTATATTGGAAAAAAATATAAGTCATGTCTCTGTATAAAAAAAAATTCTTGGACAATAATTAAGAAGAAAGGAAGGGGTAAAAATGAGGTTTAAAATAGCTTTAATGAGTTGTTTCCTTTATCTTTTTTCTTTATTTATTTGTCAAGAAAGTACGTTTAACAATGACGACACAATATTCAATGTAATTACTCGTGATAACGTAAAAATTTTAGAGTGTGGAGTAAAAGTTCAATATTTTACCCATAATAATATGTTTGATGAACTTACTAAAATAAAAAGTATACTTAATATAAGTGAAAATAATGTTGTGATTAAAGAACAAAAAGAAAATTCACTTTATATTGAAATGAATAAAGATGGTACAAGGTATGTAATAAAAGGAAGTACTGAGGATGATTTAAAAGCTATTGAATTAGAAATAATTAAAAATACGAAAGATAACGATATTGAAAATCTAAAGAGGCAATTAATAAAAGTACAAGATAATACTTCAATAAAACCACAATACTATAGTTACATTAAGGGAAGAATAGTAGATGACAAAAAAGACAATATAGAAGTTTTAGAGACAAAGCTTATAACCAATGGAGCTACAGAAGTTAAAACCATCCCAATTAATTCAGGTTTTACAGGAGTAGCAAAATTTAAAGATAATTCTAAGTTAAATTATGCTATCTGCCGATATGATAGAGAAACATACTTAATTATTGGTACGCCAATAATATTTACGACATTTTAACAATTTTTATGGAGGATAATATGGATAAAATCAGAGTTAAGGGTGGGAATGAACTTGTAGGAGAAGTATTTGTTAGCGCTGCTAAAAATTCTGTTCTTCCAATAATTGCAGCAAGTATTCTTGGAAATGAAAAAGTAACTATTAAAAATGCACCAATGCTAGAGGATGTATACGTTATTTGTAATGTGTTACATGAATTAGGTTGTCAATTGTCAATTGATAACCTAAATAATAAAATAATAATAGATAGCAGAAATGTAAAACCAATTGACACAAGTAATAATCTAGTAAAAAAAATGAGAGCATCTTTTTTAGTGATGGGACCTATGTTATCTAAATTTGGGCGATGTAAGATTTCATTGCCTGGAGGCTGTAATATTGGAAGTAGGCCAATAGATTTACATTTAAAAGGTTTTAAAGCCTTAGGAGCTGATTTTGAAATAGGACATGGTTTTGTTGAAGTAAGAGCTGATAAGCTTACAGGAAATAGGATATATCTTGATTTTCCTTCAGTAGGAGCAACAGAAAACATTATTATGGCTGCAGTATTAGCTAAAGGTACAACAATAATAGAAAATGCTGCAGAAGAACCAGAAATTAAAGACTTAGCAGATTTCTTAAATTCAATGGGAGCGATGATTGATGGTGCTGGTAGAGGCAAAATAGTTATTGAAGGAGTTGAATCATTAAAAGGAACTGAGCATATTCCCATCTATGACAGAATAGAAGCAGGGACCTATATGGTTGCAGGAGCTATTACCCATAGTAAAATTAAAATCAATGGGATAAATGAAGAACATTTAAGGCCAGTAATAGAAAAACTTAAAGAAAGTGGAGTAAGGATAGATGTTCTTGCTGAAGAACAGAGTATAGTTGTAGATGGTAGAAATATTATAAAAGCAGTAGATTTAAAGACAATGCCTTATCCAGGATTTCCTACAGATATGCAAGCACAAATGATGAGTTTATTAGCTCTAGCAAATGGAGTAAGTGTGATTACAGAAACTGTTTTCGAAAATAGATTTATGCATGTTTCAGAACTTATGAGGATGGGAGCAAATATAAAAATTGACGGAAGAACAGCTTTAGTAGAAGGGGTGCCTAAAATTACTGGCTGTGAGGTAAAAGCTACAGACTTAAGAGCAGGTGCAGCAATGATATTAGCTGGATTAGTAGCAGAAGGTGAAACTCAAATAACTGACATATATCATATAGATAGAGGTTATGTAAGAATAGAAGATAAGCTTAAGAATTTAGGCGCTAATATTGAAAGATATTAAGTAGATTTAAATAAGCATTAATGCATAAATGCATTCTGTATTTATGCATTAATGCTTATTTTTATACTTTTTAATACTAAAAGTATAATAGTGTTTTTTAAGCATATAAATTTACTATAACTTAAAGATAAACGGTTAATTATAATTTTTTTAGTTTTTTATTGATAAATACGAAAGGAGATAAGAATGAGATATGAATTAAACAAATATAAAAGGTTTGTAAAGATAGTATTAATAGTATTTTGTTTATCATTGATATTACCAATGTTTGTAGTTCTTATCTTTAGCAAAAGTGATTTTGGTAAAAAGTTTGAAAATGTAAAACGGTTTATAGTAAAAGAAAATGAAATTAATAAGAATAAAGTAGATTTTAATAAAATTAAAGTATATAATTCAAAGTTAAATACAATTCAAGAGATCCCACTTGAAGATTATATATATGGAGTAGTAGCAGCTGAAATGCCTGTAAGTTTTGAGATAGAAGCTCTTAAAGCACAAGCTGTAGCTGCAAGAACATTTGCAATAACGAAAATTTTAACCCCCTGCCCACAGGCAAATGGAGGAGATGTTTGTAGTACTACTCATTGTCAAGTTTATGTAGATAAGAATGAAAGAATTAGGTTATGGGAAAATGGTAAGGGGCAAGAAAATTGGAATAAGATTGTTCAAGCTGTTTCTGATACTAAAGATATGGTTTTAAGTTATTACGGTGAGCTTGTTATGTATCCACAATTTTTTTCTATAAGCTCAGGAAAGACAGAGAATTCAGAGGCTGTTTTTTCTCAAAGTGTGCCTTATTTAAAATCTGTTGATAGTCCAGGAGAGGAGATAGCTCCTAAATTTAAAAGTTCTAAGACAGTAAGCTATGGTGAATTTGTAGGTATAGTAAATAATGCATATTATCAGGCAAATTTAAACAAAGCTAATATAAAGTCTCAGGTTAAAATTTTAGGCAGAAATACTGGAGGAACCGTTAGTGAAGTAGCTTTGGGAAACGTAAGAATTAAGGGGACTGATTTTAGAAAATTATTTTCACTTAACTCAGCTAATTTCAATATACAATTTAATTTAAAGGGAGTTACTATAAATTGTATAGGTTATGGTCATGATGTTGGATTAAGTCAATGGGGAGCTAATGTTATGGCTAAGAATGGTAACAAGTTTAATGAAATTTTAACTCATTATTATACAGGTGTGAAAATCGTTTATATTGAAGATGTTAATACTAAGGGCAAATAGGTGGAACTTATAAGCAGTTGCCTCAATTTTGAGGGACTGCTTTTATTTGTTGTCATTTCGCAAATCTAAATCTAGCTAAAACTGAGCAGGGTAAATGTTTGCTCAGTTTTATTTTATGCTTTTTTTGTAGAAAATTGTTAGAATTTTTAGAAAGAAAATAATGGATCATTTGTATTTTTTCATAGCAAAAGGACAGACTATTCAATGGAGGTGTTCATATGGACAAAAAGAACAATAAATTTATAAGTTTTATCAAGAAGGAGAGTTTCTACGTTATATTATTTGTATGCTTATGTGTAGTTGCAACTGTTGCTGCATTTACTGCAAGAAATGCGAATAAGGTTACCGAACAACAAGAAAAGGGTAGTGTTGCAATGGATATAAATGAAAATGAAAAAAAGTCAACTACCCAGATGATCGATGCTGAGCAGGTTAAAAATACTCAAAGTAAGACAAATAATGAAAGTAAGACAAATAGTCAAAGTAAGGCAAGTAATGTAACAGTACCTAACTCTAAAGCAGTATCAAATAATTCTAAGGTTTCATTCATCAATCCAATAGCTGACGGATCAATAGTAAGACAGTTTTCTGATAAGCCTATAAAGTTACAAGGCTTTGAAAAAGATACATGGACTACACTAAGAGGTGTTGCTATTGCAGCTAAAAAGGGAACTCCTGTTAAGGCTGCTGCTGATGGGAAAGTTACAGAAGTTGAAGATGGTGATGGGTTTTTAGGATACTATGTTGTTTTATCTCATCCAAATGGTATGAGAACTATATATACTAATCTTGATCCACAGGTAGTGGTAAAGAAAGGTAGTACAGTAAAGGCAAATGATGTTATTGGTAAAGTTGGAGATACTGCTAGAATGCTTAAGTTTGAATCTTATGCAGAGCATTTAGGTTTCCAAGTGGTTGATTCAAAGGATGAACAAGTGGATCCAACTAAGTTAATTAAATTTGACTCTCAAAAAAGCAAATAATATTATCAGCCATTTTTGATTATTTGAAAATGGCTGATAAAGACAAGTAATTTAGTCCTGAAACAATTCATGAAAATAGCCTCGATATTCAATGCTTTTTCATGAATTGTAAATTCGATAACGAACTTGTGTTTATCTAAATAGAAAAAGTAATTTAGGAGAGGTACTGAGCATATTTATTAATATAGCTAATTAAGGAGGTAGCATTTTGAAAGACTACATTGAAGAAAGAGTCCTAGAAGTTGCACAATACATTATTGATTCAAAAGCTACGATTAGAAAAACAGCAAAGGTATTCGGAGTAAGTAAAAGTACTATACACAAAGATATGACAGAAAGACTGCCAAAGATTAATCCTACAATAGCGCAAGAGGCTAAAATAATATTAGATCTAAATAAAGCAGAACGGCACATTAGAGGAGGAAAGGCAACAAAATTAAAGTACAAAACTATTGAACGTTAATTGCATTCCATATATAATTATATTGAAAATATGTAAAATTATATCATAAATGTATTATGTAATGAAGTAATAGAGGTGAAATGGAATGTGGTTTTGGGGAATGGGAACAGACATAGGTATAGATTTAGGTACAGCCACAGTGCTGGTTTATATAAAAAATAAAGGCGTTGTTCTAAAAGAACCATCTGTAGTTGCTGTAGATGAAAATAGTAATAAAATCTTAGCAGTTGGTGAAGAAGCTAGACAGATGATAGGAAGAACTCCCGGAAATATTGTTGCAATACGTCCATTGAGAGACGGTGTAATATCTAACTATGATATGACAGAAAAAATGTTAACATATTTCATAGAAAAAGGGTGTGGAAAAAAAAGAATATTAGCGCCAAAAGTAATGGTTTGTGTTCCCTCTCAAGCTACGCCAGTTGAAAAAAGAGCAGTAATTAATGCAGCTAAGAATTCAGGAGCAAAGTCTGCATATTTAATTGAGGAGCCTTTAGCAGCAGCAGTAGGAGCAGGACTTGATATATCAAAACCTAGTGGTAATATGGTAGTTGATATTGGAGGCGGTACTACTGATATTGCTGTTATTTCACTTGGTGGGATAGTAGTTCGATCTTCCATAAAGGTTGCTGGAGATAAGTTTAATGAATTAATTCTAAGATATATTAGAAATAAATATAAACTAATGATAGGTGAAAGAACTGCAGAAGATTTAAAAATAAATATTAGATCTGTTTTAAAAAAAGGAAGAAAGGTAACTATGCCTGTAAGAGGAAGAAGTTTGATTACAGGTTTACCGGATGAAGTAAATATTACAACAGAAGAAATTAGAGGAGCATTACAGGAATCTTTAGAAGTTATTACTAAAACTATTCACTCTGTTTTAAAAAGAACACCACCAGAACTTTCGGCGGACATTATTGATAATGGAATATTGATGACTGGTGGAGGAGCATTATTGTATGGACTTGATGAATATATTGAATCTGAAACAGGAGTGATAGTGAGGGTTGCTGAAGAATCTGTATCTTGTGTCGCTAAAGGAGCTGGATTGGCTCTTCAGAATTTTAATAATCTTAAAATTAACAGTGATATGGAAGTAGAATTAGTTTAATAAAAAAGGACATAGCTTACAGCTCTGTCCTTTTTATTTCTTTATAGAAATTTATATTTAGATAATCTATAGATAACTTAATAAAGATAAAAAATTAAATCCTTAACGAATTTTAGGAAGATAAGCCTGAGCAGGTATTGACCCTGCTCAGCTTTAGCCAGATTTCACTTCGTTAAATCGCAGCAGATAATGTCAGAATTCAATACTTTTTCTAAAATTCTTAATTCAATATGAACTTATATACCCTGAACTATATATTCAGTTATGAAGTTATATATCTATATAAATTTTACTAGTAGTACTGAATACGTTTTCTGTTAAAATGTCATTTTTGATGACTTAAATAATAAGAATGTAAAAGTGCGTCAACAATAACTTTTGCCATGTCCATAATTAAGCTTAATCTTATAGAACGACTAGTGAAAATTTCTGCATTTTCACTAGAATCTACTATTCCTATTATTGAGGCATCACCTACATCTGGAAGAGTTTTTCCTACACCTTTACCAGGGTGAATAGGATAATCTCTTGTGTGAATTTCACCTATTGAATTACTATCACCTAAACATGCATCAATTCCTATAATACAAGCATTGGGATGATTTAAATATATTTCATTTAATTTTTTATCTAAATTTAATGCATGTATAGGGGAGGAAATGGTTCCGTATACAGGAAGAGGAATAAAACGTTCTTTAAGCATAGTGCCCACCAAAGGACCAAGACAATCACCTATGCATTTATCTGTACCAATACACACTATAACTAAATTTTTATTCATATAATCTTTTAAAAAGTAAGCAATTTCATAATAAGCAAGCGTAGATTTATAATTTACTTTAATTTTATTCAAAGTGCCACCCCCTCGTTAATTTATATGACCTTATATTAAAAAATATTAAAAAAAAGAATAAAAGGTAGTATTTTGGTCAATATTTTTAATGGTAAAGAGGTGATAGCATGAATAAAAAAATTCGGGGATTTATTGTGATATTTAGTACTATAATAAGTGTTGTAATTATGTTGAAATTTGGTAGTTTAAGCCATATAGAAGACAATAAAAATGCTAATATATCTAAAAAAGATGTTATACAGGAAAGTGAAAAAGAACAAGAAAAAGTTAATGTAGCTGAAGTGCCTAAGGTTGAAAATGATATAGAAAAACATGAAAAACAAAATAATAATTTAGTAAAAAAAGAAGAAAGTAAGAAAAACATTAATAAAGTAGATAAGGAGAATACTCAGAGGGTTTATACTGATGAAAGTGAACCTTCGGCACCTGTGGTTTCAATTTTTAAAATTGAAAAAGATAACATATCTAATAAAATGAGTTTAGAAAATAAAGCAAAGTTAGCATATCTTTCAAGAAAACTTTCTACAATAGACTATGGTAAAATTCAAGAATATATGAATGGTAAAGATGAATTTAAAGCAGCTACAGAAATATTTAAAATACTTAAGGTAAGATTACAAATAAATGAATATGAAGAGGTTAAAAATATTTTAAGACCATATATTGATGTAGACTTTATTGATAATAACATATAACAATTTATAATAATATAGATATCCACAACCTAGTAGGGTATCATTAGGGCAATAGAAATAAGTAGAAGTATAAGGGTATTTCTATTGCTTTAATTTTATTCAGACTTTACTAACCTATTGAAATTTTATCGCATTTTATAAGAGAATTTTATGAAAATGATTATACATATTAGTGTATTATTATTTTCAGCCATAGTAGATTTTTACATCAGAAATAGTATAGAATTATTCACAATAATATACTATATATGCTCCATCTTATAGGATGGAGAAGTTTGTATAGTTAGGTTAAATAATAGTTATTAAAAAAACGTATATGATAGAAAAAAGTATTTATAATTAGAAAATAAAAGCATTACAGATATAATATCTAAAAACGAACTTATAACGTCTAAAATCGGGGTTGAAATAAACGTCATAACCATATATACTAATCCTTGTCGATTGGCGATGCAGCAAATCGAAAGAACAAAATAAATGTGCTGGTGTGGCTCAATGGCAGAGCAGCTGACTTGTAATCAGCAGGTTGTAGGTTCGACTCCTATCACCAGCTCCAATATGGAGGAGTTCCCGAGTGGCCAAAGGGGGCAGACTGTAAATCTGTTATCAGACGATTTCAGTGGTTCGAATCCACTCTCCTCCACCATTTAAATACAAGGGCGCATAGCTCAGCTGGGAGAGCATCTGCCTTACAAGCAGAGGGTCACAGGTTCGATCCCTGTTGTGCCCACCATTTAAAATAAAAAACAAAAGAATAATATGCTGGCATGGCTCAACGGTAGAGCAGCTGACTTGTAATCAGCAGGTTGTAGGTTCGATTCCTATTGCCAGCTCCAGTTATGGAGGAGTTCCCGAGTGGCCAAAGGGGGCAGACTGTAAATCTGTTATCAGACGATTTCAGTGGTTCGAATCCACTCTCCTCCACCATTTAAGGCACTGTTTGCGGTGTCTTTTTTGTATGAAATAAAAGAATAATAAACTCTTATCCAGAGAGGTGGAGGGAAAAGGGCCCGATGAAACCCGGCAACCGGTGTATAAACACAATGGTGCCAATTCCAGCAGATATATTTCTGCAAGATAAGAGAGCTTGAAAGTAAGTCTCTTCTTATGGAAGAGATTTTATTTTTTATAGAAATTTATTTATTGAAGGGAGGAGTGAAGCTGTTTTGAGAAATCAAAATAGCGACGTCACTATGAGAAGATTATTTACTTCAGAATCAGTAACAGAAGGACATCCAGATAAAATTTGTGACCAAATTTCTGATGGAGTGTTAGATGCTATATTTTCACAAGACCCAAATGCTAGAGTAGCTTGCGAAACTGCTGTAACTACTGGTATGGTTATGGTTATGGGGGAAATTTCAACTAATTGTTATGTTGATATCCCAAAGATAGTTAGAGAGACAATAAGAGAGATAGGATATGACAGAGCTAAATATGGTTTTGACTGTGATACATGTGCTGTATTAACTTCAATAGATGAACAATCAGTAGATATAGCTATGGGAGTTGATGAAGCTCTTGAGTCAAGACAAGGAGAAATGGATAAAATAGAGGCAGTAGGAGCTGGAGACCAAGGTATGATGTTTGGTTTTGCAACAAACGAAACTCCAGAGTTTATGCCACTTCCAATTGCTATGGCTCACAGACTTTCAAGAAGACTTTCAGAAGTTAGAAAGAATAATACATTAGCATACTTAAGACCAGATGGAAAAACCCAAGTAACTGTTGAGTATGAAGATAATAAACCAGTAAGAATAGATGCAATAGTTATATCAACGCAACATGGACCGGAAGTTTCACAAGAGCAAATTCAAAGTGATCTTAAGGAACATGTAATTAAGGCTGTTGTTCCAGCTGAATTATTAGATAAAAACACAAAGTATTACATAAATCCAACAGGAAGATTCGTTATAGGTGGACCACAAGGTGATAGTGGATTAACTGGAAGAAAGATCATCGTTGATACTTACGGTGGATACGGAAGACACGGTGGTGGAGCATTCTCAGGAAAGGATCCAACAAAGGTTGACAGATCAGCGGCATATGCTGCTAGATGGGTTGCTAAAAACTTAGTTGCTGCAGGTGCTGCTGATAAGTTAGAAATCGAGATTGCTTATGCTATAGGTGTTGCTAAGCCAGTATCTATAGAAGTTGAAACTTTTGGAACAGGAAAGATTGCGGATGATAAGATTGTTGAAATTGTTGAAAAGGTATTTGACTTAAGACCAGGTGCAATAATTAGAGATCTTGATCTTAGAAGACCAATCTATAAGCAAACTGCTGCATATGGACATTTTGGAAGAACAGATGTAAATCTTCCATGGGAGCAATTAAATAAGGTTGAAGATATAAAGAAATATCTATAATGAAAAAAGTGGTTGTTATACAACCACTTTTTTTCAGTTTGCTGAAAAACCCCCTGTTTAAAAAACAGAGGGGTTTTCTAGCAAACTTGTGGATAAATTTTAAAAGAGAGCTTTTCTATTAATTTGAATAAAATTTTATATA
>NZ_BOPZ01000021.1:0-20051 GCF_018332455.1 Clostridium polyendosporum
GTGAGCTAACCCGTAAGGGGGGCAGCGGCCGAAGGTAGGGTCAGCGATTGGGGTGAAGTCGTAACAAGGTAGCCGTAGGAGAACCTGCGGCTGGATCACCTCCTTTCAAGGAATATTTAGTTGATACTTAGCGCATGTTAAGATTAACTACAAACTTAAAATCGCTAGAAACGAGCAGTACGCGAAAGTAACGAGCGAAGCGCGGAGCTTACTTTGGTAAGTGAGCACTGCAGCGAGGAAGCTGACAAAGTAATGCGAAGTTTATCACGATTTTATATAATGAGTTGTCAAATGGATTGCGCTAATTCCTCTGTTTAATTTTGAGAGACCAAAAGTCTTTCTTTTTTTTTGTTCTTTGAAAATTGCACATAAGATAGGTCAGAGGTGTAAGCATGGTAACATGTTGAGCTGACTGATACTAATAGGTCGAGGGCTTGACCAATAAAAAGGCTAAAACTTATGTGCAATTTTGATGGAACAAATGTTTAATCTAGTGATGAATATACTAGAGCAGCGAAGGCTGCTCTTTTTGTTTTTTGATTCTTTATTTTTATATAGAGCATCCAAAAAAATCAATAGATTTATTAATATATACTAGTAATTACTCTATATAAGTATCTTTTGGAACAGCCTTTAATTCTTAAAAAATTTTAATATATTATCTCTTAAATAATATACTCGTAAATGATAATTAATTTTTGAAAAAACAAAGGTGTTACAACAAAAAGATAGAAATAGAAAGAATTCGATTCAATAATAGCCGTAGTGAGAGAATATGAAAAAAAGATGTATGGAAATAAATTACATAGTTGTATAATTAATGGTATATAATGTTAATGATGAAATTATAGATAAATAACTTCATAACTAAATTCTTAATTCAGATATATAGCTTCATAATTGAATTAAGAACTTTACGAAAAGTATATAAGCCGCGACTTTTCCCTAAAATTCGTTAATGATTGAGCTTATATATCCTTGGAAAAGCATTGCATGTGGAGGCTATTTTTCTCAATTGATTAAGGATTGAAGTTGGTTATCTTTAGTAATAGAACTTATATACATTTATAAAAATGAGTTCTTGGAGGAATTATGAAAACAGAGCAAGAAGGTATCGTAATTGAGGTTATTGGTCATATTGCTAAGGTTAAGATAAGTAGGCATAGTGAATGTAAAAACTGTGGTGCATGCCCAGGAGGAGATCAAGCTATAGTTTTAGAGGCACAAAATCTAATTGGAGCAAAACTAGGTCAGCGTGTTTTTATTGAAATAAAAACAACAAATGTGTTAAAGGCTGCATTTGTTGTTTACATAATTCCCCTTATTGCTATTTTTTTAGGGGCAATATGTGGAGGGTGGTTAGCACGAAAAAATATACAACTAGTACAAGTATTGCAAATAGCCGGAGGAATAATAGCATTTGTTATAGCAGTTCTTTTTATAAAGTTTTTTGATAAGTCTACTAATAACAATAAGAAAATTCAACCTACAATTAAACGTATTTTATAGTAAGAACTTTAATAGTTATCTCTTAAGTTTTTATATATAGATCAATATATTTAAGTTTGTTTAGGGGGATATCATAAATGATAAAAGGTTTTCGAGGTGGAATACACCCTAATGATCATAAAAGTAATACAGCTGATAAACCTATTGAAGCAGCGCTATTACCACGCAAGGTTATAATTCCTGTTAGACAGCACATCGGAGCACCCTGTTCACCAGTAGTGAAAAAAGGAGATAGAGTAAAAAAAGGACAGGTTATCGCCTCAAGTGAATCTTTTATTTCCAGTCCTGTACATGCATCAATTTCTGGTATAGTTGTCGATATAGATGATTATTCACATGCTATATTTGGTAAGTGTTTATCAATAGTTATTGATAATGACGGCCTTGATGAATGGACAGAGGAAATTCCAGTTGAACGTGATTGGGAAAAATTAAGTGTAAATGAATTACGAGAAATAATTAGACAGGCAGGTATTGTAGGAATGGGAGGAGCTACATTTCCAACTCATGTTAAGCTTTCACCACCTAAAGATAAGAATGTTGATGTCTTCATTTTGAATGCGGCTGAATGCGAGCCTTATTTAACAGCTGATCATCGAATGATGCTGGAATACACAGATTACATAGTTACAGGAGTTCAAATTGCTATGAAGGTTCTTGGGGTGAATAAAGGTTATGTAGGAATTGAGGATAATAAATCTGATGCAATAAAAGTAATGAAAAGGGCCTTTGTTGAAACACAGATAGATGTTGTTCCTTTGCCAACTAGGTATCCTCAAGGTGGAGAAAAAATGCTTATTAAGATGATAACTAATCGTGAGGTATCATCTGGTTGTTTACCAACAGATGTTGGTGTAGTTGTTCAGAATGTTGGTACTGTCATTGCAATTAGTAATGCAGTATCGAAGGGGATTCCAGTGATTGAAAGGGTAATAACAGTTACTGGTGGGGCTGTAAGAGAGCCTAAAAATTTATTGATAAGAATTGGTACTACCTTTGCTGAAGTTATTGAAAATTGTGGTGGTTTCAAGAAGGTTCCCAGAAAGGTTATTATGGGTGGACCAATGATGGGATTTGCACAATCTACACTTGATGTTCCAGTGATGAAAGGGGTATCTGGAATTTTAGCATTAAGTAAAGAAGAAGTTAATTATATAAAACAATCACCTTGTATTCGCTGCGGTCACTGTATAGAAGTATGTCCAATGGGATTAAATCCAAGTATGCTTAGTGTTCTTGGTGAACATCAGCTCTATAAGGAGGCTAAAGAAGATTACAATCTTTTAGATTGCATAGAGTGCGGATGTTGTGTTTATGTATGTCCAGCCAAGCGTAATATAGTTCAATATATTAGATACTGTAAGGCTCAAAATGTAGTAAATAAAGGTTAAAACTAGGGGGCGTGGTAAATGAATACGGAGGTAAAAATACAAGAAGACAAATTAACCGTTTCTGCATCACCACATATAAGATCAGAGGAATCTATTTCTAAAATTATGTGGACTGTCAATCTAGCTTTATTTCCAGCAGCTATTTTTGCAATCTATAATTTTGGTACTCCAGCTTTGACTACAATGTTAGTTGGTGTTATCTCAGCTATAGCTACAGAATATTTAGTACAAAAATTTCGTGGTAAACCGATAACAATTAATGACGGCAGTGCATTTTTAACAGGTTTGTTATTAGCTATGAGTTTACCTCCAGGACTACCTTCTTATATGACAGGTATTGGCTCTTTTATTGCTATTGCTATTGCTAAACATTCTATGGGTGGCCTAGGCTATAATATTTTTAACCCGGCACATATTGGGAGAGCAGCTTTAATGGTTTCTTGGCCGCTTGCTATGACTACTTGGCGAAAAGCTGGTGTAGGTATTGATGCTTTGACCACTGCAACTCCCCTAAGTATCTTAAAACAACAGGGTTATGAAAAATTAGTTGAATCTTTTGGTGGACATTCAGCAATGTATAAATCATTAATTATTGGTACTCGCAGTGGTAGTATTGGTGAAACTTCAACAATTTTACTAGTACTTGGCGGGTTATATTTAATTTATAAGCGTTATATTAATTGGGAAGTTCCTGTTTTGATGATTAGTACTGTATGTATTTTAACTTGGATATTTGGACCATCAGGTTTTTTCACAGGAGATCCAATCTTTCACATGATGGCAGGAGGATTAATTCTTGGCGCATTTTTTATGGCTACTGACATGGTTACTATTCCAATAACGCGTAAAGGACAGATTATATTTGCTGTAGGTACCGGGGCGATTACTGCTCTCATTAGGCTGAAAGGTGGTTATCCTGAGGGTGTTTGTTACGCTATTCTTTTAATGAATAGTATTACTCCTGTGATTGATCATATAATCCAGCCGGTAAAATTCGGAACCAGGAGGTAGTCGAAATGGCTGTTGAACATAATACTAAGAATTACAGTGTTTTTCAAGTTGCTATGAACTTAACAATAGCCTGCTTAATTTCAGGAGCAATTATAGGCGGAACATATTTTATAACAGAACCAGTTACTTTACAAAAAAACATTATACTTAAAAACCAAGCTATGAAAGCCTTGGTTAAGGATGCAGAAAGCTTTAAAACTGTTGATGGTAAAAAGGATTGGTTTGTAGCTCAAAAAGATGGAAAAGTTGTTGCTTATGTAGTTCCAGCAGAAAGTAAAGGTTTTGATGGAGAGATTAAAATGCTTGTAGCAGTTACTACGGATGGCAAAATAATTGACTATGATATTCTATCTAGTAATGAAACGCCAGGTCTTGGGGATAATGCATCGAAGGAACCTTTTAAGAAACAATTTAAAGATAAAAAAATTGAAGATTTAATTGTTGTAAAAGATCCCTCCAATATAAATAATATACAGGCGATCACTGGGGCTACTATTTCGTCTAGAGCAGTTACTAAAGGGATAAAAGAGGCTGCAGAACAAGTTGTTGAGTATACAGGGGGTAAATAAGTATGAAAGAGATATGGAAAATATTTAATAAAGGTTTGTTTGCAGAAAATCCAATTTTTCGTCTTGCCCTCAGTCTTTGTCCTGCGCTAGCAGTAACTACGACAGCAACTAATGCGTTAACTATGGGGTTATCAGTATTGTTTGTTATAACTGCAAATAATACTATAGTATCACTGACTAGAAATTTTATTAACTCTAAGGTTCGTGTGCCTGTTTATATAACATCTATAGCAACTATTGTTACCGTAGTGCAATTAGTATTACAAGCATATTTTCCTGTAATGTATAAGGCGTTGGGTATATACCTAGCATTAATTGTAGTTTTTGCAATTATTCTAGCACGTGCAGAGGTTTTTGCTTCAAAAAATTCTGTAATCCCTTCTTTTTTTGATGGATTAGGTATGGGCTGTGGGTTTCTTCTTGCGATGACATCCATTGGTATTATTCGTGAGTTTTTTGGAGCTGGATCTATTTTTGGCTTCAAAGTATTGGGAGCCTGGTACAATCCAGCATTAATTATGATTTTGCCTCCAGGTGCTTTTATATTAATTGGTTATATGATTGGTGCTATTAATCTTTTCGATCAACGCAAAGAGAAATTTCAAATTAAGAAGGGTGAAGTATAATGAAAGAATATATTACTCTCTTTATAAGTGCAGTAGTTGTAAATAACTTTGTTTTGACAAGGTTTTTAGGCTTATGCATTTTTTTTGGAGTATCCAAAAATTTAAATGCTTCTATTGGCATGGGCATGGCTGTAACTTCAGTTATAACATTAAGTTCAATTTTAGCATGGGCTGTTTATAATTTTGTGTTACTTCCATTTCAGTTAACCTTTCTGACTACAGTTGTTTTTGTTCTACTGATTGCCAGCTTTGTTCAGCTTTTAGAAATGGTAATTAAAAAGTACCTACCTAATTTATACCATATGTGGGGGATTTACTTGCTGTTGATTGCTACAAACTGTGTTGTGCTCGGTGTCCCTCTATTAAATACAGAATCAAGTTATCCATTTATAAAAAGTATAGTGCATGCTATTGGGTCTGGTATAGGCTTTGCTTTAGCATTAATCCTTATGGCAAGTTTAAGAGAAAAGCTAAGATATGCTGATGTACCTAAACCACTTGAAGGTCTTGGTATTGCATTTATTTTAGCAGGTATGCTGGCTCTCGCTTTTCTTGGGTTCTCTGGAATGATTACACTGTAGGAAGGAGTTGAAAAGAATTATGAATACTGCAGTTATGATTTTAATAGTAATGGGTATTGTCGGCATTACTTTTGGGTTTATTCTAGCATATGCAAATAAAAAGTTTGCTGTTGAAGTAAATCCTCTTATTAATGTTGTTGAAGATATACTACCAAAAGGACAATGTGGTGCATGTGGATTTGCTGGTTGTCAAGCTTATGCAGAGGCCGTAGTTTTAAATCCTGATGTAGCACCTAACCTTTGTGCTCCGGGTAAAGAAGTTGTTGCTAAAGCAGTGGCAGAACTAACCAATAAAACAATTGATAAGGTGGAACCAAGAATAGCTCACATAAAATGTGCGGGTACAATAAATAAAACTGTAAAAACTTACAACTATGAAGGTGTTGAAGATTGTGTTGCAGCAAATCTATTATTTGGTGGTTCTAATGGATGCAAATGTGGTTGTATTGGTTTTGGAACTTGTGTTGAAAATTGTCCATTTGGAGCTATGAAAATGAGCTCTGATGGATTGCCTTGCGTGGATTTAAAAAAATGCATAGGTTGTGGAAAATGTGAAGCTGTTTGTCCTAAAAATGTTATTGAAATATTACCTGTTGATTCTCAAGTAAGCGTTAACTGTAATTCTAAAGATAAAGGTGCTGTGGCACGTAAACTTTGTATTGCTGCTTGTATTGGGTGTGGTATTTGTGCAAAAAATTGTCCACATGGTTGTATAAAGATAGAAAATAATTTAGCGGTAGTTGATTTTTATATTTGTAATGAAAAATGTAATAATCCTGTGTGTACAAATAAGTGTCCAACTGGAGCAATTAAGACTAAAACTAGCATTTCTATTGAAAATAAAAAAACTTTGGTGGCTATTACTAAACATCATGCTGTTACTAAGTAATCAAATAATTATTAAATAAAGCTAAGTAGGCATTGAGCCTACTCAGCTTTAGTAAGATTTCATTTCATGAAATGACAGCAAATAAGAATGACAAGGGGGGGGAATTGATGAAAGAAAAGAAAAGAATTGTTTTGTTGTTATTAATATATATACTAGTGGTATCAATTTCTGGCTGCGCCCCTCAAAAAGAACAAAAGCATTATAGCAGTCAAAAGTTTCTTATGGATACGGTAATCAATATTGAAGCTTATGGTGAGGATGAAAAGCAGTTAAAGAAGGTAGTAGAAAGTGCCTATACGGAAATGAGTAAAATTGCCTCGTTAACCGATAGATTTCCTAAACCTGATACTACTGCATATGAAGCTAGTGATATATGTAAAGTCAATGCTGAAGCCGGGAAAAGTCCAGTAAAGGTTAGTGAAGATGTTTATAAAATGATTGAACTTTCATTATACTATTCTAAAATAAGTGAAGATGCTTTTGATATTACTATTGGACCTTTAATGGATTTATGGGGGTTCTCTAATAACAGTCCTCAGGTCCCTTCAGATGCTCAAATTAAGAAGAAGCTGCAATTAGTTGATAGCAGTCAGGTGATATTAGATAAAGAAAAGAGAACTGTATTTTTAAACAAGTCTGAAATGTCTATAGATCTAGGAGCGATTGCAAAGGGATATGCTGCAGAAAAGGCAGCTCAGGTATTACGTAAAGCTGGTGTCAAGCAAGCTTTAATTAATGCTGGAGGAAATGTTGTTGTAATAGGAATGAAAGATGGTAAAAATCCATGGAAAGTAGGAATTAAAGATCCTAGAAATGGTGATGAGATTGTAGGGATTTTATCATTAACAGATGCATCTGCTGTTACCTCTGGAGATTATGAAAGAAATTTTATGGAGAGTAGTATTATGTATCACCATATTCTCGAAACTCAAACAGGAAAACCAGTACGTGCTACTTGGAGTGTTACAGTAGTAGCTAAAGATTCTGGATTAGCAGATGTTTTATCAACAACTTTATTTGTTTTAGGACCTGAAAAGGGTTTAAAGTTTATTGAAAAATTAGATGGAGTTGAAGCTTTTTTTGTTGGTGCTGATAAAAAAATCTATGTCTCTCCAGGATTAAAAAACAAAGTAACAGTACATACGGGAAGTAGGTATTATTATGACGAAAAATGATAAAGTACTGTTAATTATAATAATTACTATTACCGTTTTAAGTTTTTTAGTTTTGTATTTTCTTAAATTAGGTAGAGATGAAGATAAGGTAGCTATTATTAAGGTAAAGGGAAAAGTTGTTCAGGAAATACAATTATCTAGAATTAAAGAAGATACTACTTTATCTGTAGATGGTTTAATAGGGAAAGCTATGATAGAAGTAAATAAGGACGGAGTCAGGATTATAGATGCTCCTTGTAAAGATAAAATATGTATTCATATGAACTGGGCTAAACACCACAGTGATTCTATTATTTGTATACCTAACCAAGTGGTTATTGAAATCAATGAAAAGAAAGAGAATTTTGATGTTGTAACGGAATAGGGGGGAGAATCTTTGAGAAATGCTAAAAATATTACATATATAGCTGTTTTAGTAACTCTAGCTTCTGTTCTTCACGCAATTGAAATGTTTATTCCAAATCCACTGCCATTGCCAGGAGCTAAATTGGGATTGGCTAATGTTGTAACTTTGATTGCATTATTATTTTATGGATTAAAAGAGGGAATGTTAATTTCTTTTTTACGAGTGACTCTAGGTTCATTGATTGGGGGAACTTTCTTATCAGTTAACTTTCTTATGAGTCTAACTGGAGCAATAGTTAGTACTTTAATCATGTACTTTTTATTTAAGTATGTAAAGTCGTTGAGCATTATTGGTGTAAGTATAGTAGGAGCAGTTGTACATAATATTGTGCAATTGATTGTTGCTTATTTTATTGTGGCAACCTTAGGTATATTTTTTTATCTTCCGTTTTTACTAGCTATTGGTATTCCAGTAGGAATGTTAACTGGTATTATAGCTAAAAACGCTTTTAAACATTTGCAGATTTTAAGGATTACCCACTAAACTACCGATACACAAATCAGTTGGTATAAAATTCAGCATTAACAAGGAATATTATTAGTGAGGCTTAACAGGCAATTATTGTATTAAGATCTCAAGAAATACCACATAAGAGTACATAAGAGGAGTTAAGAATGAATATAACAACAATGATAAATAAGCGAAATTTAAAGAACGTAAGTTTTATTATACTAGGCTGCTTACTATCGTCAATAGCAATAAATATGTTCATTGTAAATGCAAATCTATATAGTGGTGGCATATCAGGTATAGCAATTTTAATTCAATATGCCTTAAAGATACCTGCGGGTTACACAGTAATTTTAGCTAACATTCCATTATTAATAATAAGTTATAAAAAGTTAAATGTAAGATTTACGATATTGTCTTTAATTGGCACAGTTTGTTATTCAGTATTCTTGATACTTACAAAGGATTTGAAGAATATTGTAAATACTAATGACATTTGGTTATTATGTGCATATGGAGGAATTTTAAATGGGATAGGGATTGGGCTTACCTATGCAAACCATGGCTCAATGGGAGGATTTAATATCATTACAATGCTGATAAAGAAAAGATATGACAATTATGATGTTGGTCAAATTAACTTTCTTGAAAATTTTCCTATAATATTAATAGGTACATGGTTAAGTGGGATATTAATTATACTCTACACATTAATATCAATATTAATTACATCTATTGTTACCGATAAAATTATTCATGGTTTATCGAGAAAAAAATTACTTTTAATAATCACTGATAGGGAACAGGAGGTATGTGATTACATAAAGACCTATATGCACAGAGGGGCTACAATACTAAGCGGTCAAGAGTTGACTGGGAAAGAAAGAAAGGTTTTGTACTGTATTGTGCCTGTTTCTCGACTACCTGAATTTAAGCTTTCAGTAGAAAAAATAGATAAAGATGCATTAATCTCTATAATAGATGCTGCTGAGGTTAATGGAAAAGGATTTAGCAGTAGTATTTTATAGATAAGAGATTTTTAGAATAGATACAAATGTTTCTACTAATGATGAGGGATTCCCCAAAACGTTGCGTAAGTTTGATAAAGACATTTAGGAGCCTAGTAAGGCTCTTTTTGTTTGCTGTAATTTACTGCAATTTCATAAAGTGAAATCTGGCTAAAAGTTAATAGGTTCGATATCTACTCACTTTGGCTTATTGTAAAGTATTAATGTGATGAAAGAACTAACATTAAATATAAATACATTGATGTCTCATTGTGAAGCGTTTCAAGGTCTATGAAAGCTTCAAGGTAAATATATTTTATATAAGATGATAATTAATTTAAATGTAATACATGAAAATACATTCTTTAAAAAATTAGAATAAGGTGATTTTATGGAGGAGTTAATTTTAAAAGAGATTTATAAAAGTCTTACAGAAGGATTGAGCGTAGCTCTAGTTACTATAACAGAGAGCATAGGTTCTACTCCTAGAAATTCGGGGTCTATTATGGCTGTTTGGGAAGATGGAACTATAAAGGGTTCTGTTGGTGGAGGAAGTATTGAATATAAAATTATAGAGAAAGCAAAGAACTGTTTAGTAAATAAGGAAGACAGTAATTTTCATTATATTCTAAATGAAAATGGTGACATAGGAATGCAGTGTGGTGGCGCGGCAAGAGGTTATATTAAAGTATTTCTTCCTAGAAATAAGTTGTTGATAATCGGAGGAGGTCATATAGGAGAGCAGTTATATAAATTAGGTAAAATTATTGGATTTTATACTGTTATCTTTGATGATAGGCAAGAATATGCTAATGAAAAAATATATAGTGAAGCAGATGAAATAATATATGGAGATATTGAAGAAAAACTCGCAAGGTACCCAGTGGATGAGAGTTGCTATATTGTTGTGGTTTCTAGGGGACACGAAAGTGACTTAAAAGCTGTTAGAAGTGTTGTAGGAAGAAGTGGTGCCTATTTAGGAATGATAGGTAGTGCAAGAAAAACTCAGATAGTAATTAATAAGCTGTTAGAGGAAGGAATCTCTAAAGAAGAATTAGAAAAGGTTTATGCACCAATTGGACTTGATATATCTTCGGAAGTTCCAGAAGAGATAGCATTAGCAATAATAAGTGAGATTTTACTAGTAAAAAATAATGGAACATTGAATCATAGAAAGGATATTAAGAGGGTGAAAATATAATATGTATACCGCAGGAATTATTACAGCAAGTGATAAGGGGTACAACGGTGAACGGATTGATGAAAGTGGGAAAATCATAATAGAAATTCTTCAACGTTATGGTTATAAGATAGAGAAATATGCCTTAATTCCTGATGAACAAGTAAAACTAGAAAAAGAAATGATATACATGTCCGATAATTTAAGAGTAAATCTTATACTTACTACAGGAGGAACTGGCTTTAGTAATAGAGATGTTACTCCAGAAGCTACGAAAAATATTATCACAAAAGAGGCTAACGGAATTGCAGAGGCAATACGTTATTACAGCTTACAGCTAACCAAAAGAGCTATGCTGTCAAGAGGAGTATCAGGAATAAGAGGTAATACTCTTATAATCAATTTACCTGGTAGTCCAAAGGCTGTTAGAGAAATTTTAGAATATATATTGGATACCATTTATCATGGATTACAAATTTTGAATAGTGATACATCCGAGTGTGCGAGGTGTTAAGGTGTGAAAAAGATTAAAGTTCATGAGGCGATTGGTTCAGTTTTATGTCATGATATAACAATGATAGTTCCAGGTGTGGTAAAAGAGGTTGCTTTTAAGAAAGGACATATTATTAGTGAAGAAGATATATCAAAGTTACTTTCACTTGGTAAGGATCATGTTTATATATGGGAAAAAAAAGAAGACATGCTTCATGAAAATGAAGCAGCCTTAAGACTTAAGGAGTTAGTGGCAGGTGAAGGGTTGGTCTTCAGTGAAATAAGTGAAGGTAAGATTGATTTTATAGCTGAATATGATGGTCTGATTAAGGTTAAAAAGGAAGAGTTATTTAAACTTAACTCCTTAGGACAAATTATTCTTGCAACCATGCATGATAATACTCCCGTTAAGATAGGTCAAAAAGTTGCGGGTACAAGAGTTATTCCATTATTAATAGAATTAGAGAAGATATTAAAAGCAGAAAAAACTATTAAAAATAAGATAATTAAAGTTATTCCTATAATAAGTAGAAAGATAGGAATCATAACAACAGGTAATGAGATCTTTTATGGAAGAATCAAGGATGCCTTTGGACCAGTTATAAGAAAAAAGGTAGAGGAATACGGGTGTATAGTTTTGGGACAAATTATACTTCCAGACGATAAGGATAAAATTAATGAAGCAATTAAAGATTGGATAACTAAAGGTGCAGAGATGATAATATGCACTGGAGGTATGTCTGTTGATCCGGATGATGTAACTCCATTAGCCATTAGGGATACTGGTGCAGAGGTTGTATCTTATGGAGCACCTGTACTGCCAGGTTCTATGATTTTAGTTTCTTATTATGGTAATATTCCTGTGTTAGGGCTTCCAGGATGTGTAATGTATAATAAGAGAACTGTATTTGATCTTATACTCCCAAGGGTGCTAGCAGGAGAAAAGTTAAGTTATGAAGATATAGTACAATATGGGCATGGGGGGCTTTGTTTGGGATGTGATGATTGTACTTATCCTTCTTGTTCATTTGGTAAGGGGGGCTAGAGATGACTATAGAATTTACACATTTTGACGAACAGGGTAAGTCTAAGATGGTGGATGTAAGTGAAAAAGCAGAAACAAACAGGGTGGCTATTGCTAAGGGTACTATCAGGATGAAGAGGCATACTATTGAAATGGTACAAGAAGGAACAATTGAAAAAGGTGATGTTTTAGGAGTTGCTAGAGTTGCAGCAATCATGGCAAGTAAAAAGACTGCAGATTTAATTCCGATGTGCCATCCCTTAATGATTACAGGCTGTGATATTAATTTTAAAGTAGATGTTGAAAAGTCTTTAATAACAATAGAGGCAAGAGTTAAAACTATTGGGAAGACTGGAGTTGAGATGGAGGCATTAACTGCAGCATCAGTGGCAGCTTTAACAATATATGATATGTGTAAGTCAGCAGATAAAGATATGCAAATAGAAGACATATATCTCATCGAAAAAGATGGAGGAAAGAGTGGTAAATATGTTAGACAAGCACTCTAGAAAGATAAATTATTTGAGGCTTTCTGTAACAGATAGGTGTAACTTAAGATGCATATATTGTATGCCAAAAGAAGGTGTTGATTTTACAAAAAATCATGAATTATTGACTATAGAGGAAATGTTGAAAATAGTAAAGTCAGCCGCTGAACTTGGTATAAAGAAAGTCAGAATCACAGGTGGAGAGCCTCTTTTAAGAAATGGAGTCATTGAATTAATATCTAAGATAAAGTCACTTTCAAAAATACAACATGTATATCTTACTACTAATGGGATTCTTCTAGATCACTATATGGATCAGTTAATTAAAGTAGGATTAGACGGTATAAATATAAGTTTGGATAGCTTGAGAGAAGATATATTTGAAAAGATAACTAGGGGTGGAAATCTACAAACTGTTCTAAAGTCTATAGAAACGTGTGATAAAGAAGGTATAAAAATTAAGCTTAACACAGTAATTCTTAAGGGAGTAAATGATAAGGAAATATTAGATTTCGTATATTTTTCTAAGAAATCAGGTTTAGATATTAGGTTTATTGAACTTATGCCTATCGGTGAGAGTAAAGGATTTAAGGCTTTTACTACAAATGAACTTAAAAACTATATACAGAAAGAAATGCTACTTATACCTTGTGAAGAAAGTATAGGAGATAACGGACCAGCAGCTTATTATAAAACTACTGACAGCAGAAATAGAATAGGTTTCATAAGTCCTATAAGTCATTCTTTTTGTCATAACTGTAATAGGATAAGAGTAACATCGGAAGGTTTTTTAAAGCAGTGTCTTCACTGGAAGTATGGAATAGATCTTAAGACTCTAATAAGAAGAGGAATTGGTGAGGAGGAACTAAAAAAGGTTATAAGTGATGGGATTTTTAATAAGCCAAAGGAACATAACTTCAAATCTCAAAATGAACAAACTGATATTAGACTAATGTCACAGATTGGAGGTTGAAATGAAAGGGAAAATACTTGCAGTTTGCATAAGCGAAAAGAAGGGGACATCAAAAAAGGATATTAAGGAAATTGATGTAATTGAAAACTTTGGTTTAAAAGGGGATGCTCATGGCGGTGATTGGCATAGACAGGTCAGTCTATTGAGCTTTGAGAAGATTGTAGAATTCAGAAAGCGTGGAGGCAAAGTTGGGTTTGGTGATTTTGGCGAGAATATAGTTGTAGAAGGCATAGACTTTTCTAAGATCGAGCTTGGCATGAGATTATCTAATGATGAGATAATTCTCGAGATAACTCAGATTGGAAAGACGTGTCATTCAAAATGTAATATATTTTATTCTGTAGGGGAATGTATTATGCCGAGGAATGGAATATTTGCAAGAGTACTTAAGGGAGGTTATATTAAAGTAGGGGATTACTTAGAAATAGAAAATTGAAGGGGTCGAGAAAAAAGTAGCTCTTTATGTTAGTTTAGCTTTTTAGAATATTAATACTTAGTAATCATCATTAAATCTCTATATTATAAAAGGCTGTCTTAGAACAGCCTTTATCATTTTTGCTTTCTTATTTGATAGTTAATTTGTATATGATATTAGTGCTGCATTGGCTTGAATACGTCTCCACCTGGATTCACATCTATAAACAAGTGATTACCTAGTAATATAAGAGCAAGGTGAAGTATTCCTGTTATAACAAAAACAGCAATAGTTAAAGTAATCGTATCTCTCTTTTGTAATTTATAATTATTTTTGATTGCAAAGCTAACAAAAGAAATTATAATTCCCATTGGAATTAGATACGATGCATAACTTGGACTTTCTTTAAAATGAGATATGCCGCCACTAATCATACCTATTCCTATAGCAAGAGTAAGAGAAACAATTATTAGATTAAGACTTTCATACAAAGATAGATGATGTTGATTTATTACTATCTCATTAAATATTGAACCAGCAATAAATAACAGCAGACCTATACTTAATATGATTGAGTATCTAACAGCATTAAATGGCATCAACACAATACCACTAGAAACCATGCCTACTCCAAGAAAATAAATA
The DNA here is from genome assembly GCF_018332455.1 of Clostridium polyendosporum. GTDB lineage: Bacteria > Bacillota > Clostridia > Clostridiales > Clostridiaceae > Clostridium_AY > Clostridium_AY polyendosporum. Next base: position 14,832 of record NZ_BOPZ01000021.1, read on the forward strand.
ATGTATACTATGTAGTTTGAAATAAGTTTTTTAACCATTATGGTCCCTCCTTGAAATTATAATAAATTATTAATTATAAGAATTTTTTATCTAAATGCAATTTTATGAAAAAGTTATGTAAAAGTTGTGTAGAATCGCATAATTTTGAATGTATAATCAAGAAAATAAGAACAACTCCCTTTTATCTTTAATAACGAGATAATAATTAAAAGGTTTAAAGCAAAGTGTAAAGTTGATATAGATATGGTAAACTACACCTCAAATACTGTTAATTCACTAGTCTAATAATTTCTAATCTATACAAACTATAAATAGACACTAAATATTAACTAATATTCATAGGAGGTAACAGTTATGGCAAATAGAAATAACAGAGTATTAGTTCCAGAAGCAAAAGCAGGACTAGAAAGATTTAAACAAGAATCAGCTACTGAAGTTGGAGTAAATCTAAAACAAGGATACAATGGCGATTTAACTTCAAGAGAAGCTGGATCAATAGGTGGAAACATGGTTAAGAAAATGGTAGAAGCTTACGAACAAGGTTTAAAATAATATATTAACAAAAAAAAGCTCTAGAATTAATCTAGGGCTTTTTTTTAGGGGGTTAATTATTGCAATAGAATTAGTTCAGAAGCCTTAATATTTTATGTAACAAGTAAAAAAATATTCAAAAAAATCTGGAGTAACTCCAGCAGTATAGGTTTTTCCTTTTACACCAGCTACATTTAATGTTATATAACTATTTATCTTAGGTTTATTGCTACTTAATGTAGCAGTATAAATACAATATTAAATAATATTGAGAATGTGACAAGTTAAAGGCAAGGGTACAATTGATAAAGAAATGTATAGGTAGTAGAAGTTATAGGAGAACTAGGCATGGTGCATGAAATAGAAGTAATAAGTAATCCTTCACTAGAGTATAAATTAATGGGGGTGAGGTTTTGGGTAAAATAGTTATAAGGTTAAGTGATGGAACAGTCTTTAAAGGTGACCTTATAGAGATAAACAGTTTTGAAATAGTAGTAAATAATATTAAGGCATTGAGTGGTGTATCAAAATTTAAAATACATAAAGATGTTCATATAATGAAAGGTTTTATTGCTTATTATTATATAGATTAATAGTAAAATAATTGTAAATTAAATTTAAGTCGCTATGCTATAATAGCGATTTTTTCATTTTCTATCATTTCACGAATGGGTAATTTGTTTGTTGTAGATGATTATTTTGTTTACAAGTTTTTCAAGGAATTTTTTTAAATTTATTTATGTGTTTAATGAATATTTTAATATTATAATTTGATAATCAATAATTAGTGGAATAACTTACTAAAGCTAAAATAATAATGTCGTTATAGCAATTGTGGTAAGTATACTAAAACGATGTAGAATATGATAAAATATGATAGAATACGATAGAATATGGTGAAATATAGTAAAGGGATACTGCAAGTATATTTTAGTAATAAAAGAAACTTATATGTTAGTGTATTGAAAAAACGGGGGGGAAATTATGAAATATACTTTGAATAAAAAAGCTGAAAAACCATTTCTGCATAGTAAAAATAGTATCGTTATTGAAGTTAATAATGAGTTTGTAAAATTTATCGGCTATTCAAGAAATGAGTTGATAGGAAAGTCACTTACTGAAATAAGTTATATGTTAAGAATCAACTCACAGATATATCTTAATAATATAGAAAACGTATTCAGGTGTTATGTATTTACTAAATCATACGAACCAAGAGAAGTCACTATATCTTGTAAGGTTTTAGAATGTCAAAATGAAAAAATGTACTTTTTTAAAGAGAAACCAAACTCTCGAATTGAAGATAAATGCATGGGTATTGAACAAATTTATGCAAATAGCAAGATTGGATTTGCAATACACAGCGTTCCGGATTTAATTTTACTTAAAGTTAATGAGACATATTTAGATTCTTTAGACTTCCCATATAATTTAAAGGAAAATAGCATAGGTGAAAAACAGAAAGAAATAATAACCGGATTTGAAGGAGGCAAAGAAGAAGAGATTTTCCTAGACATTATAAAAACTGGTAGGTCTTATCATTTACCTGAATATGAATATAGTAATTTTAAAGGAGGAACTAGATATTGGGATTGGTCAGTGATACCAATATTTGTGGACGGAAAAATTAAATATGTAATTGATACTGCTACGGAAGTAACAGAAAGAGTATCAAACAGAAAGTTAATTGAAGAACAGGCTAAAATTATTGAACAACAGAAGAAACAACAATTAGAAGCAATCATTGAAAATATGTCTGATGGATTATTTATCTTAGATAAAAACTATAAGTATTCTCTATTAAATGCTAGTGCAAATGAATTTTTTTATAGTTCAGATTCAATCAAAGAATCTGGAGATTCATTAGCTCATACAAAATATTATGATTCAAAGGGGAATTTAATTGCAGCGGAAGATTTTCCTAATCGCAGAGTCTTAAGAGGTGAGAAAATTAGAGAATACAGAGTGACATGCGAGAGACCTGATGGAATATATCACTTCAATGTAAGTGGAAGTCCTATTTATGATGAAAATGGAGAAGTAGCAAAAGCTATTATATGTTCTCGTAATATTACAGAACAAGTTAATAGTGAAAATTTGATAAGAATGCAAAAGGAGCAGTTAGAAGCTATTATTCAAGATATGTCTGATGCTTTGCTAATTTTCGATAAAGATGGTAACTACATCACATTTAATAAAGCAGCTAGAGATACTTTTTGTATTGAATCTACAAGGCTGAATAAGATAGGAGATGGTCTTAAAGAAGCTGAATATTTAGATATGGATAAACAATTAATCCTCTGCGATAATACTCCTGGTCATAGGGTGCTAAGGGGTGAAAAATTATTAGGATATAGAATGGCTATAAAAACTAATGGTAGTGTTGTTTATATTGATGTAAATGGTACTCCAATATATGATAATGAAGGAAACTTTATGGCAGGAATATTATGCTGTCGTGACGTTACTGAAAAGATAAAATATGAAGAAGATGTATTATTAAAAACTCAATATGATTTTTTAAACAGTATGATAGATAATCTTGATTTACCTGTTTTAAGGTTATCATGTTCAGATTTTAAAATTACAGATGTTAATCAAAAGTCTTATAATATTTTTAAGAAATTGAAACCAGAAATAAAGTCTATATCTTTTATTATAGGACAGAACTATGAAGATATTACTAACTTTGATAAAGTGGACGTTCTTAAAAATATTGAAAATGTTATAAAGAAGAAGGAATCATCTTATTTAAAATATCAAAGATTAATAGTCTCTGGAGAAGAAATGTTTATGAATATATTATATCAGCCAGTGTTTGGAGTTAATGGTGAAGTTGCAGAAATAGCTGTAATCCTAATTGATGTCACTCAGGAAGTAAAGGCTAATAATCACATGGAAAGAATACTTAGAATTCACGAGGAATTTTTCGCAAATATATCCCATGAGCTTAAAACTCCTTTAAATGTAATTTTTAGTACAACCCAGTTATTCAATTTATATTTAAGAGATGATTTTTTAATAAATAATAAGGATAAGGTTGTCAAGTACATTAATATTATGATACAAAATTGTTATAGGTTATCAAAGCTTATAAATAACTTAGTAGATTTATCAAAAATTCAATCTGGTTTTTTTGAATTAAATCTTTCTAATGAAAACATAGTTAATGTTATTGAAGAAATTGTTCAATCAGCATCAGAATATGTTAAAAGTAAGGGACTTAGTATTATTTTTGATACAGATGTGGAAGAAAAGATTATTGCTTGCGACTCTAATAAAATTGAAAGGGTTATTCTTAACCTTATTTCTAACGCTATTAAGTTTTCTGAGCCTGGGAATGAAATATATGTGAATATTGTTGATAAAGATGACACTGTTGAAATATCAGTAGAGGATACTGGTATAGGAATTGATAAAAGACATTTAGATATTATTTTTGAAAGATTTAAGCAAGTGGATAAATCCTTTACTCGCAATACTGAAGGAAGTGGCATTGGATTATGCCTCGTTAAATCAATTATTGAATTGCATGGTGGTAAAGTAAATGTAGAAAGTAAATTAGGGGAAGGTAGTAAATTTAAGATAGACTTACCTTCAAGAACTATAGAAAAAACAAAGATTGCTGATAAAAATGAAATGATAAGTAGTAATAGTGAAATGATAAATATTGAATTTTCGGATATATATAGGTAAAACTAATCCAAAACTCAGATCCTGGCAGTAAAGGTTTTCTGTAGAGGTTGATATTTAATAGTTAACATATTTTGATTATAGCCATTTTTATCTAGGGTAATTAGTGAACTTTCAATGGTTGGTTATCGCATTTTCATATTATCTCTATAACCTCGTGTATCAGGTTATCAAAGAATGTATCAGCATTATGTTAAAGTTTACAAAATAAGTAATGTAGGTTGAGAAATATATGGTATAATAGAATAGAATTATGTCGTAATAAAGCAGAGTAGGCGTCGAGTCTAATATATATAAATTCAATCCTTAAACAATTTATGAAAAATAAAATTTAATAGTCATCGCACCTATTAAATTTGAATTAAATTTCATTTAATAAAATGACAGCAAATTAAAAATATAGTATTGATGCACTATATTTTTTAGGGGGGATAAGCTATTTTTAAGTATAATGAATACAAAAAACAATGTATTTTTCTTATAGGTTTTATTGCATTTTTTCTTTTTTTTCCAAGAACTGTTTTAGCTCAGAGTATAGATCAAAAAAATGTGCTAATTTTAAGTTCCTATGGAAATGAAAGTACTATTTTATCTGGAAATGAATCAAAGGAATGGACTGATGAAATTATATCTTCAATAAATTCACAGTTTGTAGATAGTAAAAAAAGTATAAATGTAAAAATGGAATATATGGGTTCAGGAGAAAGATCTTGGCCACAATATTATGAGTTGTATAAATATAGTTTTTCAGACACTAAATTTGATGCTGTAATTAGTTTAGATGATGGGGCATTTAATTTTTTATTAAAGTATGGAAACAAGTTGTTTCCAAATACTCCTGTTGTATTTAGTGGTGTATATACATTTAATAAGTCTATTATTAGTGAGCACCCCCTTTTTACTGGGATAGTAAAGAGTCATGATACTGAACGCACTTTAGATATTTCTTTGAAGCTTCATCCTAATACTAAACAAATATTTGTAATTGATGATCAT
>NZ_BOPZ01000021.1:20147-66414 GCF_018332455.1 Clostridium polyendosporum
CTGATGTGGATAATATTCTAGAAGCTAAAGAAAAAATAAATAATCTACCTAAAGATACTGTTATTTATTTTAGTAAAACATTTAAGGATGATAAAGGTCAAGACATCTCTATTCAGAAAAGTACAGATTTTCTATTTAAAGATATTAACATACCTGTTTATTCTAAATACTACATACAACTTAACAGAGAAAGTGTTGGGGGAATGGTTACAAATGGTACTGATTTAGGAAAAGAAGTAGCTCAATTAGCTTTAAGAGTATTAGATGGTGAGAAACCCTCGGATATTCCTGTTACTGAAGATTCGGCTCATAAATATGTATTTAATTATAATAAGCTAAAACAATTTCATATTGACTTAAAAGCTTTACCTAAAGGGTCAGAGATAGTCAATCAACCTTCTAAATTTTATAATATATCTAAAACACAAGTTTTGTATTTAATAACTGGTATTATATTTATTATTATATTAGCACTAGCTTTTGTCATTGCGAATATATATAGACGTAAACTGGCAGAAAGATTATTATTTGATAGTGAGAGTGTGTTATATACAGTAATGGATTCTACTCCTAATATAATCTACTTTAAAAGTCCTGAGGGTAAGTTTCTTAAGGCAAATAATACATTTTTAAGTTTATTAAACATTGATGAAAAAGATTTTAAAAACAAAAATGTAGATGAGTTAACCAATTCATCAGTTGATGAAAAGTATGTACTAGAAAATTGGATGAATCAAGATGAAGAAGCATGGAACACAGGCACTATGTATAGAAGTGAAGAAGTTATACCAGATAAAAAAGAGAATATTGATAGATTTTATGATACATTAAGAATACCTTTATTTAATGATGATGGAACCCGTAGAGGATTAGTTTTATTTGGACTTGATATTACAGATCATAAGAACAATGAAGAAAATTCAAAGCTTATTCAAGAAATGATGCATTATGATAAGTTAAAAACTAATTTCTTCTCTAATATTTCTCATGAACTGAGAACACCATTAAATTTAATTTTTAGTGCTCTTCAAATTATAGAATTGAAAACTAGTGCATTTAACGAAGAACAGAAAAGTGTAGAAAAGTATATAAGTATAATGAGACAAAACTGCTATAGACTTCTTAGAATCATAGGTAATCTTATTGACATAACAAAAATTGATGCTGGACATTTTTTTACTCAGCTTTCGAATAAGGATATAGTAAATGTAGTAGAAAATATTGTATTATCAGTTGTTGATTATGTTGAAAGTAAAGGTATTTCTATTACCTTTGATACAGAAATAGAAGAAAAAATTATGGCTTTTGATGCAGATGCCATGGAAAGAATCATACTTAATCTATTATCAAACTCTATAAAATTTACCCCTAGTGGTGGAAGTATAGAAGTTAATATATATGATAATACTAATAGTATAGTTATATCTGTTAAAGATACTGGAGTAGGAATACCTGTTGAGAAGCAACCTTCAATATTTGAAAAATTCGTTCAAGTGGACAAGTCTTTATCTAGAAATAGAGAAGGAAGTGGAATAGGTCTTTCATTAGTTAAGGAATTAGTAGTAATCCATAATGGAACTATTGAATTAGAAAGTATTCCAGGTAAAGGAAGCGAGTTTAGAATAGAGATTCCTGTAACATTGGTACATGACGATGAGAACTCTACTGAGTTTAACATCTATACAAGTGAAAATAAGGTAGAAAGAATTAAAATAGAGTTTTCTGATATATATAATTAGGAAAGTGAAGATATCATATTGCTAAGTTTATTATTTTTTAATATTTTTTAAAAGTGACTTAAAAGCTATGAGGTATATCCTAACTTGGAATATACCTCATTAAGTTTTACTTAAGTATAATTTTAAACAATCGGTAACTCCGCCTAATTATGTTTAAAAAAAACTCAGGGATAGTAGGATGAGATTTATAAAAAAACGGAAGATATATTTTGTAATATGCCTTCTTAAAGTCCTCCCATAGAGAACAATTTTCTATCTTAGTAAAATCGGAAATATCAACAACTACACCTCTGCCTTTAACTATCATTACATTCTTAGCATGTACATCATGAGGATGTAATCCTAAACTTCTTGCATATTTAAGAGCTTCATCGATATCATTAATAACCTGTTCTGGAATCTGTATACCTTTATTGATGCAGGAGTATAATGTTTCCCCTTTAAATCTTTTAAGTATTAAGTAGTTTTCAGTGTGATAGAAGCATTCAGAAAAGGATGGATGCTTTTTTATTATGTTGTATACTTCAACTTCTTCCTTAATACCTGGTCTTCCTGGTGCATATAGCTTCACAACATACTCTGGAAAATCAGGATGGGTTAGTCCAGCAGCATAATTGCCAACTCCAAGCAGTATCCATGGTTTGGGTATATGATTTACGATGATTGGATTAAAGGGGTTTACACTTTCTATATCTATATTAGGTAAAAGGTTATTATCTATATAATCAATTAGATTAGTTATATCATTCATACTAGCATCTCCTATTTTCCATTAACGTAGCTATTTTTATTATACGTATTTGCATATTAAAATGAAATACTTAGAAAGTGAAAGGATGAAGAAACTACTATATAATATTTAGTGAAAATCTAAATATTAATATTGACAACCTTTACAGTCCATGGTATTATTAATTCATGGAAATTGAATAACGTTTTAATAGGATTGTGACTGGTTAAGCAGGCAAGACCTAGATTAATATGAAATTTACTTATAAATTATTTATAAGTGTTTGATATTAGTTTGGGTTTTTTTGTTATATAATTTTAAAGCTCTATTAATTACTAACAATAAAATATAATATTATTTACTATATATACAAAATATAATTGTTTTAAGATGGTGATTAAGATGAAGATAAAAAGGGTATTAAATAATAATGCTGTTACTGTAATGAACAACAATAATGAGGAAATAGTAGTAATGGGACTAGGCATAGCTTTTAAAAAAAAATCTGGGGATGAGCTAGAGGATGAAAAAATTGAAAGGATCTTTACTTTAGAGAACAAGGAAATATCTGAAAAATTAAAAGAGCTTATCAGTGAAATTCCTATAAAATATGTAGAAGTTTCTGAAGAAATAATAAAGTATGCAGAAGGGCATATAAAAAAAAGTTAAATCAAAATATATATTTAACACTTACAGATCATATTGATTTTGCTTTGACTAGATATAAGCAAGGGTTAAATGTAAAAAATCCATTGCTTTGGGAGATAAAAAGATTTTATAAAGAAGAATATTCTATTGGAATACAAGCTATAGAGATAATAAAAGATAGACTTGGAGTTAATTTACAAGAAGACGAGGCAGCATCTATTGCATTACATATAGTAAATGCACAATTAAATAGTGATATGCCTAATGTTGTAAATATGACAAAGATTATTCAAGAAATACTTAGTATAATTAGATATTACTTCAGAATAGAATTTGATGAAGAATCTTTAACTTATCACAGATTAGTAACTCATTTAAAGTTTTTTGCTCAAAGAATGTTAAATAACAAGCTATCTAGAAGTAATGATGATTATTTATATCATATAGTAAAGAAAAAGCATGTTGATGCATATAAGTGTGCAGAAAAAATAAAAACTCATATAAAGAAGTCTTATGACTTTACAATAACAAATGAAGAAATGACCTATTTAATTATTCATATTCAAAGGGTTGTTAGTAGAGAGTCAGAGAAATAAAAAATTAATATTGAGCACGTAAATAATTAAGGATTGTGACTGGTTTGGCAGGCAAGACCTAAATTGTTTACTAAGCACTTCAGTAATGAGGTTATTAACTTTTAATTAAATTAAAAGTTAATAGAATACCTTATGGAGTGTTTAGTTTACAGTTTAGGTCTTTATTTTATAAATTTTCTTAAAAGTTAAAAGATATTTCAAATCATAGCTTTTTATGCGGGTTTGATCAATTTATTAAATTAGTAAAAGATTAAAGTTGAAAATTTTAACAAAAAATATCTAAGTAGGAGGAACTAATATTATGAATTATCAAAAATTAGCCAGTGACATTTTAAAAAATATTGGTGGGGAAACAAACGTAGCGAATTTAACACACTGCGCAACAAGATTAAGATTTAGTGTTAAAGACAAATCAAAAGTCAATGAAGAAGCAGTAAAGAAAACTAAAGGAGTTATGGGGGCTGTTTACAAAGGTGGACAATTCCAAGTAATTATAGGAACTGATGTATCAAGTGCATATAACGAATTATTAAAACAAGGAAATTTCAAAAAGGCTGCATCAACTGATAATGAAGAAAAGAAAACGATTGTAGCTACAATACTTGATACAATAGCGGGTATATTTACTCCAATATTAGCACCAATAACTGGTGCTGGTATGCTAAAGGCTGTATTAGTACTGTTAACAACAGCTAATATACTATCAACAGAAAGTCAGTCATACTATATTTTAAATTTTATTTCTGATGCAGCATTCTTTTTCTTGCCAATAATATTAGCATATACATCAGCAATTAAATTTGATTGTAATCCGTATATGGCGATGTCAATAGGTGGAGTATTGTTGCATCCTAATTTTTCTGCGTTAGTATCTGCTGGAAAGCCAGTTAGTTTCTTAGGTTTACCAGTTACATTAGCAACATATTCATCCTCTGTTATTCCTATTATTTTAGTAGTTTGGTTAATGTCATATGTTGAAAAGTTTGCTGATAAGATTTCACCAAAACCAATTAAGTTTTTCTCAAAACCTCTTATTACATTATTAGTTGTAGCTCCAGTAGCATTAATAGCAATAGGACCTCTTGGTACAATTATCGGTAACTTTATAGCTAGTGGGGTAAACTATATAAACGATAAAGCAGGATGGTTAGTGATATTTGTAATGGGGGCATTTTCACCATTATTAGTTATGACTGGAATGCACTACAGTTTAGTTCCAATTACAATGACTTCACTTGCAACTGTTGGATTTGATACTGTACTGATACCTGGAATGTTAGCAGCAAACGTTGCGCAAGGAGGAGCTGCTCTATGTGTAGCATTAAAAACTAAAAATAAAGATTTAAAACAATTAGCAGGTTCATCAGGTGTTACAGCTGTATTAGGTATCACAGAACCAGCTATGTATGGTGTAAATCTAAAACTAAAGAAACCATTTATTGCAGTTATGATTGGTGGAGCAGTAGGAGGACTATACGGTGGAATAATGGGTTTAAAGGCTTATGCAATGGTTTCACCTGGTCTTGCAGCAATACCTGCTTTCATCGGACCTGGAAATAACTTTATTAATGCAGTTGTCGTTTGTGTTATTTCCTTTGTAGGTGCTTTTATAGCAGCTTGGTTCTTAGGATTTGAAGAACCTGTTGATGAAGAGAGTATAGATGAGGAAGCAGATAATATTACTGATGAAGAAGTAGCAATTTCAAATGAAGTAGAAAATAAAACTCTTAACAATGAAGAAATTTACAGTCCGTTAGCAGGAAAGGTAAGAAAACTTAGTGAAGTGAATGATCCAACTTTTGCAGAAGAAATTATGGGGAAGGGTATAGCTATCGAACCTGACAATGGACGTTTAGTTTCACCAGTTAACGGTGTAGTGGCATCTATTTTTAATACTAAGCATGCTTTAGCAGTTATGAGCGATAGTGGCTCTGAGCTTTTAATCCATATCGGTATTGATACAGTTAAGCTTGGGGGAAAATATTTTACTTCCCATGTTAAGCAAGGGGATAGAGTTAGTGTTGGTGATTTATTAGTGGAATTTGATATTGAAGCAATCAAAAAAGAAGGCTTTGATACTATAACTCCTGTAATAATTACAAATACTGATAGTTATTCAAAGATTAAAGAAAGTGATAAAAAAGAAATAAAAAGAAAAGATTCATTACTTAAGCTTATAGTGTAGTAGTATGAAGTTTATAAAGTTCAAGAAGTATTAAATGTAAGAGTGAACCTTACCTAGTGTTTGTTGAATCAATCCAAAAAATAGTGAACTTATGCTGTATTTGTTGGATTGGGGATGTTAGCAGAAGTTAATTGTTAGATAGACTAAAATGAGGAGGATATTATTATGAACAAATTAGAAAGAAAATTCCCAGAAGGTTTCTTATGGGGTGGAGCAGTTGCAGCTAATCAATGTGAAGGTGCTTATAATGAGGACGGTAAAGGATTATCCACACAAGATGTTGCGCCAAAGGGTGTTGTGGGTCCAATCACAGAGGAACCTACAGAGGACAACATGAAACTTATCGGTATTGACTTTTATCATCGTTACAAAGAAGATATTAAGTTATTTGCTGAAATGGGATTTAAGGTTTTCCGTACTTCTATAGCCTGGTCAAGAATTTATCCTAATGGTGATGATGCACAGCCAAATGAAAAAGGTCTGCAATTTTATGATGATTTATTTGATGAATGTTTGAAATATGGCATTGAACCACTTGTTACTATTTCACATTATGAGACACCACTTGCTTTGTCTAAGAATTATGATGGTTGGGTTAATCGTAAGCTCGTTGGATTTTATGAGAATTATGTAAGAACAATTTTTAATAGATATAAGGATAAAGTTAAATACTGGTTGACCTTCAATGAAATTAATTCTGTCATCCATGCTCCATTTTTGAGTGGTGGTATTTATACACCAAAAGAAAAACTTTCAAAACAAGACTTATATCAGGCTATCCATCATGAGTTTGTAGCAAGTGCATTAGCTGTAAAAATAGGGCATGAACTTATGCCAAAGGCAAAGATAGGCTGCATGATTCTTGGAACACCAACTTACCCGCTTACTCCTAATCCCGATGATATCATTGCAACAATGCAAATGGAACGTAATATATTTTTCTTTTCAGATGTTCATGCGAGAGGCTACTATCCAAATTATATGAAGAGATTTTTTAAGGAAAATGATATTCAAATTAAATTTGAACCGGGAGATGAAGAAATCCTTAAAAATACAGTTGATTTTATTTCCTTCAGCTATTATGTAAGCATATGTGAAACAGCTGATACTGAAAAGAAAGTAACTGGAAAAGGCAACCTTTTTGGCGGTGTTCCCAATCCATATCTTAAGGAGTCAGAATGGGGCTGGCAAATCGATCCTAAAGGCTTACGCTTTATCTTAAATCAATTCTATGACCGCTATCAAAAGCCGTTGTTTATCGTTGAAAATGGTTTAGGTGCAGTTGATGAGTTGATAGAAGATGAAAAAGGAAATAAGACTGTAAATGATGACTACAGAATTAAATATCTAAATGATCATTTAGTTCAAGCAGCTGAAGCAATAGAAGACGGTGTAGAAGTAATGGGATATACAACTTGGGGCTGTATTGATCTTGTAAGTGCATCTACAGCAGAGTTGAAAAAGCGTTATGGTTTCATATATGTTGATCGTAACGACGATGGAACTGGTACTTTGGAAAGATATAAAAAGAAGAGCTTCTATTGGTATAAGAATGTTATTGAAACTAATGGAGAAAATCTTGAATAATAAGAATAGTTAGAGAGATTGAAGTTGTTTATCTTTATATAAATATTTATAAATAGGATAAAATCTGAAGAAGCAGTAAATTTTTACTGCTTCTTCAGATTAGTTACAAGAGGCCGTTGGAGACGGCCTCATATTTTAACAAGCTCTCAAGTACATATAATAATCATGTAGTAGATTAACTACAGAACAGTAGGGGATTTAAAAGATAAAAGTATGAATGTATTATCAATTAGTAATAGTTTTAAAGCATAAGTTACAGTTATTTGGATAAATTTGATATACTTATTTGTGGTGTTAAGACATTCTTTACCTTTTCAACAATTATATCTTCGTCTATAGTAAATGAAGCCGTTCCTTTAATGTTTTCAGATGAAGCTCCTATCTTTACTTCGTATGTACCTTTTTCTACTACCCATGCAGATAGAGTTTCATCAAAAGATGCCATATCTTTTATATCAAGCTCAAATTTAAGAATTTCTTTTTCATCTGGCTGAAGGTCCTTTGTTTTTCTAAAAGCCTTTAATTCTAATTTTAGTTTTTTAAGTTTTCCTTTTGGTGCAGAGATATAACCTTGCACTGCTTCTTTTCCTGCTACTTTACCGGTATTTTTAACTGTTGTAAGTATTGTAATCTTATTTTTATCTACATTATCTTTTTTTAATATTACATCACTATACTCAAATGTTGTATAGGATAGACCGTACCCAAATTCATAAGCTGGTTTTATATTGAAGGTTGTATTGTAGCGGTATCCTACATATATATCTTCTGCATACACTACTTTTGTTGGATTTTGTGGAGGAGTACCTGGAAAATTAGCTGCTGAAGATACATTACTGTAGGTCATCGGAAATGTTGTTGCTAGTTTTCCCGATGGATTAACAGCCCCAGATAATATATCAGCAATTGCATAACCTGCTTCTTGACCAGGCTGCCATGCTAATAAAATCCCATCTACTTTATCTCTCCAGCTGGCTACTTCAATAGGACCTCCAATGTTAAGAATTACAGCTACTTTCTTGCCAGCAGCATGATATCTATTTGAAATCTCTGAGATTATATTTTGCTCTAAATCTGTTAATAGAAAATCTCCTTTTTCATTTTTTCTATCTGCAAATTCTCCAGAAATTCTTCCAATAACAATTATACCTACATCAGTTCCGCTTACTGCTGTATTAATTTCAGATATTGTAATTGGTCTTTCTGGAATTGGAGGTATTACTTTTCCTAATAGGCTAACGTAAGGTTTATACTGTTCTTTTTCTCTTAATTGTGATATATAGGCAGAATAGTTGTTTAACAATCCTTGGTGTAACTTAAATCCTGTAGCTTGTAATCCATCTGCAATAGATATTATATGTCCTGAATTTACGTCACCGCTTCCAGTTCCACCTTTAATAGTTTCTATTTGAGTATTACCAAACAATCCTATTGAAGCACCTTTATTTAATGGTAAAGTAAATCCATCGTTCTTTAGAAGTACCATACCCTCTGTAGCTACCTGACGTGATATTTGTGCGTTTTTTGCAAGATCAGGTTTGTTTGAATACTTATAACCATTGAAGGTTGGTGTCTTAACTATAATTCTAAGAATGTTTCTTATATTTCTGTCCAGTACTTTTTCATCAAGTGTACCATTTTTAACAGCAGTTATAATTATATTTGGTTGTTCTATTACATTAGAAGTAAGAGTTCCACCGGGCATTATCAGGTCATTTTGAGCCTTCATTTGAGTAACAGGAACAGGGGCTTTTTCAAAAATCCACCAATCTGTCATAACAAAACCCTTAAATCCCCACTCACCTCTTAATATATCAGTTAACAGCCCTTTACTTTCAGATGTATAAGTTCCATTGATTTTATTATAGGAACTCATTACTGACCAGGGCTGTGCCTTTTTAACCGCAAATTCAAAGCCTTTGAGGTAGATTTCTCTTAATGCTCTTTGGGAAACTATCGTATCAATGAAGATTCTGTTTGTTTCCTGGTTATTTGCAGCAAAATGCTTAATCGCTGCTCCCACACCATTTGATTGAACTCCATCAACCACAGCTGTAGTCATCTCACCTGATACTAATGGATCTTCTGAATAATATTCGAAGTTTCGTCCTCCTAATGGATTTCTTTGAATATTTAATGCAGGGGTCAGTAGTATATCTATGCCATATTCTTTTACTTCCTGTCCCATTGCATTGCCTACTGTTTTTGCAGATGTTGTATTCCATGTAGATGCAATTAAAGTAGAAATCGGGAATGCAGTAGCATAATATTTGTTTGGATCACCTGGTCGTGTGGGAATGATTCTAACTCCTGCAGGACCATCTACAACTATTATTGATGGTATTCCTAAACGGGGAATAGCATAAGTGGCTCCTGCAGCACCAGGTACTCGGGAAACATCCATACCAGTTCCAACAACGAAATGAGCTTTTTCTTCTAATGTCATTGCTGAAATTACTGAATCAATTGAGGCTTCATCCACTAATTTTGGAGTTTCAGCTGAGTTTTTTTTTGCTGCATATGATATTGTAGATGAGGAAAATATCATAGTAGATACTAAAACAAGAGGTAAAATCAACTTAAGTTTTTTCATAAGTAGTTCTCCTTGAATATAAGATAATTAATAAAATATTGCTTAAGTGTTAATATTTTTTCTTAGATTTATTTTAGCTATACCTAAGATTTAATCATCTAATATGAAATAATTTTAATTAGATTGAGTATATTTTATTGCAGCTTCTTTTATTGCTATTGAAAGTATATATAAAGTAATATATTTATTTTTAGTATTAAAATTAAAAGGTATATTAAAAGTTTTGTATAATAATATCAGTATGATTAAGGGGGATTTTTATATGAATGATAATATTGTATACGATGGTTGGCTTAGAGTGTATAAGCGAAAAGTTAAGAATAAAACATATGATATACTTAGTGATTATGATGCCGTATCAGCAATAGTAGTAAATGAGTATAATGATATTTTGCTGGTAAAACAGTTTAGGCCTGCACTTATGGAAGAAACAGTTGAAATCCCTGCAGGAACAATTGATAAAAAAGATGAAAGCACTAGTGTATGTATTACTAGGGAACTTAAGGAAGAAACAGGTGTTAATATTAAGCCTGAAGATTTAAAGCTTGTAGGTTCTTATAAACCAATGGTAGGTTTTAGTAACAGCCTGATGAAAGTTTATTTTGTGAAAATTCTTAAAAGTGACTTGAAATTTAGTAAGGTAAAAGATGAAGATGTTTATGAAGTATTTTGGATGAGTTTTAACGAATTAGAACAAAAAATTTCTGAAGGAAAAATACTAGATATAAAAACAATTTTTGCATACTACTACATTAAAACACATTTATGATAATAATACTCGCTATAGTAACTTTATTTATTATTATGGTTAAGCTTTTGATAATTCGAACGGTTTAAAAATGTATATTGAGTTATAGATTAAGACTGCAAGAGAAGCAGATTCATAGGTGGAAACATAGTTAACAAAATGGTAGAAAATTATAAACAAGAGTTAAAATAAAATATTAACAAGAAGCTCTAGAGTTATTCTAGGGTTTCTTTATTGTGTAGGAAAGTATAGAATTTTTAATGCATTTTATAGTGCTTAAAGCATGAAATCACTAGGGGTAAGTAGATCTGTAAAAAATATCAAGTGGTTATAAACTAATTTCTGAAGAAATCAGGGTGAAGTCACCTTTCTCCTAGGTGGAATTAGTTGTCAGGTAACAAATAATGTAAGAAGAAATTATTTGTATCTTGCGAATATTTGAAAAAAAATTAAATATATTGACTTTATTAATTTATCGAAGTAGAGTATTAAGAGTATAAATTATAAGTAAGTGAGGGATGAAAAAGTGAACAAAATATTAAGAAGTATAATAGCAGTTGGGATTATTACAGTAACAGCATTTGGAGTAGTAGGCTGTAGCAAAAAAACAAATGATGTAACGTCAAAGGAAAAGCTTGTACTTGGCTTTGATGATACTTTTGTTCCTATGGGTTTTAAGGATGATAAAGGAGAGATAGTAGGCTTTGATATAGACCTCGCAAAGGAAGTATCAAAAAGAATAGATAAGGAAATAACTTTTCAGTCTATTGATTGGTCAATGAAGGAATCAGAACTTAATTCTGGGAAAATAGATCTTATATGGAATGGTTACACCATAACTAAAGAAAGAGAAGAAAAAGTAAACTTTACAAGACCATACTTGGATAATAGACAAGTTATTATAACTTTAGCAGATTCAAAAATAAATAGTAAAGCTGATTTAAAAGGCATGAAGATTGGAGCTCAAAATCAATCTAGTGCAGTAGATGCAATAAATAAGGAAGCTGAGCTTCTAAAAAGTTTTAAGGATGGGAAGGTTTATACCTTTGAAACAAATAATGAAGCATTAATGGATTTAGAAGCAAAAAGAATAGATGCTGTTGTAGCTGATGAAATTTTGGCAAGATACTATATAAGCAAAAAAGGCGCAGATAAATATAAGATATTAAAAGATGATTTTGGAAGTGAAGCTTATGGCGTTGGTGTAAGAAAATCCGACAAAGATTTACTAGAAAAGATTAATAAAGCCTTTGATGATATGAAAAAAGATGGTACTGCTAAGGAAATTTCTGAAAATTGGTTTGGACAAGACATATTTAAATAGAGGTGCATTTCTATGAATAATTTAATTAACCTATTACCACAAGTGTTTGAAGGACTAAAGGTTACTCTGCAAATATTTATATTAACACTTGTTCTTTCAATATCACTTGGAATAGTAGTTGCACTGGGACGATTATCTAAAAATAAAATATTAAACAAGATAACAGGTTTTTATATTTTAATTATGAGAGGAACGCCTCTGCTTCTACAAATTGTATTTATATTTTTTGGATTGCCTAGTGTAGGTATAATTTTTGATAGATTTCCAGCTGCTATATTAGCCTTTACACTTAATTATGCAGCTTATTTTGCAGAAATATTTAGAGCTGGAATAGCCTCAATAGAGGAAGGACAATACGAAGGAGCTAAAGTGCTAGGTTTTCCTCAGAAGTATATATTTTTTAAAATAGTTCTTCCACAAGCTACTAAAAGAATACTTCCAGCAGTAGCGAATGAGATTATTACTCTTGTGAAGGATACTGCATTAGTATATGTAGTTGGATTAGACGAACTTTTGAAAATTGGTAAAATAGCATCAAATAGAGAGGCCTCTCTAGTGCCACTTCTAATAGTAGGGGGAATATATTTACTCTTAATTGCAATATTAAGTGAACTTTTTAAGAAGCTAGAAAAAAAATATAGCTATTATCAATAGGGAGAAGATATTATGCTTAAAGTAGAAGGATTAGAAAAAAAATTTGGTAAAAATACAGTTTTAAAGGGTGTAAATCTTGAAATTAAAGAAGGAGAAATTACTGTTATAGTAGGTCCTTCTGGTGGTGGAAAGACAACCTTGCTTAGATGCATAAGTGGCTTAACTCAACCTGATAATGGCTCCATCATAATAAATAATAAGTATTTATATAAAGATGGCAAAATAGCACAAAAAAAGGATGAGCTAGAAATAAGAAAAGATGTAGGATTAGTGTTTCAAAACTTTAATTTATTTCCACATATGAGTGTTTTAGAAAATATTACAGAAGCACCAAGAGTGGTATTAGGCATGGACATTGAAGAAGCTAAAAATAAAGCTAAAGAGATATTAGGTTTTTTAGGACTTGAAAATAAACAAACTAGTTACCCATTTGAGCTTTCAGGAGGACAAAAACAGAGAGTTGCAATAGGAAGAGCTCTTGCAATGGAGCCTAAGCTTATATGCTTTGATGAGCCAACCTCTGCCTTAGATCCAAGTATGACTGGAGAGGTAGCAAATCTTATAAAAAAATTAAGTCTTGAAAAGTCTATGACAGTCTTAATTATTACTCATGATATGGCTTTTGCCACTATGGTAGCCCATAGAATTTTGTCTATGAACAATGGAATATTAAAGGAAGAACATATGTATATGTAATTAAAGTTATCGAACGTAGTGTTTTTATGAAAATTAATTAGATCACTTGAACCTAAAATTCCTTAAAAACAGGAAGAATAGAGATTCACTTTAATCAAAAAGTACAGAAATATTTTATAAATAAGAAAGAAGGAGAACCTCCCATCATGTGGAGATTTTCCTTCTTTTTTGGATTTCCTTAAATAAAGTGGAATATTTAAAAAATATAATTCCTATAAATAAAGTAGAAAATGATAAGGAGTAGAAATATGTTAAGAAAAAAATTTATTTATCTACACTAATAGTTATAGTTTCTACCAGTATATTTTTTACTGGATGTAGTGGAAAAGATGTTACCTCAACAGAACCACAAAAAACTATAGAAAGTACAAATCCACCTTTAGATAACGTTGAAATTAAACCGGAGTCTGATGGTTCACAACCTGAAGAAGAAGTGAGTATTGTAGGAAAAAATATAATCCTTCGTCAAATAAATGGAGATTATATAGGAATAACTATACAAAATGCAGATGGGACTGGTAAGGCAAATGAAATTGATAATCTAGGGGTAAAGTATTATAACAGTCAAGCAGGAAATTATTTAATATTTTCAACTACAGATAGCAATATTAAACAGCCTTATATGGGCAAGCTTATAAGTTATAATGTGGCAACTGGAGAGAAAAAAATATTATCAGAGGTATCTTTTCCTGTAGAGACACAAAGAAGTTCAAATATTATTGCAGTGGATTCTCATGTTTATTTTATTAAAAATCATAGTTTAATTATTTATGATCTTACTACAAATAATCCAAGTATTTATTCATCAACTGTTAAAATATCAGACATAGATTCATTAGTTGGATGCGATAAGGAATCTAAGCAATTATTTTATTTAAATGAAAATAATGAATTGTATGCTACTGATTTAAAATCAACTTATAAAATTAAAGAGTTAGTAATTGATAATAAAAATATAGAATTAAGTAAACTTAAGTGGTTTAAATACTATAATGGTAAATTTTGTTGTTCTAGTGAATGTGTAAATTCAAAGCTTAATCAGGAATATGGAATTGTCAACTTAGCCCAAGGCGTTGTAGCCTTTAATTACGATAGTAAAAAGCGTTCTCTCATTGGGCAGGAAGAAATGGTATATCAAAATACACCTATATTTGATTTTCAAGTATCAGACAATTATATATATTATTCTGATAGTACTAAACATCTTAATAGAGTATCTAATAAGGGTGCTGTTTCTAATCCACCAACACTTACAATCGATAATTTTGCAGATTATATGTATATTGTAAGTGTAAATGATAATTCTATATCATATATTAAAGATCAGAAAGGATTATTTATGGCAGTAGATTTGGATAAACTAAAAAATAACGAAGCACCTAATATCATACAATTAGGTAGTAATGTTATTAATTCTATATACATGGAAATTCATTAATTTTAGAAATTCCTTGTTTGTAACTATTGCATATAGTATAAAGATTATTTTAAAGAATAAGACACATGAGTACCGTTAGACTATGTTTTCCTCACAATGAAAACAAAACCTAAAATACAACTAGTTTCCTAGATTAATAATCTTAAATTTATATAAACTATAAATGCAGGCTAATTTAAATAAATACACATAGGAGGAATTAATTATGGCAAACAATAATAACAGAGTATTAGTTCCAGAAGCAAAAGCAGGTTTAAATCAATTTAAAATGGAATCAGCTAGAGAAGTAGGCGTAAATCTTAAAGATGGATACAATGGAGACTTAACTGCAAGGCAAGCTGGATCCATAGGTGGAAATATGGTTAAGAAAATGGTAGAAAGTTATGAACAAGGCTTAAAATAAAATATTAACAAAGAAAGCTCTAGAGTTAATCTAGAGCTTTTTTTTGCTTAGGAAAATAATTATTAATCAACAAATTAGTTTAGAAACAAAAAATAGTTATTGAGGTGGGAGTTAGCTTATTTGTATATATAGGTGAACTTATTAATTACTAAATTGTCAACAGCATTAATATTTTATGCAGTAAACAAATAAATATTCTAAAAATTTTTAAATTAACTGTAGATTTTTAAGTAGGATTATAAATAAATAATTCTGTAAGTTTAATATTTGGTATAATTATAATCTATACTTATAAAAGGAGGTTGACAGTATGGAAAAGTTTATTTTAGATATTATTAAAATTAGTTTTATTCAGGTAGTATATGCTTTAGGTATTATTGTTATATGTGGTTTTCTTTTAGAGATAATTGAAAGAAAATCAAACGAATTTATGCAGAAGTCTTTTGGGTGGAAAGGAATCTTAGTTACAGCTTTAATTGGTGCTCCTGTTCATGAATTAGGCCATGCAATTATGTGTCTAGTATTTAGACATAAAATCAACGAGATAAAACTTATAAGACCGTTAGCCAGTAAGCAGGATGGAATTATGGGTTTTGTTAGTCACAGCTATAATCCTAAAAGTTTGTATCAAAAAATAGGCAATTTTTTTATAGGTATAGGTCCAATAATTTTTGGCTCCGGTGTAATGCTCTTATCAATGAAGTTTTTAATGAACCAAATGTACAACAATTTTTATAGTTTTGCACTAGAGCAGCATAAAAGCATAACAGGTTTTAATACATCATTTTTTATTATCTTAAAGAATATATTTATACAACTGCTTCATGGCATATTTAATTATGGTAATTTATTATCTTTAAATTTCTGGATATTTATACTTATTATAATATCTATATCATCACATATGGCTTTGAGTGCTGCTGATATTAAAGAGTCAGCAAGAGGTATAGTATTTATTTATATTGTTTCTTTGTTTTTAAGTTTAATTTTTAAAATAACTAATGTTGATATAAATTATATTTATTCTAAAATATTGTTTTTTAATGTATTTTTGTCTATTTTTCTTTTTACAGCTTTAAGTTTTTCTATTATAGTACTAGTTATAAATATGATTATCTATTTTGTTAAAAATTTGTGTTTGCAATGTAGTTTAGAATTATAAGACAATCCTTTTTGTGTACCCTAAATATTAAAACTAACTAAAAACTCATCAATATGCTCAGTTTTTAGTTAGTTTTCTTTCTGTGAAGTGGCAGCAAATAGCTTTTTATATCTATGATAGATAATAATTTTTATAAGATAAGAATCTTAGAGATATTATAATTTTTTATTGAAAATTTAAAGATCTAGCACACTGATATAGTAAATATTCAAATGATACAAATTTAAATGCAGTAGAAGATAAAAGAGTTTCCAATACTTTATATAATTATCAATTTGGAGAATTATAGTAATTATTAAATGGATATAAAAAAGCAGCAAGGGATTATATTAGAATAACTTAACAGGGATACTTTTATAAAATTTTCAAAAGATAAACATGGAGGTGATTTGATTGACTCAAAAGTTAGGAAAGAATAACAGGACTGGTGAGAAATCTTATTATAGAAATAAAAATAATAAGTCTGTAGCAAATCCAGTTAATACAGATGAAGATCAGATTACTAATAATAAACCAGTAAGAAGTTTACCAAAATAAAAAGGTTCAAAGAGTGATTTCATAGACTTTAATCTATTTAATTTTGTCTATGAAATCACTTCATCACCTATCTAATTTTATTATTAGAACACAATTTTGGTGTTGATTAAGAGTTTTTTCATAGTTTGCCATAAGAAAAACATAATCTTAACTACAATTAACTTCCAGAGTGATAAATTGATAGCGGTAAACATCTTAATAGAGTATCTAAAAACGAGCAGTTTTTAATCCACGAATACTTACAATATACATATAATTTTGTAAATTATATGTATATTGTAAGTGTAAATGATAATTCTATATCATATATTAAAGACCAGAAAGTATTATCTAGGTCAATAGATTTGAATAAACTAAAAAATAACGAAAAATTTAATATCATACAACTAGGCAGTGATGTTATTAATTCTATATACATGGAAATTCATTAATTTATGAACTACCACTACTTATAGACGTGGATGGAATAAGCGTTTAACATTGATATCATATGCAAATTCAAAAGCTTCTATATAAATTAATTATTGTAAATGGTATCTCATAAGTAAAGGAGATACCATTTACTAACTTTATGTATTTCTAATAATTTTTAAAATATTTATCTATTAATTCCTTAAATATTTTCAACTCAGATATAAAAGAATAAATGATTGCAATAACTAAAATGACTACGCCAAGAATTGATGATGACTTTAAAAGGTAAGGGATTATTAAAAAAATTATTCCTAATATTAACATTGGAATTGCGATATCTCTTCCTAGTTTACTTTTCTTATTAACTTTATCCAAAGTCTCTTTATCTAAAGTTGAAAGTGTAAATTTCTTTTTAATGCTAACTATAAAACTTAAAAAGAATGTGAATATACCTACTACTATAAAGACATAACCAATAATAACCATAAAGAACCTCCTTTTACTTAGTAGACCTTCTTGCTTATTAATAATCTATACGTTATAAGAATTATATGAATTGATATTAAAAATATTGTATAACAGAGAGCGAATATTTTTATATGTTTTTATTATTTAAAGTTCTTTAAATGAAACAATGTTTATATCTTTTATTTATTGTGAAGTCTGATTAAAATTGAGCGGGCTTGATGTCTAGTCAGTTTTATTTTTATTAGTGTATATTTTAAAGGAAATTTACCAAAGAAAAAGAATTAATTCCAGTATTAGAAGGCAAAATATAAGAAATGAATATTATTATAAGAATAAAGGAGGCGATCTAGTGATAAACGAGAATAGTGTAAGAGTTATTCCACTAGGAGGTCTTGGAGAAATTGGTAAGAATATAACTGCTATTGAATACAAAGATGAAATCATTGTTATAGACTGTGGCATAGCCTTCCCCGACGAGGAGATGTATGGTGTAGATTTAGTAATTCCTGATATAACTTACTTATTAGATAAAGTAGAGAATGTAAAAGGTATTTTTCTAACTCATGGGCATGAAGATCATATTGGAGCATTACCGTATATTTTAAAGCAATTAAATGTACCTGTTTACGGTACAAGATTAACATTAGGGATAGTTAAGAATAAATTGGAGGAACACAATATACTTTCAGACTGTGAGCTGCATAGTGTAGAACCTGGAGACATAGTACAAATAGAAAATATAAAGATTGAATTTATAAGAAATACTCATAGTATACCAGGCTCCTGCTGTATTGCTATTCATACACCAGTAGGTGTAATATTCCATACTGGTGATTTTAAGATAGACTATACACCTACTGATGGGGCAGTTATGGATCTAGAACGTATTTCAAGCTTGGGAAAAGAGGGAGTACTGATGCTAATGGCTGATAGTACTAATGCAGAACGCAGAGGTCATACAATTTCAGAAAAATCTATAGGAAAAACTTTAACTAAAATCCTTTCTAATGCTAAAGGAAGAGTTATTGTGGCAACCTTTGCCTCAAACATTCCAAGAATTCAGCAGATAGTGGATGCTTCTATTAAGAATGGAAGGAAGGTAACCTTTAGTGGAAGGAGCATGGAAAATATCTCACAGGTGGCGATGGAATTAGGAGAGCTTAATATACCGGAAGGACATATTATAAACGTAGATGAAATATCCAATTATCCTAATGAACAGATAACAATAATAACTACTGGCAGTCAGGGAGAACCTATGGCAGCCCTCGCTAGGATAGCATTTTCTACCCATAGAAAGATTAGAATTGAACCAAAGGACTTGTATATTATATCGGCATCTCCAATCCCTGGAAATGGAAAAATGATTTCTAGAGTGATTAACCAGTTGTTCAGAAAGGGTGTAGATGTAATCTATGAAGATTTAGAAGAAGTACACGTATCAGGTCACGCCTACCAAGAAGAGCTAAAATTAATTCATACATTAGTTCATCCTAAGTATTTTATGCCTGTTCATGGTGAATATAGGCACTTGAAACACCATGTTGACTTAGCGAAGAAGCTAGGTATGAACGAATCAAATATTTTTACATTAGAAACAGGTCAAGTTTTAGAATTATCAGATAGTGAAGCTAAGATATCTGGTAAAGTTCATACTGGTGCTGTATTTGTAGATGGACTTGGAGTAGGAGATGTAGGAAATGTAGTACTTAGAGATAGGAAGTACTTAGCTCAAGATGGTATGCTCACAATAGTTGTTACTATAGAAAAAGAATCTTATAGTATTATAGCAGGTCCAGATATAATCACCAGAGGATTTGTATATGTAAAAGAATCTGAGGAGTTGATTAATGAAGCAAAAGAAATTGTAAGAAAAGAATTAGATAGATGCTTAGAAAATAAAATTGTTGAATGGTATGTATTAAAAGCTAATATGAAGAAATCCATGGAAAGATTTTTATATGAAAAGACTAAAAGAAGACCAATTATTCTTCCTATTATTATGGAAGTTTAGTTCTAAAAAGACACGGTAATAAAATCTTTCTAAATAATAGTATGAATCCGTTTATAACTGTAAAATACATAGAGCTATAAAAATAATTTACAAGAAAATTAATAATCAATTAATTAGTAAATTACGAATAGTATAATTCGTTTCTACTAGCGAAACTCATCACCAGATTAAGTTTAAACTTAATCTGGTTTTTTAATATATATTTTTATCAGAATAACATAAGGAGAATTGTATTATAAGTATAATTAACTATAAACTTATATTTTTATTATTCAAGAAAAAATATTTAACGATAAATATTTCAGAATTAACAAATCGGTTTATTGTCATATCATAGAAATTTTTGTTATTATAGTATTTAAATTTAGAGGATATATTTATAGAAAATTATAAGTTTGTTGTAGTAAAAGAAATATTTATAATAAATTTTTATATTAATTTAAAATAAAAAGGAGGAACGGTAAATGAGTGTAAAAATGAAACAAAAAAGAATAAATGTAGCTATCAAGAAAGAAAAAGCTGATTTAGTTATTAAAAATGCGAATATAATAAACGTGTTTACAAAGGAAATAGTTCAGGGTGATATTGCTATTTGTATGGATCAAATTGTAGGTATAGGTAATTACAGTGGTATTAATGAAATTGATGCTAAAGGTAAGTATGTCTGTCCTGGATTGATTGATAGCCATGTTCATATTGAATCTACAATGGTTACACCGTCAGAATTTGCTAAGGCCGTACTTCCACATGGGACAACTACAATTATTGCTGATCCTCATGAAATTGCTAATGTATGTGGAGTCAACGGAATTAATTTTATGTTAAATCAATCAAAGTCACTACCTTTAAATGTTTATTTTATGATGCCCTCATGTGTTCCTAGTACGCCTTTTGAAAATAATGGTGCTGATTTAAGTGCTGAATTAATTGAGCCACTTCTGTCAAATGATAGAATATTAGGACTCGGTGAAGTAATGGACTACCCATCTGTAATCAATGGAAGTGAATCAATGTTAAAAAAGATTGATTTATTTGATAACAAAATTATTGATGGTCATGCACCATATTTAAGTGGAAAAGAACTCAATGCTTATCGTGTTGCAGGAGTTATGACGGATCATGAGTGTTCGACTATAGAAGAGGTAGTAGAACACCTAAGACTTGGTATGTACGTACAAATAAGAGAGGGTTCAGCAGCTAAAAATTTAGAGAACATTGTAAAAGGTCTATTAGAAAAGAGTATAGAATTTAATAGATGCATATTTTGTACTGATGATAAGCATTTAGAGGATATAAGAAAAGAAGGACATATAAGTTACAATATAAAAAAAGCTATATCTTGTGGAGTAGATCCAATTGAAGCAATATGTATGGGTACTATTAATGCAGCTCAATGTTATAAGTTGAAGAGGCTTGGTGCTATTGCCCCAGGGTATTCAGCTGATTTAATAATATTAAATAGTCTTGAAGACTTTAATGTTAATAAAGTACTGTACCGAGGCAATGTAGTATATGAGAATGGAGTATTATGCACAGAGATCTCTTCAAAAATAGATGATAGAAATGTTTTTAATACAGTGAGAATACCTAATATAACTGTTGAAGATTTAAAAATAAATATGAAGAATAATACTGCTACGGTGATAAAATTAAAATCAAATGAACTTATTACCAAAAAAGAAACAGCAGAGGTTAAAGTTGAAAATGGAGTGTTTATTCAGGATGAATATTTTTCAAAAGTTGCTGTTATAGAGAGACATAAATCAACAAAAAATATCGGTTTGGGTATAGTGAGTAATTTTAATATTAGGAATGGAGCAATAGCAAGTACAGTTGCCCATGATTCTCATAATCTTATTGTTATAGGAGACAATGATGATGATATGATTCTTGCTATAGAAGAATTAAAAAGGGTAAATGGAGGATACACAGTTATAAGTAGGGGGAAAGTAGTGGGGACACTTGAACTGCCGATAGCAGGTTTAATAAGTAATAATACTGCTGAATATGTAGAGCAGACTCTAAATAGTATGATTGAAGAGGCTTTTAAACTTGGAATTAATAGAAAAATAGAGCCTTTTATAACACTATCATTTCTTGCGTTGCCAGTAATACCAGAAATTAGAGTAACAGATCAAGGTTTATTTGATGTTATGGAGTTTAAATTTATAAAGTGCAGTAATAATTAAACTTTCACTATAGTATAAATTAGTGGAGGTGGTAAAATGGAAAAAGAATTTCTTCAGGAAATTGCTTCAGAAGCAAAGTCATATGAGGAATGTATAAAGATGCTCAATGAATATGCAAATAGGTATCAATTAATAAATGAGGGTAAGATAGTTGTAACAGAATCATATCCTTCAATAAATGAACTTAGCTTTGATGGAGTTAATCTTACCAAGTTTAGTGTTTTTGTTTATCTAAAGGAGCCTGAGAAAGTTGGTTAGAAAGAGTTAATATGTAGAATCCTTTAGATGAGTATAGTAATTATTAATCAAGTGAAATTTTCTAAATAGTATCAGTGTTATCTATCTCCAACTTTAGATGATAGGAGAATTTCGCACAGTTTAGTTGAAAATTAATAGTAAAAAATAAACCTCCTTGTTTTTAAGGATTTTTTCTAGAATCCAATTACAAGGAGGTTGTCATTTAATTTGATGTTATTTCACGAAGTGAAATCTGTCTAATGATTAGTAGTCCAGATGCCTGCTCAGCTCTATTACATTTAATTCTTATTTAAGAACAAATTGTAGTATATAAACATATATATGTTTATATATCAAGTTCAAAGGGATTTTTAAATGAAAATAGATTTTAACTACAATAGAAAAATAATTAAGGCTGTAGGAGGATATATCTTTAAAGGACTTAATTATAGGTGTAACTATACAAGGTTTACAACTATATATAAATTACCTGCTCCAGGAACAGAGATGGTCGAGTTATACAATTTTGAACCTAAAACAAAAATACGTGCCTCTGTTTTATTACTTCATGGGTTAGGTAGTCGTAATATCAAGTTCTTGTTATGGATGGGAACTCATTTAGCCTCTGCTGGTGTTCACTGTTCTATACCAGTACTTCCTGGTAATTATACTAGAGTAGAACATAATTCAGTAAGTGGACGCAGTTTCTTATACCCTGAGCTTGATAATATGTTTAGATTTTGGGAGCATGCTGTTGTTGATATACGATCTACTATTGATCTTCTTGAACAGAAGGGCATTTGGAAAGAAAATAATTGTATAATGGGTTATTGTCTTGGTGGTATGATATCAGCTATAGTTGGTTCTGTAGATAAAAGAATTAATCAAATAATATTCATGACCACTGGAGGTCACGTGCCTAAAATACTACATGAGTCTCCAACCGCTGCTTTTGCAAGGAAACTCTTTAATGATGGATTTAAAGATCGCTACTATCTTTATGATAAGAAAAGATTATATGAAACTTATAAAAAGCAATTTGAAAATGTTAAGAAAATGTCTCTTTCAGATTTATTTATAAATGAAGATATTCACCCACTTTTTAAAATAGATCCTCTTTCTTATGCTCACTTTCTTGATAAATCAAAAATTACTTTCATTGATGCACTATTAGATGAAACTCTTCCATTTGGAAGTAGGATTTCGCTTTTTAAGGAAATGAAAGGTGCTAAAAGATATATACTTCCTATGACTCATGGAAGCTGGTTACCTTTTGAACGGTTTCTTGCAGAATATATACTTTTTAAAGTTAATATCAGTGACAAATGGAGTTTAAAGCAGGTAGCTAAGAAGTTTAAGATTGATAAAGACTTTTTTTTCAATGGATAATGTACTACACATATTTGAAATAGAACCTAGAATAAAGAAATTGCAGCTTTCTAATTTTTAATATTAAACTAAAGGGGTATATCTTAAGAAAAAGAGATACCCCTTTAGTTTGATCTTCTACTATTTCACAAAGTGAACTATGGCTCCGATGCCTACTCAGCTTTATTATAAAGATTAATATTCATTTTATTTTAGTGAAAGTACAGAATCGATTGACTTCCCATTTATAAAAACTTTGACATCTTTAACTGTAGAAAACTGCAGTGCAGTTTCAACAATCTGAGCTTTTACTCTAGGATTATCAAGTTCTCCGCCTAACATAAGTTTACCTGATATGTTGATAGTAGCTACTCCATTAACTATTTTAGCATTTTCAACTTTAAGGTTGGATTGATATAAGGAATTATATAAACCAGATTGACCATAAGAGCGATCTTTAATAGAGAATAACTCAGTTAGAGCGCCCACTAATGGAGAACTAGGTGTTGAAATAGTTCTTTCTATCGGGATTAAACTATCTCCAGTATCAATCTTCTTTCCGCCTTTACCATTATCATCTATAGCTATTAGATATATTTTTATCTTTGTAGTAGTCTTTTTTACATTACTACCTTGACTATCTTGGTTTTTGTTATTTTTAACTCCAGTATTTTGATCTTTACTATTTGTATTGTTACTTTCTTCCTCGAGGTTATTCTTATCTGCTGAATTCACATCATTTTTTTCAGTTGTACTTTTATTCGTGTCAGGTAGGGAATTTTGTGAGGATTGGGATGAAGCACTCCTTAATGAACATCCTACGAATAGAAGCATGGTACTAATAATTAGAAATGAAACTATTTTTTTCATTATTCTCCCCCCTTTTTGATACAATAGTAAAATGGTTTATTTAATTTATTATAATCTTATAAAGTGAAATCTAACTATAATTACTGTTTTCATTATACATAATATATTTTAACTTTTTATAAAGGTGACAATTTTAATTATAATTAAAATTAAAATTTAGAGATTTTCATTTAGTTTATCTTTAATTAAATTATAATATAAATTGATAATAATAGACATAGTGCATTATTAGTTTAATAACAGTTGAGACGAAAATAATTCGTCTTGCAAGTTTATATATTATGCATTCATTTTATAACTAAAAAAACCAGTATTGAGCATTATATTTATATCTCAATACTGGTTTTTAACTAAACTTAATACTTTTGTAAATGACTTAGCTAAAATTTCACCTAATTACTTTTGTTACAGCTTCTTTTACTTGTTCCACTTTATAAAGTGAAATTTTGTTAAAGATGAGCATAACTCGATGCATGTTCAGTTTTATTATAATTTATTATATAAATAACAGACTATCCTAAGTTTAATTATTCTGTAGCATCAAATTCATCCTTAGTTACTCCACAAAGAGGACATAACCACTCATCAGGTAAATCTATGAAATCAGTACCAGGTTCTATACCATTATCAGGATCCCCTATTTCTGGGTCATAAATGTATCCACACACTAAACATACATATTTTTCCATAATTACTTCTCCTTTTGGTTAATTTGTTACAACTATACTTATGTCAAGGATATTATTTATATTCATGATATACGTATATCTAATTTAGATAATATTTACTGGTGTACCTATTGGAACTAGGTTATATAGTTCAATAATATTAGCATTATAGAGTCGAACACATCCATTTGATACAGCTTTACCAATAGAGGAGGGATTATTTGTACCGTGAATACCGTAACTTGGTTTGGATAGTCCTAACCATCTTGCACCAAAAGGACCACCTGGATTAAATGCTTTGTTAACAATTGTAAAGTTTCCTTTTGGTGTTGGTGTAGATGGTTTACCAATTGCTATGGGATAAACTTTGAATACTTTTCCATTTTCATATAAAGTAAGGGTACGAGCAGCAGTATTAATTAGTATTTTATATGCAGGACGAGTGGCATAAGGTATGAATACATTAGCATAAGGGTAGAAATACATATTATCCTCCAAAAAAATAAATCAATATTTCATAGTATGCAAATATATAGGATAGTGATAATTTAAGCATTTTCTATTTTAGATATGAAAAGATAACTTAAATTAGTGTAAACTATTAAGTATAAAGGTAGGGTGTCCTACTCATTAAAGGTTAAGAGTTATCTGTTAAGCTCTGGAAATATAAATATTGAATATCTCATGAAGGCATCATTGTTTTTTGGATGATGGTTCACATAAGTATACTAAATTGCCAATAATTTATAAGTAAGAATGCCTCTATATAAGGGAACAATAATCTTGAAAATTATATGAAAAGGGGTGTCTTGAATGCAAGTAAAAGATTTAATGACAAAATCAGTAGTTAGTGTAAGTGCTAATGATAATGTAGAAAAAGCAGCTTTACTTATGAAAGAGCATGATATAGGATCTATACCTGTATGTGAAGGTAGTACTGTTATTGGTATTGTTACTGATAGAGATATAACTTTAAGATCTGTAGCAATAGGAAAAGATACTAAAAATCAAACTGTTAGAGAAGTCATGTCTTCAAATCCTGTGGTAGGAACACCTGATATGAGTTTAGATGATGCTTCTAGAATAATGAGCCAACAACAGATAAGAAGACTTCCTATAGTGGAAAATAAAAATTTAGTTGGTGTAGTTGCTTTAGGAGATTTAGCCACTGAAACTAAATCTGATGAAAAAGCAGGGCATGCTTTAAGTGGTATATCACAACATACACATGCATCTGGACATTAGAAGTTTGCAAAATATCCAGTGTGTGGTAATGAGTTCGCTAATATAAATTAATTTAGTAATAACTAAAAATAGAATATATAAATACACAACTTCATAACTAATTTATAATTTAGATATATAAGTTTATATTAAATTAACTAACTTTAGGAAAAGTATTGCATGCTAAGACTATATGCTGTCATTTCATGAAGTGAAATCTGACTAAGGCTAAAAGGGCTCGATGCCCTTTTAGTGTTATTTGCCTAAAGTTAGTTAATGATTGAACTTATATATCCTTAGAAAAAGCATTGCATGTCGAGGCTATTTTTATGAATTGTTTAAGGATTAAAGTTGCGTATCTTTAGTAAGATTTATTAGGATATCTCATAAGTAAATGAGATATCTTTTTTACTTGAGGAAATTATAGAATTTGTAATATGTAGATAATTTCACTAGGAGTCCCCGTCAGGGGATTTTTTTACTGACTTAGAGCATGAAATTGGTGTTTTCAGGAAAAACTATTATATTATTCTCATTTATTAACATATGTGCAATATAATAGTATAATAGTATTGAACAGTGTTTAATATTGTTACTATGTTTAATAAAAGCCAGTGAATTTTTGTGGTAATGGTATCTCGTATATTTGATGCTGTTGTAATTAATATATGTTTCTTATGATGAAGAATATTAGAGAATTTAGTTTGTGATAGGTAAATTGTTATAAAGTTCTGGAGTTAAAAGTGCCACTAGGCAGTTGTGATAGTATCACATTAAATAAATCATTATAGCTTAGGAGGAGTATATGGGTATTGCAGAAAGAAGACAAATGGAAAAAGAAATTATAAGAAAAAAAATAATAGATGCTGCTAGTGAAATATTAATTAAAGAAGGCTATGAAAATTTATCTATTAGAAAGATAGCTAATAAGATAGAATACTCTCCCGGCACAATATATCATTATTTTCAAGATAAAGCAGAAATAGTAGTTTCTGTTGTAGAAGAAGGGTATGGAAGAATATTAAAAAGTTTAAGTGAGGTTCCAGTAGATGTTGAGAATCCAGAGAAGTCAATAGAAAAAGGATTTAGGACCTATATTGAACTTATGTTAGAAGCACCTCAGCAATTTAGAGCTGTTTTAATGAATGATATAGATGCAATTCAAGAAAAAGTAAATATGCTGGAGGAAGGAGTTTCAAAGGAGAGAAAGAGCATACAGGGACTATGTAAACTTGTGGAACTAGGGATTGAAAAAGGGAAGTTTAGAAAGATGGATGTAGAACTTACTGCACAAATAATATGGACATCAACTCATGGCCTTCTTTCTAGATTAATATTAGAAAAAAACATTCCACAGCAGCAAAAGGAGAATCTTATAAACCATCATTTTGAAATTATTATTAATGGATTAATGAAATAAAGGGAGGAGAGAAAAATGAAAGTACTCATTGTTTATGGAACTAAACATGGTTCTGCAGAAAAATGCAGTAAGCTTTTAAAGGATAAGCTTCAAGGGAATGTTGTAGCTGTCAATATAAAGAAAGACAATGTACCAGATATAACCTTATTTGATAACATTATTGTGGGTGGATCAATCTACATGGGGCAAATTCAGAAGGAAATAAAAGATTTCTGTTTGAAAAATCTTAGTGTATTAAAAGATAAAAAAGTTGGACTTTTCATATGTTGTATGAATGATAAAGAAGTCCACACATTGTTTAATAATTCTTTCCCTGAAGAGTTGTTAACTTGTGCCACTGCAAAAGAATATTTTGGTGGCGAATTTATATTTAATAATATGAACTTCTTTGAACGGTTTATAGTGAAGAAGGTGGCGAAGATAGATAAAGATACTTCAACGCTTTCTGAAGAAAATATTAATAAATTTGCTCAGCTAATAAATAAGGCTTAGTTAATTTTTTTCGGAGGAGACGGAAATGAAATGGCTTGGGGGCTTAGCTTTTGGAGGAGGTAGTATATTGAATGGTGCAGCGCTAGAGGATCTAGGTAAAAAGGGAAGGAAGATCACTTCAGCCTTTAAGCTTGCCTTAGAGGATGTTTTTGGGGACAAGAAAATATGTTCCAAGGCACAGGAAGTATTGGAAATAAAAATGCCAAAGGTTTTTCTTCGCCCCGTAGCCATTTACTTAAATCACTTAATTAAAAAAACTGCAAGGCAGTATGGCGTTAAAGACGTTGGCAGAAGGGTTTATCTTGAATAAACAATAAACAATAAACAAAAAACTCAACTACTTTTAAATTAGTGGTTGAGTTTTTTGTTGCAGCTTTATGAGCCATCTCCTAACCGTATTGAGATAAGGTTGCTTCCTCAAAGATTTTGTTTCAATCCCTTTTTTTTCTTCTTCATTAAGTTTTTTAATAAGCTCATAAGCTTCTAGTTCCTTTATATTTCATGTAAATGTGCCATATATATACAGATCAATATTACTTATGTTCTTAAGTAATTATATCGTAAATGAGTATAAAATATCAAGAATCTTTAATACAAACATTAAAAAGTATAAATTTATAAGAGGTAAAGACCTTTACAGAATTTAGAAGAATGAAGTATAGTAGTAATGGGAAATATAATCAATTGAAGAGTATTTATAGGCTAAATAGCGCTGACTAAGAGAAGAAAAAGGAGGAATATAAATGATATTTATAGTTTTTTCTGCTAATGATGAGGGATTTGGAGTAGAGCTAACAACTGAAAATCTTGATAAAGCTATAGAAAAGTTTAAAGAGGATGAAGAAAATTATACAATAGAAGTATGGAATGAAAACGAAGATAAAATTGCAGAGTTAAACTGTGAAAGTGACTCTAATGATTCTATTGAAAGAGCAGATTCTCTGACAATAAGTAAATATTATTATCTAGATATTAATGAGGAAGATATCAGATTTGAAAACTTGGATGAAGTAATTAAATACTTAAGAAATTTAAAATAAGACATAGAAATATGTCTTTTTATTTGACGTTATTTGATAGATAAACAAATTCATAACTGGGTTGATTAAGGATTAAAGGTGTCTATCTATATAAAGTGAAACCTAGCTAAAATTTAATAAGCTTCATACCTACTAATTTTATTTTACCTATTAAATGGAAGAATATTACTTTTATATGGTATAATATATAAAAAAGGTATAGGGGTGATGTTATGAAGTTTACTGTAGTATTCAAAAGTTATCAATCATTAGACTTATCATTTGGGTTAGTTTTTGCACCATGTCCTATATGGATTAAAGGAGATGAAATAGTTGTCAATATAAATCCTAAAGATTCACACTACCAACTTGGCAGCGTGAAAAAGCTTATTGAAGTTGAGAGTTTACAGTCAAAACTTCTAGAAAAGAAAGCTGTGGTTATTGGTCATGGAACAGGATATGGTTGTGAATCAGATTTGAAAGAACTTATAAAAGACCTTAGAAATGAAGGGTTTGAAGTTAAATATAAAGAATTTTAATAATATAACAACTTCATTAAAAAATTGTAAAAGGTATTGAATAGTAATAATATTATTAGTATAATTAATAAAAAGTACAAATTAAGTTAAAAATAGTGATGAGGAAGAGTACGTAAAAGAAATCTTAAAGCGAGCCGATGGATGGTGAGAGCACGGTAGTAGATCTTTATGGAAGGCAGCCTCTGAATTTCTTATTGAGAAATGTGATTATAAATTTAATCATCAAAGTAGAGACAGACGTGTCCTCACGTTACAGAGGGATGGAATTTAAATGTTCCAGTAGAGTGAGTGCCTTATAAGGCACTAATTAGGGTGGTACCGCGAATATTCTCCTTCGTCCCTTTCAGGGATGTAGGAGTTTTTTTATTTTTATTTCAAATTCAGGAGGGTGAATTTTTATGGATGAAATTCTTGAAATTTTAGAAAAAAATAGCAAGTACACTTCAGAAGAAATAGCAGTTATGACAGGGAAAAGTGTTGAGGAAGTTAAAGAAGCCATAAAAAAATATGAAAATGATAATGTTATTGTAGGATATACTGCTCTGATTAATTGGGAGAATACAAGCAAGGATAGTGTTGTAGCTTTGATTGAGGTTAGAGTCACTCCTCAGAGGGGAGAAGGTTTTGATAAAGTTGCAGAGAGAATATATAGATTTCCAGAAGTAAAGGCATGCTATTTAATGTCTGGTGGATTTGATCTTACTGTTATAGTTGAAGGAAAAACATTGAAAGAAGTTTCACTTTTTGTTGCAGAAAAGTTAGCTGTACAAGAATGTGTTGTAAGTACAGCAACGCATTTCGTACTTAAAAAATATAAGGATAATGGTACAATTTTTGAGGAAAAACCTAGAGATGACAGGGAGGATATATTTGTATGAAGCTAGAAGATATGATTATATCAAATGTAAAAAATATGCCACCATCAGGTATTAGAAAATATTTTGATATTATCAATGAAATGAATGATGTAATATCACTAGGAGTTGGTGAACCTGATTTTGTTACACCATGGAATATAAGAGAGGCTGGTATATATTCTCTAGAAAAAGGGCATACACATTATTCTTCAAATGCAGGTTTTATTGAACTTCGTGAGGAAATTTCTAAGTACTTAAAGAAAAAGTATGAGCTTGAGTATAGCCCAAAAGATGAGATTATAGTTACTGTAGGTGGAAGTGAAGGTATTGATATTGCTTTAAGAGCACTAGCTGGTCCTGGGGATGAAGTTATTATTCCAGAACCTAGTTTTGTTGCTTATAAAGGATGCACTACTTTTACAGGGGCTACTCCAGTAATCATAAATCTGAGAGCTGAGGATGAATTTAAACTTACTCCTGAACTGCTTGAAGAAGCTATTACTCCAAGAACTAAGGTTGTAATAATACCTTTTCCAAATAACCCCACAGGAGCTATAATGACAAGAGAAGAGCTAGCATCAATTGTTGAAGTTCTTAAGGATAAAAACATAATAGTTATATCTGATGAAATATATGCTGAATTATCATATGGAGAAAAACATGTTTCCATAGCTAGCTTTCCAGAAATGAAAGATAAGACTATATTAATTAATGGTTTTTCAAAGGCTTTTGCTATGACTGGATGGAGATTAGGATATGTTTGTGGTCATCCAGTTTTATTGGATGCTATGAAAAAGATCCATCAGTATGCTATCATGAGTTCTCCTACAACAGCACAATATGGTGCTATTGAAGCATTAAGAAACTGTGATGATGATGTACAGGAAATGGCTAGAGAATATAATAGAAGAAGACGTGTAATGGTTAATGCATTCAGAAAAATGGGCTTGGATTGTTTTGAACCTTTAGGTGCATTTTATGTGTTTCCATGTATAAAATCTACAGGTATGACATCAGATGAGTTTTGTGAGAAGTTACTTTTAGCAGAAAAGGTATTAGTTGTACCGGGAAATGCTTTTGGTGATTGTGGAGAAGGTTTTATAAGGGCATGTTATGCATCTTCAATGGATCAAATAATTGAGGCAATGAAGCGCATAGAAAGGTTTATACATTCAATTAAGAATTAAACATATAGTTACTTCCTCTCATTAAAGGGAGGAAGTTTTTAATATAGTTAAGCATAGGAGGAAAAATATGAAATTTGTTACTTATAATTATGAGAACAAAGAGAATATTGGTTTTGTAAAAGAAGATAAAATAATACCAATAGAAGATGTTTTTGATTGTTTAGGACAAAGTAAGCCTAATACAATACTTGAACTAATACAAAACTATGATGATAATTTTTGGGATAGGATTGAAACCACTATTAATAGCAAGAAAGATTTTAATTTTTTATTATTAAGTTCTGTAAAACTACTTGCACCTATACCTTATCCTAAAAGAAACATAATTTGTCTAGGCAAAAATTATGTTGAACATGCAAAGGAAATGAAATTAACTAAAATCTCAGATTCATTTGTACCAGAGGATCCAATATACTTTACAAAATCAGCAATGCCAGCTATAGGACACCAAGATGAAATTGAGTTTTCGTATGACGTAACTCAACAAGTAGATTATGAAGTTGAACTTGCTGTTATTATTGGAAAGGACGGAATAAATATAAAACCTGAGGAAGCAGAAGATTATATATTCGGATATACCATAGTTAATGACGTGTCTTCGAGGGACTTACAAGGAAGACATAAGCAGTGGTTTAAAGGTAAGAGTCTTGATACTTTTTGTCCTATGGGTCCATATATAGTACATAAAAAAGAACTTCCTTTTCCGGTGGAGTTAGATATTCGATGCAGTATTAATGGAGAATTAAGACAAAGTTCTAATACAAAAAAGTTGATTTTTAATATACCGTATATTTTAAGTGACTTATCAAAAGGGTTTACATTAAAGGCAGGGGATATTATCTGTACTGGCACCCCAAGTGGAGTTGGAATGGGTTTTGAACCAATAAAAGTTTTGAAGGATGGAGATATAATAGAATGTTATATCGAGAAGATAGGGAAATTAACTAACAGGGTAACAGTTATTTAATGGTGAACTACTAATGACTTTAGAAGTGTGAGATTCTCAGTCAATACTCGTAACGGAGCAAGTTTACCCGAACTAATAAGAACGTTTCCGTAGAATATGTTAAAAAATAAAGCTATCAGGAAAAATTAATAAATACTGATAGCTTTTAAAATATATGAAACTTATGAAATAACATTTATAGATACCCTAAGGGCTAACTCTATATTAATCATGTAAATAATTCTATTCCTAAATATATCCTATTTTTACTATCTACAAATTTTAAGCTTCCATTATAAAGAATAGTACCAGAATACTTGCCTTGGGTTATAACAACATAATTCTTAAAATTACGATCCTTTGATAGAGGGCTAAATTTAAGCTCCTTGAATTGTTTTTCATATATATTTGGATTTAACCTCATAATTTTAAGTTCAGAAAATTCTTCACTAGAAATTTTGTTATCATTATCTAAATCTGTGATCTTAATTAAGGCAGTTTTTAGATCAGGTGATATTTCATCAAGCATCAGTATTTTGCCTTCAGAACCATAAGCATTTATGTTATTAGATGAGTTATAGTTTCTTGTGGTTTCTATAACTATTGCGGCATCATAGAGCTTATTGATATCACACCTAAAATCTGCAACTATAATATCCATGTTATTAGTGCTTTTAATATTATTATTGAAATATGTTATACACACTGAAGAAAAAAATAGAATTAATAGAAAAATTCCTAATGTTTTTATAACTATATTATTTTTTATGGACTTTAGATTTATATTTAAATGATATTCTGAAATTGTATAACGTTTGATTAACATCTTTACACCACCTTTAAATAAATCTGAAAAATAAAATTTAAATAGACATCGGGTCTATTAAATTTAAGCTGGATTTCACTTTGTGAAATGGCAGTAAATAAAAGTTGGAACAATAAGTATCAAAATCAGATGTTCCTAATGTTTCATATTTATTTAATTTTAAACTATATTCTATATAATTTAGTTTATGGTAGTAGTATTAATTTAAATTTATAGTAATGTAAAGAAGAGGTTAATTTCTACATGTATTTAACTATATACGTACAACAACTGGGTAAAATACTAAAATTTATTAGTAACAAAAATAAAATGGTTAATTTTTACATTTGTTTAATTATATTATACAATAACTGAGTAAAATACTAAAGTTCAATATAAAAGTAAACGAATGTTTTTAATTTATAGGAGTAAAATAAATGAATAATTCAAATAAGAAAATGTTAGAAGAAGAGTTATGGAGTCCAGTTAATGAATTTCTTATTGATCAAGGGTATACAGTTCGTAGTGAAGTTAAATATTGTGATATATCTGCAGTAAAAGATAATGAGCTTATAGTGGTGGAACTTAAGAGAAGTCTAAGTGTTGATTTACTTGTCCAAGCTGTTAACAGACAAAAAATTGCAGATTCAGTATATATAGCTGTACCAAAGCCCCAAAAAATGATAGGTAATTCTAAGTGGAAAAATATTTGTCATCTTATAAGACGTTTAGAATTAGGATTAATTTTAGTTTCTTTTAATGATGATAAAGCATTTATTGAGATTCCAATACATCCAGAAACTTTTGATCGTAAGAAAAGTCAGCAGATAAATAAAAAGAAAAGAACTAATATTATTAAAGAGATAAATGAAAGAAATGGTGACTATAATATTGGAGGAAGTAAGGGAAGGAAATTAGTAACAGCTTATAGAGAGAGTTCTATTTTTATAGCCTGCTGTTTAGAACTTTTTGGTCCACTGTCCCCTAAAAAGCTTAGGGAGCTTGGTACAGATCCCAAAAAGACTACCTCTATTCTTTCTAAAAATTTTTATGGATGGTTTAAAAATATTGAGAAAGGCCTTTATGATCTTAGTGAAGAAGGAAAAAAAGAACTAAAAGATTATGAAAAGTTAGCGCATTATTACTATAAAAGAATTAATAATATCAATACTAAGGAAAGTAATGGAGATACCAAAAGTTGTGATTAATTATGACTTTTGGTGTTTTTTTATTTGCTGTCATTTCACGAAGTGAAATTTGATTCAACAAGCTAAACAGGTTGTACCATTGACCAGTTTAATTTATACCTTATTAAACTAATAATAGTTATTATTATAGTAATTACAATCGTATTTATAATGGAAATTCTGTTAATACTGTACTATGTATAGCAATAATTACAAAGGAGATGAAGTTGTTGAGTTCAGAATACCATGTTGGATTAGATGTGGGATCTACCACTGTAAAGATTGTCATCTTAGATAGAAAAGATAACATAATTTTTAGCACTTATAAAAGACATTTTTCGGATATAAAAAATACTATAAATGAAGTTGTTGAAGAAGCAGTTACACATTTAGCAAACGAGAAAGTTACTGTATGTGTTACCGGATCAGGTGGGTTACTTGTTTCTAAGTGGCTAAATATACCTTTTGTCCAGGAAGTAGTGGCTTCTACTAATGCTATTGAACGATTTATACCAGGAACCGACGTTGCTATAGAATTAGGTGGAGAGGATGCTAAAATAATATTCTTTGATAATGGTGTAGATCAAAAAATGAACGGAACTTGTGCGGGTGGTACAGGAGCATTTATTGATCAAATGGCAGCACTACTGCAAACGGATGCTAAAGGACTTAATGAACTAGCTAAAAGTTATAAAGTAATATATCCTATTGCAGCTCGCTGTGGAGTATTTGCAAAGACGGATGTTCAACCATTAATCAATGAAGGTGCTGCCAAGGAAGATATTGCAGTATCTATTTTTCAAGCAGTAGTAAATCAGACGATTGGAGGTCTTGCTTGCGGTAAAAGTATTAAAGGAAAGATAGCTTTTTTGGGTGGACCTCTGTACTTTTTATCAGAGCTTAGAAGTAGATTTGTAGAATTTCTTAATCTTAAATCTGAGGATGCCATATTTC
This sequence comes from Clostridium polyendosporum, assembly GCF_018332455.1. Lineage (GTDB taxonomy): Bacteria > Bacillota > Clostridia > Clostridiales > Clostridiaceae > Clostridium_AY > Clostridium_AY polyendosporum. Next base: position 56,046 of record NZ_BOPZ01000021.1, read on the forward strand.
CTAATGATTCTCAACTATTTGTAGCTATAGGAGCAGCTTTATTATCCAAGAATAAAGAAACTATAAACTTCTTAGAATTAATGGATAGGTTATCTACCATTAAGGATGTTGATAATCAAGAAACTGCAAGGCTTAAGCCGCTTTTTTGTGATGAAGAAGAACTTAGAACCTTCAGGGAAAGGCATAAAGACAGTAAGGTTAAAAGAGGAACTCTTGAAGACTATACGGGAAATGTTTATTTAGGTATTGATGCTGGTTCTACTACCACTAAGGTAGTTTTAATAAGCGATAAAGGAGAAATGCTGTATTCTTATTATACAAGTAATGAAGGGAATCCTTTAAACTCCACAATAAGGATAATAAAAGATTTATATAATAATTTGCCTTCATCAGTTACCATTGCAAATTCCTGTGTTGTCGGTTATGGAGAAGCATTGATAAAAACAGCCTTAAAGGTGGATATAGGTGAGGTTGAAACAGTTGCCCATTATAAAGGGGCAGATTTCTTTTTGCCAGGAGTAGATTTTATTTTAGATATTGGTGGCCAGGATATGAAGTGTTTAAAGATAAGGGATGGAGCAATTCAGTCTATTATTCTAAATGAAGCTTGTTCCTCTGGTTGCGGCTCTTTTATAGAAACTTTTGCAAAGTCATTAAATATGGAAGTTCACGATTTCGCTAAGACAGCATTAACATCTAGGAATCCTGTTGATTTGGGTACTAGATGTACAGTATTTATGAATTCTAGAGTAAAGCAGGCACAGAAAGAAGGTGCAGAGATAGGAGATATCGCTGCAGGATTATCCTATGCAGTTATAAAAAATACCTTATTTAAGGTTATTAGAGTGAGAAATCCTAAAGAATTAGGAGATAAAATTGTAGTTCAAGGAGGTACTTTTTATAATGATGCTGTGCTTAGAAGTTTTGAACTCATTGCAGAAAAAGAAGTAATAAGACCAGATGTAGCTGGTCTTATGGGCGCTTTTGGTGCAGCTCTTATATCAAAGGAGAGGTACGAGAGCGGTTATACAACTACATTGATAAAGTCTGAAGAATTAAATTCACTATATATGGAGACTGAGTTAAAACGCTGTGGTAAATGTACAAATAATTGTTTATTGACCATCAATAAATTTTCTAGAGAGAGAACTTTTATTTCAGGTAATCGCTGTGAGCGGGGACTTGGAATAGAAAAAGATTTAGACGATGAAATACCAAATTTATATCAATACAAAATTAAAAAATTATTTAACTATAAGCCTCTTGAAATAGAAGAAGCACCTAAAGGGGTAGTTGGAATTCCTAGAGTTCTTAATATGTATGAGAATTTTCCATTTTGGGCTGTATTTTTCAAAGAGCTAGGTTTTAGAGTTCAATTATCTCCACCTTCTTCAAAGAAAATATATGATCTTGGTATTGAAACTATACCATCAGAAACCTTATGTTATCCAGCAAAGTTAGTACATGGACATATAATGTGGCTTATAAATAAAAAGGTTGATTTAATATTTTACCCCTGTATTCCTTATGAATATAAGGAGGTAAAAGAAGCTAACAATCATTATAATTGTCCAATAATTACCTCTTATCCAGAAGTAATTAAAAATAACGTTAGTCTATTAATAGATAATGGTATTACCTTTATGAATCCTTTTTTACCTATATACAATAAAAATATATTAAAGGAAAGATTATATCAGGAATTTTCAACATTTAATATAAGTAAAAAAGAAATATATGATAGTGTAGAGAAGGCGTGGCAAGAACAACGGGTGGTTAAGGAAGATATAAGGAAGAAAGGAGAAGAGGTATTAGAATATTTAAAGAAATCTGGCAAGAGAGGAATTGTTCTTTTAGGCAGACCCTATCACCTAGATCCTGAACTTAATCATGGAATACCAGAGCTTATAACTTCTTTAGATATGGCTGTGCTAACAGCAGATTCAGTAGCACACTTAGGGAAGATAGAACGGCCTCTTAGAGTTTTAGATCAATGGGTATATCAATCAAGATTATATAAAGCTGCTAGTTTTGCTACTCATCAAGAAAATATTGAGATAGTAGAGTTGAATTCCTTTGGTTGCAACATAGATGCTGTAGTTGCAGATCAGGTACAAGAAATATTAAATAAATATAATAAGGTATTTACTGTTTTAAAGATTGATGAAGGTAGTAATCTTGGTGCAGCAAAAATAAGACTTAGGTCCCTAAAGGCAGCGTTAGATGAAAGAACTAAAAAAAGTTCTGTTCAAACTTACATTAATAAGGAGTCCAATAGAGTTTTATTTACTAAGAAAATGAAAAAAAATCATACTATATTGGTTCCACAGCTTTCTCCTATACATTTTGAATTTGTAGAGGCTGCCTTTAAACCTAGTGGATATAATGTAGTGGTACTTGAATCAAATAATAAAAGTTACTTGGAAGAAGGATTAAAATATATTAATAATGATATTTGTTTCCCTGCATTATTAATTGGCGGTCAGATTATAGAGGCAATAAAATCTGGCAAATATGATACTAGCAATTTATCAGTACTTATGTTCCAGACTTGTGGTGGTTGTATAGCTAGTAATTACGTGGGACTTCTAAGAAAAGCATTAAAGGAATCTGGCTATGAACATATACCTGTAATATCTATGAATTTTTCAGGTGTTGAAAAAAATCCTGGATTTAAGTTATCTATTCCATTAATCCATAGAGTTCTAATGGCTGTTATTTATGGAGATTTACTAATGAGAGTACTTAATAGAATACGTCCATACGAAAAGGTATATGGCTCTACGAATGAGTTATATAGAAAATGGGCTGAAATATGCAAGGATAGTCTAAATAGAATAAGTCTTAGAGAATTTAGGAATAACATCTATAATATAGTTAAAGATTTTGATAATTTAGAAATAGTACATATTAAAAAACCAAGGGTAGGAATTGTCGGAGAGATATTTACAAAATATGAGCCTGTCTCTAATAATGATTTAATTAAATTTTTAGAGCAGGAGGGAGTTGAGGTTATCGTTCCAGATTTATTAGATTTCTTCTTATATTGTGTTTATGATAATAATTTCTCTTACAAACATTTAGGAAGTAGTTATATAGAAGTATTAAAAGATAATATTGCTACTGAAGTTCTAGAACGGTACAGGAAGTTTATGAAGGAATGTTTAAGAAATAGTAAGAGATTTTCTGCTCCTTCTCATATATCTGAATTAGCTAAAGAAGCTAGCAAAGTGCTCTCTCTTGGGAATCAAACTGGAGAGGGATGGAATTTGACATCTAAAATGATTTATTTATTAAATCATGGGGTTAAAAATATACTTTGTGTTCAACCTTTTACATGTTTACCTAATCATGTTACCGGTAAAGGTATGATAAAAGAATTGAAAAATAGATATCAAGGTGCGAATATTACAGCTATTGAATATGATGCTGGTGCATCTGAGGTTAATCAGGTTAATAGAATTAAGTTAATGTTATCAGTAGCTTTTAAAAATCTTTCAATCGAAGAAAATAATAACTCTATGAGAAAAAATGATGTAAACCTAAATTGATTTTAATGAAGATCTATTTAATAAAAATAAGATTGTAAATTCAGTCTTATTTTTATTTTTTTTTATGAGCATAATATTACTATAAATAATATTACGAAAGGGAGAGTAAAATGGACAAAAAAAAATTACTAGTAAGTGATATTAAGTCAGGGGAAACAATAAAGACGTCATTAATGATATTTAAGAAATTATTTATAGAGGATAATAAATTATTTGCAATAGTAGGCGATAAATCGGGGAGCGTAAAGGCTGTAATTCCTTTACAGAGAGATGATATTAATGTAGGGGATGTAATAAGTATAAGAGGAAAGAAAGCACATCTTCTTGAGATTGCTCAATATAACAAAGAAAAAGATTTTAAGGAAGAGGACTACATTGCAACAGTTAAGACTCCAATAGATGAAATTATGAATGAGATAGAGTCAATTTCAAAAGAAGAATTTAAATCAAAGGAAATTATTGAATTAAATAATTATTTCTTCAAAAATGAAGAATTTATTAACCTTTTTAAAAAGGGAATTGCGGGAGTGAGTCAACATCATAATTATAGAGGAGGATTAGCTGAGCATACCTTAAATGTTATGTATTTATCTAAGACATTAGCATATAGATATGATTGTAGAAGAAAAGAAATTGCAATTTTGTCTGCTAAGTTACATGATATAGGAAAAATTTATGAATTTAATACAAATGGACCATTCAGTTATAGCTTAAGAGGGGAAATGGAAGGTCACATTGTTATAGGAATCCAAATGATTGAGGAAGCTTTTAATGCTAACCCTTGGTTATACAGTGAAGATTTCAGAGAAAGAATTAAGGGATGTATTGTTCAACATCATGGTAAACTTGAGTTTGGTTCTCCAAGGTCAATGAATATGGAAGAATCTTATATTGTTCACTTTGCTGACTATATAGATGCAACCATGAATAAAATTAACCAAATTAAAGAAAAAACAGAATTAAATAATTGGTCAGAGTATGATAGAAGGTTAGAAAGTAAATTATATCTATAACTTATGAAATATAAATGATTATTTTATAGATAGAGAAGCTTTAACAAAAGTATGGATTTATAAAGATAATAGAATTAACTAGAAAGAAGAATAAATCATAAAAGAGAATAGAAGAGCCTATTCTCTTTTTTATATGCTGTAATTTGATAAAGTAAAATCTTACTATAAGCAGGTGCTGAGCCTACTTAGTTTTTGTTTTGTAGATAAATTTAGTTTACAGAACTAGATAATTGGAATTAATGCCAAAATGGAAAATATTCCAGTGACTCCTCATACTGCCTTTAAAACCAGCAACAATCACTACCATTTTTCTGTTAATACGCTTATAATAAAGTCAACGTATTAGTTTTCCCCGAACTATTATGAATAATTCTTAATGGGAGGGTCATTATATGAAGAAAAAATTAATCGCGGCATTAGCAACTATGGTAGTTTCAGTAACAGCATTTGCTGGATGTGCTAATGCAGATAATGTTGCCAAAGATTTAGGTAATCAAATAAAGGCAGAGGCAATTCAACTTAAAACTAACAATGGACAAGCTGTAGCGAATCAAATCAAAACTAATGATGGACAAACTGTAGCAAATAATGAGCAAAATAATTTAGACAACAGTATTGCTACAACTACAGAAAGCTTAGAGAATAATGAAAATGAAGATCAAGAATGTTTAGATAATAATATTTCAATCGTTGGTGCTAGTGATACAGAAAGTGAATCTGATATAACAAGTGACTATACTGAAAATAATCAGAATATTACTTCAAATGAACAAACTATACCACAGCAACCATCAGATTCTAATTTAAAACCTCAAAATGAACAGACTAAAGTACCAAATGTAGTAGAAACAGAAACAACAACTACAAAGGCACCTGAAACAAATACTAATAATAATGAAAAAGTTGACAATCAGCCAGTAGTTAATAATAACTCATCAGTAAAATACATGGCAGATTTTGAGGCAGACATATTAAAGTATACTAATATAGAAAGACAAAAGGCTGGATTAGAACCACTAAAATTAAATAATACAGCTTTTGGATTTGCAAGAAGTAAGAGTGAAGAAATGATAAGACTAAATTATTTTGATCATAATTCTCCGGAAAATGGATACATATCAGATGTCGCTAAGAAGAATAACTGGAGATACTCTTACATAGGGGAAAATATTTATACAATGTCATATTCAGGTGATATAACAACTGTTATAAATGGTCAAAAGATAGTAGATGCTTGGATGAATTCTCCAGGACATAGAGCAAATATTTTAAATGCTAATTTTAAGGAAATAGGAATTGGTGTAGCATATGCTAATGGAGAACTAATGGCAACTCAATTATTTTATACACCATAACTAAAGTAATTTGATAAGTAGAATATAGTTTTAAGAGAGTAAAGAGTAAAATGATTACTATTTACTCTCTTTTAAAATTACCTTAGTAGGCTCGGTACCTATTAAATTTTATTTTATTAGCATATCTATTATTAGATCTAAAAGAGATTTACTTTTCCTTAAATTATCTACGTAATCAGCAACATGTGTTTTATAGTATTCTATTCCTCTATCAGTAATAGAATAAAGTTTTTTACTACGCTTATTTAAGAATTCATCTCCTTCCCAAGTACTTACTACATATCCCCTATTTTCAAGGTCATAAAGAGTATCGTAAATAGTTCCTGTTGATACCGGGAAAGGCAAAGAAGTATCAGAAAACCTATTTTTAAAGTCCTCATAAATTTTATTACCAAATACTGTGTTGCCTTTTGCTAACTCCTTTAATATATAGAATATATAGATTTGTTTTGTATTAACTACATTTCGAGGAGCTACTAATCTATTTCGGGTATTTGACAATTTCATCACCTCTCTATACTTATTTATATATATTTTACACTAAAAGCATAACTTCGTAAACAACATCCTCGTAAATGAGCATTAAATAACAAGAAAACTTCAATAAACAAAATAATTAAAAAAAAAGGAGAAATTTAAAAAATATAACTATTTTATGTCAAATTTGGTAGTGGTTGAATAACATGTAATATACAAATGATATAGGAGTGATTAACGTGTCAAAAAGGCGTAAATGCTGCTGTCAAAGTAGCTGCTGTGATTGTTGTGGTAATAACTATGGTGGATATGGTTTTATACCTTATGGTATAGGTTCTGGATTTAATCCATTCGGAGGATTCGGAGGATTCGGAGGATCCGGTCTAAATAATCCATTATGGTTATTACTTTTATTTGCTGCTATTAATAACAAGTAGTGCTAGACTAAAAAACCATAGGCTATAATGCCTATGGTTTTTTTTACATTGTATTATAAGTTTCTTTTAAAAGTAATGCGTCTTTTTCTAGTATTGGGCTTTCACAAATAATACAACCTTTTACATTAAAATCAATAAATGCTTTTAGACACGCCTTGAAATTAAAATCACTTTCTAAAAATGACAGATGATTTCTTTCGCCTTTATTTGAGTAGTTTATGCCAGATAAATGAATATGCATATCTTCTAAAGCTTCTTTACCTAATTCTTCTCCTATGTAATAAAGAATATTAGCAAAATCTTTATATTCTTTTAGAGCACCGGCTCCTCTTGCATGAATATGTGAGAAATCAATGCATATTTTACATGTAGGTATTTGCTTGCATATTTTAACAAGTTCCTCAACATTTCCAAATTGAGTTGCTTTTCCTGTAGTTTCAAGCCTGTAGTTAATATCTCCAGCAGGAAGTTTTTTTAGATTTGTTATTATCTTTTCAAAAGTTTCATCCTTAGTGTTTTTAAGATAAAACCCAGGATGAAATACTAAACTCCTACCTCCAACTAGACCAAGAGCGTCAGCACCTTTTATAATTCTTTCAATAGACTTCTCAATCTTTTCCTCTTCTTCAGCATTAAGATTAATATAGTAAGAACCATGCGCTGATAGGTAAAAGTTATATTTCTTTTTAACTTCATTTATTGAATCCATATTTTTAGTAGTTATATTTACTGATCTTACAAAAGGTAACTCCATTGCATCTAAACCTAAACTATGTAAATATTCTATGCCAGAAGTATAATTAAATTTCTTTTCCCCATCTCCTAATGGGAGCCCTGATATACCAAATAATAATTTTTCCATTATATGATACCTCTTCTTAATTTTTATTTGAGTATAACAAATATAAAATCATTGTTCAATAATAATTATTATGACATTAAATAAAAGGCTTATTAATTTTCAGCTACATTTCACTTTGTGAAATGGCAGCAAATAAATTTAAAATAATTTCTTGCAATGATTTTTTGTTTTTATTAGAATAATCATATTGAACATAGAAGAGTAGGTGATTTTATGGAAGAAAGATTACAAAAATACATGGCTAGGTGTGGAGTTGCATCTAGAAGAAAATGTGAAGAGTTAATAATTGAAGGAAAAGTAAGAGTTAATGGTAAAATAATTCAGGAACTTGGTACAAAAGTAAACGCTGAGGAAGATATAGTAGAAGTTAGTGAAAAGGTTATAAAGCCTGAAGAAAGAAAAGTATACATTATGTTAAATAAACCAGAGGGATATGTTACTACTGTAAAAGATGAAAAAGATAGAAGTACAGTTTTAGATTTGATAGAAATTAAAGAAAGAATATATCCTATAGGAAGATTAGATTATGACAGTTCGGGTTTACTAATAATGACAAATGATGGGGAGGTATATAATAAGATAATTCATCCAAGAGTTGAAGTGACAAAAACATATATAGCAGTAGTTAGCGGTATGTTTTCACCTGAAGAAATGAAGAAATTTATGAATGGTATAGATATTGGTGGGTATGTTACTGCTAAAGCTTCTATTAGTATAATGGAAAAGTATAGATCTGCATGTAAAGTTGAAATTAAGATACATGAAGGAAAGAACAGACAGATAAGAAAAATGTGTGCTGCTTTAAAGCATGAGGTTATTTCTTTAGAGAGAGTAGGTATAGGAAATATAACCTTAGGTAATTTACCAAAGGGAAAATGGAGAGAATTAAATAAAGAAGAGCTGGACTATATTTTTTCTTTATAGGAGTGAATTGTTATGTTTAAATATGTTAGCGATGTTAGTACTATATCTCATCATTTAATAGACAGCTTTGTTTATAATAAAGATATTGCTATAGATGCTACTCTTGGAAATGGATATGATGCTGATTTCTTAAGTGTCAAATTTAATAAAGTATATGCCTTCGATATTCAAAAGTGCGCAATTGATAATTATGAATCAAAATGTAAGCCAAATGTAAAAGTAATATACGACTCTCATGAATCTTTTGAAAAGTACATTCCAGAAGAAGTCGATTGTATAATGTATAATCTAGGCTTTTTACCCGGAAACAATAAGGAGATTACTACAAAGGCAGAAACTACAGTTAATAGTTTAAAAACTGCAATAAAAATATTGCGCAAGGGTGGAATTATTACTATTGCACTATATTCTGGACATGAGGAAGGAAAAAAAGAACTAGCAGAAGTACTTGATTACGTTAAAGTTTTACCTAAAAATGAATTTGCTGTGCTATATCACCAATTCTTAAATAGGCAAAGTACAGCTCCATCACTTGTTGTGATAGAGAAGAAATGATGTATATATTGAATTAACTTTCATTAGATGATAGAATGAAATAAAAGTTTCATGTGACGATGAAAAGTGAAGGACGAGAAAGGATTATATATGAACATAAATAGTAGTCAAGATTTAATGAGATTAATTCAAGTGAAATTTCCACGTTTAAGTAAGGGGCAAAAGTTAATTGCTGAATACATACTTAAAAATTATGATAAGGCAGCCTTTATGACAGCTGCTAAATTAGGGATAAGTGTAGGAGTCAGTGAATCTACTGTTGTAAGATTTGCTAATGAACTTGGATATAGTGGCTATCCAAAACTTCAAAAAGCTTTACAGGAGTTAATTAAAAATAAACTTACATCAGTTCAGAGGCTTGAGTTGTCTAATGATTATATCAGCGAAGAAAATGCTCTTAAAGGAGTATTAAAAGCTGATATGGAAAATATAAGATATACTCTTGAAAAGATTAATCATAAAACTTTTGAAGATGTTGTAAATAATATTTTTAAGGCAAAACGTATATATATAATTGGTCTAAGAAGTTCAACAGCTTTAGCTGAATTTTTGGCATTTTATCTTAATTTAATTCTAGATAATGTTAAGATTGTCAGCAATGGTATCAGTGATATTTTTGAACAAATGATTAATGTAGGTGAGGGGGACTTAGTCATTGGTATTGGGTTTCCTAGATATGCTATTAAGACAATAGATGCTCTTGCATTTTCTCAAAGTAGAAATGCTAAGGTTGTAGCAATTACTGATAGTTTACTTTCACCATTAGCATCTCAAGCCGATTATACTTTGATTGCTCAAAGCAATATGGCATCATTTGTTGATTCCCTAGTTGCTCCACTTAGTGTTATTAACGCTTTAATAATTGCAGTGGGTATGAGAGAAAAAGATACTATAGCAAAAACTTTTAATGATTTAGAGGCTATATGGAAAGAGTATCAAGTTTATTCTCATAATAAAAATAATAATGATGAAAAATAATTAATTAGTAATAAAACTGAACAGATATCAAACCTGTTCAGTTTTAGGCATATTTAACTTTGTGAAGTGGCAGAAAAAAGAGGAAGATAATCTTCCTCTTTTTTCTTCAGTTTGCTGAAAAACCCTCTGTTTTTTAAACAGGGGGTTTTTCTAGCAAACTTGTGGATAAATTTTAAAAGAGAGCTTTTCTATTAATTTGAATAAAATTTTATATAAA
>NZ_BOPZ01000022.1 GCF_018332455.1 Clostridium polyendosporum
CGCCGCCAGCGTTCGTCCTGAGCCAGGATCAAACTCTCAATTTAAAAGTTTAATCTCTTGCTCTCAAAAGAATTGCTGTACTTAATTTCCTCTGTTTAATTTTCAAAGACCAAGTTGTTTTTGCGTGTCATCAACTGACCGCTTGATTATCTTATCAGCTTTTCGTTTCTCTGTCAACAACTTTTTTTATAATTTTTAAAGTTCAATTGACATCTGTAGAGAAACTACTTTTTAGTTTGTCGCACTAAGTCGACAAGTGATATCTTATCACATTTAAAGTTGTTGTCAACATTTTTATTGATAAACAACTTTTGTTTCTTCTTTGCTACTCATCGAAGCAGCGAATGTAATCTTACCACCTTTAAAACCATTATACTATTACAACATCCCTATCCATGTAATATTACATGGAATATACTCCATTATCCTTTTAAATACTTAAAGTTAACTATATAGATACACTAGACTTAGTTTATGTTGTTATAATAACAGTAACTACTAATTAACATTGATATTCCCACAGATAAATCAGTAAAAGTCTTAGGTGTTAGTCAGTGATTCATCTCTTATAACCGTAGTTCCTCTAAGGGGTATACCCGTACCCATTCTAAGACAGTACATTTAGTATACTAAACTGATAAGCTACTGTTGAAACTTTGTATTCTAAATCTGCCCCCATAACAGTATTTGATCTATTTTCTATACTTATTCATATTTAAGTAATCCATTTTGACTTTTATTAGTTACTCTTAAAGTATCTAATTTATTTGCTAATAATTCTTTGTATTCTAGTATCCAATAGAACCTTGTTATATTAAGTATTAATATTTTCTTTAACCAAACCTAAATAAAATATACAAAGTTGTCTACTCCATTCTTATATTGGTTAACTAAATCTTCTAAAGTAACAGAGTCAAAATACTCATTGATATTTTTATTTATTACATTCCATAAGTTTTCATTTATACATTTCTCCAAATTATCTATATTGTTTGTACTATTAACATCTACTAAAACTAAATCACCCTCTAATGCCCTTAGTATTTCTCCGATAGTTGTTCTATTTATAGGCTTAGATAATGAGTAGCCTCCTTGAGCTCCTTTCTTACCTATTACTAAACCGCTTTTTCTTAATCTTGAAAAAATTTGTTCTAAATATCCCTCTGAAATATTTTGCCTTTCAGAAATACTTCTCAATGTAACTACTTCAGAATTATGATACATTGCAAGATCAACAAGTGATTTTAATCCATATCTACCTTTAGTTGAAACTTTCATACAATCACCTTTCCTATTCATTTCATATCTTTAACATTTTTATATTTATGGGCACATATAGAATCAATAATTAAAACAAAAAAGTATATTAACTTTTTTATTCTAATGTATACTATTCCAATATGTTTTATATGATTGTATTTTCTCATAATGTTTCATTTGTGTCAATATATTACTGTTGTTAATCTTTCTATATTATTTCTATTAATATAACCTTCTAACAACAGATTAAATTTACTTCCCATATTGATATCTGATATTTGAACTTAATAATACTTTTTAATAAAAATGGAGATGCATATATACTTTTTTTGCATCATAGCACTTAATTTACTATAAAAGTTTTCTCATATATCACACTAAATGATTTTATAAAATTTAAAAGCTGAGTTTCTTTTACAAGAAACTCAGCTTTTAATAACTTGATCACATAAAATTTACCATTTTGCTTATATTTAAAAATTTCTGCAGAGATTATAGATAAACATTATTAATCTTGAAATAAAGCTGTTGATAAATATCTTTCCCCTGTGTCAGGAAGAAGAACTACTATATTCTTTCCTTTATTTTCAGGTCTTTTTGCAAGCTGAGTAGCTGCAAAAACTGCTGCTCCTGAAGATATACCAACTAATAATCCTTCTGTCTTAGATAACTTTCTTGAAACTTCAAAGGCATCTTCATTTCTAACTTTAAAAATCTCATCAATTATAGATGTATTTAGTACATTAGGTATAAAACCTGCTCCTATCCCCTGGATTTTGTGAGGACCTGGCTTTCCACCTGAAATTACTGGTGAGTCACTTGGCTCTATAGCAACAATTTTTATATTAGGATTCTTTTTCTTTAATGCTTCACCAACACCTGTAACTGTACCACCAGTGCCTACACCTGCAACAAAAATATCTACCTTTCCATCAGTATCTCTCCAAATTTCTTCTGCTGTAGTTTTTCTATGAATTTCTGGATTGGCGGAATTTTCAAATTGTTGAGGGATTATAGAATTGGGATTTTGTGCTGCTAATTCTTGTGCCTTTTTTATAGCCCCCTTCATACCTTCAGAACCTGGAGTTAGAACAAGTTGTGCATTAAGAGCTTTTAGTAGATTTCTTCTTTCTATACTCATAGTATCAGGCATTGTTAATATAAGTTTATATCCTTTTGCTGCTGCTACAAAAGCTAAAGCAATACCTGTATTCCCACTAGTTGGTTCTATTATAACTGTATCTTTGTTAATTAATCCTTTTTCTTCAGCATCTTTAATCATAGCGTAACCTATTCTGTCTTTAACACTTCCTGCTGGATTAAAATATTCCAATTTTCCAATTAACTTAGCTGTTAATCCATTAACCTCATTGTAATTTGAGAGTTCAAGCAGAGGAGTATTACCAATTAAATCAACTAAACTCTTTGCTATCTTTGCCATATTTCTCCCCACCTTTAATTTATTATTCCAATATGATTCCCATGATTAAATTCTTACATAATTTATTTCTAACGTCAATACATTTTTAACATCCTATTAACAACCTATATGTTTAATAGGTTACATATATAATTTATTGCGAATTTATTATGAAAAAATCGTAATTCTTATAAAATTAATTCTTTACTGATATATCAGAACCAAACCATTTTTCTGATATCTTCTTTAATGTTCCATCATCTCTCATATCCTTTAGTGTTTTATTTACTTTTTCTACCTTGCTTTTATTTTCATCATTTTGTAAGAAAGGAAATGCATTTTCCATTGTTTCTATCGGAGTTCCAGCTAATTGGAGATCATAATTTGATCTCTTAATGGTATCTATTATTGCAAGTTTATCTTCAACTAAAGCATCAGCTCTTCCAAGGTTAACTTCTGAAAATATTGCATTATAGTCACTGTATTGCTTAATATTTATTGAACCACCGTCTTTATTGAATTTTTCGATACTTTTATAAAAATTCATACCTGACTCTACAGCTACTGACTTACCATTTAAATCCTTCAAACTTTTAATTGAGTTGTTACCCTTTTTTACAGCCAACTGTACTCCAGAATAAACATAAGGATCTGAGAAGAAATACTTTTTCTTTCTTTCATCCGTAATAGTTACTTGATGTGCAACTGTATCTATTTTTCCTGAATCAAGCATACCAATTAACCCGTTCCAATTAGCAATTACATACTTGACCTTCCAGTTGTTTCTTTTTGCAATCTCATTCCATATATCAATCTCTAATCCTTTAACTTTTTCTTCACTTTCCCCTTGATCAATATAAGCAAAAGGTCTGTAATCTGTAGAAGTTCCTACCTTAATTTCAACTTGATTATTCTTGGATTGTGGTGCTGCTTCTTTCGCGCAACCTGAAAACACTCCTACTGTAAATAAAGATAATAATGATAGAATAACTACTCTCTTTTTCATTTAGCTTCCCCCTATAAAACTTGATATATTCCTAAACAACTTATATTACTGCTTTTGAAAACAAACTTCTATTATTAAACTTACTCAAAAATTGGTTAACCCTTTCATTAGTTGATTTTTCAAATATCTCTTCAGGTGTTCCACACTCAACTACTTTACCACCGTCCATAAAAACTACTTTATTAGCAATCTCTTTTGCAAAACTCATTTCATGAGTAACAATAATCATCGTTAAATTCTTACTTGCTAGATTTTTAATAACATCTAAAACTTCCCCCACCCACTCAGGGTCTAGAGCTGAGGTTGGTTCATCAAACAAAATGACTTCTGGTTTTAGGGCCATAGCTCTTGCAATCCCAACTCGCTGCTGTTGCCCTCCAGAAAGCTGTGATGGATAGTTGTTAACTTTATCTATTAATCCTACTTGTACTAGTAGTTTCTCACTAATTCTTTTTGCTTCATTCTTTGGGATTCTTTTTACTACTAACAAAGCCTCCATAACATTTTCTAAAACGGTTTTATTCTTAAACAAATTATAGTTTTGAAATACCATCGAAGTATTTTTTCTAAGTTCATGAATTTGTTTTTTTGTAGCGCTCTCTGAATCAATAGTTATATCACCTATCGTAATAATCCCCTTATCAGCGCTTTCTAAGTAATTTAAACACCTTAAAAATGTTGATTTTCCCGTACCGGAAGGTCCTATTACTACAACTATTTCTCCATTATTAATCTCTAAATCTATGCCCTTTAGAACTGCTTGATTATTATAACTCTTGTGAAGATTTTCAACTTTTATCATATAACCACCACCTAATAAGCCTTTGATAATTTCTTCTCAATAATTCTTTGAAGAAAATTAAATATCTCAACTATTATCCAATATATAATTGCTAGAGAAAGATAACTTTCCATAACTTTAAAACTTGAAGCAGCACTCATTTGAGCTCTTGCTAGAATCTCTGTTAAACCTAACACAAAGGCTAATGATGAGCTTTTCAGTAAGTCAACAAATATATTTCCTATCCCTGGAATAGCTACCCTAATAGCCTGAGGATAAATTATTCTCCTAAAAGCTTGAATATAGGTCATTCCAACAGATAATGAAGCTTCAAGCTGTCCTTTATCTATAGAAGTTATAGCTCCTCTTATAACTTCTGCCATATACGCAGATCCACAAAGACTCAACCCTACTATCATTGCTGTTAATGGTGAAATATCCTTTAGTGGTTTTATAATTTGAGGTAATCCATAGTAGAAAATAAATAATTGAACTAGAAGTGGCGTACTTCTAAAAAAAGAAATAAAGATATTAACTATTTGTGATAATCCTTTTATGTTAAATATCCTTATTAAAGCTAAAACTGACGCCAACACAAAACCTATTAAAGTCGAAGTTACTGCCATTGCAATTGTGTAATTAATATATTTTAATAAATCTGGAAAAGCACTGATAAAATATTTTACGTCAAAATTCATTATTTTGCCCCCCGAAATTAAACATAGTAATCATATATGTTTCATCTGATAATATAAATATACATCGTTTTGGTATAAGTGTCAATAATTTCTCACTATAAAACACAACATAAAACTAATAAATTTTATCGAGAAAACTTTTTAATACTATTTAAGAAATCTTTTGAATTTCTCTACTAATTCCATTTGTGTTCATTTATTTTATAAGATAAAAAAACATGCCTCTAAGTGAGACATGCCTTCTAGGATATTTGTCCTGTAAACGGCATACAGAAGTTTTAGCCAGATTTCATTTTGTGAAGTTATATAGATAAAAATTTATCCTTTTTCAACCAAAACAACTATATCTCTTAAAACTACTTTTAGGTAATTACAGTGAACCAGCAAATTTGCTTACAAAGTCCTCCATGAGATTTAATCCTCCACGATATCCAGAATAGTTACGATCCATAATTAAACGATCGTATACTGGGAAACCAACTCTTAATTGAATTGCTCCAAACTCTTCCCCTGCAATGTGCTTTTCTAATGAGCTTGCAAACAATAAAAGGAAATTTCTGCCCTTTAAGTTAGGCCTTGAGCCTATTAAATTTAAGCTAGATTTCACTTTATAAAATAGCAGAAAATAATAATTCAAAATGCTTATTCAATATATTTTAAAAGAGGTATTTTTTCTATAGATACCCCTTTTGTATATTTTATCATCTAGATAGTTCGCTAGATTGGTTAACATTTTTAATTTCATATCTTCTCATAGTGGAACTTCCTATTACTCTTAAAAGTTTATCTGTAAGAAAGCCCATTAACCCTAATGAAATTAGACCTAAAAATATCCAGTCAGTTCTAAAATATAACCTTGAAGTCCAAATCAAATAACCAATTCCTTCTTTTGCTGCAAGCATCTCTGCACTTACAATAGCCATAAAAGAATTACCCATAGCAAGCCTTACACCTGTAAAAATATAAGGAACTGCCGCCGGAATTATGACACTAAATAATATTTGAACTTCTGTTGCTCCTAAGCATCTAGCAGCTCTAATCTTCTCTTGTTCAACATGGGCAACGCCAGTTGCTGTATTTAACATAACAATAAATATAGTTGAATACATAATTAAAATTATCTTTGCTTCTTCACCAATACCAAACCATAGTACAAATAAAGTTAAGAACGCAATTGCGGGTATGAATCTAAAAAAATTCAAAAATGGTTCTATAAATTCCTTTACTGCCTTTATCCTTCCAATCAATAAACCGATAGGTATACCAATAATACTTCCAAAAGCCCAACCAACAAGCACCCTTCCAAAACTAATAATAATAAATTTAAATAAACTTCCGTCTTCAATTAATTCTTTTGCTCCTAATAAAATAACTATAGGGCCAGGTAAAAAATCTGGATTTGAAAAAGATGCTGCAAGCTGCCATATTATAATTATAAATAACCAGGATATTATCCCTAGCTTTAGTAACTTTCTAATAAAATTCATATATGCCCCCCTCCAATTCTAATAACTTTTTCTTTTAAACCTAGATGAGTCTCTTCTTCCAAATCAGCTAAAAGATTTTCGTACTGCTCGTTGAATTCACTACTAGTTATATTCCTTGGATAAGGAAAGTTAACATTATATATTTTTTCAATGCTGGCAGATGGGGATTTAGACATAATCCCTATTCGCTGTCCTAATATAAGTGCTTCTTGAATATCATGAGTAACAAAAATAATGTTTTTCTTAGTTTCGGACCAAATTCTTATAAGCTCTCTTTGCATAATTCGCCTTGTCTGAGCATCCAAAGCTCCAAAAGGTTCATCCATTAATAAAATTTCCGGATTATTTGCTAGTACTCTTGCTAATTGAACCCTCTGTTTCATTCCTCCTGAAAGCTCATAGGGAAATTTTTTTTCATGTCCAGCTAAACCTACTAAGTTTATATACTTATTTGAAATAGCACTTCTTTCCTCTTTATTTACTTTATTCATCCTCAAACCGAACTCTACATTCTCCTTCACGTTAAGCCATGGAAAAAGTGAATCATCAGGATGTTGAAAAACCATTGCTCTTTCTCTACCTGGTTTATTAACATCTTTATTATTTATTAATAATTTACCACTTGTTTTTTGAATAAAACCTGCAATTATATTTAGTAGTGTTGATTTGCCACAACCACTTGGCCCTAAAAGAATAAAAAATTCGCCGCCTTTTAAATTAAGATTAATATTTTCGATTATATAATTTGACTTACTCTTAATTGATTGATTATAACTTTTACTTAGATTTTCAATTATAATTGAATTTGGGATTATCGAACTAATTTTTGACATTTAAACTCTACCTCCCAATTATTTTAAAATTCATTTTTTAAGAAGTTTTACCTCCAATTTAATAATATAAATTTAAAACAACTAATTTAGGTTCCTAATTTATTTCAGATTATCAGGATTATACCCAAGCTTTTCTGGAAGAGCTTGCTTTAATGGTTCAATCACTATTTTTTCTTTTAAATTAAAACCACCTTTAATCAGGTTATTCTTAACTGCATAATCATAAACATCTCTTAATTGTTCAACATCTTCATTTGTTAAACGAATCTCATTAGTAATATCTTTTAAGTCTCTGGCAACACCGTCTTTAGGCAATTTTAATGTCTTAAATGCGATTTCGCCAGCTGCTTCAGGATTTTCATTTATCCATTTAGATGCTTCATTAAGAGCTAGTAATATTCTTTTAGCTGCTTCTGGTTTTTCCTTTAATAATTTATCCTTAGCCACTAAAAAACCTCTTGGAGCAAAAGGTATATCTGCCTGAGAACCTATTACTCTAGCTCCCTGAACTTTTAAAGCTTTATCAAGAAAAGTACCACTGAAAAATGCTGCTTTAATATCTCCTCTTTCAAAGGCAGCTATAAGTTCAGCATTAGAACTTAAACCTTCTTTACTTATCTCATTTGGCTTAATATTAAATTTGTCTAAATATTTTGCTACTACATACTCATTTACTGTTGCCTTTTGAACTCCAATCTTTTTGCCTTTTAGCTCTTCAACAGAACTTATTCCATCACGAGCCAATAATTTACTTTTTTCTGCTTTACCTGTTTGAATAAAACTTAAAATTTTTAAATCTCCACTGCTGAATCTAGAAAGTGCTGCAAAATCCATAGCTTCTCCTACATCAACTTGGTCCGTAAGTGCTGCATTTAAAGTATCAATACCATAAGAGTAAACAGATATTTCTGGTTTAATACCATACTTTTCAAAATAACCTTTTTCTTTTGCAACTTGAAACTGAATAGAAAATGTACCAGAATCTGCTCCAAACCTAACAGGAATGAGAGTTTGTTCTTTGTTGGTTGATGTTTTTGTGTCTATATTAGCTTTATTTTCTTTTTTTACACCACAACCAGTAAGTAAAACCGTTAAACTCATAGTAACTAAGGTCATTAATAACCTTTTATTTTTCATATTCTCCATCCCCTTTGTATCTTAAATAATTTTAAACTATAGATTTTAGCCATTACGTCCTACTACCAAATGTACCTCCTACTACTACATGGTTAAGTTATACTTATCCATCTAGTTAGCAGAATCTATTAATGAATTTTGTTGAACTCCTATAAAATAAACAAGTTCATAATTGAACTTAGAATTTCAGAAAAAGCATTAAAATACTATGCTATTTTCTGAAATTCATTAATATTTACATTATCTATTATTAAATACCCTTAAATTACACTACATATATATATATAAGTTATACCACTATACGTTCACTTAGACTTTTATTATTTACCTGTTTAAATACAGGCAATAATTCATCATTTATTTTATATAGATCGTGGCATAAAGAAGTTGGAGCTGCTGAACAATCATATAATTGATCATAAGTAAATCCTGCCTTCTTATATATGGAG
The DNA here is from genome assembly GCF_018332455.1 of Clostridium polyendosporum. GTDB lineage: Bacteria > Bacillota > Clostridia > Clostridiales > Clostridiaceae > Clostridium_AY > Clostridium_AY polyendosporum. Next base: position 9,072 of record NZ_BOPZ01000022.1, read on the forward strand.
TATATCTTATTTGACAAATCCAAATGCCACTGTGGTTCTGGGCTACGATGACCTTCTAAAGCAGATCCTGGATTAGGACACCATGCTCCTGCAGAGCATATTACTCCTTTAGATGCGAGATACTCTATTCCTTCTAATGTAGATTTTTTAGGCTCAATACCTGCAACTATATTTGATCTTACTCGTCCGTGCCCAAATACCTTCACTGCATACTCTAAAGCATTAACCCAATGCTCCCAACCACCGCACTGCTGTTCCTTACCAGGGCAAATAGTTTTAAAAATGTTTCTATCCCAAACTTCAATATTCATTGCAATAGTTCTATACCCTGCTTCTTTGTATTTATCAATAACTTCTAAATCCGCAGGAGCACCTATAACACCTGTTCCATTAAAATCATCTAAGCCTGTATGCTCTTTAATAGCTTCTGCCACATCAATATAATAGTCTACTTCCCTTCTTTCTGGGATAAAACCACCACTAATGGTTATATGGCGAGCACCATTTTTATACGCAGCAGCAGCAGTTTCACCAATTTGTTTCGGGTACTTCCAAAATATACCCTGCTTTTCACCATAGGTATCTTTTGTAGCATTAATATTGCAATACAAACAATCTAACCCTTTATCCTTTAAAGAGCATTCATTGCTATATGCTACAAAAATTGTACCTTCTCTGTTATATGTTGCTACATGTGACATCTCCATACCATCAGATGTTTTTAAATCATAATATCTAGGACGGGTTAAAAATTCAATAGGAAATACTTCATGACCTTTATGAGTGAGATAATATTTGTTACCATCATAATTTACTGAATATTTTGAACTTTTATCCCATCTAAAAGGTATTTTTAAGCCATTAGGTGAAGTAAATCCTACAGGAAAGTCTATTCCAGCATGTGGATGACGATCATACTCAAATAGAGTATGTATTTGTTCCTGATACTTACCACCTAAATCAAGATTAGCAAAAATCTTAGGATTAATATCAATTCCCTCAACAGTCACTTCATTTTTAATCTCTAATTCCTTATAAAGCTGCTTTTTAATATTACTCATTTTTAAATTCTCCTTATTTAATAGATTATTGTGTTCTTATTTGCTGCCATTTCACAAAGTGAAATCTGGCTAAAAATGAATAGGTTCGATATCTAATTACTTTTATTCTTTCTTTGACAACATATAGTGATATGTTAATCTTTCTTTTTTATTAAATCGCCTCCACTAAAATTGATTATAAAAATAAAGGAGACTACGTTCCTATCACTAAAACAGAAATCATAGTCTCCAGTATATCTGGTCAACCAAAAACATATAAAGTTATTTGAATTTTACTATTGCGGTATATTATTTTTTTATAATTGCTAGTATGCAATAACAGTTTTGGGATCATTAAAAAATTATTTTCTACCTTAACCTTAATTTTTCATTTCTCTCTATTTGAACAACTACTCCATCTTGTACTACCAGAGTAACAGATCCATATTTAACAAATTTAAGCACTTCTAAGAGTTTCTTTAAGTTTTCTTCAGAAATAGTACTGTTATTATATAAAATATTTTTCTCCCCCATACACATACCTCCATATAACTACAAAAGTCATATTATAATAGATACCTTTTGTAAGAATGAACTCGTGCAACGATACATTGAATAAGCAAAAAGATAACTCTTTTTCATTGATAACCCCTCCTTTATTATTATTTTTTATAGTCTAATATGTAAGTCCTCATTTTTTATGTAATTTGTGAATTTGTAAGTCAGAAATATTTCTCATATTTACCCATTTATAACACTTGAAAGATGTGAAAAAAACTAACTCTTTTACACTTTAGATTAGTTAATCTAACTGATAAAGTTTATGAATCAACTGCACACATGTAAATCAAAAGTTATGTTCTTGGAATAAAATTTAATAGGTATCGAGCCTATTAAATTTGAGCTAGATTTCACTTTATGAAATGCCAGTAAATAAAAAAAATTCTGCCTCTCAAAATACAGAGGCAGAATTTATATTCCGCGGTTCCACTCTGCTTATCATAACATTTATAAAAATGTATGACATCTAGCCTAAAAAGTACAATAATACTTCGACGCTATAACAGGCGTACCTGCTGGAGTCTACTACAAATTCGATCCAGTGCTTAGGGATGCACTTCTATTAAGTTCCATTTAAAGTTCTTTTCAGCCATGAGAACTTCTCTCTGAAAACTTTCCTTAATATACTTCTTCCCCTCATTGCATTTAATAACAATATTAATTAAACACACTATTCATATATGTTTAATATAATTATAAACAATACTTACTTACATGTCAATACTTTATTGTAATATATAATTACATTTTCCATAATTATACTAAGAGGTCAACAAAACATATGTTATTATTTTAATGATTGTTCATAATAACTCTTATCTATCCATTTATCAACATTTACATCATTTTTTATTAAGTTGTTTTCCTTAAGGAATTTAGTTACATCTGTTAATTGCTTACCTAGTTTAGATGAAGGTTCTACTGTATATACAAATTCATTTTTAGGATATAAAAAGTCGTATGCTTCCTTTGAAGTTCCATTTTTTGTCCATATTTTTTTTGCTTCTTCAGAATTTTCATCTACAAATTTCTTACTTTTGTTAAGACCTTTTATAATTGCAACTATTATTTCAGGATTTTCTTTTGCAAATTCTGTCCTTGCTACTGTAGCACTTGATCCTTTCCATTCTGGATTTTTATCGCATCCTAATATTATCTTTCCATTCTTAGCTAAAACAATCCTTGCCTCAGTTGTATTAGGAGCAACAATTGCATCAACTTTCTTTGCAATAATTGCTGATTCAGCTTCTGGAGCAGTCATATTAAAAAATTGTATATCATTTATATTTAAGCCGTTTGCCTTTAGCCCTTCCACAAGAGTTCTATGCATATATGAACCCTTCATTGTACCAACCCTTTTGCCTTTTAATTCTTTCACTGACTTAATACTTGAATCTACTGGTACAATAAATGCTGCATCATTAGCAAGATTTCCTCCTGCTACTAAAGTAGTATCAATACCAGAACTCTTTGCAACAATTGCAGGCACATCTCCTAAGGAGCCTAAATCGATACTTTTGCTAGCAAGAGCTTCATTAATAGCTGGACCAGCTCCTACAAATGGAACAAGCTCAAGTTTTCCCCCAATTTTCTTCAATTCCTCATCTATGTATCCTTTTTCTGCAGCTATACCAAAAAGATCACTAGGAAAGCTTTTTCCACCATCTACATAACCAATTTTTACACTTTTTGTTGCAGGCTTTTTATCTGTGTTAATTGCTACTCCATTATTAGTTTTTGTAGCTCCACAACCAGTTGTAAATAAAACTGTACTAAGAATAACCCCTAATAGATATGTGACTTTTTTCATAACAATCCCCCTCTTCCATTCTAAATTAGCACTAAATTTTGAAAATAATAATATAAACATTAATTATTAAAATCCATTGTTAAAGATAAACAACTCCAATCTTTAAACAATTTATGTTAAATAAAATTTAATAGGCATCGAGCCTATTAAATTTGAGCAAATAGCCTCGACATACAATGCTTTTTCTAGGATATACAAGTTCAATCCTTAACGAATTTTAGGAAATAGTCTCGGTATCCAATACTTTTCCTAAAATTCTTAGGTTAATATGAACTTGTATAGCATCAATTATAAGTTTAGTTATGAAGTTGTGTATCTATACTTTTACAGTTGCAAACTCCTATTTTAATTTAATCTATGCAGTTTTCTCCTTGAGAATTGGCAATAAACCATCTTCAATCCTATAAAGATCATGAATTAAAAAATGAGGAAATGGTGCTATATCAAAATACTGATCAAAAGTAAAACCAGCCTTTCTAAAAATAGCAAAGGATTTCTTAGCCATATCAAGATGCCATTCTGGCTCTGGAGTACGATGGCCTTCTAGTATGGATCCTGGATTAGGATTCCAAGCTCCTGTTAGACTAATTATACCCTTTGATGCAAGATATTCTACCCCTTCAAGTGTTGACTTTTTAGGCTCAATACCCGCAACAAAACCACATCTCACTCGACCATAGCCAAATACTTTTACTGCATATTCTAATGCCTTTACCCAATGATCCCAACCACCGCATTGTTCTGCTTTACCAGGACAAATAGTTTTAAAGAAATTTTTATCCCACACTTCTATGTTCATAGCTATAGTTCTATATCCAGCTTCCTTGTATTTATCAATCACACCAAGGTCAAGAGGAGCACCAATTACAGCAGTTCCATTAAAATCCTCCAAACCAGTATGTTCTTTAATTGCCTCTGCAACATCTATATAGTAGTCTACTTCCCGTCTTTCCGGTATGAAGCCACCAGTTATTGTCACATGCTTCGCACCCTCTTTATAGGCAGCTGCTACAGTTTCACCAATTTGTTTTGGATATTTCCAATGTATATTTTGTTTTTCTCCATATGTATCTTTTGTAGAATTAGCATTGCAAAATAAGCAATCTAGCCCTTTATCCTTTAAAGCGCATTCATTACTATATGCTATAGAAATAGCACCATCTGGGCTGTACGTGGCAACACGTGACATTTCTGTACCATCAGAGGTTTTTAGTGAATAATATTTTGGTCGTTGATCAAACTCAATTGGAAACAATTCATGTCCTTTATGAGTTAAATAATACTGTCCATTTTTATATTCAATGGAGTAATCAGATCTTCTGTCCCAGTTGAAACTGTATCTTAAACCATTTGGTGAAGTATACCCGCAAGGAAAATCTATTCCTGCATGGGTTTCATGATCATGTTCAAATAAAGAATGGATTTGTTCTTGATATTTTCCACCTAGATCAAGGTGCTTAAAAATTGCCGGATTAGCATTTACCCCCAAAATACTAATTTTATTTTTTAGTTCAAGTTCTTTATAAAGTTGTTTTTTAATATCACTCATTCTTAGTTCCTCCCTTTAATCTAAAATAAAATTTAATAGGCATAGAGTTTATTAAAGCTACACTATTTCAATCCTTAAACAATTTGAGCAAATTTTACTTTGTGAAATTGCAGTAAATAAGAGAAGGCCAAGCAATTCTATATATAGAATAAACTCAGCCTCCAGTATTTCTGGTCAACTTAAGATTAATTGTTTTATAAAATTCCTAACTTAATCTCTTATAATACATAATCTAATAAAATTTCTTCTTCTTTAAAAAACTCAGTAAATATTTTTTTTCTTATATATCCAAAGTCACTATTGTTCCTGTCTCTAGGACGAGGAAGTTCTACAGGCACTATGTTTTTAATCGTTCCAGGTCTTGAGGACATTACAACCACTCGATCTCCAAGAAATATTGCCTCATCTATATCATGAGTAACAAGAATCATCGTAGTTCTTTCTTTTTCCCATATTCTTAATATTTCTTTCTGCATTTGTATTCTTGTTAAAGCATCTAAAGCACCAAATGGTTCATCTAGAAGTAAAACCTTAGGCCTATTTACTAATGACCTTGCAATAGCTGCTCGCTGTGCCATACCTCCTGATAATTGATGTGGATACGCTTTTTCAAAACCTTCCAATCCAACAAGATCAATATGTTCAGCAACAACCTTCTTTTTTTCTGATTTACTAATATTATATAAACCAAAGGCTACATTATCTTTGATAGTAAGCCATGGTAGAAGCCTATGTTCCTGAAATACCATTCCTCTATCAGTTCCAGGCTCTTTGATTTCTTTTCCACCAAGGGTAACCACGCCTGCATTAAAGTCTACTAATCCTGCTATAATCTTTAATAAAGTGCTTTTACCGCAGCCACTGTGTCCTACTATGCTTATAAATTCACCTTCTTTTATTTCTAGATTTATATTCTGAAGAACATTAACAGCCTCATTGTTAACAGTAAAACTTTTACTCAAATTCTCAATAACAAGATTATTTTTACCTTCAGTTACTGCCATATCATTACCTCTCTCACTTTCTCTTATTGTTATCATCATAATATTCTTAATAATATAATCTAATAATTAATTACTAAATCTAAATTATGTTGCTTGCCATTTAGAAAAATACCTTGATACCTTTCTAAGAATAAAATCCATGATAGAACCTATAATGCCAATTACTATCATATCTGCAATCATAACATCTGACTGCATTAGACTTCTTGCATCATTTATTCTATATCCAATACCTGAACTTGAAGCAATTAGTTCTGCTGCTACAACCATAGCCCAAGCTATACCAAGACCCAATCTAAGACCTACAAATATTGAAGGTAAAGCAGAAGGGAAGTATATTTTTCTAAATAAATCAAACTTGTTGATATTATATAATCGTGCAACTTCAATGTATCCCTTGGGAGTATTCCTAATACCATCTATTGTATTTAATAGGATTGGGAAGAATGCAGCCTTAGATATTATTATAATTTTAGAAGTTTCTCCTATACCAAACCATAGTATTATTAGTGGAATCCAGGCCATTGGTGGTATTTGTCTTATTCCATTAAAAACACCTGAAAAGATTTTATTAGCTCTTAATGAAATACCCATTAACACTCCGAATGATAATCCTAAAATTACTGCAAAGGTATAGCCTCTAACCACTCTAGTTAAACTTATAGCCACATCTTGTATCATCTCTCCATTTTGTATCTGCACAACAAAGGCTTTAAGGACAATCTCCAAGGAAGGGAGTATGGCAGGAGGAGCTATGTTTAGCTTCGTAACTGTCTCCCATAATATCAAAATTAAAATAGGGATCAATGTATAACTTAAAATCCTATCTAGTAACTTTACCTTAGACTTTTTTGATTTTGTTTTTCTCTCTAAGGGTTTTGAAACAGTAGTATTCTGTAATTCATAAGTTTGTGTATTCATTCAAACCACTCCTTATTATTGTTAGTGCCAAACATGAACTAAAAATCCCCCAAGTATTAGTTTTTTAAATTTCATTTGTATTAGATTTTGCTTATCACTTTTTAAACAAAAAGGCCTCCAACGAAATAATAATTTCGTTAGAAGCCTCTAGTTATCTAGTCAGCTTTGCTTTTATTAGTAAACATATATATTTACTAAGTTTTGTCTTAGAGTAAATATATCACTTTATTATATAGATGTCAATTATTTTTCATGGACACATTTTAACATATTTTGCTAACTAAGGTTTTGAACTTTATTTTCCTCATTTATTGCAGGTATATTTAATATAATAGATATACCACATAGAATAAATAAAGGAATAAAACTTAGGAATATAGCTTGTATGCCGAAAATCTCACCAATAAAACCTCCTAAAGTAGGGCCAAGGGTTGCGCCTAGACCTGTACAAGCAGCAAACAAGGCAGATATCTTACCTTTTTCACCTTTAATCTCGCCTATCCCAGAATAAGTAATAAGATTTGTCATTCCAAGTCCAAACCCAATAATAGCTGTTCCTATTCCCAAAAACATCATATTATTTGTTAATACTACAAATAACACTCCCAAAATAACTAAAGCAAAACTACCTAAATACAACTTGTATATTTTATACTTGTATAAAAGCCTTCCTGCTATAAATACTGTAAAAATAAAAGCTCCACCTTCTAATATTATTAACCATGAAGCATAATAAGATTGAAGCTGATAGTTCTTTACTACTAAAATTACAATAAAAGTTACAAAGCATGAAAATGCTGCTGTGGATAAACTCTCTACTAATATTGATTGCTTTATAGTTTTATTTTTAAAAATCAACTTAAAATCTACTATCTGTTCTTTAAAAATATTGACTATATTTGTAGGTCTTACAGTATTATCTTTTTTATTAAGTGAAAGTAATAGAATAATTGGTATAAGGGTAACTATACTTATATAAACAAAAATACTTTTATAATTAACAAACTGAACTATATATCCACCTATAAGAGGACCTAAAAAAGTCAGACCAATAGACATAGAGCCCTTATACCATCCAGCCTTATCCTTTCCTATTAATTTTAAGTTTTTAAAAAAAGCTGCATTTAGAGAGGTAAACCTTAAAGAATTACCAAATCCCTGAAAAAGCATAATAATCATTATAAGTGCTGGCACTGCAGCAAATGGTAGAAGAAAAATGGTTATAGAAAAAATAATTCCACCTATTACATATAACTTTCTCGAACCATAATGGTCAATTAAAAACCCAGAAGGGAAAACTAATAACATTAATCCAAGTCCAGAAATTCCTTTTATTAAACCAACCTGAGCAGTATTAGCATTTATACTTAATGCATAAAGTGGCACTATCATTTGAAGTATTCCCCCAGCGGTCCCAGACAGAATGTTAAGCATTATAAATCCTAGTATTATCTTATTATTGCTATTAAAGTTTCTATACATTACGAATCCTCCAAATAGATTAATTAAGAAGTTATGTATTTTTAACTAATTATAAAAAAAATATGGACTTATCCTATAAACTACCATTTATATTAAAGTCCATATTTTTGAGATATAAAATCATCTAAAAACTGATTTTCAACAATAGGAAATTAACTAAACCTTAACCCCTATATCTAAATAAGTCCATCTTCAATTTTCCATATATCATGAGATAGACCTGTATCGTTATTACTTGCATCATGAGCCTGATCATAGGTTATTCCTGCCTTCTTTTGTAAGCGCACTACTTTTTCAGCAAGATCCAAATGCCAAGATGGTTCTGGAGTACGGTGACCTTCAAGGGCTGAACCTGGATTAGCGCACCATTGACTTGGAAGGCATATAACTCCTATACTTGAAAAGTATTCTACACCCTTCAAGGTTTTTTCTTTTGGTTCGATTCCTCCAACAATATTAGATCTAACTCTTCCATGTCCAAAAACTCCTGCTGCATATTCTATAGACTTTAACCAATGATCCCATCCACCACTATTTCTAGCCTTACCAGGACAAATAGTTTGATAAAAGTTCTTATCCCACAATTCTATATTAAGACCTATAGTTCTATAACCTGCTTCCTTCAACCTATCAATATTACTTAAATCTAATGGTGCAGCTATTACAGCAGTCCCATTGAAATCCTTAAGCCCAGTCCTTTTTTGAATTTCCTCAGCTACGTCAAGATAATATTCTATTTCTCTTCTCTCTGGTATAATCCCACCTGTTACAGTTACGTGATCTGCTATACCTTCTTCGTAAGCCGCTGCAACTGTTTCACCTATCTGTATAGGAGTCTTCCAAAATATAACCTCTTTTTCTGCATAAGTATCCTTTGTTGCATTAACATTGCAAAATAAGCAATCTTCTCCCTTATCTTTATATGAGCATTCGTTACTGTAAAAAGCAGATATATTGCTATCATTAACAAAGGTTGCTATATTGTGCATAGGCTGACCATCGGATGTTTTTAAACTATAGTATTTAGGACGTTTTTGAAAATCTACTTCAAATAGTTTATTTCCCTTTTTCACGAGTATAAACTTTCCATTCTCTAATGCTATAGTATAATTTGAGCTTTTATCCCATTTAAATGGGGAAACTAAACCGTTAGGAAGTCTAAAGCTAGCAGGAAGCTCAATGCCTACATGAGTCTCCTTATCCATCTCAAAACCACTGTGAACCTGTTCTTGAATTTCTCCCCCTACATCTAAAGCATGTAATGCTTCTTTTTCAATATTAACTCCATCAATGGATAAGTCTGCCTTAATTTTTAATTCCTCATACAATTTACTTTTTGATATTAAACTTTTTCTTTCCTCTACTAAATCACCTATAGCCATGACAATCCCCCAATTATTTTTTATTTTTTCATAATAACCTTAATCAATAAAATTACCTATAATAAGGTCCTTTTTTATTAAGCCAAAATTTTATCCTTCAACTCCAGCCTAATATGATTTTCAAATGTTATTATCACACTACTGAAGTCCTCAACTAGAGAAATAGCACCTCTAAAACCTGCATAACCCTTATTTAAAATAACATTTTCTACTATAGGAAACGAGATTACTTGCAATGGAACTTTTAACTCTTCTGAAATTTCCTTTTCCAAGGAACTACCTAAAACCAACTCAATTTTACTCTTTCTAACGATATCCTTAATCTCCCCACCATCCTCAGTAAAATAAACTTCCACATTAAAGCTATCTATTAAATTAGCTATCTGCTTAGTTAAGTAATCTTTATAGGAATCCTCTACTTTATCTGTAATGATAAGAACTTTTGGTATTAATCCAAAGGAATTAGTTAAAAATCTACTTATACCTATCACATTACTTGTTTCACCAACTATTGCAAATTCTTTCTGAAAATTATACTCAACATAGAAGTCTAAAATCTTTTCTACATAATGATCTAATTTCTTTTTTTCTTCTTTAATAAAGTTATTTACTATCACACTATCTAAATTGAGTTTTTCAGCTACTTTAGTTAGAAATAACCCAGTATCCTCAGCTCCAACAGGAAGTGCATCAAATTCTAAGTAAGGGGTTTCATAATGTTCTTCTAAGTGTTTCCCGATATTAACACCCCATGGTGAAAAAACTATGTTTAATTCTGCATTGGTTACTTCCTTCCACGCTTCAATACCTTCTCCATAGCCAACAAGAGTATTAACTTTTAGTCCTACTGCCTCTAAAATTCTCTTTAATTCCTCTAAATTACCTTTCCAAAAGACATCTTGCTTAGGTATGATTCCAAATATATTAACTAAACCTTTAGACTTTTTTGTTGGTGCCTGGTTACCCTTTGCAAGTTCATCAACTAATCCTTTTATAAAAGTTACATAACCATAATGAATTTGTCCTTTAAAACCTGGAGTACTTAAATTAATTATTGGAAATCCTTGTTCCCTGCCCTCTTTTGTCATCGCAGGTATATCGTCACCAACTAATTCTGTTGTACAACCAGACAATACAACATATAAATCTCCTTTAATAATCTTAACAGTATTTTTTATCTGTTCTCTAAGCCTTGATGTTCCTCCAAAAATAACTTGTCTTTCAATAACATTTGTTGATGCTACAGCAAAACCTCCAGCATTTCCAGAACCATTGCAACCACTTACTCTACTTCCACCTAAAAACTGCTGTAATCCGCAGCCAGCATTAGAATGTATTATTGGTACAAAACCTTCTATTTCTTGTATCGTTTGAAGAGCACCATGTAGCGCACACCCATTTCTTGAAGTTTCAATTGGCTTCGTCATGCTATTTCACCTCCTGCTTAATATACCAATTGGCACTTTTCTTAATCCAACTTTCTTCATATATTGAAGAGGTAGCCTTACCTAAATAGCGGACAAATGCTTTATTTTTTAATGCCTTATTTATTTGATGTATAAATTTAGTGATACCACTATATCCGAGTATCCCCGTTGAATCTACAGAAACTACTGGTATCCCAAGTTTTGCTATCCAAGCAGTCTGACCAAGTCCTCCAATATATAAATCTGGTTTTAATTTTCTTACTATATTTACTTCTTCAAAAGTTTGCCCATTAGCAACATGTATTTTAAAATCAGTTTTATTTTTACTAATATTCTCAAGTTCCTTTTTATGCAAATCATCGATGTGTCCAACAGTTACTCCTACTACTTCTCCTTCAAATTCTTTAATTAACTCTATAACTCCAAAGGCTAATGAAGTTGGGAGATTAACATATACTTTTACATCATTTAATTTATTTTTTTCTATATACGCTCTTAATTGACTAACAGCTTTATTAACAAAATCCTCTGTTTCTTTCTTTGTTCCAGTTACTGAAGCAATTTCTGTAAGCCACTCTGTAGTTCCTTTAATACCAATTGGTAAAGATGTTTCTATGAAAGGTATATTATATCTTTCATATAATGCCTTTCCTAAGTAATCCCCATAATCCTTATTAATATTAATTGAAAGTTTAGCTTTTGATGCGCTTTTTATGCTTTCAGGACTTGCGAAACGTGATAATAGATTGACCTTTACTCCTATGTTGTTTAGTAAACCCACTATTTCTTTTAAATCCTCAGCATTTTCAGATATAGAAATTAGATTCACAAAATCAAGTTTTTCATGATTTTCTTCCTCAGCTACTAAATACTTTACCAAAGCATGTAATGCTAAATCGTATCCTGTAATGCTATTTTTTGACTTAAATCCATCGGAGTAAATAGGTATAATATCAACTCCAAGCTCTTCTTTAAGCTCAATAACAACAGCTTGAATATCATCATTATTTATTGCTACCACAGGTGTAGCTACAATAAATATCACCTTAGGTTTATGACGGTTGTACGCAGTAAAAACAGCCTTTCTTAACTTTTCATCTCCACCCATGATTGAATCCTTCTGATTCAAATTTGTTACAATCCAAGGACTGCTTTCACCTTGGGAAAAAAAATGTAACTGAGCTGCACTGCATCCTACAGGACCATGTACTATTACAACTGAATCCTTTATACTGTTAATTGCTTGTAGAACATAAATAATATCGTCAAAACTTGTTTGTGAAAATGTTCTTATTCTTTGCTTAACATCATTTTTTTCTATATCATTTAAAAGAGAATCACTATCTCCCAAATAAGCACCTAATGTATTTAATCTATTTTCTCTAATCTGAGGCTTTTTTCTCGCTAATAGACTCATTAATATTCCTCCTTTAAATTGCTTCTCCCCTCTTTACTACACCAGACTCAAATTCAAAAATTCTATCTCCCCAAGTTCTAGCCCAATCTCTTAATTCAGTAACATTAAGAGGATTCGGTATATCTAATTCATCACTATCTGCTATATATTTAGCTAGATTTCTGTATATATTCGCATGTTCCGAGTGAGGATTCGCCTCAATAACAGTTTTTCCAAATAATTCACTTTGTGAAACTACTAGTGAACGTGGTACATATCCTACCACTTTTGTACCTGTACGCTCTGCAAAATCATCAATTAATGACTCAGAATAACTTGCTGATAATCCATTAGCTATGATTCCTCCAAGCTTAGCTCCACCTGATGGTGCATACTTATTAATAGCCTTGAAAAGATTATTTGCTGCATATACAGCCATAAAATCTGAAGAACTAACTACAAATGCACGATCAGTAATACCATCTCTTATTGGTACAGCAAAACCTCCACACACAACATCTCCTAACACGTCATATAAAACATAGTCTGGCTTGTATTCTTCAAAAAGGTTTAATTGCTGCAATAGTTCAACTGCTGCATTTATTCCTCTACCAGCGCATCCAACACCAGGAACAGGACCTCCAGCTTCTATGCATAATACACCTTTAAAGCCTTCTACTGAAATATCAGATAACTTTACGTTGTTATTCTCTCTAAGACTATCTAACACTGTAGGAAGGTAATTTCCCCCACGTAAAGTATTTGTTGAATCACTTTTAGGATCACATCCAATCTGAATTACCCTATATCCTGCTTCTGCCAATGCAGCACTTATATTAGATGTTGTTGTTGATTTTCCTATTCCTCCCTTACCATAAATAGCAATGTGTTTAGCTTTCTTTATCATAATCCTTTTCCTCCCTTAAGATTTAAACTTCTATCATTTTACGTTTGGACCCAATAACTGATAATTAAGATGTTAGTATTAAATACTAACTCTAACGACTTAATTTACTTACTCTATTCACTCAGCTAAATAAACAAGGCTAAATTTCACTCCTACAAATAAGTAAGAATAAAATTTAGCCTCTAGTATTTCTAGTCAACTAAAATATCTACTTTTCTAATAAATATTGATTAATTTCTTCAACTTTATTTAATTGTTCCCATGGAACATCAATATCAGTTCTACCAAAATGCCCATAAGCAGCTACCTGTTTATATATTGGTCTTCTTAAATCTAAATCTCTTATTATTGCAGCTGGTCTTAAGTCAAATACCTTTTGTACTATTTCTACTATTTTGTCATCAGCTATTTTTCCTGTACCAAAAGTATCTACTTCAATAGACACTGGGCTCGCAACTCCTATAGCATATGCAAGCTCTATCTCAAGCTTATCAGCAACTCCTGCTGCTACTAAGTTTTTAGCAACCCATCTTGCAGCATATGCACCTGATCTATCAACCTTAGTTGGATCTTTTCCTGAAAAAGCTCCTCCACCATGTCTTCCATATCCACCGTAGGTATCAACTATTATTTTTCTTCCTGTTAATCCTGCGTCTCCTTGTGGTCCGCCGATAACAAATCTGCCTGTTGGATTTATATAATATTTTGTTTTATCATCTAATAGCTCTATTGGTATAACTGCTTTAATTACATGTTCCTTTATATCTTTTTCTATTTGTTCCTGTGCAACCTCAGGGCCATGCTGCGTAGAAACAACAATGGCATCTATTCTAACAGGTTTATTATCCTCATATTCTACTGTAACTTGTGTCTTTCCATCTGGCCTTAAATATTCAAGAATACCTTCTTTTCTAACTTCAGCTAACCTTCTGGCTAACTTGTGTGCAAATGCAATAGGCGTTGGTAAATATTCTGCAGTTTCATTAGTAGCAAAACCAAACATCATACCTTGATCCCCAGCTCCTATGGCATCTATATTGTCGTCTTCCCCTCTTCTAGCTTCTAAAGCTTGATTTACCCCAGCTGCTATATCTGCTGATTGTTCATCTATCGCTGTAATAACAGCGCAAGTTTCACTATCAAAACCATATTTTGCCCTAGTATACCCTATATCTTTTACTGTTTCTCTTACTATCTTTGGAATATCTACATAAGAATTCGTTGTTATTTCACCTATAATATTTACTATTCCTGTTGTCACTGTTGTTTCGCAAGCAACTCTTCCATATGGGTCCTTCTCTAATATTGCATCTAATATTGCATCTGAAATTTGGTCACATATCTTATCTGGATGTCCTTCAGTAACTGACTCTGACGTAAATAGTCTTTTCATTATAATTTCCTCCCCAAATTTTAAAATATATTTATTAGATTTATGTTTATTTATTTTGATTATTAATACCTTTTTCCTTAAATATAGGCAATAATTCATCGTCTATTTTATATAAATCGTGCCATATAGATGTAGGAGCTGCAGCACAATCATATAGTTGCTCATAGGTAAACCCTGCTTTTCTAAAGATAGAATATGCTTTCTTTACTATATCAAAATGCCACTGAGGCTCTGGACTACGATGTCCTTCCAAAGCAGAACCTGGATTTGGGCACCATGGAACTGGAAAGCATATAATTCCTTTAGATGCTAGATACTCGACCCCCTCTAATGTGGATTTCTTAGGTTCAATTCCTGCAACAATTTGTGACCTTACACGACCGTAACCAAATACTTTCACTGCATATTCTAAAGCATTAACCCAATGATCCCAGCCACCGCACTGTTGTTGTTTACCCGGACAAATAGTTTTAAAAATATTTTTGTCCCAAACCTCAATATTCATAGCAATAGTTCTATATCCTGCTTCTTTGTATTTATCAATAACATCTAAGTCTAAAGGAGCACCTATAACACCTGTTCCGTTGAAGTCTTCTAACCCCGTATGCTCTTTAATAGCTTCTGCCACATCAATATAATAGTCTACTTCCCTTCTTTCTGGTATAAAGCCACCACTGATACTTATGTGACGAGCACCATGTTTATAAGCAGCTGCAACAGTTTCACCTATTTGCTTTGGGTATTTTAAAAATATTCCTTGCTTTTCACCATAGGTATCTTTAGTAGCATTAATATTGCAGTATAAGCAATCCAATCCTTTATCCTTTAATGAGCATTCATTGCTGTATGCTACAAAAATAGCACCTTCCCTGTTATATGCTGCTATATGTGACATTTCTGTGCCATCAGATGTTTTCAAACCATAGTATTTAGGACGTTTTAAAAACTCTATAGGAAAAACCTCATGACCTTTATGTGTTAAATAATATTTACTTCCATCGTAATTAATAGAATAATCTGAACTGCGATTCCATCTAAAAGGAAACTTTAAGCCACTTGGTGAAGTAAAGCCTACCGGAAAATCTATTCCAGCATGTGGATGTCGATCATATTCAAATAAAAGATGTACCTGTTCCTGATACTTACCACCTAGATCAAGATTAGCAAAAATTCTTGGATCAACATTAACGCCGTCTACAAACAAATCATTCTTAATCTCTAACTCCTTATAAAGCTGCTTTTTAACATCGCTCATTTCTTCATTCCCCCCTCTTTATACTTCTAATTATTTAACTCCAATACTCTTCAGGTAGCTGTTGTCGATAAGGTCATTAATATTTACATCTTTTCTTATTGTATTAGTTTCTCTTAGTGTCTTAATTGTATCTGAAGCAGATTTAATAACCTCATCTGTTAATCTAATATCGAAGTGTTCTTTTTTCATAGCCTTAGACAATATTTCCTTCTTCATTCCTGTATCTTTTGCAACAAGATCTACAGCTTTATCAGGATTTTCATTAGTCCATTTTTCAGCTCTTTCATAAACCTTCACTATTCTCTTCACTATTTCTGGATATTTCTTAGCAAAAGAATTTGTAACAATAATAAAGTTAGAATTAAACTTTAAATTAGTAGCATCAGCAATTTGATGGCCAATACCTTCAAATTCAACAGTTGAAATCCATGGCTCCCATGTTACCGCTGCATCAATATTCTTAGATGCTAATGCAGTTTTAATATCCGCTGGTTGTAAATTTACTTCCTTTACATCCTTAGGAGTAAGACCAACAGATTGAAGATAAAGATATAGAAGTCTATGTCCAGTAGAACCAACTGTAAATCCAACTTTTTTACCTTTTAAATCCTTTGGAGATTTTATATCAGAGCCATTAGGTACAACTAAACCGTCCAATTCATAACCTGATGCATAGACACCTATAGCTTTAACGTCAATACCATTAGCTTTTGCCTGAATGGCAGGCTGATCGCCAACCTGACCTATGTCAAGTCTATTTCCTGCAAAGGCTTCAATCATTGGAGGTCCTGAAGTAAAGCTTTCAAACTGCACATCAATACCGTCTTTTTTAAACTCCTCATCAAACCACCCCTGCTGCTTTGCTGCAATTAATAAAGTATGGTTTACACCAGGTTGGTAACCAATCTTTATTTTTTCTGGTTTTTCAGACTTAGCTTGCACTGCTGCTGACTTATCATTTATGTTCTTTTGTGCGTTAGCTTTTCCGCAACCAGCTAATAAAAATGCACTTAATGTAACTAATGAAACTATACTTACTATCTTTTTTATTCTCATGATAGTTATCCCCCCTGAAACTATTATCAATTTTATATAACTAATAAATTTTAGAATTAAGTTCTTCTAAAGTATCTTTTAGATCTCTGTATTCACTTCTAATAAAGGAAGATCAATATCAACCAAAGAAGGATACTTCAATCCTGTTCCTGTATTTAACAAAACAACTTTCTCATCTTGTTTTATAAAACCATTACTCAGCAGCTTAGTTAATGCAGCAACCAAAGTTGCTCCTTCAGGGCATACAAGCATCCCTTCTGTCCTAGCTAATAACTTTAGTGAATCTATAATCTCTGAATCTTTTACTTCAACTGCTGTGCCTTTACTTTCCCTTACAGCTTCTAACACTAAGAAGTCTCCCAAGGCCTTTGGTACACGTATTCCACCGGCTATAGTTTGAGCATTGGCACAAAACTCAGAAGTTTCACTTCCTTCATTGAAAGCCTTAACAATCGGATTACATCCCTCTGATTGTACAGCAATAAGTTTAGGTACTTTTTCTCCAATCCATCCCAGTTCCTTTAACTCCTGAAAAGCCTTCCAAATTCCAATTATACCTACCCCGCCACCAGTAGGATAAAGTATTGCATCGGGAAACTCCCAATTAAAATATTCTGCAATCTCAATTCCCATTGTCTTCTTGCCTTCGATCCTATAAGGTTCTTTTAATGTAGCTGCATCAAACCAACCATGTCTTGCAACTCCACCAGCAATTATCTTACCTGCATCAGATATCAACCCTTTTACTAAATATGTCTTAGCTCCATAAATAAAGCTTTCTTTTTTAGCTAAATCAGGTGCATCTTCAGGCATAGCTACTATTAATTCAATTCCTGCCCTAGCGGAATAAGCTGCCCAAGCACCTCCAGCATTACCAGCTGTAGGCATCGCTATTGTCTTAACACCCAATTCCTTAGCTTTTGAAACTCCTACTGCTGCACCTCTTGACTTAAATGTACCAGTGGGATTTAAGCCTTCATCTTTTATATATAAGTTATCCATTCCTAATTCTTCACCTAACGATGATGCTTTTAATAATGGAGTATCCCCTTCACCAAGGTTAATAATATTTTCCTCATTGGAAACGGGTAAAAGTTCTTTAAATCTCCATAATCCCTTTTGTCTATTCTTAAATACAGATTTACTAACATTATTTTTTATTGTCTCTAAGTCATACCTAGCTAATAATGGACCACCACAATGACATAAATTACGTGGTATATCTGCAGAATACCTTTCTTTACATTTAGCACATTCTAATAAAGTTAAATAACTCATTCAACAATACTCCTTCTACATTTTTATATTCTATCTTTTTAAATAACTGTTTTCTGCATACTTGCTCATTTTCATTAAAATTGATTGTATTTTACACTCTTTTCTTTTTGCTCTTTAACCAGTAAAATCAACTGATTTCGTGCAACCACCTCAATTATACATATATGTTTACTAGGTTTAAGTGCGTAGTTTATCTAAAAAACCCTAAATATCATAGACGAAAGGTCTATCTACCTGAGCAAAAAACTCATCGTAAATCTTTTTACGAATCTGCATAAAGTCATAACTGCTGCGATCACGTGGCCTAGGCAAATCTACTGGCACTATCTTTTTTACCATTCCTGGTCTGCTGGACATAACCACTACCCTATCACCAAGATAAATTGCTTCATCGATATCGTGAGTTACTAGTATCATAGTAGTCTTTTCTTTCTCCCATATTCTTAAAACTTCTTGCTGCATATTAATACGAGTCATAGCATCAAGAGCTCCAAAAGGTTCATCCAATAAAAGCACTTTAGGCTTATTTACTAAAGCTCTTGCAATACTGATTCTCTGCTGCATCCCCCCTGATAATTGGTGTGGATAAGCTTTAGCAAAACTGTTCAAACCAACCAACTCAAGATGCTCCTGAACAATCTCATTTTTATCAGCAGTATATGTTTTATTACTCAGACCAAACGCTACATTCTGCTCTACTGTTAACCAAGGGAAAAGACGAGACTCTTGAAAAACCATTCCTCTATCAGTACCAGGACCCTTAATAGGTTCATCTCCTAAAAGAATTTTCCCCTCGTAATTTTTCTCTAATCCAACCATTATTCTCAACAAAGTACTTTTACCACAACCACTTGCACCTACAATACTTAAAAACTCACCGGATTTTACTGTTAAGTTTACATTATTAAGTGCGGTAACACTACCAGTATCTATTTTAAAATTTTTAGTTAAATTTTCTATCTTTAGAGCTTGAGCTGATTCTACTTCAAAACCCATACTTACTCCCCCCTAACTAACTTCGATTATTCACATTCCATTTTACAATTGAAAACTCTAACTTTTTGATTATAACGTCTATTAAAATACCTACAATACCTATTGAGAAAACTCCAACTAACATTATATCTGGCTGTGATAACTCTCTAGCATAAGCTATTTTATAACCAATACCCGATGAAGCTGCAATTATTTCTGCCGCAATAACACTCATCCAAGCAGTACCAATTCCTATGCGCAAACCTGTAAATATAGATGGAAGAGCCGATGGAAGAACAACCTTTGTTAATACATTAATCTTATTTTTTTCTAAAATTTCTGCAACCTCAATATACTTTTTATCAGTGTTTTTTATTCCATGAATTGTATTAAGTAATATGGGCCAAAAACTACCAATAGCTATTACTGTTATCTTTGAGGCTTCGTCAATTCCCATCCACAGTATAAGTACAGGTACCCAAGCAACAATAGGAATAGGACGTAAAATACCTATTATTAAATTAAGTGCTTTTTCAGCTCCCTTAAAAAGTCCTATTGCTACTCCGAAGCTTATACCCAAAAAAGCTCCTAGACAAAAACCTTCAAAAACTCTAATGATGCTAATTGTTAAATGTTCAATTAATTCTCCAGTACGTAGCATATCAAGTAGCGCTATACCAATAACTGATGGTGCTGGAAGAATAGATGATCTAATAATCCCATTTTCGCCCAATAGCTCCCAAATTATTAATAATATCACTGGTGCTATCAATGGGATAAAAATATCTTTAACAATTGAAAAATTAAGAAGACTATTTTTATTAAATCTTGTTTTATTTATGCTGACTTTCAAACTATTTAGACTCATTTTAACCCTCCTAAACTGTCATTTTAATTATAATTTCATATAAAAAAAATTCTCCCTCTAAAAATACAGAGGCAGAATTATTTATTCCGCGGTTCCACTCTGATTATCATACATACTAAAATGCATGATATCTCACATAAAAAGTATAAGAAAATACCTTAACGCTGTAACAGGCGTACCTGCTGGAGTCTACTACTACTTCAATCCAGTACTCTGGGATGCACTTCCACTAAGTTCCATTTAAAGTCCTTTTCAGCCAGTGAGGACTTCTCTCTGAAAATTTTCCTTAATATACTTCTTCCCTTCATTGCTTTTAACTTAATTTATTTTCCTATTATTCATATATGTTTAGTAGTATTGTAACCTTCTATATATACTATGTCAATACCCTTTATTTAAATACAACCAAATTATCCATTAATTATAAAAATTATTATTTAATTTAATGTATACATAAACGACTTCATATACGTTTTTCACATAATCATTTTTTATAACAGTTGTTTCTAAATGACTGTTATTGCCAAAATTGACTCATTCCACAGCCAAAATTCTTATTAGGTCTTTTCCAAAAACCAAATTTTTCATAAAAATTCTCTTTACCTTTTGCCGCCATTAACCCCACAATAGCACCAGAACAAGCATTTTTGCTTATAAAACTCATAATTTTGCCCATCATTTCTAATCCAATTCCCATTCTTTGATATATAGGATTTACAATGACATCATGTATATAAAAGCAAGTAACTCCATCCCCTACTATTCTTGAAATACCAATAACTTCTCCATTTAAAATTGCACAAACTCCATAAAGGGAATTTTCTAATCCCTTTTCCATAGAACATCTATCTCGAATTTTCAGTCCTACCAACTTTCGCAAATTAAACAATTCATCCGCTGTTGGTTTTCTTTCTATTAATTCGTAATCATTAATTATATGAATACCCCCTTAATTTTTTTCATATTTCAATGATATTTTCATTTCCTATTCAAAGCAAAGTGACTCTTCTGCTAACACATACATTCCCCGTATATAAAATAGTTAAATATATTCTGCACTTCAGAAAAGTCAACAAATACTCAACAGTTTTGCCACATGAAAATTAACATTTATTGATTTATATTATTAAGATAGGCGTAATTGCATCTCACACGGATTCACCAAGTAGTTCTTCAATATTATTAAATAATATAATCATCAGGTATAAATACCTTCACATCCTTCGGTCTAATGTATACTTCTTCACCCTCATGAAGCTTCAATTCACGATAAACATCCTTACTTAACTCTGCTTCTAAATACTCTCCTGTGTCCACCCGCTTTAACTCTAAATGTACAAATGGCCCAACTGCCCTGATAAATAAAATATTAGCTTGAATAAAGTTTTTATCTATATTTTCACGCTTTATCTCAATATCATGAGGTCGAGCATAGCTTATTGCTCTAGCATCCTTAGTTTCACTGTGTTCTGGCGCATCAATCTGAATTGATCCGATTTGTACCTTTCCATTACTAATTCTACCGTGGAACAGGTTAACATTTCCAAGAAAATCATATACAAAAGGATTAGCAGGATTTTCATATACTTCTTCTGGTGTACCAATTTGTTCTATTCTGCCCTTATTTAATATTACAATTCGGTCAGCAACATCCAATGCTTCCTCTTGATCATGAGTTACAAATACACTTGTAATAGGGTACTCATCATGAAGTCTTCTTAACCAGCGGCGGAGATCTTTTCGTACTTTTGCATCTAATGCTCCAAAAGGTTCATCGAGCAGTAAAACTTTAGGTTCTACTGCTAAAGCTCTAGCAAGTGCAATCCTTTGCCTCTGTCCTCCTGATAGCTGGTTTGGATAGCGCTCTGCTAGTTCTTCCATTTTAACTAGTTCAAGTAATTCATGAACTTTTTTATGAATTTCTTTCTTACTTGGTCTATATTTACGTAAACGGACTTTTAAACCAAACGCTACATTTTCAAAAACAGTTAAATGACGGAATAAAGCATAATGCTGAAATACAAATCCTACTCTCCTATCCTGAATTCTTTTATCTGTATGGTTTTCCCCATCAAAATAAATATTTCCCTGATCTGCAGTTTCAAGTCCTGCAATAATTCTGAGTAGTGTAGTTTTACCTGAACCAGAAGGTCCAAGTAGTGCAACCAACTCGCCAGTCTCGATTTTCAAGTTAATATCATCTAAAGCCTTAAAAGCACCGAATTTTTTTGATATATTACTAACTTCAATACTCATATCAAACCCCTCCCTCTATATACTACTCTGTTTATCTAATGTTCTACTGACTTTCCATTCCACAATATTTTTTACTATTAGATTAATCACTGCTACAACCGTTAGCAAAGATGCCACAGCAAATGCAGACGCAAATTTATACTCATTGTATAATATCTCTACATGTAAAGGTAATGTATTAGTAACACCTCGTATATGTCCTGAAACTACTGATACAGCCCCGAATTCTCCAGCTGCTCTGGCTGCTGTGAGGATAACTCCATATAAAAGAGCCCATTTTATATTTGGTAAAGTAACCTTCCAAAAGGTTTGCCACCCACTTGCACCTAAAGTTAAAGCTGCTTCTTCTTCTGAATTCCCTTGAGACTGCATTAATGGAATTAGCTCACGAGCTACAAATGGGAATGTAACAAAAACTGTAGCTAAAATAATGCCTGGCTTTGCAAAGATTATATTGATGTTATGTTTTGATAACCATGAACCAAATAAGCCGTGATTAGTACTAAAAAGCAATACAAAGATAAGTCCCGCAATGACAGGAGAAATAGCAAAAGGCAAATCAATAATTGTAAGCAATATATTTTTTCCTTTAAACTCAAATTTAGCTATAGCCCATGAAGCAGCAAGACCAAAGATTGTATTTAAAGGTACAGCTACAGCTACAGTTATGAGAGTTAGCTGTAAAGCAGCTAAAGCCATTGGATCACTTATTGAAGCAATATATACTGAAATACCTTTCTCAAAGGCCTTAGCAAAAACAGCAATTAATGGAATAATTATAATTATGCCAACATAAATAAGAGCTATAATTGTTAATAAAAACCGAACTATTCTTGATTCTCCTGTAACTTTTCTCTGTGCAACAGAAGTAGTTTTTGTCTGTAGCGAAATGTTTCCCCCCAAAATTTTCACCCTCCTATCTTCCAGTATGACGTGTGTTATTCCACCACTGAAATAAATTTATAATCAAAAGCATAATAAAAGAAATAATAAGCATAACAGCAGCAATAGCTGTAGCTCCGTTATAATCATATTGTTCTAGTTTTGTCAAAATCATAAGTGGCGTAATCTCTGTTTTCAACGGCATGTTTCCGGATATGAAAACAACAGATCCATATTCCCCTAAAGCTCTAGCAAAAGCTAATGCAAAACCAGTTAATAAAGCTGGAAAAACTTCAGGAAATATTACTTTAAAAAAGGTCTGAATTTTATTAGCTCCTAAACTAGCTGCCGCCTCCTCAAATTCTAGATCAATATTCTGCAAAACTGGTTGAACAGTCCTTACAACAAAAGGTAATCCAATAAAAGTAAGTGCAATAACTATTCCATAATAAGTGTAGGAAACCTTAATTCCAAATGAAGCAAAATATTTGCCAATCCACCCATTCTCCGTATACAAAGAGGTTAATGTTATTCCAGCTACTGCAGTTGGTAGAGCGAAAGGTAAATCTACAAGCCCATCAATTATTTTACGACCTGGAAAAGAATATCTAGTTAAGACCCATGCAAGTAGTAAACCAAAAATTGTATTAATAACCGCTGCAATAAATGAAGCTCCAAAAGTTACTTTATATGAAGCTATAACTCTCTGTTCAGTAACAATTTCCCAAAATTTATACAGCCCTATAGAAGATGAATTTATAAACACCATAGCTAATGGAATTAACACCATTAAGCTTACATACAGAACAGTAAAGCCTGTTGTTATTCCAAAGCCAGGTATTATACTGTGTTGTTTAATTCTTAAAGACTTAACAGATAAATTCATTTGAGCGCCTCCTTACTTCCAGTAATCTATTAAATAAAGATGATTATCATCTTTTTATAGACACACAACTTCATAACTAATTGATTAAGGATTGAAGTTGTTTATCTTTAATAAAGGAACAAGTTCAACATTAATTAGTAAAAATTTATCGAACTTGTTCCTCTTAGAAATAGTATAGAAATCTTTATAATTTGTTTTCGCTTTTTATATCTACAAATTGTATTAGGTATAAACTACTTCTTTACATAAATTTGATCAAAAATACCACCATCACTAAAATGTTCTTTTTGTGCTTTAGTCCATCCACCAAATACATCATCAATTGTGAATAGATTTATTTTAGGAAACTGATTTTCATATTTTTTTGCAACAGCTTCATTTCTAGGACGATAGAAGTTTTTCGCAGCAATTTCCTGCCCCTCATCTGAATATAAGTACTGAAGGTATGCTTCTGCAACTTTGCGTGTACCCTTCTTATCAACATTAGAATCAACAACAGACACTGGTGGCTCTGCAAGTATACTGATTGAAGGTACAACTATATCAAATTTCCCTTCGCCAAATTCTCTGTTAGCTAGAAAAGCTTCATTTTCCCATGCAATAAGTACATCACCTATACCACGTTCAGCAAATGTTGTAGTAGCACCTCTTGCTCCTGAATCCAACACTGGAACATTTTTAAATAATTGCTGTACAAACTCTTTTGCCTTATTTTGATCTGAACCATTTTTCTTTAATGCATATCCCCAAGCAGCAAGATAATTCCAACGTGCTCCTCCTGAAGTTTTTGGGTTTGGTGTAATTACTGCAACTCCAGGTTTAATAAGGTCATCCCAATCCTTAATATTTTTAGGGTTTCCTTTGCGAACTAAGAAAACTATAGTAGATGTATAAGGAGTGGAGTTATCTGGCAACTTCTTTATCCAATTAGGATCAATCAATTGCTTCTTTTCATTAAGAGAGTCAATATCATAAGCAAGAGCTAGTGTAACTACGTCAGCATCTAGTCCATCTATAACTGCTCTAGCTTGTTTTCCTGAACCACCATGAGATTGTTTTATAGTAACGTCTTTCCCAGTTTTGTTTTTCCAATAATTTGAAAAGGAACTATTATAAGACTCATATAATTCTCTAGTTGGATCGTATGAGACATTTAACAGTGTAATAGGCTTTGTATCTCCAGCTTGTTCCTTAGTAGTTGCTGCTTCTTGCTGCTTTGAAGCACTTGTACCGCATCCTACTAAAGCAATCTGAATGATTAATAATACTGTAGCAACTAGACTGTATTTAGTCTTTCTACCCCTTAACTTATTGACATTTGATTTAATAAACATAAATATCTCCCCCTAAATATAAAACTTTGTACTTATAGATATACAACTTCATAACTAAATTGATTAATGACTGAAGTTGTTTATCTTTATTTAAACCTAAACCATCTCTTTCATTGGCAATTTGGTTTCCTCCTAAATCTCTCAAATACCCTTTCCTAGTATTTATATCGGAATAATATTATTCTATGCAATTTTACGAATTCTGAATACAGTAATTTTCAAATAATTCAATTAAACAGTTAAGTGTAGAAACAACTTAATTTAAAATTTAAATTCTTAATAATATAAATATCTGTTTTAAGTTCAGTTGTTTTATCACTTTTCTCAGCCTAATCTTTTATGTTTTTGGTTTGTAATCTTATAAAAAAATTCTGTCTCTCAAAATACATAGTGAGAATTATATTGCAAAATATACTTTTTTCTACATTGCCACAACACCATTTCCTTTTCCAACTATTCTTATATGTTTACTGGTATTATAACGCTTTATATTTACCTAGTCAATAACTTTTTTGTATTAAATAATTAAACTTTGTATTAATATCCTCTTATACCAATTTATATTGAGAATCATTTGATAAATAGGTTATAATCCACAAATATTATACTGACTAAGCATCGAAACTACTCAACTTCAGCCACATTTCACTTTGTGAAATGTCTGCAAATAATAAAAAAAGAGGCTTTATCCCCTAAGTACATTCATTCATACTTTTTGGGATAGCCCCTTACTTCATTCTTCAAATATTAACTTTTTCTTGTTGTTCTAGTTATGGAATTAATCTGCTCTATAAAAATTCCTTTGACCTGAAATCATAAGGATCTATTCTTTTCAACATCCTAAGTTCCTCTTCAGAAGGTTCTGGTGTATATTTTATTTCATTATAGTTTACTTCAAATCCAGTATTCTCAATGACTTCATTTAAGGATGATGTTGGATGTATACTTTCTAACAAGAGCTTGCCCTCTTCGAACTTGAATATACATAAAGGAGTTACAATCTTCCACAGGTTTCCTCTTGTGGTTACAAAATCAACCTTCTCAACAAAAGTTCTTTTATCATGCTTGGTTCTCCATATAATCGCCTTCTTTGCTGTAGGTATAAGAACTGCACTTCCTGCTCCACCTGGTAATCTTACTTTAGGCTTATTATAATCTCCTATAACAGAGGCATTTACATTCCCATTGATATCAAATTGTACTCCACTTAGAAACGCAACATCTAGCTTCCCTCTCATGGATAAATCAAATACTTCTTCTAAGGAAAAAACTGCTTCTGCACCATTCCATAAATCTGCTCCTGCTGAAGAATAATACGCATCCTTTACTGTTTGAGGATTTACACCTCCAGAAATATTAAGGTGAACAAGATTTGGTGCATGCATACTTCTAGCAAGCATCATTGCAACCATTGGCAAATGTGAAGATACACCGTGGAATACCTTTTCCTCATCCTTAAGCAATCTTGCCATAGCGCAAGTCATAATATCACTGACTCTTAAAGTATTTTTATTAGCCACCCTCATTTATCTTAGCCTCCTGCTCACAAACCTTCTATCCTTTACTTCGTATGTTTTCACATACGAATCTATTTCATCAGGACTTTTTATGGATATAAACTTTGATAAAGCATTTTTATCAATATCATACTTTTTAGCACAAGAACAAGGAGCTGCTCCATTAGGTACATGAACTATAGCTTCAACTAAAAAATGTGGTATATCAACCATCTCAGCATTCATCTTCATTTTACTTTCAGGAGCAATCTGTTCCGTAGTGATTATAAGTTTTTGAGAGGCACGACTTATGAGTACATCATCAAATTTAGGACCATAAATCCTACAATTACCTTTAGCATCACATTCCTGTACATGTATTACTCCAATATCAGGAGTTATTGCCTTTACTAAAGCAACAGGTTCTTTACTAAAAGGATCCTCAACCATCTTAAAATAATCGTTGTAAGCAAGCAGGTCTCCATACATTAAGCCTTTAACTGGCATAAATTGTACTCCATATGCTGCCGCCCTTAAGGCACTTATTACTGTATAACAAGCATGCTCATTACTTTTGACATTCCCAGATTGAACTGCTTTTCTATAATGATTTGCCAATCCGTATTCAGTTTCATAACTTATAAAACCTGCATCAACACTTTCTACACACCCTGCAGCACATAAAAGGTCAACCTCATGAGCACCTGCAGTCTTTACAACCTTAAGTCTCTTTTTACCTTGTCTCACCAACTCACGGGTAAAAGCCATAGGTGCTCTATGTAACACATTTCCTCCGAAAGCTATAACATCTCCATCTGATACCAGTTTTACAGCATCTTCTAATCTCAATACTTTATCCTTCATATTTCTCACCACCATTATTTTGCTGCATTACATGCTATGTGCACTGCATCCCATACACCTGCAAAAGGAGGTGCGTAACATAAATCTGTCATACCTAAATCCATTGTAGTCATATTATTATGAATTGCTATAGCAAACATATCTATTCTTAGTACTGCACCTTTTTTGCCGATAGCCTGTGCACCAAGAATCCTGTTAGTTCTTGCTTCATAAATAAGTTTAATCCAAATAGGAGTTGGGTTTGGATAATAAGCAGGATGATCCTGTGCTTTTACAAACACAGTTTTATATTCAATAGCTAGCGCTTCTGCCTCATTCTCAGATAATCCTGTTCTAGCTAATTCATAATCTAAAACCTTAATTGCTGCACTTCCTAAAGCCCCCACATACTTTATATGTTTACCTAATATATTTTCACCTGCTAGCCTGCCACACTTGTTAGAGTTGGTTCCTAAGGGTATAAAGGAGTTCTCTTCTTTAATCTTGTTATATACCTCAGCACAGTCACCGGCTGAATATATGTCAGCTATATTAGTTTTCATCTCTCTATCAATTATAATGGCTCCGTTTCTTGCTAAAGCTATGCCCGCCCCTTTTAAAAAGTCTGTAGCTGGTCTTACCCCAATTGCAAGAATAACTAGATCCGCTTCATATATTCCTTTATTAGTTCTTATACCAGTAACTCTATCTAAGCCAACAATCTCTTCAACTTTTTCAATTAAATTAAGATGAATTCCTTGCTGTATCATATTTGTAGCAACCATTTCAGTTATTTCGCTATCAAAAGGCTGTAGTATCCTTGGAGCTAACTCAATAACTCTTACATTCTTACCAGCATTATGCAATGCCTCTGCTACCTCTATACCTATGTAGCCACCACCAACGATTGCTATATTCCTTATCTCTGGATTTTCTAATGCTTTTCTAAGCGCTATTCCATCATCTAGGGTTTTCAGCACATAGACCCCATTAAGATTTTTCCCCTTTAAAGGAGGTACTACTGGCACAGTACCAGTAGTAATCATAAGCTTATCGTAAGAATCTATAAATAACCTATTAGCTTCTAAGTCCCTAACTAGGATTTGCTTTTTTTCAGGTACTACCTTTACAACCTCATGCCTAGTATTAATCTTCATTCCTACCTTTTCAAATTCTTCCTTGGTTCTTGCTATCATTTTAGTGTAGTCATCATTGATGCCAGCTATATAATAAGGAAGTCCGCAAGCTCCATAGGATAAAAAGGAACCTTTTTCATAAACTACAACTTCTGCACTACTATCAATTCTTTTTATCTTTGAAGCAGCAGACATACCCGCAGCTACTCCACCTATGATAATAACCTTCATACGTACCCCCTCTTCCATAACTATAGTGTTTTACCAATCTAGCAGAAGACTCCATTCCTAAATTGTGGGTTCATTATCAATTATCCCTACTACAATAGAATCTACTGGTGCCTTTCTATCAAGTGCATATTTGGTTGCTTCTCCCTGGGTTATAAGCACTAATTCTCCTACGCCTGCACCTATTACGTCTGCAGCTATAAAATAATCTTTCTTTTCTCCATAATAAGGTTCCACTACCAACAGTTTTAGTCCCTGAAGACTATCATATTTACGAGAGGATACTACATTACTAACGACTCTTCCGATAATCATTGCTTAACCCTCCA
Source organism: Clostridium polyendosporum (assembly GCF_018332455.1). GTDB lineage: Bacteria > Bacillota > Clostridia > Clostridiales > Clostridiaceae > Clostridium_AY > Clostridium_AY polyendosporum. The sequence continues at coordinate 38,766 of NZ_BOPZ01000022.1, forward strand.
TATTATTTAAGTATTTCTAGCATGTCCCCATTTTTAATAAGGAAAGCATTTGAATCATCCACATCTATATGCATATCCAAGGCAAAATCTTTTTGAACTCTTACAAATACGTTATCTAATATCCCTCCACGGATACTATCTACTTTTACACAAACTTTCTGACCATCACTTACCCCAAAATTTACTGCATCCTCAGGTGTCATATGTATATGACGTTCGACTACTATGCAACCTCTTTTAAGATTTAGTATTCCCTTAGGACCTACTATCACTAAACCTGGAGTACCTTCATGATTGCCACTATTTCTTACTATTGGTTCGATTCCTAGAACTCTTGCATCGGTAGCACTTATCTCTACTTGAGTTTCTTCTCTTAAGGGTCCCAATACTCTTACATTATCAATTCTACCTCTAGAACCAACAAGTGTTACCTTTTCTTCAGCTGCAAACTGCCCTGGCTGAGAAATATCCTTAACCTTGGTCAGTTCATAACCAATCCCAAATAAGAGGTCTAGATGTTCTCTATTAAGATGTAAATGTCTTGCAGATATGCTCACCGGAACCTTATTTCTTTCCTTTTGAAGTTTAAACCCTAGTGAAGTTACTTCTTTAAGTACTAATTCTGTTATATAATTGATTGTCTCTTTTGTTTGTAAATTATCCATTAATTATCACCGTATTATTTTAATATCGGTAGAATTTTCTCTATATCACTATGAGGTCTTGCAATTACATGAGAAGCCACAAGTTCTCCAACACGTTGAGCTGCGTCAATACCAACTTCTATAGCTGCCTTTACAGCTCCTACATCTCCTTTAACTATTACAGTAACAAGACCAGATCCGATTTTTTCAGTTCCTACTACTTCTACATTAGCTGCTTTAAGCATAGCGTCTGTAGCTTCTATCGCTGCTGTTAATCCTCTAGTTTCAATTATTCCTAATGATCCATTCATTTTTATATCCTCCCTGCTTAAATTAATTATTTATTTAGAATAGGCAAAATCTTTTCGATGTCAGAATGAGGTCTTGGTATAACATGTGAAGCTACTAACTCCCCAACTCTTTGTACTGCATCAATACCAACTTCTACAGCAGCCTTTACAGCTCCAACTTCCCCCTTAACTATTACAGTAACAAGGCCAGATCCTATCTTTTCAGTTCCTACTACTTGTACATCAGCAGCCTTAAGCATAGCGTCTGCCGCCTCTATTGCAGCTGTCAATCCTCTAGTTTCAATTATTCCCAATGAACTCATGTTATTCTTCCTCCTTTATACTATCCTTTTTTAGATCTTTATTACTTCTTTTCTTTTTTGTGGTTTCTTTACTTACTATAAACTTCATTATTTCTTCGTGTGGTCGTGAGATAGTTAATGCCATCTTAAGAAGCTCCTCTCTACCTTCACACACAAGTTTTGCAGCATCTATTGCTGCATTTACATTGCTAATGGAACCACCTATTATAGTAGTTACTAATCTACCACCAAGAGTCTTTTCACTGGCTAAGAGCTTTACATCTGAAGCCTTACACATAGCATCAATTAATTGTAAAGCGGTAGTAAAATGTTTAGCTTCGACTATTCCTATAGCCTCATATTCCTTCATTTACACCATCTCCATTTTGTTCACCTGTGGCTTGTTTATCTGAATCCTTTAATTTGAAATCTTTATTTAACTCAAATAAAGGCTTTGCAATTGAATGTACCGCAATTAACTCACCTGTACTTTGTGCTGCTTCTGCACCTACTTCTAGTGCTATCTTTACAGATTCGATGTCTCCCTCAAATATTGTAGACACTAACCCTGAACCTATACGTTCCATACTAATCACATTTATATAAGCCATCTTTACCATCATATCTGCGGCTCTCAGTGCAGCAGTGTATCCTAAGGTTTCTATAATTCCAATAGATTTGCCCATGTCTGTCACCTCAAAGTCTCATTAAATTTGCTTATTTTTTACCTTGCCAACATTAAGAAGTATTTCAAGTTCCTCATGACAAGAAGCTATACATCTAGTGACTATCTCTTCATTTGGAATATACTTTAATGCAGCTTCTCTAGCTACCTCTAAAGCAACTTTTACATCACTGACGCTTCCTACAAACTTTACCTGAACAACCACTGGGATATGAGCATTATCTCCTGCTTTGGGATTATTGCAATCTATAGCTTTTATTTCAATATCTGCTGACTTACAAGCTTTATCCATAACCGCTAAAGCCACACTATACCCTTGAACTTCTAATAAACCTAAAGCCTTTTTTTTCATAATTTCCACCTATAATTATATTATTCTAAGTCCGCCTTCAGCAAATACGCATCTGCGTTTTCTAGTAAAGTTCTTTGCAGAAATTAACCCTTCTCCTGTTGGTCCTGCAATAGACATCGTAGTATAACCCTCACCTTCTGCACCAACACCTGCTAAAGATGAAGCGTTATTTACAAAAATCGTTGTTTCTATAGCTCTTGCAAACTTAGTAACATTATCTATATTTTTTGAATGTATAATGGCTGTATGTCTGTTTCCATGTTCAACTTCCACTGCCATATCTATTGCGTCATCTATATCTCTCACTCTTACTATAGGTAAAATAGGCATCATTTGTTCTAGTTGTACAAAAGGATGATTGAAGTCAGTTTCAAAGATTAACAGTTCTATTTGTTTGTCAACTTCTATACCAACCTTCTCTAGGAAAAGTCTTGCATCCTTTCCTACCCATTCTTTTGAAATATGATAATCTATCTTATTACTTAGAGAACAACCACAACCTCTTGCAGTGCTATTGGTATCTCCTTCAAGTGCAAACTGCATTATTAACTCCAATTCCCTATTTGATAGCATGTATGCACCGTTATTAAGCATATGGAATATTAATTCTTCTGCAACTTCATCTACAACAAAGACTTCTTTTTCTGCTATACATAATATGTTGTTATCAAAAGAAGCACCCTTTATTATTTCTTTTGCCGCATGCTCTAAATCTGCTGTCTCATCAACTATAACTGGAGGGTTACCAGCACCTGCTCCTATTGCCTTTTTTCCAGACTTAAGTATTGTCTTTACTAATCCCGATCCCCCAGTTCCAACTAGCATCCTCACCTTAGGATGGCTTATTAAAGTATTAAGTGTTTCCATTGTCGGAATTCTTACCATATTAATTAAATTTGGAGGGCCTCCTGCTTGAATTATTGCATCATTTAGAAGTTCTACTATGTATACACAAGAATTCTTTGATGAAGGGTGTACATTAAACACTACAGTATTTCCAGCTGCTATCATCCCTATAGAATTATTTATTATGGATTCAGTTGGATTTGTAACTGGAGTAACAGCACCTATTACACCAAATGGTCCTTGCTCAACTATAGTTAATCCGTCGTCCCCTGAGAAAGCTTCTGTCTTTAAATCTTCAGTTCCTGGTGTCTTTGCAGCAACCAACTCAAGTTTTGCAATCTTATGATTATACCTTCCTAGTCTTGTTTCCTCAAAAACTATTTCAGCTAACTTTTCTTTATTTTTAAGGACAACCTTTCTAATAGCATCTATTATACGTTCTCTGTCTTGTAATTTGAAATTCCTAGACAAATCCTTTTGAGCTTTATCTGCCGCCTCTATAGCTTCATCTATATCTTCAAAAATACCATTTCTAACAGGAAGCTTACTATAAAGAACAGAATCCTCTCTTATTAAATCACTACTAGAAGGTATCTTTATTTCCTTTAAAGACTCTATTTTATTATCATTAACTTTCTCTTGAGCTACACTTAACTCCTGAACTTTAGAAATATTTTTTACTACCTCTTCTACAATACGCTGCAAGTCTATTTCAGTTATATTTACGCTCAAAAAATCCACCTCCTATAAATTTAATTTCTTTATTACCTGCTCTGTTACTTTTGCTACTATAGCTTTTATAGCCTCATCTTTAATACTATTACTTTCTTCTTTTACGTCCTTTTCTTCATCAATTCTACAGGGTGGAATACCCCCACTTTCTATACCTAGTTTTTCTCTTATCTTTATTAGTTCACTAACTTGATTACAACTTAACTCGTTAGATTGATTTATAATTTTACCTGTATACATGAGTATTTGGGCATAGTGCTCTAAAGATTCCATTCTATGATAAGCCTCTATAGCATCACTTCCCCATGTTAAAGCTCCATGATTTGCCAAAAGCACAGCGTTATAATCTCTACAATAAGGTGCTACTGAATCTGGTACTTCTTCAGTCCCCGGAGTAGCATAATGTGCTACCGGTACTGTTCCAAGCAGTACTACTGCTTCAGGCAGAACTGCTTTATCTAATTGAATTCCTGCTATTGCAAAAGAAGTTGCAACTGGTGGATGAGCATGAACAACTGAATTTACTTTTGGGTTTTCATCGTATACTCTAAGATGCATCTTAACTTCGGAAGATGGTTTATTCTTTCCATAAATTACATTACCTTTTAAATCCATTTTCACAAGCATATCTGGAGTCATAAATCCCTTGCTTACCCCTGTGGGAGTGCACCATATGATGTTAGGTCCACACTTTACAGAAATATTCCCATCGTTGGCAGCTACATATCCTCTGTTATACATCCTTTTTCCTATTTCACATATTATCTTCTTTGCTTCAAAATCAGAGTAATATTTACCTTCCGCCATTTGTTATCTCCTCTCTTATTTCCTGTCATTTCACGAAGTGAAATCTGGCTCAAGCTATAGATAGACAACTTCTTAACTGAATTTTTTTAGGATTGAAGTTGTTTATCTTTAGTACACTCGATGCCTGCTCGGTTTTATTAATTTTATATAAAATTAATTATCTTCTATAATATTAACGGTCTAAGTAATTCCGTTGTACTTGGACCTTTATATACCATTATAACAAAAAACTACTAAAAAAGTTCAGCAAGACTCTTAGTATATGGTGGATAAGCTATCCCTTTCTCTGTTACAATTGCGGTGATTAGTATATTATCAGTAACATCAAAACAAGGGTTGTACACTTCAACACCTTCTGGTGCCATTGGTTTTTCATACCACTTAGAAGTTACCTCTTCATTTGACCTTAATTCTATGTGTATATCTTCACCAGTACTACATTTTAAATCAATTGTAGATAAAGGTGCACAAACATAGAATGGTATTCTATAATGCTTAGCTAAGATTGCAACACCTGAAGTTCCAATTTTATTAGCAGTATCTCCATTAGCTGCTACTCTGTCACAACCAACTAAAACTGCTTGAATTCTCCCTTCCTTCATAACAATAGATGCCATGTTGTCACATATCAACGTAACATCTATCCCTGCTTCATTAAGCTCCCAAGCAGTTAGCCTCGCTCCTTGAAGTAAAGGTCTTGTTTCATCTGCATATACCTTAAATTCATAGCCGCGTTCCTTACCAAGATAAATTGGTGCTAATGCAGTTCCATATTTAGCTGTGGCTATTGCACCTGCATTACAGTGAGTTAATATCCCCATACCACTCTCTAGAAGTGATAGTGCATTCTCTCCTATACTCTTACAAACCATCTCATCTTCAATTCTTATAGTATCAGCTTCATCTTTTAATGCATTCTTAATTTCATCTACAGTTTTTCCTTCTTCTGCTTTAAATCTGGTTTCCATACGATCAAGAGCCCAAAAAAGATTTACTGCTGTAGGTCTTGAAGAAGCCAAATATTCTTTGACCTTTTTCAAATCCTCGTATAATTGTTCATAACTTTCTGCCTTAGATTCTTTTATTCCAAGGTAAGCACCATAAGCTGCTGCAATTCCAATAGCAGGTGCTCCTCTTACTCTTAAAGAATATATAGCTTCCCATATTTGATTTTGATTAGTTAACCTTAAAAATATCTTTTCATTAGGAAGTAATGTTTGGTCTAATATTATTAGTGTGCTGTTCTCATCATCCAACATTACAGACTGAATATCACTATTATCGAATTGCCTATTCTCTAACATATTGCTCTTCCTCTCTTATCTCTTCAAGGATTCTATTAAATCTAAGTAATTCTTACCATCCGTTATTTTATCTCTATTCATAATAAGTTCTTTTCCAAATACTAAGCAGAATCTTTCAGCAGCAGCTCTTTCTACAGCATCCTGGATAGTTGTTATGTCTTTAACATGAGCTAAACCTATAACCCTTCTACAAAGCTCTAACCCTGTTACTGCTGCAGTATCACTTAATATTCTATCTAGATAATACTCTTTAAAACCTTCATATTTCGCTACTCTCTCGCTTACTTTTTCATTCCACAGTTTATTGAATTTATATTTGAATATATCAATTAAATTTAAAATCGATTCCTTCAACCATGCTAAGTAATCTTCTTTTTCTTGTCCATCATTCATTGTGGCTTCAGCATTCACCAATGCAAACACAAAGTGGGCTATAACATTACCAACATCATAGCCAGCGGGGCCATAGAAGGCAAATTCAGGATCTATAACCTTTGTTGAGTTTTCTTTTACGAATATTGAACCACTATGGAGATCTCCATGTATAAGACATTGAGCATTTGTCATAAAATCAAACTTTAATTTTGCAGTCTCTAACAAGAACTTCTCATCATTCCAAAATAGTTCCTCAGCTAACTTCTCTGTTGGTTCAAATACATCATTTCTTGAACAGTCAAAGAATGGTTCAGTATAAACTAAATCCTCAGATATCTCAGAAAGCTCAGGATTTATAAAATTCTTAACAAGCTCCTTCTTTTCCTTATGTTCCATAACAACATCTGAAGTAAGGAGAAGTGTGTTAACCATGTAAGTAGTTATATGATCTATTAATAAAGGAAACTTCTTATGCTGCAAAAGTGCTGTACGTAGTATTATGTGATCAGATAGATCTTCCATAACACAGCAATTCATAATAGCATCATGATGATAAACCTTAGGTACTAAGCCTGGTGCAAGAGAATGTTGAATCTTTAAAATTTCACTTTCTATTCTGTTACGATCTGGCGAAACCTTAAATTCATCTGAAATTCTAGCTACTGGACCAGCTTGTTTTATTATTATGGACTTTTCATTTTTCTCATCAACCACTCTAAATACATAGTTAAGATTTCCATCCCCAATTTCTTTGCAAGTTAAAACTGAATCTTTATCAAAGAAATCTAAGACATCCTTAGCATATTCTACGACGTCACTTTCTTTCATTGTAAAATATTCTTTAGTAAAATCTAGCTTTGACATAATACCCCCCCTAATTACCAACTTTTTTTCTTAAACCCTTTATTTAACTATAAACTTGTAGATCTATAATAAGTTAATGCAAGTGCAAAAGCTAAAACCATACCCTTAACTATATCCATAGCATAATACGGAACTGAAAGCATAACTAAACCATTTTGTAGTACACCTATTAGAATAGCACCTACTAGTGTACCAACTGCATTGGCCTTCCCAGAGCCAGCTACTGAGAATCCTATATAAGTAGCAGCTACAGCATCCATTAAATATGGTGCTCCAGCATTTATTTCTGAAGTCATTACACGTGAACCAAGTATGATTCCACCTATTGCAGCAAATACTGCTGAAAGTAAATATGCTAGTACTCTATATCTATTAACAGGAATACCTGATAATCTAGCAGCTTCCATATTACCTCCGATTACATACATGTATCTTCCATGCTTTGTATATGTAAGAAATACATGTACTATAAAAACAACTACTAACATTATTATTATTATCCATGGCACCTTACCAAGTTGTTCAAATGCCGGACTTATCTTACCTGATGCTGTTTCTCCATTAGGCATAACCATATTCTGAGATATAACTGCACCTTTTGTATAAGTTAAAGCAATTCCTTGGAATACAAACATCGTTGCAAGTGTCATAAGCATATCTGGAATTTTTACTTTGACAATCATAAATGAGTTAATCCCACCAGCTATTAAAGCTGCTAATATAGCTGCTGCTATAGCCAAAAAGGTACTATGGCCATACCATACAAACATCGAAATTACAATAGCCACAGATATGGAAGCTACTGACCCTACTGAAAGGTCAAATCCTCCTATCGATAGAGAAATCGTTATTCCAATAGCTATAATAGTTACAATTGATATTGAACGTAAAATATTTATTAAATTAGCTTGAGTTAAAAACCTGTCTGAAGTAACAGCAAAAAATACTATAAGAATAAAAATGGTTAGGATTGTGCCATATTTATATAAGAAATCAAATATACTGAAGCTGTTATTTCTTTTAGTTCTTATTTGCTCATGATTTAACATGATTACTTTCCTCCTGTAGAATAATATAGTATTTCTTCTTCATTGGTCTTATCTGTTTCAAGTTCTTTAACTATCTTTCCATCGTACATAACATAAACCCTATCGGTTATACCGAGTATCTCAGAAATTTCACAGGAGGCGTATATTATTGCCTTCCCTGCTTTCGCTAGATTACAAATGAGTTCAAATATATCTTTTTTAGCCCCAACGTCTACCCCTTTGGTAGGCTCATCAAAAATATAAACCTTAGAATCAGTTACTAACCACTTACCAATAGCTACCTTCTGCTGATTTCCTCCCGAAAGATTCTTGACCTTAGTCTCATGACTAGGTGCTTTAATTCCTAAACTATTAATCATTTCTTTTGATATTTTTTTCTCACTACCAAAATTCAGAAATGTACCAACATTACAGAATTTCTTAAGATTTGTGACTGTTAAATTTATACTAACGGATTCATTTACTAAAATCCCTTCTTTTCTTCTTTCTTCAGGTACAAGAGCTATAGCGTGTCTTACTGCATCATATGGAGTTTTAATAGAAAGCACCTTGTTTTCTAACACTCTTTCTCCAGTTACATTAGATGTTACTCCAAATACTGCTTTACATAATTCTGTTTTACCTGCACCTACCAAACCTGATATACCTACTATCTCACCAGCATTAACATGAAATGTAATATCAGACACCATCTGTCCGTCACTTAAATTTCTTGCTTCAAATAGTCTTTCACCAACTTTGTTTTCCTTTAATGGAAATTGCTCGTCCATCTTTCTGCCTAACATGTACTCTACTATCTCATTCTGATTTGTATCCTTCATACTCTTTTTTACAATAAATTCTCCATCTCTCATTACTGTTATGTCATCACATACCTCAAAAAGCTCTGATAATCTATGAGAAATGAAAATTACGCCAACATTTTTTTTCTTTAATTCTCTTACTATTCTAAAAAGCTCTTCTGTTTCAACATTGCTTAATGGCGCAGTAGGTTCATCTAATATTAAGAATTTACAATCCTTAAATATAGCCCTAGCTATTAACACCATTTGTTTTTCTGCTAAAGTAAGTTCACTTACCAGCTTTTTAGAAGAAACCTTTACATTCATACTATCTAGTATTTCTTGAGATCTTTTATAAATAGAACCCCAATTAACAAAATGAGTCTTTTTTCCTAAATCAACTATATCATTAAGCATTATATTCTCAGCCACAGTAAGATAATGAATGAGAGCAGTATCAACCTCTTGACACACAACTTGTACACCATACTGTTTTGCTTCCTTTGGAGATCGTATTTGCGCCCTATCTCCATTAAAATAAATTTCTCCTGTGTAATTATTATAAGCGCCTGTTAAAACCTTCATTAATGTAGATTTACCGGCACCATTAGCTCCAATCAGAGCATGTGATATTCCTGATTGTGTTGAGAAATTAACGTTTTTTAGTGCCTTTACTCCAGGAAATTCTATAGAAATGTCATTCATATCTAATACTACTTTTTCTATTAAGTCCATTTATCTCACCTTACTCTAGGATAATTTACAGAGAGCACATATTAAATGTGCTCTCTGTATAAAAATCAATACTTATTTCTTAAATATTCCTTTCAATTCAGTCATCCAAGGCTCTTGGAATGCATCTGACTTACCCCATCCTTGTACTATCTCTGAAAGGTTATCCATATTAACTGGTTTTCCTGAAGATTTAAGCTGCTCTTGTGTAATCAAAGTAGCTTCAAATTTATATGTTTCTGGAGTTTCTTCTCCAGCAATCTTTTTAGCTAAAATTCTTAAATCTACAGCGCCTATAAGCTTAGGATCGCATGCAGCAGTTCCAATCCATGGACTTCCTTCTTCCTGAATCGCTTGAAGATCTGCATTTGAAACATCTATACTAACAAGCTTAACATCTGTTCTACCAGCTTCTTTAATAGCACGGGCTGCACCAATAGCGAAAGCATCCCACGTAGCAAAAATTGTGTCTAACTGACCTTTTGGATATTTAGTAAGCATTGCAGAAACAGCGTTTTGTGTTTGTACTGAAGTATCTGCAGTAGCCACTCCAAAACGATCTATCTCCTTTATTCCAGGGTTATCCTTTAACAATTGTTGGTAAACCTTATTTCTGCTCACCATTGGTGGAAAACCATCAACCCAAAGGTAAGCCATTTTTGCCTGCCCTAAAGTTACCTTTTTTAATTCTTCTAGTGATAGCTTAGCTAAGGATTCATCATTTTGTGACGTGATTGTAACTCCCTTTATTTTTGAGATGTCACTATTAGAGTCAAACGTTACTACTGGAATACCCTTATCTGTCAACTTTTTAACATCATCTACAGTTGCAGCATCATCACCATGTGAAATAATAACCCCGTCATAGTTCTTTTCTATAGCTTGATTTATTGCATCATGGAATTTAGCTGTATCCCCATTAGCGGTAAAGGTATCAACCTTGAAGCCTAAAGATTCACCTTCATTCTTAGCACCTGCTAAGTACTGAGCAGTATGATCATCTCCGCCTATCTTACGGATAACCATAACTTTTACTTTATCTGACTTCTTAGAAATCTTTTCTGGAATATTCTTAGAATACTCTACTTTTTTTCCACTCGTACTTGCAGTAGAACTAGAATCTTTTGAACAACCTGTAAGTCCAACTAATAATGACATTGAAATAGCTAGTGTAAGAGTTAAAAGTCTTTTCCCCATATTCTCCCCCTTATACCTTCGTCTTTATTACATTATGAATTATTTTTAATTGCGTTATGAAGTGCTTGATCTAAATCTTCTATAAGATCTCTTGCATCCTCTATTCCTATAGAAAGTCTAATCATATCAGGAGTTACTCCTGCTTTTAACTGTTCATCTTCATTTAATTGTGCATGAGTAGTACTTGCAGGATGGATTACTAATGATTTTGCATCCCCTACATTTGCAAGTAATGAGAAAAGTTCTAGGTTTCTAATAAATTCTCTTCCTTCTTTTACTCCACCCTTTATTCCAAAAGTAAAAATAGAACCTGGTCCATTTGGGAAATACTTCTTGGATAATTCATAATACTTGCTATCCTCTAATTCAGGGTAATTTACCCAAGAAACTAATGGATGTGATTTTAAAAACTCAACAATTTGTCTTGTATTTGAAACATGTTTTTGAATTCTAAGAGATAATGTTTCCAACCCTTGAAGTAACAAGAATGAATTAAATGGACTTATAGCTGCTCCAGTATCTCTAAGTAACTGCACCCTTGCCTTTAAGATATATGCAAGAGGTCCTAAATCTTGTGCATATCTAATGCCGTGATAACTTGGATCAGGTGTTGTAAAATCTTTAAACCTACCACTAGCTGCCCAATCAAATTTACCTGCATCTACAATAACTCCTCCGATAGAAGTTCCATGTCCGCCTATAAATTTTGTTGCAGAGTGTACAACTATATCTGCTCCGAAATCTATTGGTCTAAATAGATAAGGAGTTCCAAATGTATTATCTACAATTAAAGGAAGTTTATTTTCATGTGCTATATTAGCTAAAGCTTCTATATCAATAAGATTAACTCCTGGATTTCCTATTGATTCAATGTATATCGCTTTTGTTTTAGGCGTAATTGCTTTTCTAAAGTTTTCCAAATCATCAGGATTAACAAAAGTAGTTTGTATCCCAAGTTTAGGAAGAGTTATTGCAAATAAATTATAAGTTCCTCCATATAGCGTACTTGCAGCTACTATTTCATCTCCAGCTCCTGCTATATTCAAAATTGAATAAGTAATAGCTGCTGAACCAGATGCTACACTTAATGCTCCTACACCGCCCTCAAGAGCTGCTATTCTCTTTTCAAAAACATCATTAGTAGGGTTCATAATTCTAGTGTATATATTTCCTGATTCTTTTAATGCAAATAAATCAGCTGCGTGTTCTGGACTATTAAAAACATAGGATGTTGTTTGATAAATCGGAACTGCTCTTGATCCTGTAGATGGATCTACCTCCTGACCTGCATGAACTTGAAGTGTGTCAAATCTCAACTCTTTTTTACTCATTTTATTTATCTCCTTTCAACCTGTTGTGTTTTATTAAAATTTACACATAAAAATATTTGCTCACGTATACCTATTAATCTTATACAATTAGTAGGATTAATTGTTAATAGATTACCATGTCTTTCCCAGGATGTCAACAAAAAGTAGATTTTATGAATTTATTTATCTATATCATCAGCTAGTATTTCCAATTCAATAGACTTTTACTACCAAAGTATACTAATTTTATTTATATAAATCAAATTGAATATGCATAGAGTCTACTTAATTTGATCGAGATTTCACTTTGTGAAATGACAACAAATAAAAATGATAAGAACCTGGTTTTATCTATATTTTACTAGTGAGATGGCAGCAAATAAAAAAGAAGAGTATCCCCAAGTAAATCCATACTTTTTGGAGATAACCCTCTAATCTTTATTTTATAGTATAGCGTCCTTGAAACTCTTAACTAGATTTCTTAAATCAACAATGGTTGCTTCACCTTTTCCGATTTCCTCAACCTTCTTAACTAAAACTGATCCTATAATTATTCCATCCGCAAAAACTGAAAACTCTTTTGCCTTTTCTACATCTCCTATCCCAAATCCTAAACAAAGAGGTAGAGTAGTATTTTTTCTTATCTTTTCGATATACTTTCTTAAATCAATAGAGAATTCACTTCTTACGCCTGTAACACCTAAAGAAGTTACACAATATACAAAGCCACTAGCATCATCTACTATATTTTTTATTCTCTCCTCAGAAGTAGGAGCTACAAGAGGTATAAGTGACATATTCACTTTCTTAAGATCTGCCTTTAGCACTTCCTGCTCCTCTAAAGGTAAATCAGGAATAATAAGCCCATCTATTCCACAAGCAGCACACTTCTCTATGAACTTTTCTTCTCCATATGCGAATATGGTGTTGTAGTAAACAAGAAATACTAAAGGTGTACTTACTTCCTTTCTTATATCCTTTAATGTATCAAAAAGTTTATCAACAGAGAATCCGTTCTTAAGTGCTCTTTGAGCTGCCTTTTGAATTACAGGACCATCTGCTAAAGGATCTGAAAAAGGAACTCCTATCTCAATTACGTCTGCTCCACCATCTTCCATTGCTTTAAGCAAGCTTTTTAAAAAGTCAAGGTTAGGATCTCCAGCTGTAATATATCCTATAAGTCCTTTTTTATTTTCTTCTCTTAAACCACTAAATGTTTTTTCCATTCTATTTTCCATAATCTTAGCCCCCTCTTTAAGTATCTTTACTTCTACTAAATATTTTTCATCCCCATGAATTCAGCTACTTGATGAACGTCCTTATCTCCTCTTCCTGAAAGATTAATTACTACTATATTATCCTTTGGAAGATTATTTGCAAATTTCATTGCATATGCAACAGCATGAGAACTTTCTAACGCAGGTATTATACCTTCACATTGTGATAACACTTTAAAAGCATCTAATGCCTCATCATCTGTTACACTTTCATATTTAACTCTTTCTGTCTCATGAAAATATGCATGTTCTGGTCCAATTCCTGGGTAGTCTAGCCCTGCTGATATTGAGTAAGGCTCCATTACTTGACCATCCTCATCCTGAAGAAGGTATGTTTTCATTCCATGTATAATTCCTATTGTTCCTTTAGCAAAAGTTGCAGCATGAAGTTTAGTGTCTATACCCTTTCCAGCAGCTTCAACACCTATAAGCTTCACTTCTTTATCTTCTACGAATGGGTAGAACATTCCCATTGCATTACTTCCTCCCCCAACACAAGCTATAATGTAGTCAGGAAGTCTTCCTTCATGATCAAGAATTTGTTCCTTAGTTTCCTCTCCTATAACTTTTTGGAATTCTCTAACCATTACAGGATATGGATGCGGTCCTACTACTGAACCAATTATATAGTAAGTATCTTCAATATTTTGTACCCAGTATCTTATAGCTTCATTTGTAGCATCCTTAAGAGTTGCTGTTCCTGATTTTACACTAATAACTTTAGCACCAAGAAGCTCCATACGGAAAACATTAAGTTTTTGTCTCTTAACATCTTCCTCTCCCATAAATACTTCACATTCCATACCAAACATAGCTGCTACTGTTGCTGTTGCAACACCATGCTGTCCAGCTCCAGTTTCTGCAATAATTTTTTTCTTTCCCATTCTCTTTGCAAGAAGAGCCTGACCTAAAGCGTTATTTATCTTGTGAGCACCTGTATGATTTAAATCTTCTCTTTTTAAATAAATCTTTGCTCCTCCAAGTTTTTCTGTTAGATTCTTTGCATAATAAAGTGGAGTACTTCTACCATCAAACTCTTTTAAATAGTATTTATACTCTTTATGAAACTCTTCATCCTTCATTGCCTCTGTAAAATGTTCTTCTAACTCTATAAGTGCATTCATAACTGTTTCTGGTACATATTGACCACCAAATTGTCCAAACTTTGCTTTGCTATTAATTATCATAACCTTTCACCTTCCTAACAAATTCTATTATCTTGTTTCTATCTTTTTTACCATCTGTTTCAACACCACTGCTCACATCAATTACATGTGGTTTATAGCTTAGTGCCTTATCAACATTAGGGATGTTAATTCCTCCAGCCAATATCCACTTATTTTTAAATTCGTAATCCTTTAGGTAGTCCCAGCAGAAGCTTTCTCCACTACCGCCAGCCATATTAGGGCTATAGGTATCTAGAAGAATACCTGCATTATTGTAACTACTTTCTTTCAATAAATCTTCCTTGCTTTTTATTGAAATACTTTTCCACAACTCACACCCTAAATCTAAATAATCATCAGGGTTTTCACTACCGTGAAGCTGAATTACATCTAACTTACATGCTTCCTTTGCCTGCTTTATGAATTCATAGTCTTCATTAACAAAGACACCTACTTTTTTTATTCCTGGCTTTAGATCTCTACATAGGTTTTCTGCTTCTTCTATAGATACTCTTCTCTTACTTTTGGCAAATACAAAACCTATATAGTGAGGCATAACTTCATTTACTGCCTCTATATCCTCTTTTCTTCTTATCCCGCATATCTTAACCTCTGTCATAACCTCTAAGCTCCTTAACTTTGGTTGGAATATTTTCTGCAATCATAAGGCTTTCTCCTATTAAAGCACCATTTGCTCCAATGGATTCAATATATCTGATATGCTCTCTTGTGTGTATACCACTTTCACTTATGATATAATTATCTTTTTCTATAACCTTCATTACCTTTTCAGTGTTTCTTATATCAACAGTAAAATCCTTAAGATTTCTATTATTTATACCTATTATTTTTGCTCCAACTTCTTGAGCTATCTTTGCTTCTTCTTCATCATGTACTTCAACTAAAGTGTCTATTTGTATAGATTGTGCTACAGAAATAAGATCCTTAAGCTCTTTTGGGTTAAGCATTGCTACTATCAAAAGAACACAATCTGCTCCAATAGTCTTAGCTTCATATATTTGATAAGGATCGAAAATAAAATCCTTTCTTAATATAGGCTTATCTGTTTGAAGTCTTGCCTTAACAATGTTTTGTGAAGAACCTTTAAAGTATCTTTCTTCTGTTAAAACAGATATTGCCTGCACTTGTGCTTCGTGATATTGCCTTGCTATTTTTTCAACATCTATATTAGGTGCTATATCCCCTTTAGAAGGTGACGCCTTCTTTATTTCTCCTATTATAAATAACTCTTTTGTATTCTTAAGAGTCTTTAGGAACAAGTTCCCCTCCCTGTCAACATCTTTAAGCTTACTCATAATTGTTGATAAAGAGCAACTTTCCTTTTCTCTTTCAAGCTGTTTCCTTCTCTCTTCAAAAATAGTATCTAAAATCATTATTTCACCCTCTCACAAAAACTTTTCCATTCATTAAGCTTTTTCATGGCTTTTCCTGAGTCTATTATCTCCTTAGCCATTTCAATTCCCTCATTCATATCCTTTGCTTTTTTACCAACTACTAAAGCTGCTGCTGCATTTAAAAGCACTATATCTCTCTTAGATCCATTTTCTCCATTAAATATATCAATGATTATTTGAGCATTTTTCTTTGAATCGCCTCCTATAACCTCACTCATATCAGAAGTTTTTAATCCAAAGTCTGAAGGATTTATAATATAAGTCTCTATCTCACCATCTCTAAGTTCACTTACCTGTGTATCTCCGCTCAAAGTTATCTCATCCATACCATCTAATCCATGAACTACCATTGCTCTTTCTGTACCAAGATTCTTAAGAACCTTTGCCAAACTTTCCGTAAGAGCTGGTGAAAATACTCCAAGAACCTGACCATTTGCTGATGCTGGATTGGTTAGTGGTCCAAGAATATTAAATATAGTTCTAATTCCCATTTCCCTTCTTGGAACTGCTGCATATTTCATAGCTGGATGGAAGGTTGGTGCAAATAAGAATCCTATATTTACTTCCTTTATACACTGATATACATCCTCTGGAGCCATAGAAATATTTACTCCTAATGTTTCTAGAACATCCGCACTTCCACAATTACTGGATACTGATCTATTTCCGTGCTTTACAACAGTTATCCCTGCTGCGGCTGCAATCATTGATACTGCTGTTGACACATTGAAAGTTCCTTTTTTATCTCCCCCTGTTCCACAGGTATCAATGGTAAATTCATCTATTTTCCCTAAAGGTATAACCTTACTTCTCATAACCCTAGCAGCTGCAGTGATCTCATCAACATTTTCCCCTTTTATTCTAAGTGCTGTAAGAAAACTTGCTATTTGACTGTTAGTAAGCTTCCCTTCCATAATATTATCCATAATAAGAGTCATCTCTTCTTCTGAAAGATTCTCTTTTACTATGAGTCTTTCAACATAATTATTAATCATATAAATAACCCCCTTTTTACTAATATACAAGCTTAATTCTTAATTAAATTATCAACTTGTGTATCTTATTTATAGCTTTATATGCTAATGAAATTCTTCAATAAATTCTTTCCTTCTTTTGTAAATATGGATTCAGGATGAAATTGTATTCCATATACATGATGTTCTTTATGCTGAAGTGCCATTATTTCTCCCTCTTCTGACACTGAGGTTATAATTAAATCCTCTGGTAGGTTTTCTGAATTAACTATAAGTGAATGATATCTTGCTACCTTACAAGGGTTCTCTATACCCTTAAAAATTCCAAGAGAATTATGCTTTACATCAGATACCTTTCCATGCATCTTATACTTTGCATGCACTACCTCTCCACCATATGCAACTCCTATTGCTTGATGTCCTAAGCAAACTCCAAGAATAGGTATTCTTCCTCCAAAAGCCTTAATCACATCAATACATTTTCCTGCATCCTTTGGATGTCCAGGACCTGGAGAAATGATTATATGACTTATTTCATTTTCATCTATATCTGATAATTCGAACTTATCATTTCTTACTACCTTTACTTTGCATCCTAATTCCCCAATATATTGATAAAGATTAAATGTAAAGGAATCATAATTATCAATTAATAAAATCATATCTTCTCCCCCTCTGCTTTTTTTATCGCTGTAATTATGGCTGAAGCTTTATGAAGTGTTTCCTCATATTCCTTTTCAGGTATTGAATCCATAACTATTCCTGCTCCTGCTTGAACAAAAGCCTTATTATCCTTACAAACTACCATTCTTATACCTATACATGTATCCATGTTTCCGTCTAAACCAAAGTATCCAATAGCCCCACCGTAAACTCCTCTTTTTTCTTCTTCAAGCTCTTCTATTATTTCCATAGCTCTTATTTTAGGAGCACCTGATAATGTACCTGCAGGTAATGTAGCTAACACAGCATCAATACCATTTAACTCATCCTTTATTTCTCCATTTACAAGAGATACTATGTGCATTACATGAGAGTACTTTTCTACATTCATAAATGTTGGTACTTTAACTGTACCTATTTTCGATATCTTACCTATATCATTTCTTGCAAGATCAACAAGCATTAAGTGCTCTGCTCTTTCTTTTTCATCTGCCAAAAGTTCTTCTTTTAATATTTCATCTTCCTGTTCATTACATCCTCTTGGACGAGTACCAGCTATAGGACATGTAGTTACTATTCCATTTCTTACTTCAACCATAGATTCAGGTGAACTTCCTAACACTTGAAAATCATTAAAGTTAAAATAGAAAAGATATGGAGATGGATTTATTACTCTAAGAGTTTTATATATTTCTAAAGGATGAATAGTTATATCCATTGATACTCTTTGAGATAAAACAACTTGGAAAATATCTCCATCCTCTATATAATCTTTTGCTTTATTAACCTTATTTATAAAATCTTCTTTAGTTACATGGTATTTTATATTTAACTCTTTAGAGTTAGCTCTTTTCTCTCTTTCTAGTACCTTACCTTTTAAAATGCTATCTTCTAATTCTTTTAATTTTTCTTCATATAAACTAGCTACTATTATTTCATCAGTTTTATGGTCATAAGCTAAAAACTCATCTATAAAAAAGAAATTACATTTAGGAAAACCTATGTTATCTGGGTTCTCATTTGGTATTTCTTCAAGCTCTTTCGCTACATCGTAAGTTATTACACCTACATATCCCCCAGTGAAGGGAATATTTTCATTACAGTATACCTTAAATTTACTAATATTTTCTTTTATTTCATTTAATGATTGTTTTAAATCCTTATTATTCTTTCCTATAAAGGAATATCTGCCTTTTATTACATCATTGCTTTCAAGAAGAAAGCCTTGTTTTTCTCCAACTAATTTTTCATATAATGTTACTGGTGTTTCACCATTTGAAGGTATTCTTTTAGTGTAGACAAATAAATCTTTCATAATTCTCCCCCTAAAATATACTGTTTTAATACTATTATGTATGAAAAAGACGCACTTCATCCCAAAGTTGGGACGAGATGCGTCTCGCGGTACCACCCAAGTTAAGATACATTTTTATAATAAAAAAACACCTTCCTAAATTAGGAAAAGTGTATATTGCCACCCAATGTATCAAATCTCTATCGGATACAGAATAAATTCGATATCCTATCCCTGTAACGTGGGAAATACGGCTCAGACTACTATTATTTCACCCTGCTTCTCGTGAACCCATTCAGTATATATGATCGTATCGGTCTTACACCACCACCGAATCGCTGAAACTACATACTATACCTACTCTTTTCACTCTTTGAATTTGACTATCGATTTGTTATTGTAATTATATATTAATTAAATTTATTTGTAAAGTGGTATTTTTAGTTTTTTAATTTACATGTTATGTTAGTAATATATTCCCTTTGTCTATCAATGGTGACTGATAAATTGTTATTTCTTTTGCTAATTATTTAATGAAATGATAATTTGATTTTATCGATAAAATATTTAATGCTAAAACTTAATAGACATCAAATTTACTAGAGATATACAACTTCACTCCTTAAACAATTCATGAAAATAACCTCAACATGAAATGTTTTTTCTAAAGATATATAAGTTCAATCTTTAACGAATTTTAGGAAATAGAACTAAGCAGGCATCGGGCCTGCTCAGTTTTAAATTGATTTCATCTTAATGAAATAGTAGCGACAAATCAAATATATTAATCAACTTTTTCAAATCTAAACATTGTACCTTGGTAATCTCCCCTTAATTCAGGCATATTTAATCCAACATACATTAACTCATCTCCACCAAAAATTGAGTCCTCACTTATCAATCTGTATTTTCCGTTAGGATCTAAGCCTCTTAACTTGATTGATGTAAATGGTGCATTTGGCTTTGCGTATTGTCTTACATAGCTTACCACTACTTCTTTTTTATCTTCGGAAATAAACATCCAAGCAACATCATTTCCTTCAAATGGACTCTTTAATCTATAATATTCTCCAAATTGAACTATATGTCTTATTTCCTTATATAAATTAACTTGTTCCTTAATGGCTTCCTTTTCTTCACTACTTAACTTTGTTACATCAAGCTCATAACCATAATTACCTGCCATTGCTACCACAGCTCTTGTATTTATTGGAGTATTTCTATAAACCTGATGGTTTGGTACTGCTGATACGTGGCATCCCATTGAAGCACTTGGATAAACCATAGAAGTTCCGAACTGTATCTTTAATCTTTCTATTGCATCTGTATCATCACTAGTCCATGTTTGTGGCATATAGTATAGAATACCTGGGTCAAATCTACCACCACCACCTGAGCAGCTTTCAAATAAAATGTCTGGGAACCTTGAAGTTACAGCATCCATAATTTTATATAGACCTAAAATATATCTATGTGCTGTTTCTCTTTGTCTCTCTGCTGGTAAAGCTAGTGAGCCTATTTCTGTCATATTTCTATTCATATCCCATTTAACATATGAAATTGGTGCAGAAGCTAATACATCACATATTCTTTTAATAACTTCATCACATACTTCTTGCCTTGATAAATCTAATATAAGCTGCTTTCTTGCTTCTGATCTTGTTCTTCCGTTAACATGAATACACCAATCTGGATGTTCCTTGTACAGCTCACTTTCTGGGCAAACCATTTCTGGTTCAAACCATAAACCAAACTTAAGACCCATATCATTTATATTTTTAGCAAGAGTATCTAAACCATTCTTAATTTTATCTCTGTTTACAAACCAGTCACCTAAAGAGCTAGTATCATCATCTCTTTTTCCAAACCATCCATCATCTAAAACAAATAGTTCAATGCCAAGATCACTAGCCTCTCTAGCTATATTTTCTATACTTTCGTCATTAAAATCAAAATAAGTAGCTTCCCAGTTATTTATTAATATAGGTCTTTCTGCATCTCTATATTTTCCTCTAGCAAGACGCTTACCATAAATTTTATGATAAGTACTTGACATACCTGTTAATCCTTTATCTGAATAAACAAGCACTGCTTCTGGAGCTTGGAAAGCTTCTCCACTCTTTAATAACCAATTGAAATCAAATGGGTTAATTCCTAGCTGAACTCTAGCATTACTATATAAATCAACCTCTACATTTGCTAAAAAGTTTCCACTATAAACAAGGCTAAAGCCATAAGCTTCTCCCTTATCTTCAACTGTATCCTTTCTAACTAAAGCTATAAAAGGATTCTCAGCATGTCCACTTGCACCTCTTCTACTTTCTATTGATTGACCACCACTTGTCAATCCTCTTCTTACTACATGTCTTTCTCTAGCCCATGCACCTGATAGTTGAATTAAATCAAATTCACTATCTCTATAATCAACATTTGAACTTAATATACGTAATATCTTAACATCTTCACTGCTATCATTTATGATTTTTGCTGATCTTGTTACAACATCAAGTTCATTAAATACACTATATAATAATACTGCTCTTACATTAGCCACCTTATCTATTAATGTTATTTCTAATGTATCTGCTTCATCATCATTTTCTACATATGTTGCTGGAAGACCTTCTAATTTTGGTTTTCCTTTATATATCTTATGAGAATCATATCTCAAATCTGTTATTGTTGAACCATCAACAAGCTGCAATTGAAAAGCAGGTGAACGCAAATCTGTGTTACCATATGAAGGATACTCTTGATGTAATGCCTCTAAACTAAATTCATCTATATTATCAGTATTTGCAAGAAAGCTTCCCCAATTTTTTAATCTTACTAAATAATCTAGATTACTTGAATTTATGCTTTTTCCCCAATAAAGATGGACAAGATGACCTGTATCCAAAACTTTAATTACATAACTGCTGTCCTTTGATTTTAAGTGAAAAGTTTTACTTATTTGTTCATATATAATAGCCATAATTCCCCTCCCAAATATCCCCTGTTTAACGTTTTCAAATATCTTATATTTAGTATTATAGCTTGCATTATATTGAAATAACATATATATATGTTACAAGAATATGGTTAAATGTTAGATTCAGTAAAAAAAAGAACTGCTCAATTTAGCAATTCTTTACATATAAAATTCATATTTATTTTTAATTATTCATTACACTAAATTCATCAATCTTATTATATTTTCAGAAGTTTTCTCTATATTTTCTTTGCCCTTTTCTAATGCCTCATCTAAAGAGGTTACCCCTCTCATAATGCAAAAAATTGAGTCAATTCCACTTTTATATAATATATCTATATCTTCACCAACTCTACCTGCTAGTGCTACTACTGGCTTATTGTACTTTTTAGCTACAGTAGCAACTCCAAAAGGAGTCTTTCCAAATTGAGTTTGGAAATCAATACTCCCCTCTCCAGTCCAAACCACATCTGCTTTTTTAATCTTTTCTTCTAATCCAGTATATTCAATTACCATTTCAATACCTTTTTTTAATGTACCACTTAAAAATGCCATAAGTCCAGCTCCTAATCCGCCTGCCGCTCCAGCTCCTGGTACTTCTAATATGTCTTTATGCAAATACTCTTTAATTATCTCTGCATAATGTTCCAAGTTACTGTCAAGTATTTCTATCATTTCTGGAGTTGCTCCCTTTTGTGGTCCAAACACCTTGGAAGCTCCTCTTACTCCACAAAGTGGATTTGTAACATCACAAGCTACTTCTACTAAAACATCTTTTAGACGTAAATCAAGATTAGTTAAATCAATCTTATCTAGTTTGCCTAACTGTCCGCCTCCAAAACCTAGCTCGTTTCTGTCTTTATCTAATAACTTTCCACCTAGAGCCTGGACAACACCTGCACCGCCATCATTTGTGGCACTTCCACCAATACCTATTAATAATCTTTTTACCCTATGGTCCAAACAAGCTCTGATTAACTGACCAGTACCATATGTTGTTGTTATAAGTGGATTTCTTTGTTTTGAAGGCACTAAATGAATTCCACTTGCACTAGCCATTTCTAATACACCTGTTTCTCCATCTCCTAGAATACCATATTGTGCTTCTACTTCATTTCCAAGAGGTCCAATTACTTTTAATGAGTATATTGTTCCATTAGTTGCATCTACTAGAGATTGCATTGTACCTTCTCCACCATCAGCCATTGGTACATGTATACAAGTAATTTTATCATTTACTTTTTTAATTCCTCTTTCCATTGCTTCACAAGCCTCTTTTGCTGTCATGCTCTCTTTAAAAGAATCTGGTGCCAATACAATAACTAAATCCTTATTCATAATTCATCCTCCAAAAACTATTTCAATATCTAATAGCTGTACTTCAATTATAATCAAAAATACGGCTTAATAAAAATATACTTTTTAACATATTTTATGTGAAGTCCTCCATCCTCTTATTAAAATGCTGCATAAAAAAACTTATCTTACAGTTTAGTAAGATAAGTTTCCCTCACCAGTATAAGTTATTTAGTAACTAAATATATTAAATATTTCTTAACATTATTTCTATATGTTACAGTAGTATTAAACTACCCTTCTCTTCTTTTAATGAAATGATGATTTGATTTGCAATTTTTCACCTAAAAGATTAATTGCATTTTTCATTAACACTTTATTTTTTGAAAACTGAATTAACCTATGACCATTAGCACCAGAAGGATGAGGAAACCCCATTAAGCATTGTCTTTCCTCAACAATTCCTTTGTCTATTAGATCCCATAATACTTCCTCTACACATTTTCCTAGTGGAATAATTAGGGCTTCCTTAAGTAATTCTACTTGTGGATAGAAATATTGATTTATATATTTTAATAACAGTTCGCTCTTAAATATTTTCGGGCTATGCCCAGTATAGTTATTTTCATTAGAAAAAACTGCATATGGAATCATAGATGTTGTATGTAGTAGATAATCTTTCTCTGCAAAAAGCTCCTCACAACTTTTTATATTAAGTACTTTATTTAGCTCTAATTCATCTAACATTCCTATTATATTTTTGCGAATAATACCATAAAATCTCCCTTCACACTTACAAATATAAAGTATTTTATTTAATGGTATATTTTTTTCTAGACATCTTCTTGCTACTACAATAGATCTATTCATTTGCTGAAAACCTGGCGTTATACCCACAATAAAGATTTTTGCATTAACATTGATATACTCATTATGAGTACAAAAATATATTTCTAAGTTTTTTTCTTTTTCTATAAAAAAGTCCTTAGTTAGCAATTCTTCTTTTTGATAGCTTTCTTTAATAGGGAGATTCGATATATTATAAAAATAATGTTTTATATTTATACTATCCATGCCCATTCCTCTTTAATTTATTATAAATATACTATCCCCTTTTCCTTTTATTATTATTAAGTATGATTATCTTTATATATGATTTATGTTTTTTACAAACAAAAAAAGAACTGCTTAATTTGGCAGTTCTTTTTATATAACTTATATTACGTTCTACAAATATATAAACTCGATACACCCCGGAAGCATATCGAGTTATACAGTATTTATGTGGTGACTCCTAGGGGAATCGAACCCCTGTTACCACCGTGAAAGGGTGGTGTCTTGACCGCTTGACCAAGGAGCCATGTTGACCTGGCAACCTCCTACTCTCCCACACAGTCGCCCGTGCAGTACCATCGGCCTCTTAGAGCTTAACCATCGTGTTCGGTATGGGAACGGGTGTATCCTCTAAAAGCATCATCACCAGATTTGTTGATGAATTTTATTCCATCAAAATTGCACATAAGTTTTAGCCTTTTTATTGGTCAAGCCCTCGACCTATTAGTATCAGTCAGCTTAACATGTTACCATGCTTACACCTC
>NZ_BOPZ01000023.1 GCF_018332455.1 Clostridium polyendosporum
GTTATATTATAAACATTATTCTTTAACATAGCCAATAGTTAAAGTTGAGGGTGATGTTGAACGAATGTATTTCAAGTGTCCACATTGCTCCACTAAATATACTATTGTTTATTCAAATCATGAGTTTAGGACTAACATAGCTAGAATACAGGTTATTGTAGCTGAGTTAGAAAAGAATGTAGTCAGCAAGGAAAACAAACTAACAGATGAAGAGATTGAAATTTTAATAAACGATTTTGAAAAACTGAAGAAAAGGAATGAAGAAATATCTCAAAAGTATAAAAAGATATACGATAAATGTGATTAAGTCTTAGAAATAAGGCTTTTTATTTTGCTTTTAATCCGTCTTTTTAAGCTTTGAGGTAGACGTAAAAGAAAATAAGCACTCATTAATGTCGTGGACGAACCACGTAAAAAAGCGTATTAAGGAGGAATTATCAATGCCAAATTTAAAAGAAATCATAGGTGAAGAAGCATTTAAAGCTCTTCCAGAGGATGTTAGAAATAAGTATAAGGGAATTGACTTTGTAAATAGTGCTGACTATGTTCCAAAAGAAAGGTTCTCACAGGTAACTACTGAAAAGAATGACTATAAGCAACAACTAGCAGATAGAGATAAGCAGCTTACAACTTTGCAAGAAAAGGTTAAGGATAATGAAGCTTTAACACAGGAATTTGAAAAGCTTAAAACTGCTAATGCTGCCACTGCCGCCGAATATGAAAAAAAACTTGAAGCTATTAAGTTTAATGTAGCTATCAATAATGCGTTAAAAGATAGCAAGGCTAAAGATATCAACTTGATTAAAGCTCTTTTAGATAACAACAAACTTAAAGTAGATGGTGATAATGTCATAGGTCTTAAGGAACAATTAGAGGCTATTAAAAGGGATAGAGATTACTTATTTGAAAAAGAAGTGCCAGGAACAGGCTCATTCCAGACAGGGAAAACAACTACTGGTGGAGATGGAAAAGAGTTAAGTCTAGGAGAGAAACTTGCAAAGAGTAAAACAGATCAAATTAAATCAAGTGAAAATATTAATCAATTTTTTAAATAGGGGGAGTAAATTATGAGACAGAGTTCAAGAACCATAATGGGTGAACAAAAGAATATACTGGCATTAGCAGGTCAGTTATTCCAAAACACTAATATAAAAGTTGTTAAGACAGATGCAACATTAACTAATGGTATATTACCAGTAGGAACTATCGTAGACAAGGATGGAAAGAGTGTTAATACTGCAGAGTTAGGAGCTACAGCTTTTGGAGTTGTGTATGAGGATGTAGATTTTAATAATTCAAAAGGAACCGAGGTTGTACCAGTTACTATATTTGGTTTCATAAAAGAAAGTGCTTTACCAGTTGCACCCGTAGCAGCAGTAAGAACAGCTTTAAAAATGATTCAATTTCTTTAATTTAGAGGAGGAATAAACTATGAATTTGCAAGATTTTATAAGTGCTAAAGAAATAGCATTATATATTCAAAACTTACCACCAAGAACTACAATTGATCAAGCTTTATTTCCTAACACAAAACAATGGGGAACTGAAATAGAACTTGCTAAAGGCTCAAAACAAAAGCCTGTAGCTTTAAGAATGTCTACTTTTGATGTAGCTGTAAAACCAAGAGCTTTAAAGGCTGACTTAAAAATTGATAAGAAAGAATTACCTTTCTTCAAAGAATCAGTTTTAATTAAGGAAAAAGATAGACAGCTTTTAATGATGGCTTTACAAGCTAATAATCAAAACTTAGTAGAACAAATAGTTTCCCAAGTTTATGATAACTATCAATCTCTAGTGGATGGAGCTGGTGTTCAAGCAACGAGAATGAGGGCACAGTTAATTCAAAAGGGTGTAATTAATATTGTTACTGATGATGGAGATATAGTAGTTGATTATGAGGTTCCTGCAGCACACAAAGAAACTCTTACTGGTGAAGCTACTTGGAATAATGGAGGTGCTGATATAGTTGGAGATATTCAAAGATGGCAAACAGCATTAACCGATGAAGGTTATGCAGCTCCAAGCAGAATGCTGCTTACTAAAACTACTTTTGGTTATATATCTCAAAATACAGCTATATTAAATGAATTAAAGGCTCGTAATATGGGAGAGGTTATAGTAACTACTCAAGATATTATAGCTTACCTAAACAGAAAATTAGGAATATCTGTAGGTATCTTAAATGGTACTTTCATAGCTGAAGATGGTACAACTACTATGAATTACTATGAAGATGACTATATAACTTTAATTCCTGATGGTACTGTAGGAAAAACTGTTTATGGAACTACTCCAGAAGAGGCAGATAAAGTTTATGGTACTGGCAAGTTAGATACTCAAATAGTAAACACTGGTGTTGCTATTACTACTATGCTTAAAGAAGATCCTGTTACAGTAGAAACCAAAGTATCACAATTAGTTCTTCCTTCATTCGATAGAGCTGATGAGTGCTTCTTTGCAAAAGTAAAATAGATGAGGGGGCGTATCCCCTGTTCTTTTAGAAGGGAATGAGTTAAGTGGCTGAGGAAAAAAGAGCAGTCAAAGTAAAAGCTAAAATTAACTTAAAATATGATAGGGATATCATAAAGATTGGAGAAGAGTTTGCTGTAAGAAAATCAGATGTAACAGGTATGTCAGAAAAGGGCTACATTGAAACAGTAAGTGAAAAGTAGGTGAAATTTTGGATGATTTAACTTTGTTGAAATTATTAATTCAAGAAAAAAAATATCCTTATTTTACGGATGATGAATTAACAGGATTCCTAGTAATTAACGGTAATAATATTAGGCTAACTGCTGGAAAATTAGTTTTAATGAAAGCTGATGGAGAGAAGAGTATTAAGGTAGGACCTATAACAATAGAGAATCCAGGTCCTGAATATTGGAATAACTTATCTAGGCAATACATTTCTGAGTATCAGCAAGAGAGCGCTTCTAGTGGTTATTACAATACCTCAATGAAAAGAGTTGATGAATAATGTTGGATAAGGAAAGGTTAAGACAGGCAGTTATAAAAGGTGTTTCTCAGATGCCTAGTGAAGCTGTGGTTTATAGAGATGTTTTAAATCAGTATAATGAGCCAGAAGATGAGCCTATTTTAATAACCACGATTACAGGCTTGTTATACGAAAAAGAAAGAGTTATAAATCTTAATTTACAAGATAAAGGAGAAACCTTAGGTAAGTCTTCTACACGCTTCCTAGTTGATTATAACGAAGAATCTTTAAAAGTAAAAACTAGCGATATTTTAAGCATTGGTGATAAAAAATACAGAGTAGTTTACCTCGGTGAAAACTTCGAGGTTTACTTTGACATGGTGGTGCAACTAGATGGGTAGTTTAAGCTTCGATATTGGTGATGTTCTAAAGAATATGGCTGTTATAAATGATAAAGTTGAAAAAGCTACTTATCTTTATGCCGAAACAGCTGGGAAGAAGATAGAGGGAGATGCCAAGAAAAATGCCCATTGGATAGATAGAACAGGATTAACAAGGCAAGGTTTGAATACTAAAGTAGTAAAAACTACAAGTGGTATAGATATAAGGCTATCAAGTCCCACATATCAATTCAAGTATTTAGAATTAGCACATGAAAAGAAATATGCTATTGCATGGCCAACCATTAAAAAATTCAAAGGTGAGGTATTAACTGGTTGGGCAAATGTAATATCAAAAATAAGGTGATAAAATGCTTAGGATATATGACTATTTAAAATCAAAAGAGATAGATGTTTATTTCGTAGGTCAACATAAAGGGGAATGCAAATCACCATATGTAGTTTTAAAAGATGATGGTACAGGAGGGCAAAACGGATCTAATAAGATTGGTGCTCAAACTGTAGATATCATCTTTTTTGTTCCGCAAAATCAATTTACTAAAATTATAAGTTTTAAAAGTACAGTTAAAGTTTACTTAAAAGAATTGAATTTTCTTAGATATACTGGTGTTGAAATGGGTACAATCACAGATGATGAAAAGAAAGCTTTAACATGTAGTATTTTATATCAAATACAAAAAGAATTGGAGGTTTAAACTATGGCAAATGCTGAAACACATGCTTTGGTTAATATAAAAAGAGTAGAGATAATTACAGATGAAGCCACACCTCAAACGTTAACTTGGGATACTGCTAGCGAAGCGGGATATGAACCTATTGTATCTGAAGGTGAAGAAAAAGTGTTAAGAACAAAGAATACAATTCATGCTATTGATAAAACAGAGGATATTCAGTATGGATCAGATATAACACTTACAGACAATAAATTTGCTCCTGAGGTACTTGCAATAATAGATGGTGGAACTTTAAAGAAAGATGCAGAACAAAATATTATTGGATATACACCTCCTGTATCAGGACAGGCAGTTAATAGAAAAACATTCACACTTAATATATATACAGAGGAAAAAGAAGGGGATGAAATTGTAGGATACTTTAAATTCTCTTATCCCAATTGCAAGGGAAAACCTGCAAATTTTACGTTTAAAGATGGAGAATTTACAACACCCGAATTTACTATATCTTCAAGGCCTAAAAACGGTGAAGCTCCATATGATTTAGACATACTAGCGCAATTACCATAGAGAGGGTGTAAATTATGAATGAATTACAAGTAACAAGCTTAGATGAATTAAAAGAAGTAGCCAAAGGGACCATAGTGACTTTACCAGGATGGAATGAGAAACCTTTTGTATGTAGAGTGAAAAGAGTTTCTCTATTAGGTTTAGTTAGTAAGGGAGCAATTCCTAATGCACTTTTAGGAGCAGCTGATAAAGTGTTTAATAAACCAAATGCAGATGTGGATATAAAAGAGCTAGGGAAGCTATTTGATATATTTGCAGAGGAAACACTTATTGAACCAAAATTAAAAGATATAAAGGAATTGAGTTTGGAACTAACTGATGAACAAAAGTTAGTTCTTTTTAATTTCACTCAACAAGGTCTAAAGGCATTAGAGCAGTTTCGTACAGAGCAAACAGGTGTTAAGGATAATAAGATTAGTTGAACAATATAAAAGAGTACCAAGCGAGATTATGGGGATAGATGATCCATATCTCGCTTTTTGTTTTGATGAAGCTATAGCACATATTCAATCGTTTATGTATTACAACGACAAGGGCGTTCTTAAGTGGCGCAAAACTCCACATTGGATTAATGAGAAGAAACAGCAAAATAATTCACAACTCTTTAATTCAATGAAAGAAAATCTTAAGAGGTTTAAAAATACAAAGAGGTGAAATTAAATGGCAAGTATAGCTGGAATAAGTGCAGGGACTGCGGTAGCTGTTCTAACACTTGATTCATCTCCTTTTACAGCTGGTTTAAAA
Organism: Clostridium polyendosporum; assembly: GCF_018332455.1. Classification (GTDB taxonomy): domain Bacteria; phylum Bacillota; class Clostridia; order Clostridiales; family Clostridiaceae; genus Clostridium_AY; species Clostridium_AY polyendosporum. Next base: position 5,325 of record NZ_BOPZ01000023.1, read on the forward strand.
TCAGCTAAAGAACATTTGCAAACTTTTTGTGATAGCAATGATACAGCTAAAAGTAGAATTAATGCCTTAGGTAGTGCAGTAAATGCAGTTGGTATTACAATGACTAAAGGTCTTACGGTACCAATATTAGGGGCAGGCGCAGCTGCTATAAAAACAACAGCTGACTTTGATAGTTCTATGAGTAGGGTTAGGGCTATTTCTGGAGCAGTTGGAGAGGACTTTAATAAATTAAGAAACCAAGCTATAGATTTAGGGGCTACTACTTCGTTTAGTGCTAAAGATAATTGGCACACTACAAGGAAACTTGTAGCATAAATAAGTGAGTAAAATCGGTAGAAGCTAAGTTTATGGTAATTTATTATGTCATAAATATGCCAATACCGAGGTAAATATTCAGATTTCGGAAGGCTGAGTATCACCGTAGAGCGTACCTAGTGAATAAATATAATCTAGGCAAGAGTGCTCACCACCTGACCGAGTAAAGTTGAAGGTGAAAATGTACGCCGACACTCCTTTGAAAAGAGGAGAGTATAGGATAAAAAGCCTATATGTAACAGATGAAAGAGGCAGCAGCCGGAATGGAGGCATTAGCTTCAGCTGGTTTCAATGTTAATGAAATAATGGCAGCTATGCCTGGTATGTTAGATTTAGCTGCTAGTGGTGGAATCGATTTAGCAACTGCAGCAGATATAGCATCATCTACACTTAGAGGGTTTGGGCTTGAAGCAAACCAGGCAGCTTATGTAGCGGATGTATTGGCAAGGGCAGCAGCAGATACAAATGCAGGAATAGAAGATACTGGAGAAGCGATGAAGTATGTTGCACCAGTAGCTAGATCAATGGGATTAAGTTTAGAAGAGGTTACTGCGGCTATCGGTGAAATGGCTAATAGTGGTATTCGTGGAAGTCAAGCAGGTACAACATTAAGATCTGCTTTAACAAGGTTAGCAAATCCATCTGGTGAAGCAGGAGAGTTAATGAAAAAATTAGGATTTAGTGCTTATGATTCTACTGGAAAGATGTTGCCTTTAAAAGATATTATAGGGAAACTTCAGGGATCTATGGAAGGATTAAGTGAACAACAACAACAGCAAGCTATAGCTACAATTTTTGGACAAGAAGCAATGAGTGGAATGTTAACCCTGATACAAGCGGGACCCAATGAATTAGATAAACTAACTAATAGCTTTAAAAACTCAGATGGTTCAGCTAAAGAAATGGCTACCACAATGAAAGACAATCTTAAAGGTGCGTGGGATGAATTAACATCAGCAGTTGAAGGTGCAATGATAGCTATAGGAGACAGATTAACTCCAATGCTAAGGACACTTACTGGAACTATAAATAATTTAGTTAACTGGTTCAATGGTCTTTCGGATGCTCAAAAGGATATGGTTATTAAAATAGCATTAATAGTTGCGGCGATAGGACCTGTACTTTTAATTGTAAGTAAAGTGATAGCTGTAGTTGGAGGATTAATAACAGTATTTTCTACGATTAGTGGTGCAATTGCAGTTGTTACGACTGGTGTAGCAGCAGCAACTCCAGCGATAGCAGCATTAGCAAGTGTATTTACAGTACTTACGGGACCAGTAGGAATAGCAATTGCAATTATATCTGCATTTGCAGTAGCTGCTTATTTGGTATATAAAAACTGGGAACCTATAAAGAATTTCTTTATAGATTTATGGACTGGAATTAAAAATACTTTTAGTAGTACATGGGAAAGTATAAAAGCTTATTTAAGCGAAGCTTGGGATAATATCAAAACATATTTAAATGAAGCATGGCAAGGGATAAAGGATAGTTTGAATAGTTTTTGGAAATGGATTAAAGGGTTCTTTGCAAAATGGGGAGTTGAAATATTGGCTATAATAGCTCTTTTTATAGGTATACCTTTACTTATAATAAAACATTGGGACGAAATTCAATCTAAACTATCAGAAGTATGGAATAACATAAAATCAACTGCATCAAATATATGGATAGGAATTAAAGATTTCTTTATAAATCTATTTACTACTATAAAAAATGCTGTTTTAGGTAAGGTTGAAGAAATTAAACAATCACTTATAGATAGATTTGGGACTACATTTAATATATTAGGTATGGCACTCGAAAATCTTAGAAGTGCTTTTTTAGATATATGGGAAGGTATTAAAAACATAGTATTAGGAGCAGTATTAGTTATAATAGATGCTATTAGAGGTGATTGGGATAAGTTAAGAAGTGATTTAGCACAAATATTAGACAATATCAAGGCCACTTTTACAAGTGCATGGATAAGTATTCAAACTGCTATATATCAAATAATGATAGCTATAAAATTAGAACTAACGTTAATATGGATTAACATAAAGTCTTTCTTTATAAATCTATGGAATGAGATTAAAGCTAACTTTGTTGAAATTAGTACATCAATAAAAAATATAGCTATTGAAATATGGACCAATATAATTAACTTTTTAATAAATGTGTGGAATAAAATAAAAAATAATGCGATTGCAGCATGGAATTCTCTTAAGGATAGTGTAACAAATATTATAACTAGTACATCAAACTGGATAAAGAATACTTGGAGTTATATAGTAGAATGGTTTTCTACATTGCCTTCGAGGTTGTATAAAAAGGCTACGGATATGTTTGAAAGTTTTAAAAGTGCTACTAAAATCAAAATTAATGAAACAAAAAATGCTGTAGTGTCAGGAATAGAGACATCTATATCTTATATAGCTAGTTTGCCAGGCAGAATGTATCAGAAAGGTGCTGATATATTTAATTCTTTAAAGAATGGTATATCTAGCACATATTCTAGTATAAAAAGCTCTATAAACAGTGGGATTGATAATGCGATTAACTATATTAAAAATTTACCATTACAGATGTATCAATTTGGAGTGAACATCATGCAAGGTCTTTTAAATGGAATAAAAAATATGATAGGTAAAGTAAAACAAATTGTTGAAAATCTCGCAGAAATGATAACAAAAAAGATAAGGAGTGCATTGGGAATACAGTCACCTTCTGTGGTTATGGAAAAGCTAGGAGGGTATACAGGAGAAGGCTTTGCAGTAGGCTTGCAGGACTCTCTAGGGCTGATAAAAAATGTAGTTAAGAGTATGAGCAGCGAAGTTACTGGAATGGATACAAATGTACCAAGTTCTAAATTGGCTTTAGCAGGAAGTGAATATGGAACAAAGAGAATATCCGAGACATCAACAAGCACTAATAATAATAAGACTACACAACCACTTTTTATAATTGAAAAATTCTATAATAACACTGATAAAGATATTGAAAACTTAGCTTATGAATTAGAATTTTATAGGCAAAGAGTATCAATGGGGAAAGGAGGATCTTAGAGTGATAAGCTTTCAATTTGGAGGCAAAGATAGCTATAACGATTTTGGAATTATAATAACTCAAAGACCCTCTATTCCTTCTCCCAAAAGAAGAATAACTTCAATTGATGTTCCAGGACGTAATAGTTCATTGAATTTTGATGAAAATACATATGAAGATATAACAATAGCAGTAGAATGTACAATCTTAGATGACATTGTAGATAAAGTTGATGATATAAAAGGATGGCTTATAGGTACTGGTGAAAGTAATCTAATATTCACTTATCAACCAAACAAAAAATATATAGGTCAAGTAGTAAATTCTTTTGATATTAAGCAAGCATATAGTTCTTTAAATGAATTCGTAATAATATTCAATTGTAGGCCTTTCAAATATGCAGTAAGCAATTCAGTGATAACAATCAGCACAATTCCAGGAACTATCACGAACCCAGGGACGATCTACTCAGAGCCAATAATAAAAGTTTATGGCAGCGGAGAGGGATCTCTTACAATCAATGGCGTACAGATCCAGTTTACAGGGTTGCTTAATCATATTATTTTAGATAGCACAATTATGGATGCATACAACGACAGCGGCGCAAACCTAAACAGCAAAATGTCTGGAAAGTTTCCAACATTGATCCCAGGAGTGAATAGTATTTCATACACTGGCTGCGTTACTAAAATTGACGTTACACCTTTTTGGAGGTGGTTATAGTTGATATGCGTCTATGATAAAAAGACCACAAAAGGCAATTTTGATAATAATGGCCTGGCGGTCCTTAATGAGTGTATTAAATGCGAGATCACTCATGAGCTCAACGGAGATTATTCTCTCGACCTGGAATATCCCTCAAACTCGAAAAAGGCCCAGTATCTTATAAAATACAATATAATTAAGGCAGCGGGGCAACTCTTTAGAATAATAAAAATCACAAAAGAGAATAAGGACCAAAAAATAATATCTGTTTGGGCCAGGCATATATTTTATGATCTTAATTTTTATTTCATTGAGAACGTTAAGGCGGAGCTTTGCAGCGTTAAAACTGCAATGACAAAGGCGCTCATTGGAGATCTTCCGCTCACTTATACGGTTGGTAGTGATATAGTTCTAGGCAGCACAATTTATTTTGTAGAAGACAACCCAGCCGCAGCAATGTTTAATATTATTAAACGCTGGGGGCGAGGAGAGCTCTTACGTGATAACTTTGATATAAAGATATTACAGAGCATGGGCTCAGATAATGGAGTTACGGTCCGCCGTGGGAAGAATATCGAGGCAATAAAAGTAATAAACGACGCAACGGATATAGTTACAAAAATATATCCTAAAGGAAATAACAACGTAAAATTGACAGAAAAATATATCAGTGTCACTAACTGGGACGGCGAGGATTATCCGCCGTTTCCACTTATTAAGGAGGTAAAGTTTGACGCGGATGACGAGCCGACGCTCAGAACTCTTGCAACAGCAGCAGCGGCAACGATAGGACTTGAAAGATCAACCATAGAGGTTGACATGATTGAGCTTTCTCGAACAGTTGAATATAAAAATTATACTCAGCTTGAAACAATAAGTGTCGGGGATAGTGTAACGATAATTCATGACGACGTTGACGTTAATGTGAAGGTCCCAGTTATAAAAATTATCACTGACGTTTTGACTGGGCTTAATTCAAAGGTTACTTTTGGGCAGCCAAGAAAACCAATGCAAGACCTAAGTGGATTAATTCAAACAATCTCGGATGACCTTGGAAACCAAGTGGCTCAGGCTTTGTCGTCTATGATGTATTATTCTAATGGTCAAACTCTTACAATTGGGACAACGTTGCAGCAGCCTATATATTTGGGAGTTGCTGCGATTGCGGATACTAACCTTTTTTTATCTCTTTCAATGTATGGGACAGCCTCTCAAGCGTGTACTTTGACTATAGAAATACAGCTTGATAATAAAGACATAGTATTCACGCCGAAACAAAAGCTCCAAGCTGGAGATAATGTCGTTGGGATCCCGTTGGGTATTCCACAAGTAGGAGCTGGAGGTCATTACATTGGCGTATTTCTAAAGGTGGACGCTGGAACGTTCACAATTCCAATTTATAACCTTCAAGCAATGGTTGACGGGCGTAATTTACAAGGCGGATTAAGTGCGGAGATTCCTCACGCAGAGGCTAGTTCCACACAATATTACATTAACGTAAAGGGTAGCAGACAAGCGACTGCGACAAGCTTGGAAGTTGCGCAAGCTCCTCCGGTTGGAAACACAACAGGTCAGAGCGTTGCTTATCAAAATGTAAAAGGATCACACGTGACCGCAACAAACGCAAGCGTGACACTAGCTTGATATTAATAATAATAGGAGGAGTAAAATGACTTTTAGAGAGAGTATTGCATATAATAAAGATTTAATGACTGGTCAGAGCTGGGAAGTCAAAAAACAAAAGCCTATGCTGGCTCCAGCGAAAGGGGTTTTTACAGTTGAACTCTTTGACGCAAAGACAGGCGAAAAGACCTACGAGGCAAAAAGCGAAAATAGAATAACCGCAGTGTTATCAAGCGTCGCATTTTATGACGGGATATATAGCAGAATCCTAGACTATAACTCAGTAAATTGTTTGTATAGTACATTTAATATGCTTACTGACGGAGTTGGAATGTGTAACGTAATGTTATTGACTACAGGGGACGTTGCAGAGGACCAATATGATTATTTTACTTGGGGTGGAGTTGTGGGATATGCTGATTTGTTTAACCCTTATTCTGGATCCAATCCACTTAGGGGGACAGTGAACACAAGCGAGAGCACATACACAAGCGCCACTGCGGGTAATGGATTAACAAAAACGTCAACGACGCGCCACTGGGTGGTTGATTTTGGGACAAGTGCTGGAAATGGAACGTTTCAAAGCATTTATTTGACTCCGAGACATAATACTGAGGCCACTGGAATTTATTATCATACGTACTATAGACAAGACAAAAAACTAAAAATAGCTGACGGGGTTTCCGGAAATACTTTGTCGAGCTGCCACGTCGCTTATGACTCAAATTACATTTACGTTCTAAAAAAGGGAACGACAACAGTGAGAGTTTGGGACAAGACAACCCTTTTGGAGACAACAGGCAAAACTCTTGCTGCAAATGCCAATTGTCTTGATTATGACAGCGACTTGTCTTGCTTTTTTGCTCTTGGAACCGACGGATCTATTAAAAAATATGATCAGAATTTCAACGTTTTGGCGACATATTCCAAAAGCAGCAGTTTGAACTCAGTCGGTGGGTACAACCTTGCAAATAGCCAACTTTTTAGAGCTCTTTGTGTGACTTCAAGTAAAATTTTAGTGGCATATCAAGGTAGTGACGGAACGACAACGAGAATGGCCCTTGCTGCTTATAACAAAGACGGTACTTTCAGCAGTGCAATGATGTTAATTACAACGTCTTGCTCGGACGGGTATGTTACGATAACAAAAATCCCTCAAAACAAAATATTGATTCAAAGCTATACAAGTGTATTTTATGTCCTTAATGAGTCAGACTTGAGCGTTTATACAAGTTGGCTCTCAACGTCGTCCACGCTTTGGAACATAAGTAATTACGCATCTTATGGTCATTTTAGATGGGATCCTAGTTTAAATTTAATGATAGCAACCAACGAAAACGGAAGTTATGGATGTTTACAGCTACATTACATGATTCCGGCGGGAGCTCATACACTACTTGCCAGCCCAGTCACTAAGACTCCTACGAATACAATGAAAATTCAATACGATTTAACGGTTGACTATGTTTATCCGTTCGATATGCCTCCGCATTAATAAGATGAATTAATGACAGAAATACAGAGTAAGGGACCAATAAAAAGGTCTTTTTATTTTTTAAGAAAGTAGGTGTTTTATGCCGATAGATTCAAATATATTAAACTTATACTTACAACTAGGAATAGCAGGAGCAACATTGGCAATCTTATTAGTTTTTGTTATTTTGCTTTTTAAATTTATTAGTGAAAACAAAAGAAATAAAACTAATAGTGATACAAGTAGAATAGATAAACTTTGCGATAAGATAGATGCTCTTATATCAAGTAATGCAGAACATACACAAAAGTTAAACGAAGTGTTACTTGCTAATGATAAAGACCAAAAGACTACTATAGGATTATTAGATAAGATTTTAGCAGTAGCTCTTGATACCCAAAGAAGAGTTCTGAGAATTGATGATAGGACATTTACTTGCTTAGGTAATTCAAGAATAAAAGATAAAGAGGAGGAATAGCTTATGGCAAAGTGGATGGGAGATCCAGGCCATGGAGGATATGACCCAGGGGCAGTAGGACCTACAGGATTAGAAGAATCACAGGTTGTATTAAAAGTTATGAAAAGATGGAAAGAAATAATGGAAGCAGCAGGTGAAGAAGTAAGATTGACTAGAAAAGATGATGCATTTATAGGTTTATCTGAAAGAGCTAGACTTGCAAATGAATGGGGGGCTACGTACTTTGTATCAAAACATGAAAATTCATGTTATACAGAAAGTGTTGTAGGCACAGAGGTATTTGCATTCAGTTCTGGAGGACATGGTGAGAAGTTAGCTAATTGTGTACTTGATGATTTAATATGGGCTGGACAAGTCTCTAACAGTAGAGGAGTAAAGTTTGTTAACTTTGCTGTTTTAAGAGAAACTAACATGCCTGCTATATTAATAGAAGGTGACTTCATTAGCAATCGTGGTGCTGAATCTAAAATGAGAACTGATGAATGGATAGAAGCTGAAGCAAGAGCAATAGCTAGAGGTTGCTTAAGATATATAGGCAAAGATTTACCACAGCCAAAAACTACACCAGCTCCTCAACCTGCAAAGCCTTCCAAGCCTATAGAAAACAACACTTATTTTAGAGTTGTTGTCGGTTCATGCAAGGAAAGAGGCAATGCAGAAGAAGTACAAAGAAAGCTCAAACAGGCTGGCTTCGATAGTTTCTTAGTTGCTTTTGAGAAATAGGAGGGATGAATATTATTATGGATATTAAATCAAGATTAAAGAATTATGGTTTATGGATATCAATAGCAGCTTTCATACCTATAATACTTAAGGTTTTTGGTAAAGATGTATTACCAAGCAACTACAATGAAATTGTAACAGCTATATTAAGCATTTTAGTAATGCTAGGGTTGATAAATAATCCAACAAGCGAAAATAGAGGATTTTCAGACGATAAGTAATTTAAAAAGGTAGTCGCATTTTTAGTGTTTTTTCGTGGTTTAGCAACAATTTTGTATGCCATTGAATTAATATTTTTTAATAAAAGGTTAAAGAAATACAAAGAATTAAAAACATATATAAATTTTAACTAACTTTTGTAAAGGAAGAAAAAAGTATATAATTAAATTAATATTAATACAATTTAAGAATATCAGAACCAAAGAATAAATCAGGTGGTTTGAATATGTTACATCAAATGAAGTTAAAACAAGAAGAATTTGATAATATAAAATATCATAACAAAATAGTGGAAGTTCGACTTAATGACGAAAAAAGAAAAAAAATTAATGCTGGGGATAAAATAATTTTTTATAAGATTCCAGAACTAAAAGATACTATTTTAGTATATGTTGAAAAAATATATGTATTTCCGACCTTTAAAGAATTGTACTATAAATTTCCTTCATCATATTTTGGATATGGCGATTTAAATATAGAAGAGATAATAAATAAAATTTATAGTATCTATTCCCCAGAGCAAGAAGAGGAACATGGAGTAGTTGCAATAATGTTTAAGGTAAAAAACGGAAAATATATTCCCTAAGTATTATAATAATAGTAAAGTAATGTTATTTAGTAGGGTGGGGGGATAAGTATGGATGTTATTAAAAGAAAAAGATTTAGTGAAATTAATTTAGAAGATGAGTTTTTTTATACATTAAAAAAAGATTATCCAGGGTTCGATGAGTGGTTTAATAGAAAATCAAAAAATGAGGAAAGTGCGTTCATATTAGAGGATGGTGGTATTCAAGGATTTTTATATTTAAAGGAAGAAAATGATAAGGATACTTCGATAACGCCAAATTTAAAAGAAAAAAGAAGGTTGAAAGTGGGTACGTTTAAAATTAACGCACATGGAACCAAACTTGGTGAAAGGTTTGTTAAAATAATAATCGATGAAATGTTTAAAAATAATTATCAAGAAACATATGTTACAATTTTTGAGAAGCATGATTCTTTAATTAGCTTGTTGTTGAGATATGGATTTGAATATTATGGCACTAAAAGCAGCAAAGCAGGAACTGAAAATGTATATATAAAATATTTAAATAATATATCAGGAGATATACTATTGGATTATCCTAAAATTGATATTAGAAAAAATAAAAAGTTTTTATTATCAATATATCCTGAATATCATACTAGGATGTTCCCAAATTCTCAGCTTAAGACCGAAAAGAATCATGTTATCGAAGATGTTTCTTTTACAAACAGCGTAGAGAAAATATATCTTTCAGGAGACAATCTTAACATATATGAAAAAGGAGATATAGTAGTTATTTATAGAACCGCTGATAAAGGTAAAATGGCTCAATATTCATCAGTTGCAACTTCTATATGCGTTATTGAGGAAATTAGATATATAGACGAGTTTAAAAATTATGATGAATTTTATAAGTATTGTGCTAAACACAGTGTTTTTAAGGAAAATGAGTTAGAATCCTTTTGGAGGACAAAAAGATACAAGTATTTAATTAAGATGTTGTATAATATAGCGTTAAATAAAAGAATTATAAGACAAGATTTAATAGGGAAAATTGGGTTGGATGGAACTCAACGTTGGGTAGCAGTTCCATTGAGTGATGAAAATCTTTTAAGAATATTAGAATTAGGTGATGTAGATGAAAGTTTTATTATCGATTAAACCACAATATGCACAAAAAATATTTACAGGTGAAAAAAGATATGAATATAGAAGAAATTTATTTAAAAGAGAAGATATAGATACTATTGTTGTGTATGTTACAAAGCCAGTAGGAAAAGTTATAGGTGAATTTGAGATTGATAGTATATTAAAAGGAGCTCCAAATTTAATATGGGAAGAAACTAAGCTATATGCTGGAATCGATGAAAATGCATATTTAGAGTATTTTTCGGAAAGAGAAACTGGATTTGCTATTGCTATAAAAAAGACTAAAGTATATAAAGAGCCATTAGAATTAGTGGAATTAAATCCTAAAATAAAGTGTCCTCCCCAGTCTTTTATGTATCTTTAAGAGGAGAGTTGTAATTAAGAGTTGTAATTATTAGATATTGTTTTTGATAAAAAAATTATCTTTGTAACAGGTATACATGGTATTGCAAAAATTACACTGTGCAAATCATACTAAAAAAAGCTCTAGAGTAATTCCGGAGCTTTTTAGTAGTTTAAAATTGAAATATAGAATAGAGAACCAAAGAAACCTAATAAAAATAAGAACGAAAGTAGTACTAGTAAATCTATTCTAATAAAACTTTTCTTTTTCATATTCTCACCTCAGTTAAATTATTATCATTTAGAGGAATTTAATAACAAGAATGGAATATATAGATAATAATAGTTTAGGAGGTTATTTATGAAAATAGATTTTAATTATGAAAAAATTCTGGTATTACTAAGAACTCTAAGAAGTAAGTACGCAAATCTGAAAGCTTTTTATGTAGAAAATCCTGATATAGAAGCTATGATTACTCCTGAGGAAGTTAGAGGAGTATACTTTTGTATTTAAAAATTGTATGGAGCTGAATTGGAATATATAAAGATATGAGAAAACCCACAGAGTTGGCTGAAATGGTGATTTTGCAGGTGTTTTTTTATTTATTGAGGGTTAATATTACAAATAATACATAATATTACCTATAGTATCTTTTTTGTGTTTGTAGAATAACAAATAAATTTGAAGAACTAAACTAATATTAAAATAATGTAAAACCATATACAATTATGTTGATAGACTAGAGTAGAGATTAATTGGATGTCTTGTTTAAAATAGAGAAGTGGCAATATAGAATATATAAATGTATTTATAATAATATGTAATGGGGGGGATAATTTGTCTTATAGTAGTGAAGATTTATATAAATGGTTTAACAAATTTACACATATTAAATTATATCAAATAGTTGAAGATGCAAAGGAAAAGGGAACACTTAATAATAAAGAATGTAGTGTATTAAATACTCTAGCTTCATTCAGTAGAAAGGGTGAGAGACCTTCTTCCAAACAAATAGAGTATGCTATGAAAATTATAGAAAAATACCATAATGAAAGAGATAGCCTGTTCAAAGAAACGGAGCCTATATTAATGAATGAAACATCAAATTCTGTTAGTCATCTAACAGTGAGACTTGCTTGGCATGATAATAAGTGGAATGGCAAGGTGTGTAGTAGTCCAGAATCAAATGATTATTGTATTGGAGAGCACTCTCTTTTATCTGAGAGATTAAGGACACGAAGAAAAATAGATATAGAATCCAATTTCTGTAACTGTAGCATTGATAAAACTTTAGAAGCAAAGTATCAGCCACCATGCTATTGGGGAATAAATGCTTTTGGTAATACAAATGTTGAAGTTGAACACGATAACCCCGCTGCACCAAATGTAAAACATATTAGAGAAAAATTACCACCATATTCAGTATTCACGTGGCCATTTAAATTATCATTTGTACGTGATGAAAGTGGTGCAAATAAATACGGCAAGTATTTTCCAGATAAGATATTTGAAAATAGAATTTCACATTTTCAGTCAAAGTTCAAAGAGAAGAAAACCATTGTATTTCTCTATACTAATTATGATAATCCTGTTTCTTGCGATGAGCAAAAATATTTAATTGTTGGGTGTGCTTTGCTAAAAGATAGAGGGCAAAAACAGTATTTTGATATTTGTCCGGAAGAATTAAAAAAGTTGAGAAAAAAACCAGGTGCTCAAAACTTTCCTACAATGAATTGGGCTTTGAGATATACTTTGGATTTCCCTGAAAATGGGATTTTATTGCCATACCATGAATACATTAAATTAGAAGAAAAAAATCTAAATGGCGAAAAAGAATATCTTAGCCAGATTAAAGTAACAATTGATGAACCAGAATTGACTAGTGGATTTAAATATGTTGCTATGGATATAGGAAACGATCAATCTATATTTATATTAACAAAAATTAGAAGAAGCCTTCTAATTATTAAAGAGCATAATATTATTGATGGGTTTGACACCGATACTGCAATTAAAACTATAGATAATATGTTGAGCATGTGTTGGAATCAACGAGGCCATTTTCCAGGTTTTGCGAGATTAGCGCGTGTACTGCTTGAACTTAGACAGGGTGAAAAGCCAATTTTAGATAATTTTATTAACTTACTTCAAGAAAAAGAGGGTAAAGATTACTTTGAGAGATTGATTGAAATGCTTGATTGTCCAGATAACATAGAAAATGAATATACTGAATATGAAGATATTCTTTGGGATATTCATGATTCTATTGAAGACCATAATGTTAAATGTTATGATTTCCTTAGACTTGCTATGTTAGACCTAACATATCAGCAGTTTAAGGCAATAGTTAATGATAAAAAGTTATCATTAAAAGATGTTTGTGAGAATCCTTATATTTTATATGAGGATTATGAAGCGTCACCTACTGAAGATTCCATAAGTGGCGATGTAATAGATGGCAAAATTGATTTGTATAAGATTGATATAGCATTTTTCCCTATCTCAGATTACATCAAGAAAGTTAGAAAGCTACAAAATATCAAAGTTGACGACCCACGAAGAATTAGAGCATTAATAATTTTTATACTAAAATCTCTTGAAAATAAGGGTGACTGTTATGAAGAGGCAGAAATAATACTTGAGAAAATAAAAAACTATCCTTTGTTTTACAAGATGGATTCTGAGTTAAATGTCAATCAAAACCTTAGAAATCTAGAGGATAAATATAGGGAGCATCTTGCAAAAAAAATAACCATAATTAAAGATAAGAATGGTGTACACTCATATTATTATTTAAATGAGATTTATGATGCAGAACAATATATAAAAAGTACAATTAAAAATATATTAGATTTACCAAATAACGATGATTTGAAGGTCAATATGGATGAAACTATTCGTCAAACTGCCGAAAAACTATCATCAGAACGTAAAGATAGATTTGATAAAGATACATTTATTAGAGAGCATATTAAACTATACTTAAATATATTTAGAAAAAGACTATTTGTTTTAACTGGTTCTCCTGGAGCTGGCAAATCCTATGAGTTATTACGTGTTATTACTAAATTGAAGGAGAATTATAAAACATATTTATTATTAACCCCTACTGGAAAAGCAGCATTAAGACTGAAGACTGATTCAACATTTAAAAACATAACAGCTATGACAATAGATAAATACTTGAGTAATGATGAAGATTTGTTGTATGAAAATATCATTATAGATGAGATGTCAATGGTTGACCTTGTTAAGTTTAAAGACGTTTTACAAAAACTTAATCTAAAGGAAAGAAGTTTTAAAAGGTTAATTTTGGTTGGAGACCAATATCAGTTACCACCTATAGGATATGGAAAGGTTTTTGTTGACATCATTGAATTTATTAAATTAGATAAAAAGTATATTAACAATCATGCATCACTTACAGTAGATTGTAGGCAAGAAACAGATTCTATGATTTTGGACTTGGCAAATGTTTTTTCTGGTAAGAGTAAGAACCATGAAGAACTTTTATATAAAATAAAAAATCTAGGTCAAATCTCTTCAGGCTTATATATAAACTACTGGAGTGATAGAAATGAGTTACAAGATAAAATAACTGACCACTTTAAGTTTTTATTTGAAGAAAAACATGGAGGTAAATCACGTAATTTAACATCTATAATAGACGGTTTACTTGGGTTTGATAGTGCAGCAAACCGCGATGAGTCAGCCATTAGTGATAAGTTTAACTTGGAGGCATTCCAAATAATATCTCCTTATAGAACTGGATTCTATGGAACTTTGGGGTTAAATAATTATTTGCAAAATTATTTTAGAGATACTGATAACTCATCAGATATGTTTAGACATGGAGATAAAGTTATACTAACAAAAAATATATATGAAAAAGGAAAACTTATCGTTTCTAATGGGTCAATTGGTTTAACATTAAAGCGTGGGAAGTATGTGAAGCATTACTTTCCTGAGTATGGAAGTCCTGATAGGTTTGATTTTGAAAAGCTAGAACTTGGCTATGCAATTACTGTGCATAAATCTCAAGGTAGTGGATTTAACCATGTATTTGTTATAATACCTAATAAAAAAGCATTATTATCCAGAGAGTTATTGTATACTGCCCTAACCCGTTCAAGGAATACTTTGTCTATTTTCATTTATAATGATGAAAAGAATGATATTGCGGATTTATTTGAAGAAATAAGGAATCGTTCATACGTTTACCATAGAAGGACATCAATTTTCCAAAATCCATCTTTTAATGATACCTATATACCAGCTGATGGTGTAAGTGTAAAATCAAGAGTAGAATACATTATTTATAAAAAATTAGAGGAGTACCAAAATACACGAGGAGGATTCCGGTTTAAATATGAAGAAGTGTATCAACTTAATAATGGAAAATTTGATATCAAGCCCGATTTCACTATAGAATTATTATCGGGAAGAAAAATTTATTGGGAACACTTGGGGAAATTGACTGATAAAACATATAGTGATAATTGGAAAAATAGACTTGAGATTTATAAACAAAAGGGTGAAGTAGAGAATCTTATTACTACTGATGAATTAAACGGTATATGTGATGAAAAAATTTCAAAAATAATTGAAGATATATTAAGTGAAAACTTCAAAGGTGATAATGGTTCTTTTTGGTATTCAAAATATCACTACTCCTTAAACAAAGTATAGTTTGCAACCATAGGTACAGACATTATAGGTATTTCTTTGTAATTTTAAAGGGCGTATACGTTTTAGCAGAAGTTCTATACAATTTAGCGACATTAAAATCAATAACTCTATTGAAAAAACCGCTAAATTGTATCAAAGTTATAGTTATTAGACATTGAAACCCTCTATGTTAATTATTATAAATATTGCTGTCAGGACTTGTTTAGTTTTATTGAATCAATAAAAGTAGCAGCTGACATGAGGTGAATTAATTAACATAATTTGTTGTAATTTTTACAAAAGATTATAAAGATTTTTCTATAATTATGCTATGTGCATTTTAAATAACAGAATAGAAGAAAACACACAATAGTGAATTTAATTGTTGATATTACATTTACTTCTATAGAAACAAAAATTGCTTGAAGATTAATCTAGTTACCAGAGAATAGTAAGATAAGCATTATTCCAACTGCGAGATGATTGGGAATATGCTTATTTTTTATGGAGAGGATACTATTATAATACTTAGCCAAAAACTTGCTAATGAATTTACTGAAGATAATTTTGAAAAGGAATTTGTAAAAATATAAGATTGGAAAAACTGATAAATATACCGAAAAAGTATTAATACTTATGGGAACAGATTATGTAATGAATGCCCAAGACTCCTTAGGTGGGCTTCAAGTAGACAGGGTAAGAATCCAAAATATTTATGATAGAAAGTTTATTTTTGATAGCTTTACGATAAAACATGTGTTTGACTTTTATAAGCTATATATTCAAGATTCTATTTAATAATATCAAACTTAAATACCATATTAGTGTTTAATGCCAAGTATAGATTCAGGTTATAGAATCTTAGTATATTATGTTATTTAATTTTATTATATATAAAGTCTTTATCAAGCATAAAGCAGGTTCTAGTAGTGTCGCTCTTAAAAAAGTTATTGTAAGCGTCATCTCCAGCATTCCCTTTTGGAGCAATAACTAATGTTGGTTTAGTGAACTTTTTAGGATAAGGTAGTTCTGAGATATCATTATTTTTTATTGCTTCACGGACCATACTGTATGATTTTTCAAATAAATCTATATCATCAGATGAAAATGTTAATTTTTTAATACCTTTAAGTACTCTATATCCATTCTTTTTACCTTTGCCTTCATAACAGATAAGAATGATAGTAACTTCTTGAAAATAATTTTTCCAGTCTGATTCATCCCACTCTCTATCAAATTCAGATAAAATAAGGTTTCTAAAAGATAACCTTTCTAGTGGATAATTATATTCGTCCACAGGTATATTTTTTATAATGTAAGTTGTTTTACAAAATAAATCATGCTTTGTTTGAAGTTCATTATCTTGTCCTATAGTCCTATCTGAAATCATTTTACCTAACTGTTTTGGAATTTTGGTAATGGATGAATTAGAAACTTGGTTATAAATCTCTAATTGTGTTAATCCAATATAAGGAGTTAATTTATTTAAAATATATTCATCAACGGTACTAAAGTCTACAGGAGTATAATTAGAAGAAGTTAAGAAATTTCTTAAGATACCTGTCATATAAGAATTCTTTAGGCAATACGCCCTTGAACTAGCAGGAATACCGGAATAGGGCTGTTTACTTTTTTGACCTTTTGAACCTTTGGTGCAAGCCCCTAAGTACGAAGTATCTCCCTCAGAGAGTAAATGAGCTTGTCCAGAAAGTACTTTGTTTTTTATTAATAAGAAGTCATTTTTAAAAACTTTCTCATCTTCAGTCATATTATAAATTTGATAATACTTTATAGTGAAATCAGCGTAACTCTTATTCTCTTCGTATTGGTACCATATAATTAGTAACTTCTTATTTTTAAATAATAATTTACTAAACTCAAAGGTTTCATTAATTATATCATAATAATTAATCATACTAAGTGAGAGTCTTTCTTTTGCAGAAAGAGTCTTATTTTTATTTACTTTAAAGCCTGTAACTTTTAGCTCAATACCTAACGATGAAAAATCAGCTTCAGCATTATTGTTAAGTTGATAACCATAAAATCCAGTTTCAACAATCTTACCCAAAACGCCTTTATCGTTTGAACTTTTGAATAATAAACCTAATTTATCAAGTTCTCCAAACGTTTTACCAACTATATCTTTAGTAAATTCTAATAAATGGTTCTCAGATTTAAACTTCATATAACAAAACTCCTAAAAATATAAATGTTTATTGCAGTGTATATATAAATATCACCGCATTTTGATAAATTTAAAATAAATTGAAATGTTTCGATGCTTGTCTATAATTTAGCCTATGAGTTATCCTATGATGAAATAGAAGAAGAAGGATTATTTATCATCTGAACTTGCTTTGTTTTACTATTAATAATAAAAGTATCTGGAGCTTCTAATCCTATAATTATCATTGGGACAGTAAGAATATTTCTAAGAGGGTCTAAGTATTGTAAGAACTTTTCATATGATCCTGCAGCATTATCAAAGTTTCCGGCCGATTTCATGCTATCAGTAGCTGTGATGATTATCCCAGCCTGTGTTTGTATAGCTTTTTGTACATGGTTTAGTTCACTTGATAAAACAGGTTTAATTAAATTCCAGGCTGTGGCTTCACCATGGTTAAAAGCTACCTCAACAGCTATACTATCTTTGGCAAAATCTAACGTCCACCAATGGTTGGTACCTTTAGGTCTATATGCTGATGCGTTAAAAATTGGGCTTTGGCGATTCCAGCTAAGATTTACTAGTCTTTCATCAATTAATTTATTTATATCATCAGATATGCTTTTCTTAGATTTTCTCGTATTATTATTATATGAATTAATGATATCTTGGTCGGTGATACTAGCTAAAACATTTTGAACTTCTAGCCATAAAGTAGCAAAGCTTGGATTGTTATTAAAAATAGTCTCAGCATGTCTAAATGAATGAATCTTAAATCTCATAAATACCCCCAAAAAGTTTAAATTTGATCTTTCATTTGATAAAAATATGTATTATAATATAAAAGAATTAACCTAAAAGTTTTAGAGTGGTTCTAAGGTTAAGTATAGCACAAATAATGTATATAATCAGTAATCTTAAGATTAGAAAGTAGGAATTAGAAATATGGCTATAAAGAAAATAGTTTGTGAGTTATTTGCCGGTGTAGGAGGATTTCATTTGGGGCTAAGTCGTGCAGGAGAATGGAAGGTGCAGTGGGCTAATCAGTGGGAGCCTAGCAGAAGTAAGCAAGATGCTTATCAGTGTTATGTATCACATTTTCCAAGTACGAATGCAGTTAATATAGATATTGCTGAGGTAAACAACAATCCTGAAAAATATCCTATACCTAATCATACGTTGTTGGTTGGTGGATTTCCTTGCCAAGACTATTCCGTTGCTAGCACAGGAGCTAAGGGTATTCAAGGTAAAAAAGGTGTATTATGGTGGGAGATAGAAAAGCTATTAAGAAGAAAAAGACCACCATTTGTTTTGCTAGAGAATGTTGATCGTTTGTTGAAATCGCCTTCAAAGCAAAGAGGAAGAGATTTTGGTGTAATGCTTGCTTGCTTTAGGGATTTAGGATATAACGTTGAATGGAGAGTTATTAATGCAGCAGACTACGGTTTTCCTCAAAGAAGAAGAAGGATTTTTATTTTTGCTTATCACAATTCTACTAATCATTATAGTAATATAAGCAAAGAAAGGGATATTGATAATTATATAGTTAATGAAGGGTTTTTTAATAAAGAGTTTCCAATTGAAGAAGTTGTATTATCGGACAACTGTATATTAGATGACGAATTAATTGATATATCTAATAATTTTTCATATCAATTTTTTGAGTGTGGTATATTACTTAATAAAACTATAAGAACATATAAGATTACTCCTAAATCAGTACCAGCAAAGACTCTTTCCGAAATACTAGAAAAAGATGTAGATGAAAGGTTTTATTTAAGTGATGATTTAGATAAATGGGAATATATGAAAGGTGCAAAAGCAGAACCTAGAAAAAGTAGTACAGGACATGAATATATGTATAGGGAGGGAGCATTGGCTTTCCCGGACCCGATAGATATGCCTTCTAGAACTATGCTTACAAGTGAATCAAGCAAAAATAGAAGTACACATGTTGTGAGAGATTCTCAGACTAATAGGCTAAGAGTTTTAACTCCTATAGAATGTGAAAGATTAAATGGTTTTGATGACAATTGGACTGATACTGGAATGTCAGAAAAGTTTAGATATTTTTGTATGGGAAATGCTTTAGTTGTTGGGCTAATTGAGAGAATGGGGAGAAGGTTAAATATTATTTTTGAAAATGAACAAGAAAGATTAAGTGAAATAGCAATGACTAGCGATAAAAAAATAAGATAAAGTTTTTAACTTTATCTTATTTTTTTATATACATTAATAAATAATTAGAGGGCATTAGAAGTGGCATTTAATCATGAATTAAAAGTAGGAGAAAGGTATTCAACATATCAAATGGTATGAGATTTTAAGAATAGGACTATATCACGAGATTGGATATTATAAACATAAGCTCAATAATGAGGAGTTATTTTGTAGGTATGCATCATTACGTTCTAAGAAAGATAAAAATGAGTTGAATGATAACGAGAATGCCGAATATAAAAGACTACATGACAGTATAGAACGTGCTGGATGGGATATTGGTAAAGAACTTATTAATGATAAGTATTTATTAAATTTGTATGAAGAAGTAAGACAAGCTCTAAGATTATAATTAAAATAGCTTAGGTCTGTATTAGAGCTTTTTTAATAACTTAAAATTGAATTGTAAAATAGAATGCCAAAGAAACTTAATAAAAGAGTGAGGTTGTTTAGTGGTTAAACACAAAGTCTTCATATTTATATCACAAAAATAGAAACTGTCGATATATAAGAAATAAGCCAATCAGTCAAGGTTCTATTGAAGATGCAGCAAATCATGGTCATGCAAATTCGTGCGATAGATGTGTGTACTAAAGATTTAAAGAAGCTCTGGAAATTACCAGGGCTTTTCTATTTAATAAACTACTTAAGTTAAGGATAATAGTTTTTAGTAAAAGGAATATAGAAATATTTATAGAATAGTAATTAAAGTTAACTTTAATTGTAAATAAATACAATAGGAGGAATGAATAATATGAATACTCAATTTTTTTACTATAGTACCATTAGGGAAGAAATTGAGCAGAAAGCAAAAGCTGTTTCTTGCTTATGGGACGTTTACAATCTATCAGATTTAGATGCCATAAGATTCATTCAACAAAAAGAAGGATATACTCCATGTTTTGGAAGAAATAATCCATTATATCCATCTGAAAATAAGAAAAAGTGTTCTAACAGTACATGTTATTGGCATCGTACCTGTGATTCATATAGGAATGAAAAAATTACACCAATAGATAAGGCATTAAATCTTAGAACCAAAGCTGATTTAGATACATTTATAAACAACTTGAGAAAATTTAGAGACAGAAAGGCTACATTTTTAATGAATAATGAAGTGGAATTAAAGTGTCGCTCTTTCAATAATATAAATAATCTTATTCGAAAGATGCTAGTTATCTCTCCTAAAACTGTAGTTACTGAATGCTCAGATAATATTAAAAACCTGAAATGTTATTCTTTAGGAATAAACAGGAAGTGGGGATGGGGATTTCGAAGTGTAAATGTCTATAACGATATTGAATTATTATTTACTTCTGATTTATTTAAACTAAATAAGTTTTTAAAGGATACTGAGGTTTTTATAAATAAGGGAAATTTAAATTATTATCCTTTAATGAAAAATATTAATCATGTTGAACGAGACATATGGCCATATTTTCAAGGCGCTTTTTATACTTTTCCAACTGATTTGGATTTCAACCTATCTAATACTTCTCATATTGCACTTACAGATGATGACATTTTATTGAGCAATCCTAACTATATTCCACTTTTAAATATTGAAATTCCTTATTTAGAGAACGTAGATTGTTATACACTTTCTAAATTAATGTCTGAATACCCTCAAGAATTATTTGCATTTCAAGATTTTTTTCATTCAAAGATGGAGGGAATACGTAATTTAGTTCAGAATTCTTCGAATTTTGCCAGTGATTGCAGAAGAGTGGAAGGAGAGATTAATGAGCATCTACGTAAACTAAATTCTGATTATAAAAAAACAAAGTTAAAAACTATTATTGACGTTGTAGAAGGTACAGTTACGTTCTTTGTGTTATCTATTTTTTGTTTTTATTCAAAGAATAATATACTATCCCTTATTGGCCCAGGGGGAGCTTTTGTAAAATTGGCAGACACTATTAAGAATTCTAGCAAGAATTATTTTATTGAAATGAATGAACTAAAGAATGATTCAGTGTTTCTTATATGGAAAATCGGAAGAACTAAGAGAAAGATATAAAATACATTTTTTAAGATTTTTTTAAAGAGTTTTTTATTTTAAACGGATGCCTAAGCAATTTCGAAAAAGGATACAATAAAAATTTACCTTTAAGCATAGGTTATATTAAGAAAAGATAAAAGCTTATATTATGTTTAGATATTAACTTAAATTAAGGTATGAAGACATTTCTACATGCAATAGTACATGCAGTGCAGCAGAAAGAGCACTTTTAGCGTTATCATTTACATTAGCTTTGCATCAAGTATTAGGTTTCGATACTCCACTAGTTGTAGATACACCTGTTTCAAGAGTTAAACATAAATGATGTCTAATAAAGAATTAGAGTTTGTTGCTTGGAAAGGATTTGGAAGTATGCCAGGAGCCTAAGCAAAGAGTTTTCTAAGGATCTTAAACATCTCTAATCAGGAACGTTAGATAAAATATAATGCTAATAAAAATAAGGAGGGAGCGATATTACTAAGTCAATGTATGAAGTGTTGAATAAGACATTCTATGAAAGTACAATTACTGACTTTAAAAATTTTTTGAATAATTTTTCAAATCCACCAGTTACTAAATGGGTTATTTGCAGTGACTATTGTATTAACGATAATAACAAATTGTATAATACTATTACTTTCACAGTTATTCCTTCTGTTAAAAGTTTTCAAGAGTTAAAAAGTTTAATTTCTTCTTTTGCACTTACAGACTTGAAAAAAACTAAAACTGTGAAAGATCAACTTTGTCAGTTTGTTAAGTCTGGATACTTATTTAGCTTTACATTTTTATTTGATAAAAAAAATAAACTATTTCCCGATACCAACCAACAAACATATTTAGTTAATATAGAACAAACAATACAAATGCTCAAAAAATGGATTATTAATACTCCTGAACGTAAAGAGTATTACTCTTCAATTATCAAGAGAGTTAATATATTGAAACAGGAGGTTAAACGAAGTTCTTTTAATTTAAATTTATTTAACAATATTAGTTTAACTCAGTTTTTAGCTGCATATTTAACATTTATTTTAACCAAAGAGACTTCAATTAAACCAGAAATTATAGGGTGGTTTTCAGATAGAGATAAGATGACGACTAGTTATAATGGAATTATTTATGATTATTATAATATTAATTACCATTTTATGTGTCAACAGGATAGTATTGATGATTCATCAGTTAAGGTAGCACTTGCTATGCCAACAGAAGGAGAAAAAGTATTATGGTACGATGAAGTTATAAGGGTAGCTGACTATTTAGCAGGTGCTTTAGCTGAAAGAAACTACGAAAGTAAAAAAAATAATAAATACGATAAGATTTGGGAAGACGCAATTTCAGATAATCTAAATTTATCACTTATAAAACTTAACTATGACCAAGAAGAGAATGCTTATAGTGCAAGGCGTGTGATTATTACAAAAAAGAAGTAATAAGTTATTAAAATTAGAAAAAGGCGGCATACAACATCGTCTACTATAGGGTTTCTATTTCAACTAAAGCTTAATGAAAATAAGAGTTAGGCAAAGAATTATGAACTTAGAAATCCATAAATGTTAAAGGCGTATTACAAAACTTAAATATCATCTATAATAAAAGAAGCTCTGGATTATTTCAGGGCTTTTTCAATGTCTTAAAATTAAGTTATAAAATAGAGTACCAAAGAAACCTAATAAAAATAACAGGGAAAATAATATTAATAAATCTATTCTAATAAAACTTTTCTTTTTCATATTTTCACCTCAGTTAGATTATTACCATTTGGAGGAAATTTATAATTGTTATAGAATACATAAATAATCACAATCTAGGAGGTTGTTTATGAAAGTAGATTTTAGTCATGAAGAAACTCTGGTATTACTAAGAACTTTAAGAAGCGAGTATGCAAATTTGAACGCTTTTTATGCACAAAACCCTGATATAGAAGCCATGATTACTCCTGATGAAGTTAGACAGGTATACAATAAGATTCTAAGTGAAGCTCATAAAGAAGGGGATTATACATACATAAACCTATAATAACTAATTAGGCTCTGAACTGCTTCAGTTTTTTTATTATAGGTTATGCTTCAAACATTTATATAATAATTTTAAATTATGTCGCTGTTGCTAATTATTATGTAACTAGTGTCTATTAGATATAGCAGCTAATGTGTATAATGTGAAGTTGATGTTACTAGAGAAAAATAGCTAAATAATGTTTAGGATAATGAATGGCGAATCGTACCATAAGTAAGTGCGAACTTTTTTAGAGTGAGGTAAGCTGAATAGTACTATAAGTAACAGAGGTTTTTACTAAAATTGAATCAATTTAAACTGAATCCGCACTTACTAAGTGTGGTTTAAAATTTACTATTATAATTGAAGCTTGTCCCGTAATTATATATACTGATATATATAATTATTTAAAAGGATGGGGTTGTTATGAAAAAAGCAGGATTATATGGTATAAAAAATTCAAATAGAGATTTTACAAAAGAAGATAGTTGGGGAAAAAATCAATTTAATAATGCGTTTCCTGTAGCATTAGCATGTTATATGCATAGTAAAAATATAAAACCTGTATATTTAAAAATAAACCAGGAACTAAATATTAATAAAGATTATATAGAAGTATTAAACTTATTTGGAGTAGACCCGCTTAAAAAGGATGTATACTATTCTTTTGAAGATAAATTTCAATTGTTTGATAAGTTCAATAAAGGAAGTTTACCAGGGATAGACTTAGTAATAAAGGAAAAAAATATTGACATTAAGGCAATAGAGATAAAACTAACTACATTGCCAGACAATAGCACATATAAACTTGAAGAGAGTAAATATGGTAGTGAAATAGTTGTAAGACCAGATACAATTGTATATCAGGCTTTTAGTATTGCTCAATCACTTCATAAAAACAAAGAAGAGGTATTAGCTATCTTAGATGATTCATATAAATGTGTTGAGAATTGGAATGAAAAGGATAAAGTTATTCCACATCTAAGTAATATTAGAGATAGTTTAGAGAAATTATTAAAAAAATATAATAAATTACAAAAGCCATTATTAATGCAACCTATATGGAAAACTCAAGGTAAGTCAGCTATTCTAGCAGAAAATTGTTTAGATGTTTTTATATGGAGTGATTTTTCGTTTACAAGATTATTTTTTAAAGAAAAAGGTGAATATACCAATATAGATAGACCAACTAGAAGTATGATATGGCTATTTTTAATGTTATATGATTTTGCTAAAGAAGGGAAAATAGACCACAAGAGAATAATAGATACTTACACATATGATACTAAAAATGATAAGGCTTTTTCTGCAAATGGCAATAATACAAATAAGCTTATGCAGTGTGATGAATTAACAAAGCCGAGAATTAAGAAACAAGAAATAAAAAATATTATTCTAGGAGATGGACAATTATTTTTAAGTCCAGAAAGAAGATTTGATGGAGTTATACAATCAAATACATCTTTATTTGACTAGGATGAATATGTGAAAGGAATAAAAGATGAAAATAATAGACTTATTTTGTGGGTGTGGTGGTTTTTCATTAGGAATGGAAAAGGCAGGTTATAAAGTTATAGCAGCATATGATAATTGGGAGCCTGCAATAAGCGTGTATAAGAAAAACTT
The DNA here is from genome assembly GCF_018332455.1 of Clostridium polyendosporum. Lineage (GTDB taxonomy): Bacteria > Bacillota > Clostridia > Clostridiales > Clostridiaceae > Clostridium_AY > Clostridium_AY polyendosporum. The sequence continues at coordinate 30,585 of NZ_BOPZ01000023.1, forward strand.
TAAGCATCCTATATACAATATAGATTTGCAAAATATAAGTAAAGATGATATTAAAAGTATGAAAGACTTAAAACCAGAAATTGTAATTGGTGGACCACCATGCCAAGATTATTCGTCAGCTGGAAATAGAGATGAAAGTGGTGGAAGAGCGGACTTGACAATAAGTTTTGCTAATATAATTGCTGAAATAAAACCACAGTATTTTATAATGGAAAATGTGAATGATATAAAAAAATATAATACATTAAAAAAAGCAAAGGATATTTTTATTAATAGTAAATATGGATTAACAGAAGTAGTTTTAGATGCAAGTTATTATGAAGTACCACAAGCAAGAAAAAGGTATTTTTTAATTGGTGAATTAAATGGTGAAAATAATGCTTTGGAAAAGATATTAAAATCAAATAAGTCATTAAAAAGGATGACTGTAAGAGATTATTTAGGAAATGATTTAGGTATAGAAAGTTATTATAGACATCCAAGAAGTTATAATAGGAGAGGCGTTTTTTCAATTGATGAACCCTCACCAACAATAAGAGGTGTAAACAGACCTATACCTCCTACATATAAAAAACATCCAGGTGATAGATGTGAAAACATAGAAGATGTTAGAGCTTTGACAACTATAGAAAGAAGTTATATACAAACATTTCCTAAAGATTTTAAATTTGACGGAACGAAAACAAATTTAGAGCAAATGATAGGAAATGCAGTTCCAGTTAATCTAGCAAAACATGTTGGGGAGTGTCTTTTAAAGTATATCGAAGACAAGTTAAGTAGCTCCGAAAAAAATAATATATAAGGAGTAAAGTCTATAGTATTAATAGAATAACAGTTTTATGAAATGGAATAGTCTGGTATAATGGTGCGTATAGTCAAATAAGAGGGAGCATACTATGTGTACAGCTGGATTATTCGGAATTAAAAAATTAAATAGAAATTTTTCAAAAGAAAAAAGTTGGGGAAAATTACAAATAGCTTTATGAGATGTCCAGAGTTAACTAACCCAAGAATAAAAAAAAGTGAAATAAAAAAAATTATTTTAAATAATCGAGAGAAGTTTTTAAAACCAGAAAGAAGATTAGATGCTTATATTAAGTCAGAAGAGGAAACCTTATTTAAGAGTGAGCAAATAGAAAATAAGGAGATATAGTAAATTTAGAGTTAGTGTTAAAGCAATGTTAGTAGACATGCTACTTATTTTAAGAAATATTAAATATATATTATACAAAGTAATAAGAGCTCTTACTTGTATCTAAAAAAATACAGGTAAGAGCTTTTTAAATTTTAGGAGGTAGAGGGAAGGAAGAAAAAAAAGAGATAAAAGGGCAGATATGGAATGAAGAAAAGTGGCTCGCTATTCTTAACAATTACTCATATGCTTCTTCAAATACTTATATTAAAGCATTAGGAAATGTTAAAGAACCACATACATTCTCTAAGATATTCTTAATTGAAAATAATTTTAAGGTTATAGAAATATTTTCAAAATAACAATAATAAAAAAAGCATTCTTTTAAATGTTAGTACGAAATGTTTAATTCATAAGACCTAAAAATATATTTATAAAAGTTTAGGAAAGGAGCAAGATGCCCTTCCATTGTTGTTTATAAATTTAAGATTCTTTTTTGGTTGATAGTTGAATTATTTTTAGTTTATTATAATAAAATCTACTTATAGGATATCCTTGTTCCCACCTTGTCCAAGTTTCTCTCGTAGTACCAATAATTGATGCGGATTTTGATTTTGAGTAATTATTATCTAATCTAAGTTTTTTTAATACTAAAGGTGCAACATCTAAAAATTCCAGATACTCATCATAGAAGTACTTGGTATTTAACTTAAATAACATAGCCAATTTAATTGATAACTCCTTTGGAGGATATAAACCTCTAGTTTCATAATCTTTTATAAGATATCTACCTTGGGAAGAGGTTAAGCCTAGTTTCAGTGCTAGATCAAATTGTGACCATCCTTCTTTTAATCTATGATACTTTATCATGTCTCCTATAGTCTTCTTTTCTAAGTGGGCTAGTTCACGCAATTTTAGGCTAACTTCTAAGTGCTTCCAAAATGTTGCGTTTTTAGAACATAACCATGTCCTTGTGTTATAAAAGGACAACAATTTAGAAATATTTGGAGAGTAGGGGATTATTTTTTTTTATCCCCTACTAGAAGCTTAATATTGTAAGTATAGTTATCACCATTCCATGTTACATGATCAAGTATAGTTCTTAGTAACATTCTTCTATGTTTAATATCCTTGATTGCATCATATTCATGATTAAACTTTCTAAGAGCTTCAACAACTACTTGAGTGTTATCTACTTGTTCATTTATAGCACTATTTTGTTTTTCTTCTTCTTCAAGCTCTTCTTTAAGTTCTTTAATCTCATTATTTAACATTTCCATTTCTGAGAAGATATATTTAGTTACCTGCTCATTACTATTAAGAGAAAGTTGCTTAACTAGGTTACTAATAGCTTTTTCCTTTTCGTCTATATCTTTCTTAAGATTTTCTATCTTACTCATGGATGTGTTATTCTCAACTATATTGTTAATTGCAGCTGCAAGTTCATCAATTAGAAATTCTTTGCTATAAGCCATCATATCATCAACGATCATTTTATCTAGTTTATCAACTCTGATATTTTTATTATCGCATTTAGTACCATAGGAGGAGTCTTTGTTGGAACATGCATAGTAATCATATCTACCATCATTTTCTTTTGATTTACGACCTTGTTTAATTTTCATAGTAGATCCACATTTTTTACATTTTAAAATTCCAACAAGTACTGAATTATACTCCCCAGTACCTAGGCGTGGTAGTTTCTTATCCTTGTTTGTATCCATAATATCTTGAACCTTTAACCAATCTTCACATCCTATAATACCTTTATGTTTACCTACAGCTGCTATCCATTCTGTTATATCTCTGTCTTGGGTCATGTTTTTAGTTTTATTATAAGTGAGATATCCATTTCCATTAGGGGTTCCAAAAACATTTATACCAAGTTCCCTAAGATAATCCTCAACCTCTGGTGAGGATTTAACATATAACGGGTTAGAAAGTAATCTTTTAGCTTGAATAGTAGACCATTCTCCACCATTCTTACCTTTTATTCCTGCTAAGTTAAGGTATTTAACTACTTGGTTGATTGAATGAAGTTCTAAATACTTATTGTATATAAGTTTTACAACTTGTAGTTCTTCTTCTATGGGACTTAACTTCATTAACGATCTTTCATTTAATTCCTCGTCAATATAAGTTATTCTTTCAGCAGAGTAGCCAAATGGTTCTTGTCCACCAAGCCACCTTCCTGTCTTTGCTAACTGAAGCATATTATCTCGAACTCTTTCCGCTATGGTTTCCCTTTCAAATTGAGCAAGTATAGCCAATATACCCATAGATACTTTACCAATTGGAGTGGTAGTATCAAAGTGTTCGTTAGTGGAAATAAAGTTTATTCCTAAATTTTGAAGTTCTTCAGTTAATTTAAAAAAATCCGATGTATTACGTGATATTCTGTCTAGTTTATAGCATATAACAATATCAAACTTTTTAGATTTAGCATCTGCCATCATTCTTTTAAAAGATGGTCTATCTGTATTCTTTCCAGAAAAGCCTTCATCTTGATAAATTATATACTCAGTTGCACCTAGACGATCCCCGTATTCTTTACATATCTTAATTTGATTCTCGATAGAGTCACCTTTACCCGTGAAAAGTGATTTTCTTGAATAAATTGCAGCAATCATTCTTAAATACCTCCAGTACTAAATACCTACAATATCTAGATAACTTATTATATTTTATGATTAGAGTGTTCTATACAATGAGAAATTTCATTGTCTTTATTAAATTTTAATGTAGTTGGGGTAGAGTTTATGTAGGTAATTTCTTCCCTTGTATGCTGACATACATGATTTTGCTGGAAATATACTTTACCACTTTCACCTAATGTAATTACGCCTAGCTCAATTAATCTCTTTATAATAAATTCTTTTTCATTCATAATTTAGTGCATCCCCCGTTTCCCATACGAACACATGTTCGGTGAAGTGATTTTATTATAGCATATGCACCAGTATTTTACAAATAACTAATTACTTTGGGAAGTGTATGGACACATACAGTTGTATAGTGTTAATTGTATTATTGATTTTCTGTCAACATCATTTTAGATGTCAAATAACATAAAAATATATAATGCTATTTTACAAATAATATGTGAATAACTATTTAAAATTAGACTTTGTTTTAAATAAGTGTTGAAAATTAACATTGATTTATGAATTTTAAGTTAAGTTCATTATCGTTACTATTCGATTTGTCGAGATTTCTGACATATTGAATCAAATGTGGTTGAAGAGAAACACTGTATTTACCTAATGTAGAAAGTCAATACTGTGTTAAAACATAGCCTAATAAAAAGATTACATAAATAAAATCTATATACAAAATAAAAAAATAATCCAGGTACTAATTTGAAATAGGTAGAAAAATGTCTTATAATTGTATTATATGGAATTATTTTGGGTATTATCACTATATTTCCAATTACTATATATAATGGGGGGATTCTTATGAACAAATTAAAAAAAATTCTTGGTTCTGTTTTATGTGCACTGATGTTAGTTTCAATTGGGTTTTATAACAATACAGTAAAAGCAAACGCTCAAGACATTAGTCAGAATGTACATACAATAGAAAAAACAAAAGATGGTACAGAAGCCATAAAAATAATAGAACAAAGGTTTTTAACTCAAAATTCAGATGGTACAACGACAATAAATATGAAAGCTAATAAATATATTGATTCAAAACTTTTAAAACAAATAAAAGATGGCTCTGAAGCAGTAAATAAAAAAATAAAAGATGGAGATTTAATATATGATAAAAGTACTAAAGAATTACACGAAAAGCAACATGCAACTCCATGCACAACTGTAAGTGGTTATTATATTTGGCATTGGTATGGTTTTGATTTTGTAATGAATGCTTATAATGCTGGTATTTTTAGTGCTAAATTAAGTCAATATGCTTCTGTTTTAGCAGGAGGTGCCGCTGTAGCTGGTTTGTTTTCAGGTGGAGGCGGCGCATTCGTTTTAGGTTGTTCATCAGCTACAATATACTACTGGTCTTCAGTTGCTGCTGAAGGAGCAGCAAATGGAAGAGGTGCAATTACTTATTACTTTGGTTCCCCAAGCTGGGCTCAACTTTATAAAGTATGGGCTAGATAAAGTATCGACTAGGAATTTCTAATGTAAATGAAAAAATATATTAAAACTAAATTAAAGGAACCTTTCTCTATACGTTCCTTTAAAATTACTATTACTTAGCAAAGTAAAAAGAAAAATGCTTAATGAAATTATGTTAAATATTCTAATCTTATATTTATGTATTGTTTAATTAATAAAGATAGAATATTGGTAAAATTAACTGAATTTCAATATATAGGGGGTATAAATTTGAAAAGAAAATTTTCATTAATAAAAATTATACTTGCAATAGCAATAATCATTTTATGTATATGTGCTGCAATAGGCTATGTGGATAGCAAAGTATTAATGCCTTATCTTCTTACTTCTTTAGGTATTATTCAAATATATAATGGTGTGCACTTTTATAAGGAAGATAGAAAAACAGAAGGTATACTTGCTATTTTATCTAGTGTATTTATTTTAGGTGTTGTAATTAAAAGTTTATAAAACAGATTACAACTTATTTTAAGTTTGAGGAAAGTTTTTATGAAAAAGAAGATTGTTCTATTTGCAATAATATGTATATCTATAGTTTTTTTGATAAATTTAAATATTCACAAAGATAAATCTATAAATAATTTAAATGCATATAAACCATATCAAATAATGCATGCCTATGGCATCGACCAGTTAAATGTAAAAGGTAGAAATCAAAAAATTGCAGTAATAGTTCCATATGGAAGTTCAACAATTGAAAAGGATCTTGAAATCTTTAATAGCCAATTTAATTTAGAGCCAGCTAATTTAAAAATTTTTTATCCTCAAGGAGAAGCAAAAACACAAAATTACAGTTGGGCTCTTGAAACTTCTTTAGATGTAGAATGGATACATGCATTAGCTCCAAAAGCTTCTATTTTCTTAATTGTTGCGAAGTCAGACTCAACTAGTGATTTGCTTTCTGCAATTAAATATACTACTGATATGGATGTAAATATAGTTTCAATGAGTTGGGCAATAAATGAGTTTAACGAAGAAACTTCTTATGAAAGTTATTTTAAAAATAAGAATATTACTTTTATTGCTTCAGCTGGAGATAATAGTTCTGGAATTAACTGGCCAGCAGTTTCACCAAATGTTTTAGCTGTTGGGGGTACTACATTTTCATTAGATTCAAAAGGCAATCTAATATCACCAGAAACTGGATGGAGTGAATCCAGCGGTGGAATAAGTAAATATATGCCTGAACCTAAATATCAAATAGATTATGGAATTAATACTAATGGTTATAGAGCGATTCCTGATGTGTCATTTTATGCTGATGAATTAAAAGGGGTAGCAGTCTATTGTAGTCCTGTATATAATAACCAAACTGGATGGACTACATTAGCTGGAACAAGCCTAGGGGCTCCTTCGTGGGCTGCTTTCATAGCACTTGTCAATGAGGAAAATAATACTCCTATCACGAATATTCATGACAAATTATATAAATTAGCTAAAAATAAAGAGCAATACTCTATTAATTTTCGCGATATAACTAGTGGGAATACTAATTTGAATAATACAAATAAAGGTTATGACTATGTTACTGGTTTAGGAAGTCCATTAGAAAATAATCTATATAAAACATTAATTGAAAATAATTAAAATTTATGTAAGTTTCAAAAGGCTGTGTTAGTGAGCAGTGTTTATTTTTGCATTACTCCTATTTTTAAAACTCGTTTAGGAGATAAATGGTTAGCATTTTTAGAGTGCAATCAAAAAAAAGATATGCAATAAAAGATTTATACCATATTCAAAATGTAAATGCCTTTCATAGCCGTTTAAAAGACTGGCTTGAAAGGTTTAAAGGTGTTGCCTCTAAATACTTAGACAACTATTTGGCATGGTTTAATTTTGTAGAGAAATATCAATTTGAGCATATTAAAAGTAAACGTAAAGGTATGTTGATTCAGGCTTGCATCAATATACCCTTGACACTTATAACAGTATTAGGTTGTCTCAATTCAGCTTGTAATTATATGTAAAAACAAGTTATAATTACATATAACACAATTCGGAGGTAACAGTATGAAAGAAAATATTAAATTAATATCTTTTATAACTTTGGCAGTAGTAGTTACAATTTTAGGAATTGTTAATTATAGAAATTCAAGTATACCACTAAACGCTCCAAATCCCACATTAAAATACAATAATAACGATATTGCATTGGCTACGTGGGAACATACTTGGATTGATGATAAGATGCAAGGAAGTAGTAATTTATCAGAAAATCCATTTAAGCTTACGGAAAATATTAGTCCAGTCAAAGCAAATCCTACTGATAAGATTAGTTTTAATTTTGTCTCTAAAACTAAACCAAAAAGTACATTTATTAGTCAATGGATTTCACCTAATGAAGCCAAGCTTTATGCAGAATATAAAAATGTTTCAAATGGTGAATTAATAATGCCTTCCGAGAAAGGAACTTATATTTTTAGTATTAGTGGAATGTGGGATGAAACTCATACCACTCATCATGTTTTTAAAATTATTATTCATTAATCGCAAATTTCTAATTAATGAATAATATTAAAATTAGTGTGAAAAAGGTTCAAAAACTTGAATCTTTTTTCTTTTTTATAATGTTATTCAAATATCAACATTAACAACTAACACAGCCAATTAAATAAAGCAGTGCCGCTACCCAAAATGCAATTCCAGCAGCCAAGTTTAACTTCTATAACCTAATTTTCAATGCTATTTCACCTCTAATCAAATATTACTTTACAGTAAATTACAACTGAGACCTAGTTGAATTATATTGAGTATATAAATAAAACATTACAATATTCAACACTATTCTTAAATATGGCCTAATTCTTAAATTCATTAATAAATGTATTAGGAACTTCAAAAATCTTAGATATTTTTTTAGACGAGAATTGATAATAATATATTGCATTTGAAGTCGTAGTCGGACCTCCTTGTATCTTTTCAACAATACTAGATTTTGTTGTAGATCCTAAAAAATAAAAACTTTTTCCATCTGGTGAAAATTTTGGTTCCTTGATACGGGTAAAAGTATCCTTTTCAAATGCATCACCTGGCTTTATTATTACTTTTTCATTTGATGTACTTAAATCTAACAAATATATTTTATGTATAGTATCATTACCCTCAACACTAGTAGCATCAAATAAAATTTTACTTCCATCATTATTAACAGAAATATTCACAATATCTTTTTCAGTAGCATATAATTGTTTTTCTTTCACTCCATTTTCATTATATTGAAAAATCCAATGAGTTGGTAGATTAGGAAACTTTTTAGTATCCATGTCCTTTAGTGAGCGTTCAATTGTATATATTTTATTATTAGAGCTATTATAACAAAAGTTATAAATATAAGAATCTACCGCTCCCTTATTCCATATATTCCCTTGATTGTTCGCTAAATTATATGTCCCTATTGTATAATTTCTATGTCCCTTTTCTCTAGTTCTAAAAACTAATTTATTGGCAATTAAATCAAAAACATCTCCATTATAATTATCACCTAATAATTTTATTGGCAAAGATTCTTTTTTAGATAAATCAACTTTATATATATCATACTTCTTATCAATTAAATCTGAATAGTAAAGAATATTATTTTTTTTATCAAAAACAAAATCTGAATAATTTTGTTTTTTACGAGAATAAATAGGTTTAAATTTTTTTGAATTTAAATCATATATTCCGTAATTTGTAATGTAATCTCGGTCAGTATACATTATTGTTATATATTGATTTTTCTTATACGGAGAGCTTATATTCTTAGTGTTTAATATATTATTAGTAGATATTAATTTGTTAGTATTAACTTTTAATGCCGCGTTGCCATCAATATTTATTGTGCAGCAATTGCCAGTATACCGACCATTCCCACAGAAAAGCAACATGCTAACTATAAAAAATAATAATAAATTCATTAAGCTCTTCATTAGTTCTTCCTCTTTAATTTATAAAAAATTTAGAAGTTTAAAAATAGTAGATATAAAAATAATTCATCTTTAGCTCTATTATGTTATTTAAAAACTAATCTAATACTTATTTAAAGAAGAATTGATATAATGAAATTCAGAAAATCCTTCATGTTTACAGATATTTGAGTCGTATGTTGACATATCTATAATAATGTGTTCAGGAATTCTTCTCTCATCATTTCTTTTTATCATCCTATCCTCGTTGTATTTAACTCTTTTTTCTCTATTACACAATCATTTTTAGTTTTTATCCATAAGTATCTATAATTACTATATACTATTTATTTATAATTAAAGATAAAAAATAGAGTAAGGATTATAGTATATTACTTTCCTTACTCTAATATTTTATATATATTTAACTAGTTGAGGTTCCTTTCGTTCGTAAAATACGAATATTCAGTCTTATAATTACAATGTCACATTATAACTCAACAAGGTTTTCTCAAGTTCTTTATTGCGTATCGAAAACATTTTTCCATTATAAGTTATTTGAAAAATACTCTCACCACAATATTCAAAATAATCCTTAGTTCCGTCATTAAAAACTATTGTAATAGCTATTCCTCCATCTATCATTCCTCGCCAATTGCTTTTATAAAACTTAGAATTAATTAAATTTATTATAAAATTATCTTTTTCCTTTTCTGTAAGTTCAATGTTTTTGCCATTTAATCCACCTGTATAAAAAGTAATTTTTGAAATCTCAGTACTTTTAAATTCTTTCTTTTTCTGTGTCCACTGTTTATTACCAATAATGTTATGTCTTAAGTTTGAATTCCAGACTATGTCTATAAAAGCAAAAATTAAAAATGCTATTATTAAGAAGCCAAGTAAATATTTCTTTATGTTCATAAAATTTCACTCCATAACTTAAATTCGGTATATCTTACAATTGTGACCTAGTTCAATTATATTGAGTATATAAATAAAATATAAATAAGGTACTCAAATAATGATATTTGAGTACCTTATTTACCTTCTAACTCTTTCAATCTCTGAAGAAGTTGATAAGCTTCCAGTTCTTCTTCTTTTGTTAATCCATTCGGTTTTACATTTAAATCCACTACATATTCGATATTTTTACCTTCAATAGTTGTCTTAACCATTTTATAGTTCTTTTTAAGGGTGCTAATCATGTCATTGATATTATTCAATAAATCCGGGTGAAGATCTTTGGCGTTATTAATTAATTCCTTCAATTGAGGAGAAACTTCAGTATCTTCCTTAAAAAAATCACTTAGAGTAATTCCTAATTCAGAACAAATATTTTGAAGTGTTTCAAATGAAGGGGTTTTGGAACCCTTTTCTAAATGGCTTAAATATTCTCTTGTTATACCAACTCTCTTTGCAAGTTCAACACCTGTTAATTTATTTAACTTTCTAAACTCCGATATTCTTTTACCTATATTCATTTAATCACCCTTATAAATGTAATCTATCAGTTTACATAATTATATCTTATAAAATCTGAAAATTCAAGATATTATGAGAAATAATGAGAAACAAAGAGTAAATAAAGGAAAAAATAATTACAACAGTGAACTTTGAGTTCACAAATGTGTTGATAAAATTGAACTATAAGATTACAATTAAACTGCAAGGAGGTGAACAAAGTGCTTCGTATCAAAGAAACAAGGAAAACAGTTGGTATAACTCAACAAGAGCTAGCTCAAAAAGTCGGTGCTACAAGAGAGTATATATCCAACATAGAAAATAATCATAAAAAACCATCGTTAGACTTACTTGAAAGAATTGCATTAGTTCTTAATACGTCTATTAAAGATTTAATTGAAGACAGTGCATAAAAATATTTTGTGCAGTTTGTACAGAAATATTAGGAAGAAGGATGTAGGGAATAACCAGAAAGGGTGATTTGCCTTGATTGGAGCTAATTTAAAAAAATATAGAACAGAAAAAAAATTATCAAAAAAGCATTTAGGTAAGTTATCTGGAGTTCCAAGACCATATATTTCCCAGATGGAGAGTGGAATATATAAAAATCCTAGCTTAATAGTGATATGTAAGCTATGTAAAACTCTTGGAATCACACCAAACGACTTAATACCAAAAGAATGTTATAGCAGGGACGCTGAAAAAATTTTTATTTAATGAGTTATTGTAGTTTACACCATTACAACCATTCAATCATATGATAAATTGGAACTTTATTGAAAGGAGTATCAACTATGGCCAGTGTAATTATCAGAGGCACAATCGAGGGCGAGTTCACAGATAAGTTAAAAAGAGAATATGCCAAAGCATTGGCTAGGATACTTATAGCTGAGTATGGCAAAGAAACATGTAAAAAGATACTTGAAGAATTAAAGAAGGATAATTCATAAGATAAGAGGCGGAAACGCCTTAATAAAAAGTTTTATTACAGCAAAAAATAAACACTTCCTCAATATATGTATATTCGAAAGACTTGAGAATAGAACCACGGGAGAAATGAAGATGAATAATTTAATTAATATCAACAACTATAATGAAATTTTAACAAGTATATTGAAGATTTAGCAGTAAGGAAATTTTAGAGATATTGGAGGGAAAAGAGAATGGAAAATGTAGCTTATGCTACTGATCTACAAGTAGATTCACAACGGTGGCTCCAGGAAAGAAAAAAGGGAATAACAGATGGTGTTAAATATGCTAAGAGATTCTACGGTCTAGAATGTGATGTTCTAATCAAAACAGCAGATTTAGACCATAAAGACTGGTTAGAAGCTAGAAAGCTTGGTATCACGGGAACTGATTTAGGAGGTCTTACAGGAATAAGTAAGTATTCAACACCAATGAAGGTTTATCTTGATAAAGTTGGAGGCCTTGAACCAACAGAAGATAATGAAGCCATGTATTGGGGAAGAGTTATGGAAGATGTTATAGCTAAGGAATTTCAAGTTAGAAATAACGTGAAAGTCAATAGAGTTAATGTAATGTTGAAGCACCCTCAGTATGAATGGGCGTTAGGCAATATAGATAGGTTAATTACAAATAAAAAAGGTGAAAAAGGGATACTTGAAATTAAAACGGTTTCTGAATATATAAGAGATGCTTGGGAAGGTGAAGAGGTACCACCACAATATATGGTCCAACTTCAATGGTATATGTTTGTTGCAGGAGTTAAGTTTGGTTATTTTGCAGCTCTTATTGGTGGGAATAAGTATGTTCATAAATATGTAGAGCGAGATGAAGAACTAATTGAGATGCTAGTAAAGATAGCAAAGGACTTTTGGGAAAGTAATGTAGTGACTAAAAATCCACCATTGGTAGATGGAAGCGAAGCTTCAACAGAATTACTAAAAACATTATATCCAATAAGTGAAACAGGTTCAGAAATGATTCTTCCAGATGAAGCATTAGAACTTATAGAAAGAAGAGAAGAATTGAAAGGTCAAGCTAAAGAACTTGAGGTTCAAATAGGGGAATGTGAAAACAAACTTAAGGATCTTCTTAAAGAAAATGAAACTGGAATTTGTGGAGATCGAAAAGTTATTTGGAAATCTTCCAGTAGAACATCAATAGATAGCAAGAAGCTTAAGTTAGATCATCCAGACATCTATGAGCAGTATAGTAAAACTTTAAGCTTTAGAAAATTTGATATTAAATAAGGAGGAACATAAAAAGTGACAACAGCAAGTACATCAACAGTAAAAAATGCAATTAAAACTAAACAGGAGCAGGCGGTGACAAAAGCACCAGAAACAAGTTTTCAAGGATTAATAACGAATCAGCTTAAAAGTCAATTTAAAGCTATACAAAGCTTAGTACCTAAACATGTTACCCCAGAAAGGCTTTGTAGAATCAGCTTAAATGCAGTATCAAGAAATCCAAATTTAATGAATTGTGCTCCTGAAACTATAGTAGGCGCAATAGTAAACTGCGCATCACTAGGACTTGAACCGAATCTTTTAGGCCACGCTTATATTGTACCATTTTGGAACAACAAAACAGGTAAGATGGAGGCACAATTTCAAATAGGGTATAAAGGCGCGTTAGATCTTATTAGAAGAACAGGGCAAGTAAGTACTATATCAGCACATGAAGTTTATGAAGGGGATAAGTTTGAGTATGCTTATGGATTAGAAGAAAAGTTAATTCATATTCCAAGTGGAGAAGATGATGAAGCTAAAATCACACATTTTTATGCGGCATATAAGCTTAAGGATGGTGGCACAGGTTTTCTAGTAATGAATAAAGCTCAAATAGATAAACACAGAGATAAGTTTACTAAGAGCAAAAACAAACAGGGTACAGTATTCGGACCATGGGCAGACCACTATGTAAGTATGGCTCTTAAGACAGTAATTTTAAAATTAATAAAGTATATGCCTATTTCTATAGAACAAAATGAGACTCAAACAGCTATGGAAGCACTAGATAGAGATAATACAGTAATGACAGTTAAGCAGCCAGATGAAAACTTAGGATTCGGAGATGCATACATTGAATCAGATTATGTAGTAAATGATCATGAAGAACAGGTAGAGCAAGTAATAGAATAATAATGGAAGGAGTTAATGTTAAATGTCAAGCTTAGCTATGAAAGGACTAATTGCAGGCTTTAATGCACAAATTAAAGCACTTAATGAGAACAATTTGAAAGTGTACGATGCTGATAATCCCGATTACTTCATAACTGGAATAGAGTACAGGGAAGATGAAGATAAACTTATATTTAGCACCCAAGAAGATCCAGAGGAATATCTAAAAATGATTAAAAGTGAAGGTGACAATTAATGCTTGGAAAATAGAAAAGCACCCATGCCCGCGGGTACTCTTCAAAATGTTTTCTAGATTTATGGATATAGGCTTAGCCGAGCCTATGTCCTCATTATATTAGATTACTTCACTATAAACAAGACATTTTTAGTATATGCAATTATTGGATTTAATATTCAAAAGGGATGAGGAAATAAGGACAAAAGTAAATATAAAAGATATTTTAGCAGCGATGTTATTCTCAAGTTTAATAGTTTGGTGCCTAACGATGATAACTATAAGTGTGTATTAAAAGGTTTAAACAAAAGATATTAGGACAAGTTGCTTAAGGATAGGGAGTGAGAAGATGGCTGAAATTAAGTGGATAAAGATAACTACCAATATGTTTGATGATGAAAAAATAAAGTTGATAGATGCAATGCCTGAGAAAGATACAATCCACTATATTTGGATTAGATTATTAGTTCAAGCAGGAAAAACAAATGCAAATGGATATATCTTTCTAAATGAAAATGTTCCATATACCGAGGAGATGCTTGCAACAATATTCAATAGACCATTACAAAGCGTGAGACTTGCTCTTACAACACTTAAAAGTTTTGGGATGATACAAATTTCAGATAATCACCTTATTAAAATATCAAATTGGGAAAAGCATCAGAATATCGAGGGAATGGAAAAAGTCAGAGAACAAAATAGGCTTAGAAAACAAAAACAAAGAGAGAAAGAAAAAGCATTGTTGCAGCCAACTAAGGATGAAATAGGTGTGACAGATAACACTAGTTCCGTGATGTCACGTGACAATCACGCTATAGAAGGAGAAGTAGAAGGAGATATAGATATAGAAGTAGATAGTAATACTACTACTCCTACTAATGACAACCAAGAGGTTAGTAGTGACTATAAATTATTCTTTGATAATAATATGGGACATTTAATAACCCCTTTTGAACTTCAAACTTTGATAAGTTATGAGGAAGATGGCATGGAGCCAGCAGTAATAACTTTAGCGTTGCAGCAATCAGTAGAGGCAAATGTACGAGATATTAGATATGTTAAGAAAATTTTAGATAGATGGTTAGCTAATAAAATAACTACGGTTAAAGCAGTTTTACTAGATAGAAAGAATTTTGAGAGTAAGAAGAACAGTGATAGCAAAAGTACAGCTGGAAAGGATAATAAAAAACAATACCAATCAGGGAAAGGTTTGAGATTTACAGATTATGAGCAAAGAGAATATGACTATAATGCTTTAGAGAAAAAATTGCTTGGATGGGATGATCAATAGAAATTGAACTATAGAGGAGGGATCAATAATGGCAGTAGCATTCTTGTTTTTACACAAATAAAGTTACGTTAAGTTGGAACCTATTTATTGTGAATGAAGGGGTGGGGAGATGGAGGAATTAAGACAGGAACTCCATAAGTATATTGAAGAAGTTGGTATAAGTAATCTGACTAATGAAAAGACAGTTCAGTTAAGCCAGAAGTTAGATATTGAAGTAGTGGAAGCTATGAAAAAAATAAATAATAAAATTAATTTTGAAAGGGTGTTAAGTGTGGAAAAAAATTATAAGTTAGAGGTTGAAGTATTAAAAGGTGAAGTCGAAAGATTAAAGGAAGAAAATGTTAATTTAAGAATGGCTGTATGTGATGTATACATGAAGAATCTAGGATTAAAGAAAATAGTTGATAACTATCAATGCCTTGAAAAATTCCATGAGTTAGGAGTTATAGTTGTTCATGGGCGTTAAGAATGCAGTCGAATTGGTTGTAAAATTATATTTTGCAGGGTACACAGTTGCTGAAGCTCTTAAAAAAGTTAAGGGGGGACCAGTATGCATAATTTTGAACCAGGACAGAAAGTAGTAGTAAAATGCAATACTCTAAAAGGAAATGATGAAAATAGAATAAACAGAAGAAAAGTTGCTAGAAAAGCAAGGTTTTTAGATAGAGTGAATGGATTTTATCTTGTAGAAATAATGAAAAATAGAAAGCCCTTGTATAAGGAGTGTATCTGGTCAGAAGATATTATGGGGGTGCTTTCAAAATGAAATTGATGGTGTTAGATAGAAATATAAAAACTGGTGAAAGCAATGATTCAGATACAATCGAAGCTATTAAAGAAAAATTCAAAGAAGAAGTGAATGAATTGTTACAAGCATTTGAAAGTAGAGATTGGATAAGTATAGCTGAAGAATCATTTGATGTAATACAGACACTTCTAAGAGTATTTAAGCTTATGTTAAAAGAGGGATATGACATTGAGCAGCTAAATAAAAGACATAACAAAAAATTGGTTAATAGAGGCTGGATGGCTAAGACTATTCTAGAGGTTTTGGTTAAAAAATAAGGTAGACAAGCTTTTGTGAGAGTAGGAGTATAACTTCCTATTCTCATATGACAATCAATATCTATAGAACGAGGTGTAAAATGAAGAATGGTAAGGTATTAACACTTAAAGAAAAGAAGCTGCTTACAAAGGAAGGACTTAATCCGGATGAGTGGTTAAGAACTAAGAAAACATCTCAACACTTAGAATTTGTACACCGAACTGATGATAAAACTTTCACTTTAAGAGTTTAGGATGGGGAGGGGACCAAGATGACTAATAAAGAGAAAGCAGAAAAGACATATAAGGACCTTCAACATAGAAAAGAGATTAGAGAAAAGAAGAAAGAGTCAGAGTTTTATGAAAGTCTTTGGTATAGAGTTCAAGTTTGCAGTCGTGGAAGATGTAAGCACAAAGAGAAGAAATACCGTTAGGAAGAAGGTAATGTGATGATTAAAGTAACAATTCTAGGAGATCCAAAAGGTAAGGGTAGGCCAAGAATGAGTACAAAGTCTGGAGTAGCATACACACCTAAAGATACCATAATGTATGAGAATCTTGTAAGGCATGAATATGCTGCTCAAAGAGGAGAGAAGCTTTTAGGAGCTATTAATGCTAAAATAACAGCATTTTATTCAATACCTAAGAGTGTAAGTAAAAAGAAAAGACAAGAGATGATTGAAGGCAAAATAAGACCAATTAAAAAGCCGGATACTGATAATGTAGCAAAAATAGTCTTAGATAGCTTAAATAAAATAGCTTTTGATGATGATAGTCAGGTAGTTAGTTTAAGCGTAGATAAATATTACTCCGATAATCCAAGAGTTGAACTTACTTTGGAGAGTGTTCAAAATGCGTGAATTTGAAAAGCTATTAAAATTATCAAGTTTATCTGTAGCAGAAAAGAAGAGTGTAGGCAATTTCATTAAAGGATTAACACCAAATAGATTACACATTATAGACATTATGACAAAAACAATAGCAGAAGTTGAATATAAAAAGTTTACTGAAAGACTAACAGAATCAATATCTACAGCAATAATAGCATCTTTACTTCTTAACACAAATTTAAGTTTAGTTGAGATAAAGAAAAGTCTAGATGAAACTTGGGATCTGCTTAATGAGGATTCGGAAGTAATAAATAAATTTAAAAATCAATATGGAGGAGATATTGATATGGCAAAAAAGAAGATTGAACAATACCAAGAGCAAATAGCAGAGAAGTGCGAGAAATTATTAAAGAACGGATTAAGAAATCAAAGACAAGCAGTGCAGATGTTAAAAACTCATTTCCCAGAGCTATCCCCAGCTATGCTAGGCACTGCTTGGGGTGAATGCAAAGATAAGTATTTAAATCAAATAGAGGAGAATGAAGAGGCTGAAATTAAGTTTGAGAATCAGGAAGAAAAAGAAGCTGTAGAAGAAATTATGAAAATAATTGAGGGTGAGGAGAAAGTTGAAATGGTTAAAAAGATAGAAACAGAAACTAAGGTAGAAAGTAAATTAAAAATCAAGAAGATGGTTGTTGAAGGTGAAAATGGAGTAGAACTTAAAAGGGATGGAGGTATTATAGCCTTTGATAATGAAGGTCAATTAGATGAATGGATATTAGAGTTTAAGCAAGTATTTGCAATGAGAAAAGCAAATTAATACTGTAGGTTGGGCAGTAACTGTTTGTGCAAAACCACTAAGGAGGCGCAATGAAATTTGAAATAGAACCAACTGAATATGATGAGATATTTAAAGAAGATCTGAATCTGTGCTATGAAGTAGCTGAATCGTATGTAAATTTAAATTCAGAGAATTATGCAGGAGCTTTTGAATTAAGTAAAAATGCATGGATACTGGCTGATAGGGGGGCAAATCTTTCAGCAGAAGCTTCAAAGTTAGCATTAAGTTACAAGGTGGGTAAAACTGATTTAAAAGATTTCTGCTATAGAAAGTATAAGTTAATGGAATATATACATGAAATGTCCAGAATTGTCTGGAGATATGGCCAAGAAAAAAGTGATAAGAAGTATCAAGTGTGGTTTGCTCGCAGAGAACTAAATAATCCTGATACAGCTCTGTGAGTCTACTCTTAAATAATTTTATCGTAAATGGGGAGGGTGTTATGAGAAAAATCAATAACTTTAGGAGAGGCAATGAGCTTTATTTAGATAAAAAATATCTAGAAGCACTATCATATTACATTATGTCTATAGAAACAGAGGACATGAAAGAAGTAGCTTTATATAATGTAGGGACTTGTTATTTAAAGCTTAAGAAATATGAAAAAGCGATTGAGTATTATAAAAAAGTGTTAGAAATGAATAGTTATCATCAAAAAGCTCATTTTAATTTGGCTGTAAGTTATTCACATATTAATAGCAGTAAAGGTGCCTATAGGCATTTCAATATAGCCCTAGCACTAGATAATTCAGATAAGGAGTGTAAGAAGGCAATAAGGATTCTAGAAAAAGAAAAATTAGTGTGTAGGTAATAAAGCTGTAGGCGAAAAAGGGGTGATAGAATGATAGATAAAGAGATATTTAGAAAGACCGAAGGTAGGCTATATAGACATTACAAGCAATTAAAGCTTATACAGAAGCTTAAGAATAAAGTAGTTCTACTATGGAAACAGAAAGAGCAGATACAGAAAGAAAAAGTGGAATTAAAATATCTTGATATAGAAGCAGGGTTAAACATGGGAATAGATTATAGCAGAGAAAAAGTACAAAGTAGTTCAGATGGATCCAGTGAGGCAGAAAGAGAAACTATAAAGTACATTGAAGATTTAGACAAGCAGTATAAAAATACAGTAAAGAAAATGTTAAAGATTAATGCAAGAATAAGAGAAATAGAATTACAAGTCCAGGATATGCAGTTTAATCTTTCTATGTTAAGTGAAGAATCAAAGAGATTCGTAGAGTGGAAGTATGGGGAATGTAAATCCATAGAATGGATAGCTACAGAAATGTATGCAGGAGCTAGAAGTACAGCATATAGGAAAAGAGATGAGCTTATGGGGGACATAGCTAATTGGAGTAATATCATAAAGCAAATATAATCCAACGTAATTATTGAATCTGAAAATATAAATAATTTTCTTTAAAAATGAATAATGTGGTAATAAAAAAATAAGATTATTTGCTATGCTAAATAAAAGGGTAATAGAATAACATGAAATAATGGAATATATGTTATAATTATTATATTAAAAGGTGTTATAAGAAAAAAGTGGTAGTTGACTACGAGTTATAAGTGATAACTGAAAATCACAATTTTTATTAATTTATTATAGTCAGAGGGAGAAAAACTATGATAAGGAAGGAAATAGATGAACTAAGAAAGAAACAATTAGAAGAGACAAATTATTTGTATTCAACAAATTTGCAGAGAAAGATTTTTAATCCACCTAATGAAGAAATACATGACTTTCTTTGTTTTTGGTCTGATTTATTGGGATTTGGAAATGATTTATTTAAAAACAATTGGGATTTAGGTTTGGACGGATTTAAAAAAATTAGGAACAGACTTCTTGATGCTCATAATATGTTAATTTCAAATATCGATATTAATCATAATACGAAAGGATTAATATTGAATGATGGGATATGTCAAATAATGAGATGCGATTATAACATCAAAGAGATTGATTATATAAGTTGGTTAACAAAGCTTGGATTATATTTTCTTAGCTGTGTTAAAACGCATATTGCAATTAATATAATTGAAAAAGAAAATAAATATCCTGGTACTCGTAGTGTTTTAGCTTATGGCAAAGGTATAAAATATTTAACAGATCAAATAACATTTGATGATTTTGTATTTAATTATACAAAACCTGATCCAGAAGGTATAAGTACTGTAGCTAGAGAAATTGGAAATCCTATTAAGTTATATAATCCTAGTGAGTTGCAAATGAACACAGCTTTTTCTAAGTCATATATTTTAGAATCATTAGGAAGTGACTATGGAATTTGTGGAAATGAATTGTATATTGATAAATCAGTTTTTGATTTTATATCTGAGTATATAAAAATGTCTCATACTAATGCGCATTTTATAGAAAAAGATGATTGTTATCAATACTTAGTACCATATGAATTAGATGACATAAATAAGGTTTATTTTGGGTTTAAGCTATCAAAGAAAACTGTAGAAATAGATTATAAAGATTGGAAAACTACTGTATATAAAGTTATTGCTTTCTATCCACATGATGAGCCTATAGATGAGTTTGAGTTTGATTTATATGATTATAAAGAAAACGTTTGGGTTACCTATTAATTTATAGCAGTTTTGATGATACTCTATTAAAAAAACGAATAATTAATAAGAATATCATATTATTGAGAAAAGAATTTTATGGTACTTCTACGTCATGCTTTAATAATATTATGAATAAACGTATAAAAACAGTTACATTATAATAATTATACCTTCCACACTTAAGGTTGCATTCCACAAAAGTTAATCTATTCTACACCATCTTTCCAATAGGGGGAAAATGGTTTCTGACGTAATTTATATAGTGTATTAGAAGATGAGACAAATTTGGGACAAACTTGGGATAAATTTAACGTTTATTTATTTTATAATTATAGTATGGATATTTGGCAGAGCACATTAGGGACTTACAAAGAGTGTTACTGCAAGAAGGCATCTAGGGAACTGGATGCTTTTTATTTTGATGCATGGAAGAAGAAATATATGTCATTTTAAATAGACATAAAATATGCACAATGATAGAATCTAATAGGTGATATATATGGAACGAGAATTATTTGAAAAGGTAATAAAGTTTTTCGTTAGTCAAGACTGGAAAAACGTAATTCCCGATAGCCTTAGTTCTTTAATAGGTTCATTACTTGGTGTTTACGTAGGGGGAAGAATTACATATAAAGTAACTAAGAGATTAGATATGGGCAAATTAAGAAAAGATTTAGAATTGAAAGCTGCAGAAGAAATGCTAATATGTATAGAGGAACTTTTAAACAAACTCATCACAGCAAACATACTTATTATGTCATTTAATAGGAATGTATCAATTTATTTAAATTCACGAACAAATATTGATAATAATATTATTCAAGAAGTTTCCGATGCGTGGAATGATTATGCAAAAGCATATAATAAAATGTTATTTAAATTTGATGCCAGAAGAATTGTATTACGAGAGTTTTGGTATATAAGAGAATTGGTTTATGATGAGTGTAATTTACTTAGAGAAATGGAAAATGAATGTATACAGCTGATATCAGATATTTATTACAACAGAATACTAATGGGATCAGAAATAGTGCCTCAAGAAGTAGAGGATTTAGAGGAAAAACTATCAATATTTAATGATAAGAGTTTTGATATTTTAAGTTACTTGTATGATTTACAAATTAAGTTACAGAATCAATTTTTAAATGATATATTTGATAATTATAAAATCTCATATCGGGAACCATTAGATTCCAAGTACAAAGTACTTAAATAAAAAAAGATAAGAGCTTATAATGAGCTCTTTTTTTATGGAGGTGGGGACGTGAAATATAAATTCAATACTAGATGGAATGGAAAACAATTAAAGTGCGCATGTTTATTTGGTAATGCTTGTTGCGATAGATTCAAGAAGTGTGAAGTATTAGAACTTACGATGGATCCTTTTGATGGGATAAAAGAGTGCATGGGACAACGTAAATATGTAAGAGAGAATGGTGCATTAAAACAGAAATAGGAATAACAAGGTTAACCAAGACACTTAATTAAGAGTGTCTTTTTTTATTTTCAAAATACACCCAAAGGGGATGTTTGCATGGACATGTATGAGAGAGTATTTTATCAAATTTTTATTAAAGCTTTTGGGAGTTTAAAGAATATAACAAGTAAACTTGATTATCTTAAGGGATTAGGGATAGGTGGAATATGGTTGACCCCTATATATAAATCTCCAAGTTATCATGGATATGATGTGGTTGACTATTACAGTATTAAACCAGAATATGGTACTATGGAAGATTTTGAAGAACTACTAAAGGAAGCACATGCAAGAGATATTAAAGTAATAATAGATATGGTACTTAATCATACTAGCGATCAGCATGAATGGTTTAAGAAGAGCAGTGCAGGAGATGAGAAGTATAGAAATTATTATATTTGGAGTACATGCAATCCAGGTACTGATAAAACCCCTATGAATGATACCCCCTGGACTTGGAATAACGGTTGCTATTATTACAATTCCTTCACAGATACTATGCCAAACCTAAATCACAACCACGGAGAAGTTAAACAAGAGATTATAAATATAGCTAAGTACTGGATAGACAAGGGTGTAGATGGCTTTCGTTTGGACGCTGTGCGTTGGACATACAACAGAGTAGAAAAGGGTGTAGAGTTTTGGAAGTGGTTTAGGGAAGAGGTACAAAAAATAAAACCAGGTTTCTATTTAGTAGGTGAGGCTTGGGATTCAATTAATATTTCTAATCAGTATGAAAATGCTTTAGGATCCTGTTTTAATTTTGATTTGGCTATGGATATAATTGACAAGATCAACTGGGGATGCTTAAGATATTTAGGATTAAGCTTTGAAAGGAATTATGGTACGTATTACAGAGGTAATGATAATATTCATAATTCAATTTTTTTGAGCAATCATGACCAAAATAGGATCTACAGCGAATTAAGGCAAAATAGAAAGAACATGGAGATTGCTGCAGCGTTATTGTTAACATTAAGTGGAACACCGTATATTTATTATGGTGAAGAAATAGGAATGCTTGGGACTAAAAGTCCTAGTGATGCAGAGGTTAGAAAACCCATGCTGTGGGAAGCTGTAGAGAGTGAAGAATATATACCTAGTAGCTTGTTGAATTTGTACAAGCGATTAATAAAACTAAGGAACAATGAGGTTGCTTTAAGAAAAGGTGATTTTGCAAACATTAATACAAGCAATGATGGTACATTGATGTTTAAAAGAGCTTATGAAAATGAAGAAATAGTCGTTGCAATTAATCAAGGTAAAGAAGTTAAGCAGAAGCTTGAAGGTGGAAGGTATCAAGTTCTATTCAGCAATAGTGGGATTAATGGAGTTGTTGAAATAGGAGAATATATAGAGCTTGGCGAGAATGAAATATTGATATTAAAGACAATGATTACTATATAGCTACAAAAAGATAATTTTAAAATAGATAAATAGGCCAAAATTTTAAGATTTATTTGTTTTACAAATACCGATATGCTAGGGAAAATACTCTTTAGAGATATTCCCCAACAACTTTTGTTGAAATTACTGTTAAGAACTACAATCTAACGATTAATAGTTATATTGACAGTAATGTTAATGGAAAGTGAAATTAACTTGAAAAGCTCTTGAACTATTTTCCATAACATATCGGCCATATGTTTCTCCTCTATAAGTTTTGCTAGTAGTAATATACGAGAAATTAAGTAAAAAGTTACAGCATAGAGACCTAAATATCATCACATTTGGTAAATGAAGGGAAAAACCTTTCCATGTAGAAGTTAATATGTGGAGAGGTGATAACGTGAAGTGCTTTTATGATTTAGAAAGAGATATTAAAAATTATAAAATTACAGATTATTATTTAGAATGTAACTTCAAAGAATGCTACTTCCATTATTGTAATAATGAAGCTTTTAACAGTATTTTAGATAATTCAAGTTTTTGGTTCACACATTCAGACTATACAAATGATGGCATGGAGATAAAAGAAGGAAAGAAAATAATAATAGATTGCTTAAATGAAATAAATGACTTATATACGGAAGAGTATAAAGAGATCTTATTAGGCAAAATATTTACTCTAATTCAAGACTCTTATATTTTATCTTTTTGTAGAAATGATAATAGTTCTAGTATGTGGAGGGACTATGCTGGCTTAGATGGGTATTGTATTAAAATTAATATTTTCAATATGTTAGACTTTAAGTTACAAGGAAATATAGAGGGAGAAGAACTTGGAAAATATTTTTGGATTTATAATGGACTTGTTTTATATGACGATAAAATAAAAAATGATAAAGTAAAAAAATTACTCAACCATTTTGGAGAGGTTTATAAATTATTTCTTAAAGGTAGAATATCTGAAGAAAAATTTAATGAATTAGAATTCTATGTTACTAGTCGTTTAGCTGAATTCTGCTTATTTAGCAAAGATAGTGGGTGGGAGAGCGAAAAAGAATATAGAATAGTTTTAGTGGCTAAAAATAATGAAGCGAACATATTCATAAAATTAAGGACTAATAAATACTTTAATAAAATTCCATATTTTAATATTAGTTTTAGAGGTTTCGAGAAGTTAATACGGGGTGTGGTATTAGGTCCCAAAAATAATAGGTGTGTTGAAGATATCAAATTAAAATTAGAAAACGGTAATTATGAACATTGGGATGTTAAAAAAGTAGACTTGTCAATCAGATTTTAAAGAAATTATTAGAGCTCTTAACAGGACTCTTTTTCTTTTCAAAACAAACAAAGGTGAGGTGGTGACAATGTAGACATGGAAGACATAAGAGGTCCAGATATTAAAGATAGGGCTAAGAAAGATTACCTAAAAGGTTTGAAATATAAGGAACTAGCTGATAAATATTCAGTTAGTGTAAATACAATAAAGTCATGGATAAAAAGATATGGTTGGTCAGAAGAAAAGAAGCAAAAGGGTGCACCTAAAAAGAAAAAAGGTGCACCCTTAAATAATAAAAATGCAGAAGGATATGGAGCTCCGCCTAAAAATAAAAACGCTGAAACTCACGGTTTTTTCAGTAAGTATCTTCCTGAGGATACTTTAGGAATAATTCAAGATATAGAACAGAAGAATTCATTAGATATTCTTTGGGAGAATATAACCATACAGTATGCAGCAATAATAAGATCACAAAGAATTATGCACGTTAAAGACCAGGATGATTTAACTAAGGAACTGAAGAAGATAAAAGACATGGAAAATGGTTATGAAAAAGAATATGAATTACAGCTTGCTTGGGATAAACAGGCTACATTTTTACAAGCACAATCAAGAGCTATGTCGGAACTTCGTAGTATGATTAAGCAGTATGATGAGTTATTAAATTCTAATAGAGATTTAGTCACTGATGAGCAGAAATTGAGAATAGAGAAACTTAAAGCTGATATAGATAAAGTTAAAAGAGATGATAATGAAGATAAACCAATTGAAATAGTAATCAAACGGAAGGGTGAGGGGTAATGCCTATTGAAAAAGAAGTTAATCCTCACTTTGAAGAATTTATTTTTAATTGGGACCACAAGTTCTATTTTTTAGTTGGTGGTTATGGATCGTCAAAGAGTTATCATGTTGCTTTAAAATTAATCCTCAAATTGCTTAAAGAAAAAAGAACTGCTCTTATAGTTAGAGAGGTTTATGACACCATAAGAGATAGCTGCTATTCATTACTTGAGGAAATAGTCACAGAAATGGAACTTGATGATAGGATAAAGTTCAAAACATCTCCTATGCAAGTTAAGTTTCATAATGGTTCTAAGATAATTTTTAAAGGTATGGATAAGCCGGCTAAGTTAAAATCTATAAATAATGTTTCTATAGTGTGGATAGAAGAATGTTCAGAGGTTAAATATGAAGGGTTTAAAGAACTTTTAGGACGTTTGAGACACCCAATATTACCACTGCATATGATTTTATCTACTAATCCAGTTTCGAAGTCTAACTGGAGCTATAAACATTTTTTCATTGATAGTAAGAAGAAGATATTCACTCTTGACGATAAAGAATTATACAAAAATAGAATAGCAATCATCAATAATACGTATTATCATCATTCCTTAGCTGATGATAATTTATTTTTGCCTAAAAGTTATATAGAACAATTAGAGGATTTAAAAACATATGATCCAGACTTATATAGAATAGCTAGAAAAGGTCAATTTGGTGTTAATGGTAAGAAGGTATTACCTCAATTTGAGGAATGGCCACACTATAAAGTTTTAGAAGTTATACAAAGTATCAATAGTCCTATAAAAAGAGTTGGAATGGACTTTGGATTTGAAACGTCATACAATGCACTTTTAAGGTTAGCTATAGATGATGAAGAAAAAATACTTTATATCTACTGGGAGTATTATAAAAACCAAATGACAGATGATAAAACAGCAGTAGAAATAGCTGAATTTATAGAAACTCAGGAACTAATCAGAGCAGATAGTGCAGAGCCTAAAACCATTAAGTATTATAGTCAGCAAGGTTTTAATATTAGTGGAGCGAAGAAGTTCCAAGGTTCAAGATTGCAAAACACCAAGAAGGTTAAGAGATTTAAAAAGATTATTTGTTCTAGTAACTGTGTAAATACGATAGAGGAATTATCAGATCTTACTTATGCGGTAGATAAAAATGGAGAAATAATTGAGGATGAGTTTAATATAGATCCACACACGTTGGACATACCAGCCTAGGCGTGTATAAATCGAGGTATTAAGCTGGGACCCTGAAATGGGAATCAGAACCGAACACATAAGTTTAAAAGCTATGTGAGGGGCAGAGACTAGGTGATGAAACTGTTTTGCAGAATATAATTCACCCACGAGACCTCGAAATTTATTATAAGATAGTATCTATATTGTGTTATTTGGTATTGTATAATATTGTTGAGGTGATATTATATGATAAAAGTAAATAGCATAAATGGATACGAAGAAGTATTAGATATATATTTTGTAAGTAAAGAAGGTTTTGTATTTTCAACCAAAACAAATAAACCATTAGCTAGTAATGATAATGGTAGAGGATATAAAGTTGTTAGTTTAAAGCTAAAAGGTCAGAGAAAATGGAAGAAGGCATATATTCATAGATTGGTTGCCTTAGCATACATACCTAACATTAAAAATAGTCCTGAGGTTAATCATAAGGATGAAAATAAATCAAACAATCATTATGAAAACCTTGAATGGGTGACTAGATTAGAAAATGTTCATTATGGTAATGCAATAGCTAATATGACAATTAACAAGTGTTTTAAGGTATATGTTTATGATTACTTATTAAACTATGTAGGAGAATACATAGGAGTATCAGAAGCTACCAGGACAACTTTAGGATATGTAGATAGTAGAGCTTTAAACAATAGAGTTAAAGAGTATTTTTATTTAAGTGACAAATTAGAAATTAAAAAAATAATTGAAATAAATAAAAATTCCAAATATCAAACAGTAGTAGTTGAAAATATAAATACTAGTGAAAAATTATATTTCCCTTATAATAGAAAAGCTAGAGAGTTTTTTGAAGGAAAAGTAAATGTAACTGATGCAATAAAAAAGAATTGGTTAGTTAAGAAAACCTACAAAATATATGAACTTGATTATAATAAATTAATAGATAGTCCGAACTTACAGGAATAGAAACTGTAAGAAGTAGAGGATAAAGAGCCTTTACGATAACAATAAATGTAGTGCAATATGGTATGCACTTGATGGATATGAAGTGTCAGATCTTAAAGAAAAGAAATACAATGATGAAGTTTACAACAAAGGAAAAGGTGTTATTAAGAACTCTAATCCATACAAGAAAGGAGGTCATGTATTCTAATGGTTGATGTTAGAGAAACACTTTTAAAACTTCCTGATATAGAAAAGAAGGAAAGAATAAGAGTACGAGCAGATTATTATTTTTATAAAGGCAAAAGTATTGATTTAAATTTAGCAAAACAAGATAAAACTCTCTTAGGTCAAAACTGGGAAGTAAGCGATAATGTGGATTACAATCCTACTCAAGATATAAGAAATAAAATTAAGCCACTGCTTAAGAAACAAGCTAGGTTCATGTTTGGTAATGAGCCTTTTATTAATTTTAAGCCAGATAATTTGGATGATGCCGAAAAGTGTGAAGAGCTTAGACAATTTATAGATGATGTTCTTGAATTCAATAAGTTTTGGAATAACACTAGAAAAGCTTTCTTAATGAGCACAATTAAAAAGAGAGTACTTCTGAGGGTTGAAGCTAATCCAGGTATGCCAATAGTCATTAAGTATGAAAACATAGAGGGCTTTTATTATAAAGAGCAAAACGGCAATTTACTTGAAGTTAAGTTCTTTGAAGAAGATGAGAATAATGCTTTTGTAGAGGATGACAAAGATAAGATCTATTATATTCATACTTATTACTATGACAAAGAAAGTGAAAATGCTGAAGTGCAAGCTTATTATAAAAAGCAAACCTATAAAGGTGATGATCTCAACAATCCAATTGAGGAAGTTACACAACCTACAGGATTTTATACTATTCCATGTTGGCTAATTAAGAATGGTGGAGAACTTGGAGATGAGTTTGGAGAAAGTGATGTAGACGAGTTGAGGGAACCACAAAATCTTTATAACAAGAAAAACTCAGATTTTGCAGATGCCCTAAAGTTTCAAATGTTTGGGGCTGAAAGCATTATTGATGGTCATCCAGACGATGTAAATAAATTAACAATAGCTCCTAATGCTGTACATGCAATAAGAACTGATAATAAAGCAGCTGATAATGGTAAACAAGCGATTCATAATAGGCTTGAATATAACTTTGGTAGTGCAGAAGCTGTAAACTCATTTCTTGATAGAATAGAACGTGATATGAGGGATATACTTGATATGCCCAATATAAAAGATTTGACTAATATTCCAAGTGCCAAGGCTATGAAGTATATGTACAATGACCTTATTGGACGTTGTGAAGAAAAGTGGAACGATTGGGAACCGGTATTTAAAGAGTTAATTAAGTTCATAATTGAAGCAGCTCCTTACAGTTATAAAGGTATATTTAAAAATGAGTGGTCAAACTTAAAATACACTATGCTATTTACTCATAATTATCCTTTACCAGCTGATGAAGAGGATAAAAAGAAAACAGCTATGGAAGAGGTAGTAACAAAGGTAAGATCTATTAGAAGTTACATTAAAGAGTTTACGGATGAGGAAGATGTAGAAAATACACTTAATGAGATACTTGAAGAAATAACTTTAATTGCTTCAGCTGAATCAGAGCAACCTCAATTCAAAGATCTTAACAAGGGTGGAACTAATGAATAATGAGTATCTTAAATTAGTTTATGAGGCTTTAAGTAAAAAAATAAAGCTTACTGAGAGCAATTCAAAAGCCCTAAGGAAATTATATGAAGAGGTTGCAGAGGAGTTAATAAAGCAGGCTGAAAAGTCTAAAGGGTTCAATAAAGCTTGGTTAAATGATTATTCAAAAGTAGTGAAAAATAGACTTAAAGAACTTGAAAATAATATGTATTTCCTAAATAAAGAGGCGATAGATGCAAGTTCGTACATAGCTGCAGCTATACAGTCTAATTTCTTTCAACATATAGGTGAAAAGTTTAAACTAGATATACCAAAAGATATTCTAAGGGCTATTTACACAGTCCCTGAGGATGTAGTTTTAAAACTTCTTTCAGGTGGATTATACAAAGATGGTAAAGGCTTAAATGAAAGGATATGGAGTTTAATAAATAAGATGGACAAAGATATAAATTATATTCTTGCAAAAGGTATAGTTGGGAATAAACCTTATTTAGATATAATTAAGGATTTAGAAAAATATGTAGAACCTAATGCTAAAAAACCGTGGGATTGGAGAATTGTTTATCCAGGTGTAAATAAACAAGTAGATTATAATGCTCAAAGACTATTGAGGACTGCCTTGAATCATGCATTTTATTTAAGTTCTATGGAGAGCAATAAAAGAAATCCATATGTTGAATCTATCCATTGGGAGTTATCTTCACAGCATTACGAAAGACAAGTCAAAAGATTTGGAAGAGATGAATGTGATGATTATACAGAGCAAAATAGATATGCTTTAGGACAAGGGAATTTTCCAAAGGATGAAGTGCCGATTCCACACCCTCAATGCCTTTGTACACAGTATGGTGTAGTTTCTAAGAGTATGGAGGATATCGGAAAAGAATTAGGTGATTGGTTAGCAGGAGGAAGTAATAAAATGTTAGATGAATGGTATGCAAGTATAGTGTAAATATAGTTAGATCTGTTAAAGAATGATGTTGAAAATTGATTATTTGTTACGAAGTAAGGTATAATAAGATTATGTGTAAAATATTTACAATTACTCATTCACTTAACATAAATTAAATAAATAGATAATAGTAAAAAAGGCGAATTAAATAATATATATTTAATAATATAATGGAGATATGTGAAATGAGAATATTAATAATCAATGGCAGTCCCCATAAGGGGAATACATGGTATTTAACGGAGAAAGTAAAAGATCAAATAGAAAGTCTCGATAATACGGTAAAATTTGAAGAGATACATTTAAGTGAATTAAATATTCCATTCTGTACAGGTTGTAGTGTATGTTTTAGAAAAGGACATATTTTTTGTCCTCATAATCAGTATATCCAGCCTATTATGGATAAAATTGCAGATTGTGATGGAGTAATTTTTGCTGTTTCCTGTTTTCAAGGTGCTGTTCCTGCCCTCACCAAAAATTTTACCGACCATTTAGCATTTTTACTTCATCGCCCGAGATACTTTGATAAAAAGGCTTTAATTATTTCAACTACAGGTGGTGTCTCTGCAAATAGTGTTACACAATCTCTTGCTAATACTTTACCAGGATGGGGATTTAATAAATGCTATCAATTGCCTATTGTTGCATTAAGTTGGAATGACTATAAACCAACTGAAAAGCATAAAAAAAAGGCATATAAAATATCGAAGGCATTCTATATGGATTTAAAATCAAAAAAACTTCATTCTCCGAAAATCGGAGTTTTAATTCCTTTCAACTTATTTCAAGCCATGTGTGAGGAATATGCACCTGGAGCAGAATACGCAACACAAGACGGAGTTTTTTGGAAGAAGTATGTTGGTATGAGATATGCTCCAGAAATTCCATTGCCGATACACAAAAGGGCGATTGGGAGGATTATCTATCAAATAGGGAAATATCTTTCACCAAAGATGATTGTTACATACAAAAAATGAATATATTCTTATAATAAGATGTTTTGTAATCTTAAAATACGATTCAAGGGAACTCTTAATAAAGAGTTCCCTTCAGACTGCTGACAAAGTGTCAGCAGTCTTTGTTTTTACTGAATTATGAAGTAAAATTAAAATTATAGAATTTTATTTCATAGGAGTTATTCAAATGATACGAGAAAGAAAAGAAGCACAATGTGAGATTGAAGTGGTTATGCTTGAACAATTAGTTCCTCAAGATCACTTGCTAAGAAAAATAGATAA
>NZ_BOPZ01000024.1 GCF_018332455.1 Clostridium polyendosporum
AAGTTACCAGACGGAATGGAAATGGTTATGCCAGGAGACCACATTGATATGAATGTTGAATTAATCAATCCTGTAGCAATGGATGAAGGATTAAGATTCGCTATCAGAGAAGGTGGAAGAACTGTAGGTTCAGGAGTTGTTACTACAATAGTTGAATAATTCACTATTTAGGTAAAGCTTCAGTGCATAATTAAAACCTTAATAATAAAACGGGGAGGAGACGTCCTTACCCGTTTTTCTTTTTTGTTCAAAAAATAAAGTAATAGTTATAACAATAAAATATAATCTAATTTAATACTATATTAAGGTTACTTTTAGACTGTTTATTAAATGAATAAAAATAGAAAAAATATGCATTATATTTAGTAATGTGTAAAATATCAATATAATGTTAAAAATTATAAAGATAATATCATAACTAATGGAATATGATCGTTTAAGGATAGTTAAAAATGTAAAAAATGTAAAGATGAAAAAAGTATTGAAAGATTAAAAAAAAGTATTTATAATAATGAAGGAATGAAGCGAAGGCAAAAGGAAAAAACGGTGACGTAATAAAAAAACTCTTGAAAAAGCAATATATTCATAGTATAATGAAGAAGTTGTAAAGCAAACAGTGATGAATCAAGAGGTTGCCGGACTTCCGGGTAATTCTTGATGAGCATGTCTGGATCTTGAATCCGACGACGGGGATTTTGTAATGGTGTTTTTTTTAAACATGAAACACCCGGAGCAGTTTACAGAACGTCCGCTGTTGTGCGTAAGAAGTAATGCGTACATGAAAAGGAGGGAAACCAAATGTCAAAACAAAAAATAAGAATCAGATTAAAAGCTTTTGATCACACTATACTAGATCAATCAGCTGAGAAAATCGTTGAAACTGCAAAGTCTACAGGAGCTAAGGTTGCTGGTCCAGTACCACTACCAACTGAGAAGGATGTTATAACAGTCCTAAGAGCAGTTCATAAGTATAAGGATTCAAGAGAGCAGTTCGAAATCAGAACTCACAAGAGATTGATCGATATAGTTAACCCATCACCAAAAACTGTTGATGCGTTAATGAGATTAAATCTTCCAGCAGGTGTAGATATCGAAATAAAGCTTTAATTTAGATTAGTAGATTGTTAGATTAGTAGATTGTTAGATTGAACTGTTATGATTGCCGTGTGCAATCCGCTAATAAGTTTGGGAGGTGTAACCACATGAAAAAAGCTATAATCGGTAAGAAAATAGGTATGACTCAAATTTTCGATGAAAATGGTAAGGTTGTTCCTGTAACTGTAGTTGAAGCTGGTCCATGTGTTGTAGTTCAAAAGAAAAGTGTTGAAAAGGATGGCTACAATGCTATACAAGTAGGATTCGGTGATATAAGAGAAAAATTAGTTAATAAGCCAATGAAGGGTCACTTTGCAAAGGCTGGAGTAGCTATAAAGAGACATCTTAAGGAATTCAGACTAGAAGATGTAAGTGCTTATGAAGTAGGTCAAGAAATAAAAGCTGATCTATTCCAAGCTGGAGATAAAGTTGATGTATCAGGAGTTTCTAAAGGTAAGGGATTCCAAGGTACAATTAAGAGATGGAATGGTCACAGAGGACCAATGACACACGGTTCTAAGTTCCATAGATCAGTAGGTTCAATGGGAGCATCATCAGATCCATCAAGAACATTCAAAAATAAGAAGATGCCAGGACATATGGGAGCAGAAAATACAACTGTTCTTAACCTTCAAGTTGTTAAGATTATGCCAGAAAAGAATTTAATCTTAATAAAAGGTGGTATCCCAGGTCCAAATAAAGGAACTGTTGTTATAAGAAACGCAGTTAAGGCTTAATCTGATTAGAAAGGAGGAAGAAGGATGCCTGTAGTAGGATTATTTAATAAAGAAGGAAAAAAAGTTGGAGATATCCAATTAAACGACAATGTGTTCGGAGTAGAGGTTAACCAATATGCTATGCATCAAGTAGTTGTTGCATTATTAGCTAACAAAAGACAAGGAACGCAATCAGCTAAAACAAGAGCTGAGGTTTCAGGTGGTGGAATAAAGCCATGGAGACAAAAAGGAACTGGTAGAGCTAGACAGGGTTCAACTAGATCACCACAATGGATTCACGGTGGTATAGTATTTGCACCAAAGCCAAGAGAGTACAGAGTTTCTGTGCCAAAGACTATGAGAAGATTAGCTATGAAATCAGCTTTAACTACGAAGGTTGTAGATAACAGCATAGTAGTATTAGAAAGCTTAGATTTTGAAGCTCCAAAGACTAAAGAAATGGTTAGTGTGTTAAAGGCATTCGAAGCTAAGAAGACTTTAATAGTAACTGCTGAAGCTAACGAGAATGTATTCAAGTCAGCTAGAAACATTGAGGGAGTAACAGTACTTCCAGTAAACAATATAAATGTTTACGACTTATTAAAGTTTGAAAAGCTAATTATCACTAAGGATGCTGTAACAAAGATTGAGGAGGTGTACGCATAATGAACTTAACAAGCCATGATATAATAAGAAAACCTGTTATAACTGAAAAAAGTATGGCAGCAATGGCAGAAAAGACATACACCTTCATAGTTCATATGTCAGCAAACAAGGTTCAAATAAAGAAAGCTGTTGAAGAAGTATTCGGCGTAAAAGTTGAAGACGTAAAGACTATGAGAGTAATTGGAAAGACTAAGAGAGTTGGCGTTCACGTAGGAAAGAGAGCTGACTTTAAGAAAGCTGTAGTTAAATTAGCTGCTGATAGCAAGAACATAGAGTTCTTTGAAGGTATGCAATAATAATAGAGCCGGTATTGGTCGGTAAGACCAGATAAGCGTAAAGAAGGAGGGACTTTCGATGGCAGTTAAAAAGTTTAACCCAACTACCCCATCAAGAAGACACATGAGTGTATCAACATTTGAAGAAATAACTACAAATGTTCCAGAAAAATCACTTCTTGTAAGTTTAAAGAAAAGTGGCGGTAGAAATGCACAGGGTAAAATAACTGTAAGACACCACGGTGGTGGAGCAAAGCAAAAGTATAGATTAATTGATTTTAAGAGAAACAAGGATGGAATACCAGCAAAGGTTGCTACTATAGAGTACGATCCAAACAGATCAGCATATATAGCACTTGTTGTATATGTTGATGGAGAAAAGAGATACATAATAGCTCCAGTTGGATTAAAAGTTGGAGACGTTATTGTATCAGGACCTGAAGCTGATATTAAGCCAGGTAACGCACTTCAATTTAAGAATATACCAGTAGGTACATTTGTTCATAACATAGAACTACAAGCTGGTAAGGGTGGTCAGTTAGTTAGATCAGCTGGAACAGCTGCTCAGTTAATGGCTAAAGAAGGTGGCTATGCTACTTTAAGATTACCATCAGGCGAAATGAGATATGTTAGAATTGAGTGTAAAGCTACAATAGGAACTGTATCAAACTTAACTCATGAAATAGTTAAGATAGGTAAAGCTGGTAGAAAGAGACATATGGGTTGGAGACCAACTGTTAGAGGTTCTGTAATGAACCCTTGCGATCACCCTCACGGTGGTGGTGAAGGTAGATCACCTGTAGGTAGACCTAGTCCAGTGACTCCATGGGGTAAACCAGCTCTTGGATACAAGACTAGAAAGCATAAGAAGTATTCAGATAGATTCATAATTAAGAAAAGAAATGCTAAGTAATATGAAGAGAATTTAAAATTCTCTTCATAGCTTGATTGCATATAAGGAAATGAAGGGAGGCAATTCTAGTGAGTAGATCAACAAAAAAAGGACCTTTTGTTCATGCTGGTCTTATGAAAAAAGTAGAAGAAATGAATCAAAACGGTGAGAAGAAAGTTGTTAAGACTTGGTCAAGAAGCTCAACTATATTCCCAGAAATGATTGGTCATACAATCGCAGTACATGATGGAAGAAAGCATGTACCAGTATATGTAAGTGAGGATATGGTTGGACACAAACTTGGTGAGTTCGCTTTAACAAGAACTTTCAAAGGACACATTACCGAAAAGACTTCAAAGAGAAAGTAATAGCTCGGAAAGGAGGATCATAAATGGAAGCTAAAGCTATAGCTAAATATGTGAGAATGTCTCCTTCAAAAGTAGGAGTAGTTCTTGATTTAATAAGAGATAAAAACGTTAATGAGGCTTTCGCTGTATTACAATACACTCCAAAAGATGCAGCTGAGGTAATAAACAAGGTGTTAAAGTCAGCAGTTGCTAATGCTGAAAATAATATGAACCTTGATGTAAATAGATTATTCGTTGCAGAGGCTTATGTAGGTCAAGGACCAACATTGAAGAGATTCAGACCACATGCTCAAGGTAGAGCATTCAGAATCAACAAGAGAACAAGCCACATAACATTAGTTGTTAAAGAAAGAGCTTAATAGAAGGAGGGAAACAGAGTGGGTCAAAAAGTACATCCTCATGGATTAAGAGTTGGTGTTATAAAAGGTTGGGACGCAAAGTGGTACGCTGATAAGAAGAACTTTGCTGACAATCTAGTAGAAGACTATAAGATCAGAGAATTCGTAAAGAAAGATCTTTACTCAGCAGGAATTTCAAAGATTGAAATCGAAAGATCTGCTAAAAGAGTTAAGCTTAATATATTCACTGCTAAGCCAGGTGTAATCATAGGAAGAGGCGGATCTGGAATAGAAAGCTTAAAGAAGAAATTACAAGTTTTCATTAAAGAAAAGAATATATTAATAAATATCGTTGAAGTTAAGAATACAGAAGCAGATGCTCAATTAATGGCAGAAAATATAGCTTCTCAATTAGAAAAGAGAATATCATTCAGAAGAGCTATGAAGCAAACAATCCAAAGAGCTATGAAATCAGGTGTTAAAGGTGTTAAGACAGCTTGTTCAGGAAGACTTGGTGGAGCTGAAATAGCTAGAGCTGAATATTACCATGAAGGAACAATTCCACTACAAACATTAAGAGCTAATATAGATTACGGTTTTGCTGAAGCTGATACAACTTATGGTAAAATCGGAGTTAAGGTTTGGGTTTACAACGGAGAGGTTCTTCCAACTAAGAAGATAGAAAAAGTAGAGAAAGCAGAAGTTAACGCATAGGAAAGGAGGAATAGATCATGTTAATGCCTAAAAGAGTAAAACATCGTAAGGTACAACGTGGTAGAATGAAAGGTAAAGCAACAAGAGGAAATTTCCTAGCATACGGAGATTTCGGTATTCAAGCTACGACTTGTGGATGGATAACAAGTAATCAAATAGAATCTGCGAGAATTGCGATAAATAGACACATAAGAAGAGGCGGTAAGCTTTGGATAAAGATATTCCCTCATAAGCCAGTTACTGAGAAGCCTGCTGAAACAAGAATGGGTTCTGGTAAAGGTTCACCAGAGTACTGGGTAGCAGTAATTAAACCTGGTAGAGTGTTATTCGAATTATCAGGAGTTCAAGAAGAAGTAGCAAGAGAAGCCATGAGACTAGCTTCACACAAGCTTCCTGTAAAGACTAAGTTCGTTACAAGAAGAGATTTTGAGGAAATGGGTGGTGAAGAATAATGAAGGCTAGAGAGTTAAAGGAATTAAGATCAAATCCTCAAGATTTAAAAGTTAAGTTAAATGACCTAAAAGCTGAATTATTCAATTTAAGATTCCAATTAGCTACAGGCCAATTAGAGAATCCAATGAGAATAAGAGAAGTTAAGAAATCAATCGCTCAAATAAAAACAATAATTAGAGAAGAAGAATTAAAGGCATTCCAACAATAGTCTGAAAGGAGGTTGTCCTGTGGAAAGAGGATTAAGAAAGAAAAGAATAGGAAGAGTTGTTTCAGATAAGATGGATAAGACTGTAGTAGTTGCTGTAGAAACTAAGGTAAGACACCCATTATACGGTAAGACAGTAAATGTAACTACTAAGTTTAAGGCTCATGATGAAAATAATGAAGCAAAAGTTAATGATAGAGTATTAATAATGGAAACAAGACCGCTATCAAAAGATAAGAGATGGAGACTTGTTCAGATCATTGAAAAGGCTAAATAGTTAGCGTAACAACTGAAAGGAGGGTAATTCAATGATACAACAACAAACCTTACTAAAAGTTGCAGATAATTCTGGTGCTAAGGAAATAATGTGTATCAGAGTATTAGGCGGGTCAAAAAGAAAATACGGTAACATCGGAGATATAATCGTTGCTAGCGTTAAAAGTGCAACACCAGGCGGAGTTGTTAAAAAAGGTGATGTTGTAAAAGCTGTTATCGTAAGATCAGTCAGAGGATTAAGAAGAGCAGACGGATCATACATCAAGTTTGACGAAAATGCTGCAGTTATAATAAAAGAAGATAAGCAACCAAGAGGAACTCGTATCTTCGGACCAGTTGCTAGGGAGCTAAGAGATAAGGAATTCAACAAGATATTATCATTAGCACCTGAAGTTCTATAATAGATTAGGAGGTGGCTAAGGTGAAGGTACATGTTAAAAAGAACGACACTGTAGTTGTTATATCAGGAAAAGACCAAGGTAAAATCGGTGAAGTTTTAAGAGTAATACCTAAGGCAGGAAAAGTTCTTGTTAAAGGAGTTAACATAGTAAGCAAACACCAAAAACCAAGCAGACAAAACATGCAAGGCGGAATAGTGAAGGTTGAAGCTCCAATATTCAGCTCAAAGGTTATGTTATACTGTGATAAATGTAAAAGCGCAACAAGAATAAGCCATAAGGTTTTAGAAGACGGAACTAAAGTAAGAGTATGTAAAAAGTGTGGAGAAACATTCTAGAATCTGAAAGGAGGTACTTTAGATGGTAACAAGACTTCAAGAGAAGTATGAAAAAGAAGTAGTTCAAGCTATGATGGAGAAATTCGGATATAAGAACATAATGGAAGTTCCAAAGCTTGAAAAAATTGTTATAAACATGGGCGTAGGAGAGGCTAAAGACAACGCTAAGTTTTTAGAAACAGCAGTTAGTGATTTAACATTGATTTCAGGTCAAAAGCCAGTAATCACTAGAGCAAAGAAATCAGTTGCTAACTTTAAGATAAGAGAAAATATGCCATTAGGATGTAAAGTAACTTTAAGAAAAGCAAAGATGTATGAATTTGCTGATAAGTTAGTGTCAATAGCTCTACCAAGAGTTAGAGACTTCAGAGGGGTTTCAAGCAAATCTTTTGATGGAAGAGGAAACTACTCATTAGGAATTAAAGAACAATTAATATTCCCAGAAATAGAGTACGACAAGATTGACAAAGTAAGAGGAATGGATATCATCTTCGTTACAACTGCAAATACTGACGAAGAAGCTAGAGAATTATTAAGATTCTTAGGAATGCCATTCGCTCAATAATAAGGAGGGGATACAATGGCACGTAAGGCAATGATTGAAAAATGGAAAAAAGAACCTAAGTTTGAAACTAGAGCATATACAAGATGTAGATTATGTGGAAGACCACATTCTGTACTAAGAAAATTCGGGATATGCCGTATCTGTTTCAGAGAGCTTGCTTACAAAGGACAAATTCCTGGTTGTAAGAAAGCAAGCTGGTAATATATTTGATCAAATGAAAGGAGGCACAAAATAATGGTTATGACAGATCCTATCGCAGATTTGCTAACACGTATTAGAAACGCGAACGCTGTGAGACACGAAGTAGTAGAGATTCCTTCATCAAATATAAAGAAGGCTCTTGCAAATATATTATTACAAGAAGGTTACGTTAAGAACGTAGATGAGTACAATGATGGTGTTGTACCAATGTTAAGAGTATCTCTTAAGTACGGTGCTAACAAAGAAAGAGTTATCACTGGATTAAAGAGAATATCAAAGCCTGGTTTAAGAGTTTACTGCAAAAAGGATGAAGTTCCTAGAGTATTAAACGGACTTGGTGTTGCAGTAATATCAACATCAAAGGGAATAATAGTAGATAGAGAAGCTAGAAACTTAGGTCTTGGTGGAGAAGTTATCTGCTACGTTTGGTAATTTTAAGTTCTAAGATTGAAAGAAATAGCTAAGATTATAGATTAAATATATAAATAGATCGTTTATGCCAAAATACAGGAGGTGCAATTATGTCAAGAGTTGGTAGATTGCCAGTTGCTATCCCTGCTGGCGTAACTCTTACTGTAACACCAGACAACGTTGTTACAGTAAAGGGACCAAAGGGAGAGCTTGTAAAAGCTATGCACAAGGACATAAAAATCGCAGTTGAAAACAATGAAGTTGTTGTTACTAGACCAAGCGATGTTAAGGAACATAGAGCTCTACACGGATTAACAAGAGCTTTAATAAATAACATGGTTACAGGTGTTACACAAGGATACCAAAAGACACTAGAATTAGTTGGTGTTGGTTACAGAGCAGCATTACAAGGAAAGAAGCTTGTATTAAACCTTGGATACTCACATCCAGTTGAAGTTGAAGCTGTTGAAGGAGTAACTTTTACTTTAGAAGGAACAACAAAAGTTCTTGTTCAAGGTATCGATAAAGAAAAGGTTGGAGCAGTAGCTGCTGACATCAGATCATGGAGAGAACCAGAACCATACAAAGGTAAGGGAATCAAGTACGCTAATGAAATAATTAGACGTAAAGAAGGTAAGACTGGTAAGAAGTAATAGAAAGGAGTGAAACTTATGTTCAAGAAGGTAGACAGAAAAGAGTCAAGAGAAAGACGTCACCTTAGAGTACGTAAGAAAGTTTCCGGTACTCAAGCTAGACCAAGACTTTCAGTTTACAGAAGTGAAAAGAATATATATGCTCAAATTATTGACGACGTTAATGCTGTTACAATAGTAGCTGCTTCAAGCTTAGAAAAAGAATTCGAAGGAAAACTTGGAAGCAACAAAGAAGCTGCTAAATTTGTAGGAGAATTAGTTGCTAAGAGAGCTATAGATAAGGGTATCACTGAAGTTGTATTCGATAGAGGTGGATACATATATCACGGAAGAGTTCAAGAATTAGCTGAAGGTGCAAGAGAAGCAGGCTTAAAATTCTAATAAGGAGGGAAATAAATGAGAATCGATCCTAGCACACTAGACCTTAAAGAAAAGGTTGTTTTCATAAACAGAGTTACTAAGGTTGTTAAGGGTGGTAGAAACTTCAGATTCAGCGCTCTAGTTGTAGTTGGAGACGGAAATGGTCACGTTGGCGTTGGAATGGGTAAGTCAATAGAAATCCCTGAAGCAATCAGAAAAGGAATTGAAGATGCTAAGAAGAACTTAGTTGAAGTTTCAATAGTTGGAACAACAGTTCCACATGAAATCTATGGTAAGTTTGGTACTGGTAAAGTTCTTATAATGCCAGCTACAGAAGGTACAGGAGTTATCGCTGGAGGTCCTGCAAGATCAGTACTTGAATTAGCTGGATTAAAAGATGTTAGAGCTAAGTCATTAGGTTCTAACAACCCAAGAAACATGGTTAATGCTACAATAAACGGATTAGCTAACTTAAGAACGGCTGAAGATATAGCTAAATTAAGAGGCAAATCAGTTGAAGAGATTTTAGGTTAGGAGGGATTGCAATGGCTAAGGTGAAACTTACTCTATTAAAAAGCTTAATTGGAAGAAAGAAAGAACATATCGCTACTGCAAATGCCCTTGGACTTAAAAAGATTGGTAAAACAGTAGAACATGAGGATACTCCTCAAATCAGAGGTATGATAAACAAAGTAAATTATTTACTAAAGATTGAAGAAGTTTAAGAAAAATTTAAAAATGAGGAGGTGTCGTAGAGATGAAACTTCATGAATTAAAACCAGCTGTAGGAAGCAAAAAGGCTCCTAAGAGAATTGGTAGAGGTACAGGTTCAGGTTTAGGAAGAAATGCTGGTAAGGGTGAGAAGGGTCAAAACGCTAGATCAGGTGGCGGAGTTAGACCAGGATTTGAAGGGGGTCAGATGCCATTATACAGAAGACTTCCTAAGAGAGGATTCACTAACCCATTTGCTAAGCACTATGTTACTATAAATGTAGATAGATTAAACATATTTGAAGATGGAACAGAAATTACACCAGAATTATTACTTGAAACAAGAGTAGTAAGTAAACTAATGGATGGCGTTAAGATCTTAGGTAACGGAAACGTTGAAAAGAATTTAACAGTTAAAGGTTGCAAGTTCTCAAAGTCAGCAGCTGAAAAAATAGTTGCAGCTGGAGGAAAAGTTGAGGTGATCTAAAATGCTATCAACCCTACGTAATGCCTGGAAGGTTCCGGAGTTAAGAAATAGATTAATATGGACAGTTTTCTTAGTTGCAATTTTCAGGATAGGAAGTCACATTCCTGTTCCTGGAATTGACACTAGTGCATTAGAAAACCTTACTAAATCCGGGAGTTTAATTGCTTTTTATGATTTAATTTCTGGTGGTGCCTTTAAGAACTTTAGCATATTTGCACTTGGTGTGGTTCCTTATATAAATGCATCTATCATAATGTCACTACTTACTATCTCAATTCCTCAGCTTGAACAACTTTCAAAAGAGGGAGAAGATGGTAGGAAGAAGATACAAAAGATTACAAGGGTTGCTTCAGTATTTTTAGGTTTCATAACTGCTTATGGAACTTATGTCTTGATATATAATCAAGGAGCTTTAAAAAATACTTCAGGCTTGGTGACATTTATAATAATGGTTACACTTGTGGTTGGTTCAACTTTTAGTATGTGGTTAGGGGACCAAATAACTGCAAAAGGTATAGGTAATGGTGTTTCATTATTGATTTTTATAAATATTATATCGAGATTACCATTTACTTTGTACCAAATCATTGTGTTAAAGAATGCTGAACAAGTAAATATTGTTGAAATATTCTTGTTTCTAGTATTTGCATTAGCACTTTTAGCAGCTGTTATTTTCTTATCACTTGCTGAAAGAAGAATACATGTACAATATGCTGGAAAATCTGTTGCAGGAAAGGTGTATAAGGGTCAATCAACTCATATTCCTTTAAGCATCATTGGATCAACTGTTATAGCAATCATTTTTTCAATGTCAGTTATGCAGTTTCCAGATGTTTTAGCACAGTTCTTTCCAAATGCTCAATGGTCTAGATGGATAATATCAGGTACATGGAGCCCATTTAATAGAGGTACATGGTTATATATTGCGATTTATGCAATACTAACTATTTTCTTTACTTGGTTCTACACTCAAGTAACCTTTAAACCAGAGGAAATGGCTGAAAATATGCATAAGTCAGCAGGTTTTATTCCAGGAATAAGACCAGGGCAACCGACAGCAGATTATTTAACTAGAGTTTTAGATAGAATTTCAATTTTTGGAGGCGTTTTTGCAGCAGTAATTGCTGTTATACCACTAATAATTGAAAACTATAGTGGATTCAAAGGAATATCTTTTGGAGGAACAGCGCTTCTAATAATGGTAAGCGTAGCTTTAGAAGTGATGAGACAGTTACAATCACAGTTGGTTATGCGACATTATCAAGGATTCCTTAAATAAGAATTAGTAATGGAGATGATGCCCGTGAAAATAGTATTATTAGGACCTCCTGGTGCAGGTAAGGGAACACAGGCAAAATCAATTAGTAATAGATACTCCATTCCCCATATATCAACAGGTGATATCTTTAGAAAGAATATTTCTGAAAATACACCTCTAGGAATAGAAGCTAGAAAGTATATGGATAATGGTCAGTTGGTGCCAGATGAAGTTACTATCAACATGGTTAAAGATAGACTTCAGCAAGAAGATTGCAAGAACGGATATCTATTAGATGGTTTTCCTAGAACTGTTCACCAAGCAGAGGCATTACAGGCATTTTTAGAGTCAAGAGACGAACAGTTAGATACAGCTCTTTTAATAGAAGTGCCTATGAATTTTATATTAGAAAGAATGACGGGTAGAAGAGTTTGTCCTTCATGTGGAGCTAGCTATCATATTAAGTTCAACCCAACAAAAAATGATGGTAAGTGTGATGTTTGCGGTAGCGACATCATACAAAGAAAAGACGATACAGAGGAAACTGTAAAGGAAAGATTAGACGTCTACGAAAGACAAACACAACCACTGATTGATTTCTATAAAGAAAGAAATATGCTATCAGTTGTTGATGGTACAAAAGCAATCAATGAGGTCTTTGAAAGTATTTGTAAAATATTAGGGAGCGGTAGATAATGATAATTCTAAAGAATGATTTAGAAATCGACCTAATGAGGAAAGCAGGAAAACTTTGCGGAGAAACGCTGCTTTTACTAGAAGAAAAGATAAGACCAGGTATTACTACAGCAGAACTAGATAAGATTGCAGAAGAATTTATAACTAAGCATGGAGCTAAGCCATCCTTTAAAGGATTATATGGCTTTCCAGGTTCATTATGCATATCTGTTAATGAAGCAGTGGTACATGGAATTCCAGGAAAACATAAGTTAAAGGAAGGCGACATAGTCAGTGTTGATTGTGGAGTTTTTCTTGGTGGATTTCATGGTGATGCAGCTAGAACTTTTGCCGTAGGCAAGGTATCTGATAAAGCACAACAGCTGATTGATGTAACTAGGGACTGTTTTTTTAAAGGTCTTGAAAAAGCATATGTAGGTAACAAATTAACAGATATATCTCATGAGATTCAGCAATACGTTGAATCTGCAGGATTTTCAGTAGTTCGAGATTATGTAGGACACGGTATAGGACGAGACGTTCATGAAGATCCTGAAGTTCCTAATTTCGGTAGATCAGGTAGAGGTCCAAAACTTACAGCAGGAATGGTATTAGCTATTGAACCTATGGTTAACATAGGAACATATAATGTTAAAACACTTTCTGATGATTGGACTGTTGTTACAGCAGATG
This sequence comes from Clostridium polyendosporum, assembly GCF_018332455.1. Classification (GTDB taxonomy): domain Bacteria; phylum Bacillota; class Clostridia; order Clostridiales; family Clostridiaceae; genus Clostridium_AY; species Clostridium_AY polyendosporum. The sequence continues at coordinate 12,749 of NZ_BOPZ01000024.1, forward strand.
GAAGTTTATCAGCTCATTATGAAAATACTGTTGCAATTTTACCTAATGGTCCTGAAGTGTTAACACTTATAAAATAATATGTGTTGCTTAGTTATAAATTCACATCATGCCCTCATATTTGGCTATGTTGATTTATGGCTAAGGTAATCATCGAGGTGAAAACTTTGCATAATGACAAATTAATTGGCAGAATGGTGCTTTCAAAAGCTGGTAGAGATGAAGGTAACTTCTATATAGTGATTAGTCAAATTGATGAAAATTATGTATTACTTGCTAACGGAAGAACAAAGACTATGGAAATGCCAAAAAAGAAAAAACTAAAGCATTTAGTTTTAACTAATGTGATGAATGAAGAGTTAAGAAATTCTATTCTTTCACACGATAAAAATACCGATTTAAAAATAAAAAAAAATCTAAAACTTAATGGCATTATCGAGGAGGTTTGATTACCTTATGTCAAAGGATGATGTAATAGAAATGCAGGGAGTGGTACTAGAATCACTACCAAATGCAATGTTTCAAGTAGAACTTGAAAGTGGTCATAAAATATTAGCACATATCTCAGGAAAATTAAGAATGAACTTCATAAGAATTCTACCAGGAGATAAAGTTACAGTTGAGCTTTCTCCGTATGATTTAACTAGAGGTAGAATTACATGGAGAGCTAAATAAGGAACCTAATTATTACGTACTTTAACTAGTACAATAAGCACAATAATTATTAAATTTGAGTGCTTGCAAGGAATACAAGGAGGGTTAGCGATGAAAGTAAGACCATCAGTTAAGCCTATTTGCGAAAAGTGCAAAGTTATTAGAAGAAAAGGAAGAGTAATGGTAATCTGTGAAAATCCTAAGCACAAGCAAAAGCAAGGCTAATAGATTATTCAGATTAAAGATAAAAAATAGATGATTTGGATATAAGTATTTATTGACTTTTTTCCAAAACTCAAATAAGATTATATAGGTATTTTCATTAAAGTAAATAAATTTTAGGAGCGGCTGACTATAGAGGCGTCTCTATAGACCTAAAGTTTTATTATAAACCAAACTCTAAAAACAATTTACTTAGCAGAACACATTTCAATTACCAGGAGGTGTAACTTTTAATGGCAAGAATAGCAGGTGTTGACCTACCAAGAGAAAAAAGAGTAGAAATAGGTCTAACTTATATATATGGAATAGGACTACCTACTTCACACGAAATTCTTGAAGCAACAGGAATAAATGCTGATACAAGAGTTAAGGATCTTACAGAAGAAGAAGTTAACGCAATAAGAGATTACATCAACAAGAACAAAATTGTTGAAGGTGATTTAAGAAGAGAGATTGCATTAAATATAAAGAGATTAGTAGAAGTTGGATGCTACAGAGGTATTAGACATAGAAGAGGTCTTCCAGTAAGAGGACAAAAGACTAAGACTAATGCTAGAACAAGAAAAGGTCCTAAGAAGACTATAGCAAACAAGAAGAAGTAGTGAGGAGGTAAGACAATGGCAGCTCAAAAAGTTAAGAAGACAAGAAGAAGAAAAGAGAGAAAGAACGTTGAGCATGGTGCTGCACACATCAAGTCAACTTTCAATAACTCAATAGTAACTCTAACTGATGTTGTAGGTAATGCATTATCATGGGCAAGTGCTGGTGGCTTAGGTTTTAGAGGCTCAAGAAAGAGTACTCCATTCGCAGCTCAAATGGCTGCTGAAACTGCAGCAAAAGCAGCTATGGAACATGGTTTAAAGAGTGTAGAAGTTTACGTAAAAGGTCCAGGAGCTGGTAGAGAAGCTGCTATCAGATCATTACAAGCAGCTGGACTTGAAGTTACATTAATAAAAGACGTAACTCCAATACCACACAACGGATGTAGACCACCAAAAAGAAGAAGAGTATAGTTCGATCATCATAGGAGGTGTAATTAATGGCAAGATATACTGGAGCTTCATGTAGATTATGTAGAAGAGAAGGTATGAAACTATTCCTTAAAGGGGATAGATGCTATACAGATAAGTGCGCGTTTGTAAGAAGAAGCTATGCACCAGGACAACATGGAGCTAGCAAGAAGAAACTTTCAAACTATGGCGTTCAATTAAGAGAAAAGCAAAAGGCTAAGAGAATATACGGAGTTCTAGAAGGTCAATTCAGAACGTACTATGAAAAGGCTGAAAGAATGAGAGGCATAACAGGTGAAAACTTATTAAAGCTTCTTGAAATGAGATTAGATAACGTAATGTTCAGATTAGGATACGGTGCTTCAAGAACTGAAGCTAGACAATTAGTAACTCACGGACATTTCCTAGTAAATGGGAAAAAGGTTGATATCCCATCATATAAGGTATCAGTTAACGATGTATTAGCAGTATGCGAAAGCAGCAAAGCTACTGAGAAGTTTAAGACATTTGCTGAAAATCCAAAACCATTACCAAAATGGATAAGTGCAAATCCTGAAAACTTTGAAGGAAAAATAGTTGCTGAGCCAGCTAGAGAGGACATCGAAGTACCAGTTAACGAAACATTAATCGTTGAGTTATACAGCAAATAATAGGTGATGTTTGCAAGAGGAAAAGCCACTTTTCCTTTGCAGATATAGGATCAGTTGCCCTCAAAATAAAGGTTGCCATTTTATATATAAGGAGGGTTTGTTCATGTTAGAAATCGAAAAGCCAATAATCGAGTGTGTTGAGGCTAGTGAGGACGGCACATATGGAAAATTTGTTGTTGAACCACTAGAAAGAGGATACGGCACTACTCTTGGAAATGCTCTAAGAAGGATATTACTTTCTTCATTACCAGGAGTTGCTGCATCATCAGTTAAGATAGATGGAGTAGTTCATGAGTTTTCAACAGTTTCAGGTGTTAAGGAAGATGTTACTGAATTAATTCTTAACATAAAATCTTTAGCTCTTAGAATGACAGGTGAAGGCCCAAAGACTATCTACATCGATGCTAAGGGACCAGGAGTTATAACTGGTGAAGATATTAAGACTGATGGTGATGTTGAAGTTGTTAGTAAGGATTTACATATAGCAACTTTAGATGATGATAGTAAGTTGTATATGGAGATTACTGTTAACAGAGGCAGAGGATATGTTTCTCAAAACAAGAATAAAACAGATAATCTCCCAATAGGTTCAATTGCAGTGGATTCAATATATACTCCTGTTAAGAGAGTAAACTTCACTGTTGAGAACACAAGAGTTGGTCAAATAACTGACTATGATAAATTAACTCTTGAAGTTTGGACTAATGGAACAATTAAGATTGAAGAAGCAATTAGCTTATCAGCTAAAATCCTTATAGAACACTTCAAACTATTTATGACTCTTACAGACAACACTAACGATGTTGAGATAATGATTGAAAAAGAAGAAGATAATAAAGAAAAAGTGCTTGAAATGACAATAGAAGAGCTTGATTTATCAGTTAGATCATATAACTGTTTGAAGAGAGCTGGTATTAATACAGTTCAAGAGCTTGCACAGAAATCAATGGATGATATGATGAAGGTTAGAAACCTTGGTAAGAAATCTCTTGAAGAAGTAGAAAGAAAACTTAAGGAACTCGGATTAAGCTTAAGATTAAGTGACGAGTAAGTAAGGAGGTAAAGCTATGGCAGGATATCGTAAGTTAGGTCGTCCTACTGACCAGAGAAAAGCTATGCTAAGAAACCTTGTTACAAGCTTCTTAAAGCATGGTAAGATAGAAACAACTGAAACAAGAGCTAAGGAAACAAGAAGCCTTGCTGAAAAAATGATAACTCTTGCTAAAAGAGGGGATCTTCACGCAAGAAGACAAGTTTTAGCTTTTGTAACAGAAGAAGAAGTAGTTAAGAATTTATTTGAGAACGTAGCTCCAAAGTACGCTGAAAGAAATGGTGGATACACTAGAATGTTCAAAGTAGGTCCAAGAAGAGGGGACGGAGCAGAAGTAGTTATACTTGAATTAGTATAATTAGTTGGGGATTAAGTTAAGGCTTAGTCCCCATTTTAACATATTCTTTTTTATTATTTATAATAGATAATATTCTATATAATTAGAACCTCATAGTAAATTTTTTTATGTTAAAGTATAATAGACATTGTTTATTATCCACATTATAAAGATTATTATAGAAATCAGACTAAAAATCAGTAGTTATTTGTGATGATTTAAGAAAATTTTAATCTTTTTATAGTAATTTTTATAATGTGAAGTTTGCATATATGGAGGAGTTCTAATGAGTGATAAAATGATTAAATGCACTGATTTGACTTATAAATATATCAGTGGCGAAGAGGGAAAAGAAAAATACGCTGTAAATGGTGTAGATTTAGAAGTCAATAAAGGTGAATTTTTAGTTATACTTGGACATAATGGTTCGGGTAAGTCTACTATTGCAAAGCATATGAATGCACTACTTTTACCTAGTGGTGGAAAGATTTTTGTAGACGGATTAGATACTTGTGAAGATGATAATGTTTGGGAAATTAGAAAAAGTGCTGGTATGGTATTTCAAAATCCTGATAATCAACTGGTGGCAACTATTGTTGAAGAGGATGTGGCTTTTGGACCTGAAAATATCGGTATTGAACCATCAGAGATAAGAAACAGAGTTGATGAAAGTTTAAAAAAAGTAGGAATGTATGAATATAGAAAACATGCTCCTCACTTATTGTCAGGGGGACAAAAACAGAGAATAGCTATTGCAGGAATATTAGCAATGAGACCAAAATGTATTATATTAGATGAACCAACTGCAATGCTTGATCCATCCGGTAGAAAAGAGGTTATTAGTACTATTAAAGATATAAATAAGAATTATGGCATTACTATTATATTAATAACTCACTATATGGATGAAGCTGCTCAAGCAGATAGAATTGTAGTAATGGATAGTGGTAAGATTGTATTAAGTGGAAATCCAAGAGAAGTATTTTCAAAAGTAGAGACTATGAAAAAAATTGGACTTGATGTTCCACAAGTTACAGAGTTAGCTTATGAACTTAAGGAAAAAGGTATAAAGATAAGTACAGAAATTTTAAATATAGATGAGATGGTGAATGTATTATGTCAATTAAAATAGAGAATTTAACACACATATATATGCCTAGATCTCCTTTTGAAAAGGTCGCATTAGATAATGTTGATATTGAATTCGAAAGCGGACAATTTATAGCATTAATTGGACATACGGGATCGGGAAAATCTACATTGATTCAGCATTTAAACGGTCTATTAAAACCATCATCAGGAAAAATACTTATTGATGATGTTGATATAACAGAAAAAGGTGTCAAACTTTCTGACATAAGAAAAAAGGTAGGATTAGTATTTCAATATCCTGAGTATCAGCTATTTGAAGAAACTATAGAAAAAGATATTCAATTTGGTCCTAGAAATTTAGGTCTTAATGAACAAGAGATAGATAAAAGAGTAAAAAGAGCTATGGCAATGGTAGGATTAGATTATGAAACCTACAAAGATAAGTCACCGTTTGAATTAAGTGGAGGACAAAAGAGAAGAGTTGCTATTGCTGGTGTTGTAGCAATGGAACCTAGAATATTAATACTTGATGAGCCAACAGCAGGGCTAGATCCAAAAGGTAGAGATGAGATATTGGCTCAAATTAAGAGTCTTCATCAAGAATATAATATGACTATAATATTAGTAAGTCACAGCATGGAAGATGTAGCAAAGTTAGCTGAAAGAGTAGTAGTTATGAATAGAGGAAAAGCAATATTAGATGGAACTCCTTCGGAAGTATTTAAAGAGGTAGAAACACTTGAAGAGGTTGGATTAGCAGTTCCCCAGGTAACATATTTAGCAAGAGCTTTAAAGAAAAGAGGTTTTGCTATAAGTGATGAGATATTTACTGTAGAACAAGCAAGAGAAGCTATTCTAAAGGTTCTAAAAAACAATTAAAAGGTTAAGGAAGGAAGATAACATGATAAAAGATATCACCATAGGGCAATACATACCAGGAGATTCCTTTGTTCATAAGCTTGATCCAAGAACTAAAATTCTTATTTCAATGTTATTTATTGTTGCACTTTTTATTGTAAATAAATATGTAGGATATATATTTATTGTAGGATTCTTAGGTCTTTCAGTAGTATTATCAAAGGTATCTCCAAGATATTTATATAAGGGGTTAAAGCCTGTATTTGCTTTAATTATTATTACTGCAGTATTAAATATGTTTATGATTCAAGGAAAACCTGAGACATTAGTATTCCAGTGGAGTTTCTTTAAAATATATAGAGAAGGAATAGATATTGCAGTATTCATGACTTTAAGATTAATATTCCTAATTTTAGGTACATCCCTACTTACATTAACTACTTCTCCCATAGAGCTTACTGATGGGATAGAGAAGCTTCTTAATCCATTTAAAAAGGCCGGTTTACCTGCTCATGAACTTGCTATGATGATGACAATTGCTTTAAGATTTATACCAACACTTATGGATGAAACTGATAAAATCATGAAAGCACAGCAAGCGAGAGGTGCGGATTTTGAATCAGGAAATGTAGTTCAGAAGGCAAAAAGTTTAATTCCTCTGTTAGTTCCCCTATTCATAAGTTCTTTTAGAAGAGCAGATGAACTTGCAATGGCAATGGAATCTAGGTGTTATAGAGGGGGAGATGGTCGTACAAGAATGAAACAGCTCAGATATCAAGGTAGAGATTTTATGGCTTATAGTGTTATAGCTGCTCTTTTAGTTGCAAGTTTTTATGTGAGATTTGGAATAAGATAGCTGAAGGTGATGATCATGAAAAATATAAAGATTACTGTTGAATACGATGGCACCAATTATTTTGGATGGCAGAAGCAAAAGAATGGAGTAACTATTCAGCAAAAAATAGAAGAAGCCATAAAGAAAACAACAGGGGAAATTGTTGATGTTATTGGAAGCTCAAGGACAGATTCAGGAGTCCATGCCAAAGGCTTTATAGCTAATTTTAAAACTAATAGTACTATACCATCAGATCGGTTTAGGGAAGCTTTAAATTCAAAACTTCCTGGTGACATAGTAATCTTAAAATCAGAAGAAGTACCAGATAATTTTCATGCTAGGTACTCCTCAAAGGGAAAGACGTACTGTTATACAATTTTAAATAAATATGAACCAGCTGCTATTGGAAGAAACTATGTTTATCATGTAAAGGGACGTCTTGATACAGAAGATATGAAGAAAGCTTGTAGATATTTTATAGGTACTCATGACTTTAAGGCTTTTAAGAGTACAGGAAGTTCAGTTAAAACTTCTGTGAGAACTATAACAAATCTGCATATAGAGATAGAAGGAAATTTAATAAAGATTTATATTTCAGCTGATGGGTTTTTATATAATATGGTTAGGATAATAGTTGGAACATTGCTTTTAGTAGGAATAAGTAAGCTTAAGCCTGAGGATATTAAGAAAATAATATCTGAAGGACAGCGTGAAAAAGCTGGTAAATGCGTACCTCCCACGGGTCTTTGCCTTGAAAAAGTTTTTTATTAAAATAATACAAAATTGTTGACACGCCCGTGTCCGTGTATTATAATAAGTTTGTTTGTTAGAGAAGTTTGTATTTAAGATCCATAGCCTGGGATCTTGACATAATAAGCAGACTTGAAATAGAAGTAAACCTAATGAAGTTCAGGGAGGGAAAAAGATGAAATCATACATTGCAAAAGCTCAAGAAGTTGAACAAAAATGGTATGTTGTTGATGCTGCTGGAAAGCCACTAGGAAGAGTAGCTAGCCAAATTGCTTCAATATTAAGAGGTAAAAATAAGCCAACATTTACTCCAAACGTTGATTGTGGAGATTTCGTAATAGTTATAAATGCTGAAAAAGTAGTTTTAACTGGAAAGAAATTAGATCAAAAGTTTATGAGAAAGCATAGTTTATATCCAGGTGGATTAAAAGAAACTCCATATAGAGAAGTTTTAGATAAGAAGCCAGAATTTGCTTTTGAAGAAGCAGTAAGAAGAATGCTTCCAAAAGGAGTTCTTGGAAGAAAAATGTTAAAGAAACTTAAGGTTTACAGAGGTGCTGAACATAATCATGCAGCTCAAAATCCAGAAGTACTTGAGTTAAAGTACTAATTTGCGCTCGGGAGGAGGATTAGAAATGGCAAAAGTTCAATATATGGCAACTGGAAGAAGAAAGAAATCTGTTGCAAGAGTAAGACTTGTTCCAGGTGAAGGTAAGGTAGTAGTTAATAACAGAGAAATAGAAACATATTTTGGGTTAGAAACTCTAAGAGTAGTAGTTAATCAACCATTAGTATTAACAGGAACAAAGGAAAAGTTTGATGTTCTAATAAATGTTCACGGTGGTGGATTAACAGGTCAAGCAGGAGCTATAAGACACGGTGTTGCTAGAGCTCTTATAAAATCAGACGAAGCTCTAAGACCAGAACTTAAAAAAGCTGGATTCTTAACTAGAGACCCAAGAATGAAGGAAAGAAAGAAATACGGTCTTAAGAAGGCAAGAAGAGCTCCACAATTCTCAAAGAGATAGTATTGTGTTGCAAAAGAGGGGATTTTATTCCCTCTTTTTTTGCTTTTATAAGCAGAATATTAAAATGAATATGATAGAGAAATGACTTCATAACTGAACTTATAATTCAGCTACATATAAATTCCAGTAAATCAGAATTACATAAGTTAACGCATAAAACACTATATAGCTTCAAATAATATTTAATATATTATCACTTTGGAGGTTTCCACATGAAAGGAAAAGCTAAATTTGCGTTAGTATGTTGTTTAATTTTAATGATTAATTCTTTAAAAGTTTTAGCTGATGTAAAACATAGGACTGATGAAAAAGAAAAGAAAATAATACTTATAGATCCTGGGCATGGAGGAATAGATGGAGGAGCAAAATCAAAAAGTGGAATAATAGAAAAGGATATTAATTTATCTATAAGTAAGAAGTTGAAGGAAGCCTTAATTAAAGAGGGTTATATAGTTTATATGACAAGAGAAGATGATATAGGACTTTACGATAAGGGTAAAACTCTTAAGGAGAAGAAAGTTCAGGACTTATCTAAAAGAGTAAAGATGAAGGAAGATACAAAGTGTCATATATTTATCAGTATTCATCAAAACATGTTTCCTCAAACTAAATGTCATGGAGCTCAGGTATGGCATGCAGCTGGTGAAGAAAGTAAACTGCTTGCAGATATTATACAAGGCAGTTTAAGAGAAAATGTAGATAATGAAAATAAAAGACTTACAAAACCAGCAGGGGACCAGTATAGAATTTTAAGAGAGGGGTCTCCATGCGCAAGTGTACTCGTAGAATGTGGATTTTTATCTAACCAAAATGAGGGGAATATGCTTAAAGATGAACAATATCAACAGAAAATTGCAGAGGCAATAACTAAGGGAGTAGTAGAGTATTGTAAACAGAAGAAGGCTGGAGAAAATTAATATTTTTTAGGAAATAAAGATAAGTAGATTAATTATTAACAATTAAATATAAAAGATACAATTTTATTTAACTGAGGATTGGCAGGAAGTAACAATTAGCTAGAAGAATTCAGTACATAAAAATCTTCTAATTACCTGCCAATTCTCAGTGTTTTTTATTTATTCTAATTTCAGAAAGTAAAATCCAGCAATAGTGAAATAGCTTCATGCCATTCTACTTATTATTTAAAGATTTAATTTTTATCTGTACTCACTAGACATTTCGATGTTATAACCTCAGTATTATTAGTAGCTATTATCCAATAAGTATTTCCTCTCATAAGAGTAATAGGGGTTGTCTTATCTGAAAGAAAAAAATTATTATTATTCCAGTATATTGGTTGAACTTTACCACCGGAGAAAAGGAAGCCTTCTCCACTTCCACTATGGGAAAAAGTATCTTTTGAAGATTCTTCATTTGAATTTACAAATTGAACAATTACATTTGAAAATATAAGTGGCTGATTAGTTATAAAATGTTTATCAATAATGGTATCACTATAATGTAAATAGCCTTCTCCGTTATAAGTAAAACTTGAATTTCGGTTTAAGGAAAATTTAATGAATATTGTATCGCAATCTGATAAAAAGTTATACTTTGGAAGTTCTACTATGTCCATAAAATTAAATTTAGGGAAATTTGATAAATCTATAGTTTTGATAACTTCCATGGAATCATGTATTTTAAATTCTTTATTATAGAAAACTGCAGAATACCTAAGAACATCTTTTTCTTTGTTATATGTTTCGTATATAATATCTGCATCATTTATATTCATTAAGTTTTTTAGTTTTAAGTTAGAATACTTAACCTCAAGTAGTGCGTTAGAAGTAGTAACAGGTTGTATACGTCGACCAGTAATAGGAGAAACATTTATACTATTGTGATAAATTTTATTAGAATTGTATCTATTTGCAAGTTGGTAAAGATCATAAAATATAAGTATTACTAAAATAACTATTAAAACATATATTATTATATTCCAAAGCTTACCTACGTTAACTTTATTCATATAACCCCTTCTTAATAATTAGTATTTCTTTAAATTATAATTGAATAACTAGTACTTTATGCAGATATCTTTAATGATATTAATTAGAACTTATTATAATAAAAAATACAAGTAACATTACTCTTGTAAATAGAAGAAAAAAGCAATAAACTAAAGTTGATTCATAATTCTTAATAAATATAATTCTATTAGCGAGAAAAGTAATAATTAATGCAAATTATGATTTTAAGGGAGGTAATCATGAAAGAAGTACATATTTCAGAAATTATAAGGGCAGTTAAAGACTTATGTATATCCTCAAACTACTATTTAAGTAGCGATATTAAAAATAGGTTAACTGAAGCTAGAGATGATGAATCATGGTCAATAGCTAAGGATATCTTAGAAAAAATAATTCAAAATGCAGATATTGCAAAGAATGAAAATGTTCCTATGTGTCAGGACACAGGGATGGCTTGTGTATTTGTAGATTTAGGACAGGATGTACATATAGTAGGTGGAAGTCTTGAAGATGCTATAAATGAGGGAGTAAGACTTGGTTATGAAGATGGATATTTAAGAAAGTCGGTAGTTAAAGACCCTATCCATAGAGTAAATACTAAGGATAATACTCCAGCAGTGATAACTTATAATATAGTTCAGGGAGACAAGTTGAAGATAACAGTAGCTCCTAAGGGGTTCGGGTCAGAGAATATGAGTGCATTAAAGATGCTAAAACCTTCTGATGGAATAGAGGGAGTAAAAGAGTTTATAATAGAGACTGTTAAAAAAGCTGGACCAAACCCATGTCCACCAATAGTTGTGGGTATAGGAATAGGAGGAACCTTTGATAAAGTTGCAAGTCTTGCGAAAAGAGCTTTACTTAGAAATGTAGATAAAAGAAATACAGATCCTTATTATGCAGAACTTGAGAAAGAACTATTACAAAAGATAAATAATCTTGGTATAGGACCACAGGGGTTTGGAGGAAAGACCACCGGTTTAGCTGTTAACATAGAAGTATATCCAACTCATATTGCAGGTCTTCCTGTGGCAGTGAACATAAACTGTCATGCTACAAGACATGCGGAAATAGAACTATAGGAGGTGTATTATGGAAAGAAGAATTACAACTCCTTTAACAGAGGAAAAGGTTAAGGATTTAAAAGCTGGAGATACTGTGCTTATCACAGGAATCATATATACAGCTAGAGATGCAGCTCACAAAAGGCTTACGGAACTTTTACATAAGGAAGAGGAACTTCCGATAGATGTAAAAGATCAAGTTATATACTATGTGGGCCCAACACCTCCAAAACCAGGAATGGAAATAGGATCGGCTGGTCCAACTACAAGTTATAGAATGGATTCTTATGCACCTGACCTTATGGATATAGGACTTAGAGGAATGATAGGGAAGGGATCAAGAAGCAAAGAAGTATTAGATGCTATAATTAGAAATAAAGCAGTATACTTTGGAGCCATAGGGGGAGCTGGAGCTCTTATAGCAAAGAGTGTCAAAAAGAGTGAATTAGTAGCTTATGAAGATTTAGGCGCAGAAGCTATAAGAAAACTTTATGTAGAAGATTTGCCAGTGGTAGTTATTATAGATAGCGAAGGAAATAATCTTTATGAAATAGGGCAGAAGAACTATCTTCAAAGCTTAGGTGATAAATAAAAATATTTAAATAAAATTTTGTGAAGTGGGAACAAGTAAAAGCCAATAGATATTTAATCTATTTACTTTTATTATATTTCGCTTCGTGAAATGATAGTAAATAAAAAAAGATGGCATAAAATAATGCTATCTTTTTTATATGTTTTTAAAGCCTTTTCCTCTAACCTCTGAAACATCTACTACAGTAACGAATGCTCTAGGATCAATAAGATGTATGGTATTTTTAAGTTCTATCATCTGACGAGTAGTAACTATGCAGTAAAGCATTTTCTTTTTATCATGAGTATATTCACCCTCAGCAAAAAGAGAGGTTACTCCTCTATGAAGATTGTTTATTATATACTGTATAACTTGTTGCTCTTTTCCTGTTATTATAAGAAGAAGAGTTTTTCTATTCAAACCCTTTAGCATATTATCAAGCATAATACTTTGGGTGAACATAGAAATAAGGGTATATAAGGCTTTTGGTAATCCTAAGAACACTGCACCAACACAAACGATTAGTATGTTTAAGAAAAAGCCAACTTTACCTATGTTAAAGCTTGAGTATTTCTTTCTAATAAGCATTGTAATGATGTCTGTACCTCCAGTAGAACCATTTCTTGAGAAAACAAGGCCATAACCAATTCCACATAAAACTCCACCATAAATACAGTAAAGAAGTATATCATTAAGTACTATTATTTGTGAAACAGAAGAAGTAAGTATCAATGATATAGAAAGAGAAACCATACCTATAGTAGAATATAGAGTAAATTTTTTATCAAGTTTAAGATAGCTTAAGATGAATAATGGAATGTTTATGATAAATACTGAGAAACCAGCTTTAAATCCAGTAAGATATTGAATAATAAGTGCTATACCTGTTGCTCCTCCACTTAAAAGTTTGGCATGAATTAAAAATAGGTTTACTCCTAGGGAAGCTATGAAGCACCCTAAAATTATTAAAATAATATCAAAAATGAAATCTTTCTTGCCTCTTATATAGTCCATTATTTCTTCTCCTTAAGAAATATTAATTAAGTATTTGGATATCAGCAATATTATATAGAATAATTTTTTTTATGTAAAAAGATAGACATGTTAATATTCAGTATTACAAGTTTTTATTCCTAACTACATACAAAATTCTTGTTTATTCATTATTATTCGTTATTGTAGATAATTAAATAAATACTATTATTTTTTAAGACTGCGTTATAGACATAAATATATATTTAACTTAAAATTATTAGAAATAGGATTGATGATAAGAGGGGTTTACTACATGCGAATAAATTTACCAGGCAGCACAAAAACAAAAATAATAGTTCTATTAATATTAACTATTATTAGTTTTGGAGTTCTTATTAATGAAGGAATAAAAAATAGAGCAAGGATTGAAAAAGAAAAGAGGTTGCAAGAACAACTTATAAAGGAAAAAGAAAAATCTGAAGAGGAACAGAAGATAAGAGAAGAGTTAGAGAAAAAAAGAGTAGAAGAGTTTAATAAGGAATATGAACAAGCCTATATAGCATTTTTTTCTAGAAAGTATGAAGATGCCATAACTATTGCAGATAGTATAATTAAAAAGGATTCAAGATTTTACAAAGCTTATAATATAAGAGGAATAGCTAAGGCTTATAAGGGAAACTTTGAGCAAGGGATGAATGATATAGATAAGTCCTTAGAGTTAAAAAAAGATTTTGGGTATGGAAGATTTAATAAGGCTTTAACATATGAACTCTTTGGTCATTATGATGAAGCTATTAAGTGGTATAATAAAGCACTTGAGATAGAGGAATATGAATGGAGTTACTATGGTATAGCAAGTATATATGGCAGAAGAGGCGATGTAGATAATACAATTAACTATTTAAAAAAAGCTATAGAGATTGAACCAAAGGTTAAAGAAGAAGCAAAAATTGAAGCTGATTTTAACCCAGTGAGAAATTCAAAAAAGTTTATTGAACTTGTAGAGAAATAAGATGACGACGGGGAGTGCAGTACTTCCCGTCTTTGTACCTCTATAGAAAATTATTAAATTAATAATAACCAAAAGGTAACAAAATTTATCTTATATTAGTTTTCAATAGAAATTTCATATTTCTTACACTTAAGTGATACAGTTCTGTGAGTTAATCCTAAAGCTTTACCAGCCTTATTAAAACTCTTATACTTTTCCATCGCAAGTTGAATTATTTGTTTTTCATACTCCTCAAAAGGAAGAATCTCGTTTCCAACTAAGTTAATAAGACTTTTTGAAGATGAAGAAATCTTATTAAGATAGGAAGGTAGATCATTGGAAGTAATAAAATCTCCATCACAAAGATTCATTGCTCTTTCTATAATGTTTTCTAATTCTCTTATATTGCCAGGCCATGAGTATTCTTGAAGAAGAATTAAGCATTGATTGTCCATACCTTTTATATCTTTTCCAAGTTTTGAATTGAGTTTAGAAATAAAGTGTTCTACAAGAAGACCGATATCTTCTTTTCTTTTTCTTAATGCTGGAAGGCTTAGCGATAATACATTAAGTCTATAATATAAATCTTCTCTAAAGGTTCCATCCTTAATCATTTCCTCAAGATTTTTATTAGTAGCAGCTATAACTCTAACATCTATTTTCTGAGGTTGAAGCCCTCCAAGACTTTCAATTTCTCTTTCCTGAAGTACTCTTAATAGTTTTACTTGCATGGAAACAGGCATATCACCAATTTCGTCCAAGAAAATAGTTCCTTTATCAGCAATAGCAAATTTACCAGGTTTACTTTTTATAGCTCCTGTAAAAGCACCCTTTTCGTAACCAAAAAGTTCACTTTCTAAAAGATTTTCAGGAATAGCAGCGCAGTTAACTCTTACAAAAGCATTGTTTTTTCTATCACTATTACTATGTATTGCTTTTGCTATAAGTTCTTTACCTGTACCACTTTCACCTCTTATCAATACGGTAGAGGTACTATTCGATGCTTTATCGCACATATATAAAATATCTTTTAAGCTTCTTGAGGCACCTATGATATCTTTAAAAGAAGATTTTAAAGTAGTATGTCTTATGAGTTCTTCTTTATAATAGTTAAGTTCTTCTTCTGATTTTCTTAGTTGATTTAGTATTTCTCTTATCTCGTTAACTGGTTTGGATGTTGAAATTACTCCCTTAAATTCACCATCAATAAAAAGAGGGTCGATAGTAGTTATAATGTCTATTCCTTCCTTAGTATGAAGAACATTCTCAATTTTTTTTCTATTCTTATATGCTTTAACTCTATAACCCTGTGGAGAAATAGTGAATATACTTTTACCCAATATATTTTCGGAAGCGTTAGCAAAGTGCTTTCTGTAAGCTGGATTTACATAACTTATTTTTCCGTATTCGTCCACAAAGCATATAATATCACTAGAAGTCTCAAGTATTTTATTTAACTTTTCATTGAGTTCTTTCATTCCAACAAGTTCAGATACATCCTGAAAAACTGAAACAGCTCCTATTACTTTATTATTTGTAAATATAGGACTTCTGTTTGCCATAGTTATTTTGTTGTTTACATGTTGAATTTGGCCGAATTGTCTTACTTTGGATTCCATAATTTGAGGAAGTTCACTAGTTGGAATTATTTCATTTACATTTTTACCGATAACTTCATTATAACTTTTTTCAATTAGATTTAATGCATATTCGTTTATACTTATAATATTATTGTCTAGATCAATAACAAGTACTCCTATAGGTACATTTTCTAAGATTTGATCATTAGCAATCTTACTTTCCTCTATAAAGGCATCAATCTGATTCATAAGAGGAGAACTTTCATTTATATATTTTTCAATATAATTAATAAGTTCTTGAGTTGCCTGTCTACCATTTTCATTATTTTCTTTGCAACCTATAAGAATGCTTTCGTTTACCTGTACTCTAAGAGATAGCAAAGCTAGCATGCTTATTCCTAACCAATCAGTATAGGGCTTTTTTTGTACATAGAGATTTACATTATATTTTGACTTTATTAAGGATGCTTTATTAACTAACATTGCAGAAACTCTTGTATGAAGACCATTAGAGTCTTTTATAAATATTTCTTTTGAATACATAATAACCACCTTCAATGCCTTGATAAAATTTATCAATATAGTAATTTTAGTTGATAAAAAGTAACAACCATTATTATATCACATAGAAACTAGGTTTTTAAAGACAATAAGTCTTTTTTATGTTATTGGACTTGATAAAAAATATCAACTCGATTATAAAAAATGGCATTAAGTATAGTAATTGGGTATTCTGTAACACTATATATTACTTAATTTAGTAATATGTGTTTGAGATAATAGGTGATTTAAGGACAAAATATATATATATTAATTATTTTTAATAATATTCTTAATATTATCTTAATGTTGGCATGGAAGTTGCTATAATTATTTTTGTGATTTAATATTAAGATAGTATAATTGTAAATGTTTAGTATAATTTTAGCATAATTTTAAGGAGGAATAACATAATGAAGAAAGGTATTGCTGCTTCAAAGGGATACGCGATTGGAAAGGTATTTATTCAAGAACATGAGGAAATAGTAATAAGCGATGCAAAGGTAACTGATATACAAGCAGAAAAAGAAAAGTTACAAAAAGCTTTAGTAGCATCAAGAGAACAACTTGAAAAAATAAAGGCTAAGGCAGTAGAATCAATGGGAGAAGAAAAAGCTCAAGTATTTGAAGCTCACATCACTTTATTAGATGACCCAGAATTTACTGGAGCTATGGAACTAGAAATAGATAATAATAGTTCAAATGCTATGAAGGCAGTTAGTGATGTAACAAATACATTTGTTATGATATTTGAATCCATGGAAGATGCTTATATGAGAGAAAGAGCTGCTGATATAAAGGACGTTTCAAAGAGAATTATAGCTAATGTTGCTGGTAAGGCAGAAGGTTTTGAAATAACTGAAGCAAACACAATAGTTGTAGCTCATGATTTAACTCCATCAGATACAGCACAACTTGATAGAAGTAAGGTTGTTGCATTCTTAACAAATATCGGAGGAAGAACTTCACACTCAGCTATTATGGCTAGAACATTAGAAATACCAGCAGTTGTAGGACTAAAGGATATCACAACAACTGTTAAAAATGGTGATGTTGTTATAGTTGATGGTATAGATGGTGATGTAATTATAAATCCAGATCAAGCTACTATAGATGAATATGTGGCAAAGAGAGAAAACTTCATAAAGGAACAAGAAGAGCTTAAGAAACTTATAGAAGTTAAGACAGTTACTAAGTCAGGTAAGAGAGTTGAAGTATGCGGTAATATAGGTAAGCCAGAAGATGTTCATCAAGTTTTAGCTAACGGTGGAGATGGCGTAGGACTATTCAGAACTGAGTTCTTATACATGGATAGAGATAGTGCTCCAACAGAAGAAGAACAATATGCATCATATAAGTATGTTCTTGAAAAGATGGAAGGAAAACAAGTTGTTATAAGAACATTAGATATCGGAGGAGATAAGACACTTCCATATCTACCATTACCAGAAGAAATGAATCCATTCTTAGGCTACAGAGCTATAAGATTATGTTTAGATAGAAAAGAAATATTCAAGGTTCAATTAAGAGCTTTATTAAGAGCTTCAATATACGGAAATCTTTGTGTAATGTTCCCAATGATTTCAGGATTAGAAGAATTCCTTCAAGCAAAGGAAGTAGTTGATGAATGTAAAGCTGAATTAAAGGCAGAAGGAAAAGAATACTCAGAAAAGATTCAATGGGGTATCATGGTTGAGATACCAGCAGCTGCAGTTTATGCTGACGAATTAGCTAAGCACGTTGATTTCTTCTCAATAGGAACAAACGATTTAATTCAATATACATTAGCTGCAGATAGAATGAGTGAAAAGGTATCATACCTATACAACCCAATGCATCCAGCAGTATTAAGACTTATAAAGATGACAATAGATGGAGCTCACAAGCATGGTAAGTGGGTTGGAATGTGTGGAGAAATGGCAGGAGATGAAACTGCAATCCCAACACTTGTTGAATATGGATTAGATGAATTTTCAATGAGTGCAAGTTCAATATTAAATGCTAAGAAAATAATAATGGAACAAGAATAATTTCTTTTCCATCAATAAGGATACACAACTTAAATCCTTAAATAATTTAATTATGAAGTTGTGTATTTATAACATTAATAAGCCCAAAAACTAATTTATTATAAATACTCTAATTTACCTAAAATATACTTATAAACTTAATCCAAACAAAGACCTTTGTTCAAATGAGCAAAGGTCTTTGTGTTTTAATAACATTGAAACAATGGTATAATTTACATAATGGTATCAGGTATACTTATTATTGAGAGTAAGAGGGATGATAAATGAATGATGTAAAAAAGAAATATGAGAAAGCCATAAAATATTATCAACAAGGATATATAGATAAGGCACTTCAAATATGTGAAGAATTAATTTCAGAGAATTCTAAAAACTCTCTGGCACTTAATTTAAAGGCGCTTATCCTATATATAAAAGGTGATTTGGAAGAAGCAGAGGCATTGTGGAGGAAAAGTAGTGATTTTAATGATGATTGTATTGCAAAAAGTCATCTAAAGGAATGTTTTAATTATACAGAAAAGCTTAAAATATATGAACGAGCTCGTAAGGAGTTAAGGAGACTTGAAATTGATGATGCACTTAAAAGTTTATTAATGTGCAGTGAAGATGATTTTAATGCTATTAATGTGCATAATACGTTAGCTTTTTGTTACATAAAAAAGGGAGCGTATGATAAAGCTAAAAATAGTGTAGATAAAGTACTTTCTTTTGATAGGTATAATATGATTGCATTAGAAAATCAAAAGACTCTTCTACAATTTGGAAGAGAAAAGGGTAAGTGTAAATTGCCAAAAGGTATCATTATAATTTTACTTTTATTAATAATAGGAGTAGGAGTGTATGTGGCATATTTCCCCCTGAAAGTATATATTAAAGATTTAACTTCTAAAAAGAATACGGCTAAGCAAGTAAATAATTATGGTGAGAGTAGCTTACCCAAGGTGAATAATGAAGAAAATAAGAATGAAAGTGAAGTAAAGTTTTCTTTAAAGGACTTTCAAGTTGCTTTAGAAAATAAAAATTATGATCAGTTAAATAAAATAATCACTTCTTATAATAAAGATAAATTGAATTTAGCTGAAAAAAGTATATATCAAAAAGGAGAAGAAATTTTAAAGACTGAAGGAATTAAATACTTTTATTTAGAGGGAACGAAGTATTTTAATTCTGGGGATTTTACAGATGCTAATAGTGAATTTTTAAAAGCACTTAAGTTTAGCGATACAAGTTATTTGCGTCCCCATATTATATATATATTAGGGACAAATGCTGAGAAGATGGAGGATTTAAGTAGTGCTTTAAAGTACTATGAATATTATTATAATGATTATTCTAATGGGGATTATATTGAAGAGGTGCTTTATAAACTTGCAATAATAAATTCTAAAGTAGATAAAAATAAAGCAAAGCGATATGCAGAGATAATTTCAAAAAAATATGGAAACTCTATGTATAACAATACCATAATAAAAAATATACTTAAATCAGATTAGGAAGTGAGAATGTGATTACAGTAATAAGAAATGTGGAGGTTTATACACCAGAGTACAAGGGTATAAAAAATGTGGTCATTGCAGCAGATAAAATTGAGGGAATATATGATGATTTAAGCATTCCAGAGAACTTTACTAAAATTAATGTATTAGATGGAACAGGAAAGGTACTTGTACCTGGTTTTATAGATTCCCATGTACATATAATAGGAGGAGGCGGTGAAGGGGGATTTAAGACTAGAACTCCAGAACTTCCACTAAGTGAACTCGTAAAGGCTGGCATAACTACAGTGGTAGGATGCATTGGAACAGATAATGTATGTCGAGATATGAGAGAATTATTAGCTAAGGCACATGCTCTTGATGAAGAAGGACTAACCACTTATTGTTATACTGGTTCTTATGATATACCTGTAAAGACACTGACAGAAAGTATAAAAGAGGATATTATGCTTATAGATAAAGTTATAGGTGTAGGAGAAATAGCTCTTTCCGATAATAGAAGTTCTCAGGCTACCTTTCAGCAATTTGTAAACATAGTAGCTCAGGCAAGAGTAGGAGGGTTACTTGCAGGTAAGGCAGGCGTAGTTCATGTACATCTTGGAGATGGTGCTAGAAAGCTGGAATATCTATTTGAAATGATAGAAAATACAGAAATTCCTCCAAGTCAAGTTTTTCCAACCCATATAAACAGAAGTGATAAGCTTTTTAAAGTTGGAATAGAATTCTGTAAGAAAGGTGGGTATGCAGATCTTACTACTAGTAGTGATCCAGATAACATGGAAGAAGGCGAATTAAGGGCGAGTGAAGGATTAAGATTAATGCTTGAAAATGAAGTGCCAGAAGGACATATAACATTTTCATCAGATGGAAATGGAAGTATGCCATTATTTAATAACAAAAGACAGCTAGTAGGTTTAGGAATATGCTCTGTATCATCACTTTTTAGTGAGGTTAAAGAAGCAGTTTTTAAAGAAAGAGTACCCTTTGAAAAGGCAATTAAGGTTATAACGTCAAATCCGGCGGATGTATTAAAGTTTAAAAGTAAAGGAAGAATTGAACCAGGTAAGGATGCAGATATAGTACTTTTAGAAAAGGAAACTCTTGAAATAACAGAAGTTATTTCAAGAGGAAGAACCCTTATGGAGAATAAGGAGTTATTAGTAAAGGGAACTTTTGAAAAATAATAATATTAAGGATATATAAGTTCAATCTTTAGCGAAGTTCAGTTTTATGCGTATATATTTTAAAATTGACCTTTTGTATAAACTATAATATAATAAAACAAAAATACCTATAAGGGGTATATTAGGAGGTACATTATGGTAGCACATGTTGAAGAAAAAGATTTTAGTGTTGAAGTTTTAAAGGAAAATGGAGTAGTTGTTGTAGACTTTTGGGCTACATGGTGTGGACCATGCAAAATGATTGCACCAGTTATAGAAGAACTTGCAAATGACATGAAGGATGTTAAATTTGTAAAAGTTGATGTTGATAAGAACCCTTCAGTGGCAAATGAATATAGAATTGCAAGCATACCAACAATTATGATGTTTAGGGATGGAAAGGTTGTTGACACAGTGATAGGCTTTAAGCCTAAGAGTGACATAGAAAATACTATAAAGAAGCACCTATAATTCTGTTCTAAAAGGAGAGAGAATATTGGAGAGATATGATATAGCCATAGTTGGTAGCGGCCCGGCTGGACTTTCTGCTGCAATAAACGCAAAGATAAGAAATAAAAAAATAATCCTTTTTGGTAATAGAGATTTAAGTAATAAGCTTTTGAAGGCTCCAAAAGTAAATAACTATTTAGGCTTTTTTGATGTTACAGGAAAACAGTTAAGTGAAAGATTTAAAGAGCATATAGAAAAAATGGATATAGGGGTAATAGAGGAAAGAATAAATAGTATTTATGCCATGGGAGAATATTTTGCACTTATGGTAAATGAAAAAACGTATGAAGCAAAAACTGTTATATTGGCTACAGGTATAGAGTACACTAAGCCTATAAAAGGAGAAGAAGAATTTCTTGGAAGAGGAGTAGGGTACTGTGCAACTTGTGATGCTCCTCTATATAAAAACAAGATTGTAACTATTATAGGTTATAATAAGGATGCGGAGGAAGAGGCTAATTATGTTAGTGAACTTGCTTCAAAACTTTATTACGTACCAGTTTATGAAGGAGTATATGACTTAAACTCTACAATACAAGTAGTTAAGAATAGACCAATGGAAATTCAAGGAGATACAAGGGTAAATAAAGTAATACTTCAAAATAGAGAAATCGAAACAGATGGAGTATTTGTTTTAAAGGATAGTATCTCCCCCTCACAGCTAGTGCCTGGGCTAAGTATGACAGAAGGTCATATTGAAGTGGATAGGCTTATGAAAACTAATATAAAAGGATGCTTTGCAGCTGGAGACTGTATTGGTAAACCATATCAATATATAAAGGCTGCAGGAGAAGGACAAATAGCTGCTTTAAGTGCAGTTTCATATCTTGATTCTCAAAAGTAAATTTGACCAGAATATTTATCCTGATTACATTCCACCTTGTGAAATGACAGTAAACAAAAATAAGAGATGCGTTGAGATGCATCTCTTATTTTGTTATCTGGAAGAATACATGTCTTCCTATAGGCTTAATATTTTTCTTTTGAACTTGCTTCATCCAACTACAGGTCGCAGTCTGAGGGTTATAAAAAAATAATGCGTTATCTGTAGGGTCTTTACCTCTTACCGCATCAATTACTGCAAGGTATGAGTCACTATCAGGTACCACACTAATATTTCCATTCTTTATACAGGAAAAAGCATTCTTTTGTTTGATTACTCCTTCAATGCTATTGGGAAAGGTTGCACTTACAACTCTATTTAAAATTACAGAAGCTACAGCAACTTTACCTTCGTAAGGTTCACCATGACTTTCTGCAAATACTACTTGAGACATTAAATATAAATCATCTTTAGTAATATAAACTCTTTTATTTGCATGGCTAAATACCTCAACCGCTGCTTCTTTTTCGTGATATAGTTCTTTAGCTTCGTTTGATAAGCCTCTTCCTGACAATTTAATATTATTTAATTGCAAGTCCTTATTTAAAATTATTTTTGGGTTTTCATTCATAGGTGAACTTAGTTTTATTTCAACTGCAAAGGCACCAACGCTGTCAATTAACAGAAAGGTTAATAAGAAAAATATATACCGTTTAATTTTACTCATAAAAAACCTCCTTTTGGTGTTACCCTCCCAACGTAGTGTAACCAAAAGAAGAAGTTTAATACATATTTTTAATCATTATTCCTATATTTACTATAACTAGCTTCAAATTTTTCAATGGTTAATTTAAGATCTTTGTATTTAGAAAAAGTATCATCAAAATCTTCAAGAGAGTTTGGATTATCTTTAACAATATTTATAAGAGAGGTGATATATAAGTTATAGATTTTCAAGGTATCTTCAAAATCACTAAAGCACTCTATAGCATCAGCAGGAACAGAAATAGCATAAAAAGATTTTTTTAAATCTTCAAATATTACACTTTTACTATTTACATCATCAATTATAGTAACAAAACTTCTTTTTTCATTAAGAGTTCTTTCAATAGCAGGAGATAAATCTTCAATTAAAGGTACGAACTTATTTATACATTCATCCAGTGCGATTAAAAAATCATTTTTTTGGTCATTCTTTATATCAGAATCCCTATTTAGTTTTATTATTTGATTTATATAAAAAGAAACATTAGAAAAGAACTTAGTAAAGTTTTGAGATTGAACTAAGGGGAGATTATCTTTTTTACATAGTGAATAATATTTCAAACAATCCTTTTCATACTTGTTTATATTTTCAAGTGAAGTTGCTATATCTTTAGATGTAGGAGATTTTATAATAGCCAATGTCTGCTCATAAAGTCTTAAGTTATTAGAGATACCAAGCATAAAGTTTTTGTAAGTAGATATATACCTTTTTGAAGGAGATATAGTATCTAACTTATTTTTTGCCTTTAGTAGTTTGTCTAAATTATCTGTAAGAAGGCTTATAGAAGTTTCTGTATCTATAGTATTTCCGTTAATAGAATCTTTTAAAGAATCATTTATTTTGGTAACTTCTTTGCTTAAAGCTTTCATTTGTTTATAGTCTGGAAATAACTGATCTTGAATAAAAAAGTACGATAGAACAAGTAATATAAATAAGGCAAATGCCAAGAAAACTTTAGGTTTCATAAATTTTTCAAGCTTTTCATACATAGCATGTCCCTCCTTTTTAATAGATTTATATTCAAAGTAGTATATGATAATTACACGATATTATAATATAATACGTAAATATACCTCGGGTACCAAAATAAAACTTAAATGGATTTATTTTAAAGATGGTTTCTGGATAAAATAACTGGGTTATATTTTTACTTAAAAAATAATAGTAAATTTATAATTTTATTTTATAAGTTTATATTAAGAGGTAAATAATTGGTGTATAATTTAAATATATAAATAAGGCTATTACTTAAAAGTTAATGTTATTTGCCTAGATATTCATAAATCTTAAATTTGCTTATTTTAGTAGGATATTAGAGGTGACTGAAGATGCAGGAATTTTTTAGAATGATAATAAATACAGTAAAAAATATATCAATATGGTCAGTTTTGGATATCCTAGTGGTTTCATACATCTTCTTTAAAGGATATATGCTCATAAAAGAAACAAGAGCAGAACAACTTCTAAAAGGAATAATACTTATCTTAGTTTTAATACCTATAAGCTATCTCTTAAGGTTAGATATGCTTTACTTTATATTAAGTAAAACTATCACAATAGGAGTTTTAACAATTATAATTATTTTTCAACCAGAAATAAGAAGAGCGTTAGAACACATAGGACGAACGGCTTTCGAAGATATACACATTATACAAGATGATGAAACCTTGGATAGAGTTGTAACTGAAATTGTTACAGCAGTAGATAATATGTCATATTTAAAAACAGGAGCTTTAATTGCTATAGAACAAAGTACAGGTCTTGGAGAAATTACATCAAATGGAACAGAATTAGATGCAAAGGTTTCTTCAGGTCTATTAGAAAATATATTTGTGGAAAATACACCTCTTCATGATGGTGCAACTATTATAAGAAACGATAGAATATCAGCTGCAGGATGTGTTCTTCCATTAACAAGTAATAATAATATAAATAAGAAACTTGGAACAAGACATAGAGCAGCTATTGGACTTTCAGAAAATTCTGATGCTATTATCATAGTGGTTTCTGAAGAAACAGGAACCGTCTCCCTTGCTGTAAATGGAAGATTAACGAGAAATTATGATAGAGATAAGCTTAAAAATATTCTTCTTAAGATAATGATAAATAGGAGAAGTAAGAGGGTTAAAACAATAGGGGAAAGGGTGAAAGCATGGATAGCAAAGCTAAAAATAAAGAAATAATAGTTAGAGTAGTATGCTTAATTCTTTCCTTTGGATTATGGCTTTATATGTCTAATGTTCAAAATCCTACAAGGGAATATAAACTTGACAGAGTTCCAGTAGAGATACTAAATGTAGACAATATTAAGGAACAAAAACTTGCTGTTTCTCCTCACCAAGAGTTTTATGTTACGTTAAACCTTGAAGGACCTGCCAATGAGATATATAAAATAACACCAGAACAGTTCAAAATAACAGCAGATTTAAGTGCTTATGCACTAAAAAAGGGTGAAAACTCTATTCCTGTTAATATAGTAAATTATCCTAAAAGCATAAATATAAAGAATACTAATTTTCTTAGAGTAAAAATAATACTAGATGACTACGTAGAAAAAAGTATCCCAATAAAATCTGAAATAAGGATAACTGCAAAACAGGGAACTCATACGGAGTTTCCTCAAATAAAACCTACTAATGCATTAATATCAGGTGCAGGTGAGTACGTAAACAGTGTAAAAACATTAGTAGTATCAGGAGATATAAAAAATGCTGAGAGTGATGTATCTATGTCTTTGCCTATCAAGGCTTTAGGAGAAAATAATAAAGAAATAGAGGGAGTTAATATAGATCCTAATAATGCGGAAGCTTTAATAATTGTAAAGAAGGGAAAGTTTGTACCTGTTAATGTATCTACTATAGGAAAACTACCAGAAGGGTTAGTTTTAAGAGAGTTAAGCTCATCTACGGAAAAGGTAGAGATTGTTGGTGATGATGCTGTTTTAGATAAGATAAGTGAAGTATATACCGAACCTATAGATTTAAGTATGATAACAGAGAGTAAGGAAATAATATCTAAGATTATGCTTCCGCAAAATGTACAATTATCGAATGAAACACAACAAGTAACAGTAAATATAATTATTAGTACACTAGTAACGAGACAATATCAAATACCTATTACAACAAAAGGACTGGCGGATGGCTTTCAGTCTAGTGTTAATCCACAGAATATCGTTGTGGTACTCAAGGGAATTGAGGAAAATATAGCAGATTTTAAGATTGAAGATATTAAAGCTGAAGTCGATTTAACTAATTTCAAGGAAGGAGAAAACATACTTCCGGTGGTATTAACAAATTCTAATAATAAGGTACAAGTAGTATCAGAAAAATCAGATAAGATTAAGGTAATTATATCAAAGAAATAGTAAAACAGATTTAAGGGTTTAAGTTATGATTTGAGGAGGAATTAATAGTATATCGAATTCCTATGTTGTTTAGTGTAATTTCACAAAGTGAATCTGGCTCAAGCAGATACACAACTTCATAACTGAATTGTTAACGAGTGAAGTTATGTATCTTTAATAGACTCGATCCTATTAAATTTTATTATTCATAAACAGCATATTATTTTAGTAATGGAAAAACATTGATGACGGGTTCTTCATAAGGATGAACCTCTTTTATTTTTTTATAAGTTTTTTCTATAAGATCTATTGAACAGCGAAATTCTATTTTATATTCATCTGCAGTGCAGAGTTTTCCTATTTCTCCTTCATAAGGATTTGATCCTTTAAGTGCTCGCCAGTTTCCTGTAACTTTTGAATAGGCCATGCAACTATCATAGTTACCAATAGTTAGTGTACCTATTTCATTTAGGGTATTTCTGAGTTTATCTACGTACTCCTGTGGAATGTAAGTTTCAAATTTAACATCATTAAACTCCATATTAATGCCTCCTTTTGAGTATATATTAGAACTAATATTGAGAAGATATTACAGTAATTTGATACAAAAATCAAGGGTTACATAATAAGTAAAAAAGGAGAGTGTTAGTGGATTAATCAGATTAATTGATAAGTCAGTGGTGTACATTGTTCACAAATTATATAAGCATATGTTAAAATAAAAATTCGATATTTATAAGTTTGGAGGAATTTTTATGACTATAAGAGTCAATAACATAATTTTAGATATAGATGAGGATATATCTCTTCTGGAAAAAAAGGTAGCAAAGAAGCTTAGATTACCTATTAATGAAATAAAAAATATGAAGATAATAAAAGAATCTATAGATGCTAGAAAAAGAAATATAATTAAATTTAACTATTGTATTGACATAGAGCATGATAATGAAACACAAATAGTAGCAAAGGCAAATGATAGAGATGTTAAGCTAGAAACAGTAATATATAATGACGAATTTCCTTTTGGGGAAAAGACTTTAGACCATAGACCAGTAGTTGTAGGTATGGGACCTGCCGGACTTTTTGCTGCACTACTTTTAGCTAAGAAAGGATACAGACCTTTGGTATTTGAAAGAGGCGAAGCTGTGGATGAAAGAACAGCTTCTGTGGAGAAATTTTGGACTACGGGCCAATTAAATACAGAGTCAAATGTACAATTTGGGGAAGGTGGAGCAGGAACATTTTCAGATGGTAAGCTTACAACAAGAATTAAGGATACTAGATGTGACTTTATTTTAGAAGCTCTTGTTAAATCAGGAGCACCAGAAGAAATAATATATATGGGTAAACCTCATGTTGGTACTGATATATTAAAGACTGTTGTAAAGAAAATAAGAGAAGAAATAAGGTCATTAGGAGGAGAAGTACATTTCTCATCAAAGTTAGAAAAGCTTATAGAAAGGGAGGGAAAACTTGCTGGAATTATAGTAAATGGCAATGAGATATCATGTAATACCTTAATTTTAGCTATTGGTCATAGTTCAAGGGATACTTATGAAATGCTACATAAATCAAATATACATATGGAACAAAAGCCTTTTGCCATAGGGGTTAGGATAGAGCACCCTCAAAGGATGATTGATCTTAATCAATATGGAAGATATGCAGGACACCCTAGACTAAGGGCTGCAGATTATAAATTAACTTATAATAGTAAAAGTTTTAACAGAGGAGTATATTCCTTTTGTATGTGTCCAGGTGGATTAGTAGTTGGTGCAGCATCTGAGGAGAATAGGTTAGTAGTAAATGGGATGAGTTACCACGCAAGAGATGAACAAAATGCAAACTCTGCAATAGTAGTTACTGTTGGACCTAAGGATTTCCAGGGAAGCTCACCTTTAGCAGGAATGGAATTTCAGAGACATTATGAGAGTCTTGCATACAAACTTGGAGGTGGAAATTATACGGCACCAATTCAGCTTGTAGGAGATTTTCTTAAGGATAGAGTGTCAGAGAAACTTGGAAGTGTTACTCCATCTTATAAACCAGGATATGAATTTAGAGATTTAAGACAGTGTCTTCCTTCTTACGTAATAGAATCTCTTAAAGAAGGTATGATTGATTTTGATAGAAGAATAAAAGGCTTTGCAGACAGTGATGCAGTTATGACAGGTATAGAAACTAGGACTTCTGCTCCAGTGAGAATAGAAAGAAATGAAAAACTTCAGAGTATTTCATTAGAAGGATTATATCCAGCAGGAGAAGGTGCAGGATTTGCTGGAGGGATAGTTTCAGCAGCAGTAGATGGATTAAAGGTTGCAGAAAGCATAATGAAGGAATATTCACCATTTAAAAATTACTAAGAGTTTTAAATAATCAATAATTTGTAAGTACAATATTATTAACAGCTGAAGGAGAGATTGTATGATAAAAGATCCTAAATATGCTGTTCTTCAAAAAGTAAGGGATAATAGAAGAACTTTTGGCATTACTCCACGTATTCCAGGAGGATTTGTAAAACCTGAAGAATTGATCAAACTAGCAGAAGTAGCACAAAAATATAATGGAACTATAAAAATAACATCTGGACAAAGAATTGCTATTTTAGGCTTAGAAGCAGATGATGTTGATAAAGTTTGGAGTGAATTGGGTATGGAGCCAGCAGTACTATCAACGTACTCTGTAAAGAATGTAGAGATGTGTCCAGCTGCATTTTGTAAGAGAGCGAAACAAAATTCTTTAAAGTTGGCAATGCATCTTGAAAAGAGATTTTATGGTGCGTCAACTCCAAATAGAACAAAAATTGGAGTAGCTGGATGTAGAAATTCTTGTACAAGTGCATATTCAAAGGATATTGCTGTTATTGGTGATATTAAAGGGTATATAGTAGCTGTAGGTGGAAGTGCTGGTTATCATCCAAAACTTCCTAATATAATAGCTGAAAATTTATCAGAAAAAGAAGCTTATGAAATGGTTGAGTCTGTATATGAGTATTATAATAAGGAGGCTCAGTTTGGGGAAAAATTAGGTGACTTTGTTGAAAGAGTATCAGTAGAAAGTTTTAAGAATAAGGTTATAGAGATATTTAAAGATAGAATGAATAGAATAGAAAAGTGAATAAATATTTATTTTTTGACATTTTGTGTTATCTGATTCTAGAATAAATGATTATTATATTTTTAGATGTTTTTAATATAATTATATGAAGAAGGATTGTCTCTATTTTGAGTGGAGACAATCCTTTGTTATTAGTAGAAAATTTATTTAGCAACTTTAAAAGTAATAGTAACATTTATAGAAGAACTCAGATGAAGTGGGGTACAAAAAGTATAAACTAGAAAGTATTAAGAATAGGTACGAATAATAAGATTTTAATAGTAAAACATTTAAATAAAGGTAGAGAACTTAAAGATAGTTATGATAAACTTATGGTAGTAGTGGGAAAATGTAACCAATTAGAGCTCTGTTTTTAATAAGAACTTAGGATGTGCTAAATTTAGCTGCAAATGTAGCTTAATAAACACTATATATAACAAAATATTTATTGTAAGAAAGGATGTTATTATGAACAAGAAGATTATAAGTACTGAAAAGGCTCCAGCTGCTATAGGACCATATTCACAAGGAATATTAATAGGTAATATGGTATATACCTCAGGACAAATTCCTCTAAACCCTCAAACAGGTGAAATGGTTGAAGGTATTGAAGCACAAACAAAACAATCTTTAGAAAATGTAAAGGCTATTCTTGAAGCAGCAGGTTTAGGTATGGATAAGGTTGTTAAAACTACAGTATTTCTAAGTGATATGAATAATTTTGCTAAGATGAATGAAGTATATAAAGAATTCTTTGTAACAAATTATCCGTCAAGAAGTGCTGTTGAGGTTGCAAGACTACCAAAAGATGCCCTTATTGAGATTGAGGCTATAGCTTTTGTTGAATAATAGTTAAAGGTAATATATTAAAACAGCTTAATTAAGATGTTTATTCCTTAATTAAGCTGTTTATTTTTACTCTATAGGAAATTATAAAATTGCTAAGGTGAGAATAACTTATAAAACAATCCACAGAGTGGACTTTTTTATTTGCTGCCATTTCACAAAGTAAAACGGGCTAAAAGTGAATAGGTTCCATACCTATTCACTTTTATTTTTACTATAGAAAGTACAAGATAAATTTAAATATTATAGAAAAGTATAAAGTTACCATCTAAAATTTTAAGGTTGTTACGTATATAGATAAATAGGTTAAATTTATTATTTATATTTTGATTAAAGAAAAGTTTTATATAAGAGGTGAACTATGCTTGATAAAGGATATGTTCTAGATGAAAAGTATGAAGTAATAGAAGTTCTGGGAAGAGGGGGGATGGGGACAGTTTATTTATGTAAAAATATAAGACTTGAGAATCTTTGGGCTGTAAAAGAAATAACAAAGGATTCACAAATAAATGTTGATTTTTTATCAGAACCAAACATATTAAAAAATTTAAATCATCCAGGTATACCAAGGATAGTTGATATATTTTATGAAAATAACAACTTGTATATGGTTCAGGACTATATTCGTGGACAAACACTTAAGGAGTGCGTAAAACAAAGCAAGATTATAGAAAAAGAAAGAATATATAATATTACTTCAAGTTTATGTGATATTATAGCTTATTTACATAGGTTGGCCCCTCCTATAATATACAGAGATTTAAAGCCAGCTAATATAATAATAACTCCAGATAAAAAAGTAGTTTTAATTGATTTTGGTATTTCAAGAGTATATAAAGAAGACAGGGATGATGATACAGTATATATGGGTTCAAATGGCTATGCTGCTCCAGAGCAGTACGGCTCTGGACAATCCTGTAAACAAACAGATATATATGGTATTGGTATGGTTATGTATCATATGGCTACGGGAAAGGTTGCATCAACCCATCTAGAGCCTTTGGTAGATGACAATTATAACAATGTGGATGATAATTTAAAGAAAGTTATACAAAAATGTGTACAACTTGATATTAAGGATAGATATACTTCAGCTGAAGAATTAAAAAATGAAATTATTCATTTGATGAAGGAAAGTATATACGAAAAGACTGTGTTTTTAAATAATCCTAGCCAAAATCTAAATGCAACCACCCAGTATAGTTCTACTAAATATATGGCTGCAGAACATATTGCTACTGAATATATGTCTACTGAACATGTTAATGTAAAAAAGAATAGTAAACTTAAATTAAAAAGAAGTGTTGTAGGTCTATTAGTACTTGCAATCATAATTTTAACAGTTGTTTATTTGTCTTATAGGAGTGGAGAAAATAAAAATTCAGATGTTACAAATAATCTACCTGTTAGTAATTCTAGTGAAAGTGTACCAGTATCAGAGCAAAAGTCTGTTGATAAAGATAAAGAGGATAAAACTGGAGAAGTAAGTAACTCTAGTAATAATGAATCTACTAAAAGTAATATTCCTGAGCAATCCAATATAAACAAGGATAGCTCTTCTAAGACTAGTGTTATACCGCAAAAAAATTCTAAAAATGATGAAAAAAAAGATGATCAATCTAAAGATAAAGGAAAGTCAGAAGGAAAGAAAAAATCGTCTAAAAATAAACATGATGATGATTAAAAAATTGTATATAAGAATTATTCAGCATAATAATGTAGCTAGCGACTTTTTTATGCAATAAATTCTTTTATAGGGTATAATTTATTTATACAATAAATTACAAATTATATAATTTATTAAAAAACAATATTTACGGGAGGACGGTAAAGGTGAATAAAAGGAAATTAACACAGCTGATAATAGTAGCTTCTACTATCATTGGCAGTATGATTGTTACAAGTAAAAACGTTCATGCACTGGAAGTAATGAAAGGACAAGTTGTTAATGTAAGTACTCATTTAAGAATAAGACAAGGTACAGGAATGAATACCCCGATTATTGGATACTTAAATAATGGACAAGTATTTAATATAAAAGATAAAAATGGAGATTGGTATAACATAGAGTGCAATGGCAAAGCTGGATATGTACATAAGGATTATGTACAACAAGTTGGAAATGACACTGTAAAAGTATCAACTAATAATAATAATCAACAAATAAAATTAACAAAAGGAAAAGTTATAAATGTAAGTACTAGTTTAAGAATAAGACAAGGTGCAGGAATTAATACTGCAGTTGTAGGATACTTAAATGATGGACAATCATTTGATATAAAAGGTATAAGTGAAGATTGGTATAAAATAAAATGTAATGATGGCACCACTGGATATATACACAAAGATTATGTGAAAGTAATTGATGAAGTATATATCTCACAAGAATCTTTAGAGCACATAGAACCACAACTGGCAATGGTTTATAATGTTAGTACCAATTTAAGACTTAGAAGTAATGCTAGTACAGATTCTAATAGCATGGTTGTAGCATACTTATTACCAGGTGAGACTTTCAAGATTATAGGTGTATTAGGAGATTGGTATAAAATAAACTATAATGGAAAAGTGGGCTATGTGAATAAAGTTTATGTAAAGAAAATTGATAATACAAATCCAGCAGATAACTCAAAAGGTTTTACAACTGTGTTGAATGCACTAAAAGCACAGATTGGTACTCCATATGTTTTTGGTGGTTCAGGAGAAATAATAACATCTTCTTTATTAAGTAGCTTAAAAGGAAGATTTCCGTATGCAACATATAATGTATCTGCACAATTTCTAAATAAGGGGTATAGAGCTTTTGATTGTTCAGGACTTATGCAATGGGGATTTAAACAAGCTGGTATTAGTCTTGGTAGAACAACTTGGGATCAAGTAAGTAATGGTATAGAGGTATCAAAAGGTAATGCTAAACCTGGGGATTTACTATTTTATGATGATCTTCAACATGTAGGAATGTATGTAGGAGATGGTAAGTGGATAGAATCACCAAACTCAAGATCTTATATTAGAATTACAGAGGTGCCTTGGAGCAAAATAGGTAGAGCAAGAAGAGTAATAAACTAAATACCTAGATTAAAAGAGTGTACCACTTATTCATTAAGTGGTCGCTTTTTTTACTCTATAGTAAAGTATAAAATCATCAAGTTATGGATAACCTATAACACAATCCACGGAGTGGACTTTTTCACATGGCGTAAAGTGTATCGATACATTTGAAATTTATTTTTTATGCTCTATAATTAATTTAAAAGTAACAAAAACAATAGATAATTGGGGGTAATTTATATGCCAAAATATGAATTAAACAAAAACTTAGCACAAATGCTTAAAGGCGGAGTAATTATGGACGTAGTAAACGCTGAGCAAGCAATCATTGCTGAAAAGGCAGGAGCTTGTGCAGTTATGGCACTTGAAAAAGTTCCAGCGGACATAAGAAAAGAAGGCGGAGTTGCAAGAATGTCTGATCCTAAGATGATAAAAGAAATTCAAGCAGCTGTATCTATTCCAGTAATGGCAAAGGTTAGAATAGGACATTTTGTTGAAGCAGAAATATTAGAAGCAATAGGTATTGATTTTATAGATGAAAGTGAAGTTTTAACACATGCAGATGATAAGTATCATATAGACAAGGCAAGCTTTAAAGTTCCATTTGTTTGTGGTGCAAGAAACTTAGGTGAAGCTTTAAGAAGAATTGGTGAAGGTGCAGCTATGATAAGAACTAAAGGAGAAGCAGGAACAGGAGACGTAGTTCAAGCTGTTAAACATATGAGATGCATAATGGATGATATGAGAAGAGTTAAAAATTCACCAAAGGATGAATTAATGACTTTAGCAAAAGAATTTGGTGCTCCTTATCATCTTATAGAATATGTTTGGGAAAATGGTAAGTTGCCAGTAGTTAACTTTGCAGCAGGTGGAGTAGCTACACCAGCAGATGCAGCTCTTATGATGAAACTTGGAGCAGAGGGAGTATTCGTAGGTTCAGGAATATTCAAATCAGGAGATCCAGAAAAGAGAGCAAGAGCTATAGTTATGGCAACAACATACTATAATGATCCAAAGATTCTAGCTGAAATATCAGAAGATCTTGGAGAACCAATGGTTGGTATAAACTGTAGTGAATTAACTACTAAGTTTGAAGAAAGAGGCTGGTAAAAGTGAGAATAGGTGTACTAGCGCTTCAAGGCGGAGTAATAGAACATATAAATCACCTAAAAGCCCTTAATTGTGAAGCAGTTGAAATAAGAAAAGTTGAAGAATTAGATAATTTAGATGGACTTATTCTTCCAGGTGGAGAAAGTACAACTATTGGTAAATTACTAATAAAGACAGGTATCTTTGATAAGCTTAGAGAAAAGATATCAGATGGTTTTCCAGTTTGGGGAACTTGTGCTGGAATGATATTACTTGCAAAAAGTATTGAAAATGATGAAGCTAGACATTTACAAACAATGGATATAACAGTTAAAAGAAATGCTTACGGTAGTCAAATTGATAGTTTCATAACTGAAGAAATAATAGAAGAGATTTGTGCTGATCCAATTCCCTTAGTATTTATAAGAGCACCTTATATAAAAAATGTGGAATCTAATGTACAAATACTATGCAAGGTAAATGATAAAATTGTAGCAGCAAAACAAGAGAATATGTTAGCAACATCATTTCACCCTGAGCTAACTGATAATTTAGAATTACATAGATACTTTGTAAATATGTGTATAAAAAAATAATCGCATAATATAAAAAAGGATTGTAGCAATTAGCTGCAATCTTTTTTTCTTAAGTTTTTAGAAAAATTTGGAAAATTAACTTTTTTTTGTTAGAATATTAATTGTAGTGAAATGTGAGATATAAAGTTAACTTTAACTTGGTAGATGGAATTCTATTATCCCCTAAGATGGAGGATGAATAGACCTTGGCATTAGTGTAAAAAGTTTTGTTATTAAATTAACAAATAAATAAACTACTAAAAATATATTATAAAGTATTTCTCCTGTAAAATTGAATAATACGATGTTGTTATTAACACAAGCAAGTGTCAAAAATTATAAAAGAAGATTAATAGTAAATATAATAAATAAGAGGTGTGGAGTAATGAGTAAGAATTTTGATGAATTATTTTCCAGACTAAGAGAAGTTACCAAGAAAAAGGTTTCAGTTGCAGTTGCTCAAGATGAACAAGTATTAGAGGCAATAAAAGTCGCAAAAGATAGAGGGATTATTGATGCGATACTTGTTGGTGATAAAGAACAAATAAAGGTTTTAGCTGATAAGATAGGTATGGACTTAACTCAATTTGAAATAGTACATGAATTGGATGTGAGAAAAGCGGCTCTTTTTTCAGTAGAACTCGCTTCTACTGGTAAAGCTGATATGGTTATGAAGGGGTTAGTGGATACGGCTACATTTTTAAGATGTGTACTTAATAAAGAAGTGGGATTAAGGAAAGGAAAACTTATGTCACATGTTGCAGTTTTTGAAATAGAAAATTTTGACAGACTATTATTCTTAACGGATGCTGCATTTAACACATATCCAGATTTAAAGGCAAAAGTTGATATATTAAATAATGCAGTTAAAGTTGCACATGCTTGTGGTTTAGAAAAACCAAAGGTTGCTTCAATTTGTGCTGTTGAAGTTGTTAATCAAGATATGCCTGCAACAATAGATGCTTCACTTCTTGCTAAAATGAATGACAGGGGACAAATAAAAGGTTGCATAGTTGATGGACCATTAGCATTAGATAATGCCCTTTCGGAAGAAGCTGCACGTCACAAGAATATAGCAGGACCTGTAGCAGGAAAGGCAGATATATTTTTACTTCCTAATATAGAATCAGCTAACGTTATGTATAAGTGTTTAACTTATGCATCAAGATCAAAAAATGGAGGTCTTTTAGTTGGAACATCGGCACCTGTTATATTAACTTCTAGGGCAGATAATTTTGAAACTAAGATTAATTCAATCGCATTAGCTGCTTTAGTAGCAGATGTAACAGAATAGGCCAATATAATTAAACTGAATGTGGTAAGGTGTTTTGTAAACGTAAAGGTCAAGAAATATTTTTGGGGGGAAAGAAAAATGACCTATAAATTATTAATAATAAATCCTGGTTCAACATCAACAAAGATTGGCGTTTATGAAGATGAAACTCAAGTTTTAGAGACAACTCTTAAACATTCAGCAGAAGAAATAGAAAAGTACGAAACCATATATGACCAACTCGGATTTAGAAAAAATCTAATCTTAAATGTGCTAAAAGAAAAAAAAATTAATCTAAATACTTTAGATGCTATCGTTGGTAGAGGTGGAATGCTTAAGCCAATGGTTGGTGGAACCTATGTAGTTAATGAAGTGATGATTGAGGATTTAACAGTGGCAGCTCAAGGACAACATGCTTCAAACCTTGGAGGAATAATAGCTGAAGAAATTGCAAAAAAAATTGGAGTTCCAGCATTTATTGTGGATCCTGTGGTAGTTGATGAACTTGAAGATGTAGCAAGATTATCAGGAGTTCCAGAACTTCCAAGAAAGAGTACATTCCATGCACTAAATCAAAAAGCTGTAGCTAAAAGATATGCTAAAGAATACGATAAAGAATATAAAGATGTAAATCTTGTTGTTGTTCACATGGGTGGCGGAGTTTCAGTTGGAGCTCATAAAAAAGGGCAAGTGGTGGATGTAAATAATGCATTAGATGGAGATGGTCCTTTCTCACCTGAAAGAGCTGGAGGAGTTCCTGTAGGTGACTTAATAAGAATATGCTTTAGTGGAAAGTATAGTCAAGAAGAAATCTATAATAAGATAGTTGGTAAGGGTGGGTTTGTAGCATATCTTAATACAAATGATACAAGAGATGTGTTAAGACTTGCTTCAGAAGGCAATAAAGAAGCTAAACTTGTATTTGATGCTTTCATTTATCAGGTTTCAAAGGCTATTGGAGAATTTTCAGTAGTCTTGGAAGGAAAAATCGATGCAATAATTTTAACTGGTGGAATAGCTTACGGAAACACTATTACAGAATCTATAGAAAAGAAGGTTAGCTGGATAGCGCCAGTAATTGTTTATCCAGGGGAAGATGAATTATTAGCACTTGCACAGGGAGCGATAAGGGTATTAAGTGGTGAAGAGCAACCTAAGGAATATAAATAACATAAATATGCAAGAATATAATTAGTGCCTGCCTTCAAGAATAAGAACAAGGTATTTTCTGGTTTGCTGTCATTTCACAAAGTGAATAGGTTTGATACCTATTCATTTTTGTTTGCTGCCATTTTTTATAAAACAAAATCTGACTAAAGTTTAATAGGCCAATACCTATTAATTTTTATTATGTAATTTAGAAAAGGGTGGAGTTGACTACATTTCTGCTAATTTCACTAAATACAATGTAAGAATTTTTGATAAATATTATTAATAAATAGTTTAACCTTTTTATTTTTTATAATATAATAGTACCATAGTTAAACTTTTAATAAAGTGTTACGTTTTCAATGGCGATAATTAAAATGTGTCAATAATATGTTAAATTTATTACTATATTATTAAAAAGAATGGAGGGGCATTATGAAAGAAGTAACTACTAAATATGGCGTGTTAAAAGGAATATATTTTATAGATCAATATCCAGATGGAGAAATTAGAGATTGTACCTTAAATGAACTAAATGAATTAAAAACACTCTATGGTAATTTGATACCTCAATTTACGGATGATAGTGAAAGACGTAAACGTAGCGTATCACTTTCTTTTTATAGTAATGGTAACTTAAAAAGTATATCTTTGCAAAACCAAATTGAATTACATACCTCGATAGGAACTTTGCCAGCAGAATTTATTTCCTTTTATGAAGATGGCAGCATTAAACGAATACTCCCTTTAAATGGTAACTTAAGTGGTTATTGGACTGAAGAAGATGAATATAATTTAGCAAAAGATTTTGAATTAAACTTTTCTTTTGGCAAGTTTACTAAAAAGATAATAGGAATTCAATTTTATGAAAATGGCGAACCTAAAAATATTACATTATGGCCTCAAGAAAGAGTTATACTACAGTCGCCAATAGGTACAGCAGTAGGTCGTATAGGTATATCACTTTATCCTGATGGTAAACTTAAATCTTTTGAACCGTATAAACCAATATCCGTAGATACTTCTATTGGTAAAGTAATAGCATATGATATTAATGCAATTGGCGTTAACGGTGATATTAATTCTTTAAAATTTTATAATGATGGAGAAGTAAAAGCTTTAGTTACTTCAAATAATAAAATTGAGGTTACAGATAAGAATAACAATAAAAGAGTATATAAACCAGATTTAAAGCCAAGTTTACTTGATGAAGAGAGTATGGATATTATTCCTTTAACTATAGAATTTTATCAAAACAAAGTTAGGTTTAATAACAGTACTGAACATGAATATGATATTGACCAGTGTAAGTTTTCTATAGAAACGCTGCCGTTACAAATCGGGGGTGCATGCTCAGGGTGTTCCACTTGTTCAGGGTGTGGTATTTAAACTTAAATTATCTGCTACAATTTGACGAGGTGAAGTCTGGCTGAAGCTAGCTACACAACTTCACAACTGAATTATCTAAGGATTGAAGTTGTGTAGCCTTAATAGGTTCGATGCCTATTAAATTTTATTTATAAATCAAATAACGATATCTTTCTTTTTTAAATGCTTCTAATTCTGAAGAATAACTTTCTATAATTTCCTCAGGATTTTCCATTTTATTCAATGCTTGCCCTATCATATCTGTTCCCATAATTTTATCAAACATAACTATAGATTCATCACTTGTAGGAACTTTAAAGTCGGTGAGTTTTTTAATATAACTTAATATATAAATTCCAGTTTTATATGGATTGAAAGAACTATAATCAGTTATGATTAATCTCACACCATCACGATAGTTTCTCTCTTCCCTTTGAAATTTAACTCCATCTAGTTTTGAAATATTTAAAAGATTAGTGAGAGTTTCTCCATCTACATTTTTTCCTCCAACCCACTTGAAATTATCATCCATAGAAGCTTCAGTTATACCCTCTCCAAGCCCGGTGGCACTATAAAGGAAACAGCTTTCTATATCAGGGATTTTTGGAGAGGTTTGAATCCAATTAAGTCCTGTATCTTGCCACAACATATCTCGTCTATAACCCTCCATAGGTACAATCTCTAGAGTACAGTTTATTTTTCTATTGAAAAATTTAGCCATTTCACCAATAGTCATACCATGTATTGTTGGGATGTTATCTATTCCAACGAAAGATTTAAATTTATCCTCAAGCATAGGACCTTCTATTAAAAGTCCTCCTAAAGGATTAGGTCTATCAAGTACAATAAGTTTCTTGTTATTTTCCTCAGCTGATATAAGACAGTAATTAAGAGTTGAAATATAGGTATAAAACCTTACCCCTACATCTTGAATATCAAAGATTAGCACATCAATATTCTTAAGCATATCTGGAGTTGGCTTTCTTGTTTTATTATATAAACTATATACTGGTATATCGTATTTTGGATGAATATAAGATTTTACATATTCTCCTGCAGGTGTTTTTCCGTATAATCCATGTTCTGGAGTATAAATAGCAGTAACTATTGAGTTAGGGTAACTTCTTAGAGTATCTATAATATGTTCTCCATTACTATTAACGCCAGTTTGATTTGTTACAATTCCAAGTTTTTTCCCTTCTATAAGTTTTGAATATTTAGCTAGAATTAAGTCATCTCCAAGTTTAAGCGGTAGACTATCTTGTTTGTCGGTTATTGTAGTAGCATCTTCCGCAATAGTTTCTTCTTGTACAGTGCTAGGTGTTACAGATAAACTGATATATCTATTGTATAAATTAATTGTATATCCTGTTAAAAAAGCTATTATCATGATAAGAAGTAGAATAATAACATACAAATATTTCTTTTTCATATTACCTCCTTATTTAAGTTATAAGAGAATAACTTATAGTAACTCAATATCTATAATGTATTAACAAAAAAGTAACTACTAGTGTATTTCAATGATAATATATAAAGAATATGTACTGTTTAATACAAAAAAGTGATTAAATTAAGGGAAAAAATGCTTATTTTTAATGTCGAAAGGTGGAGTAAAGCAGTTCCAATAACAATATTTGGATACTATAATTATACTAGGTAGATATTATAGTTATCCATAATACTTTGCAAATACTTAAGGAAGGAGGAAAAATGAGCAGAATTAGTATTTTTGTGGGTCACTTCGGTAGTGGTAAAACAGAGGTTGCAATAAATTATGCCTTAAAGTTAAAAGAACAGAAAAAAAAGACTGCTTTGATAGATCTCGATATTGTAAATCCATATTTTTGTTCCAGGCAACTTAAGTCTTTTCTCGAAGACAAGGGAATAAGAGTTATTTGTTCACCACCAGATTTACTGAATGGAGAGTTAATGGTAGTTCCACCTGGGGTTATTTCAGCTTTTAATGATAAGTCCTCTGAGATTGTTTTTGATATAGGTGGGGATGGTTTAGGAGCCATAGCATTAGGACAATATAATAAATATTTCAGAGAAGAAGTATATAATATGTACTTTGTTGTAAATAACAATAGGCCTCTCACTGCTGGAGTAGAGGATACTAAGGAGTATATACAAACTATAGAACAATCATCTAGGCTTAAGGTTACAGATATAATTTCAAATACTAACCTTTCTTATG
This sequence comes from Clostridium polyendosporum, assembly GCF_018332455.1. Classification (GTDB taxonomy): domain Bacteria; phylum Bacillota; class Clostridia; order Clostridiales; family Clostridiaceae; genus Clostridium_AY; species Clostridium_AY polyendosporum. Next base: position 53,705 of record NZ_BOPZ01000024.1, read on the forward strand.
AAACCACGGAAGAAGATATTTTAGTGGGGGACAGAGAGATCTTAAAGCTTTCACAAATCTTAAAAATTCCATACACTTATTTAACTTGTAGAAAAGATTTAATATCTGCAATAGAAGGAAAAGTAGGAGCAGAAGTTTTTCCTATTGATATTTATATGAAGCCACCTTGGATAGGGTAATGTTAGTTAATAGGTTTATTACTCAGATTTATAAGGGAGGATTAATGATGCCTAAAGTAACTTTTAGGGAAGAAAGATGTAAGGGCTGTGGTCAATGTATTATTGCTTGTCCTAAAAAAGTAATAACTTTTTCCGATAAGCTAAATGAAAGAGGTTATTATCCAGCAACTATTGAAGAGGATAAGAAAACTCAATGTATAGGGTGCGCATGCTGTGGGAAAATGTGTCCTGACCTTGTCATAACTGTAGAAAAATAAAGGAGGATAGTTATGGGTAAGAAGGTTTTGATAAAAGGTAATGAAGCTATAGCAGAAGCAGCCATAAGAGCTGATTGTCAATGTTTTTTTGGATATCCCATAACTCCACAAACTGAAGTAGTTGCATATATGGCAAAAAAAATGCCTAAGATTGGAAGGGTTTTTCTTCAGGCAGAAAGCGAAATCGCTGCTATAAACATGGTGTATGGTGCTGCAGGAACAGGAGTAAGGTGTATGACCTCATCCTCCGGTCCAGGAATAAGCTTAAAGAGCGAAGGAATCTCATTTATAGCAGGAGCTGAGTTGCCTTGTGTAATAGTAAACGTTGTTAGAGCGGGACCTGGACTTGGAGGTATTCAGCCTGCACAGTCAGATTATTTTCAAGCTACTAGGGGTGGAGGTCATGGTGATTACTATATGCCAGTATATGTGCCTAACTCAATTCAAGAAATAGTAGATATAACGCAAGATGCTTTTGATGTGGCAGATTTATATAGAACACCTGTGATGGTAATGGTAGATGGTATGATTGGTCAGATGATGGAACCAGTAGAATTCAAGGAAAGGACTTCTAAGCAGCTACCAGTAAAGAACTGGGCTGCTAATGGTTTAGGAAAAAGAAAGGCTCATAATATAATAAACTCATTATATCTCGATCCAGAAATTCTTGAAAAACACAACCTTAATCTTCAAATTAAGTATGAAGAAATTAAAAAAAATGAGACAAGATATGAACTTTATAATTGTAGTGAACGCTGTGATTTAATATTAGTAGCTTATGGTACAGTCTCGAGGATATGTAATAATGTAATAAAAATGGCGAAAATCCATGGGGTAAATATAGGTCTAATAAGACCTATAACTGTATGGCCATTTCCTAAAGAAGCTTTTGAGAAGACTATAAATTTGACAGATAAGGGGTATTTGGCTGTAGAAATGAGTTTAGGTCAGATGGTTGAGGATATAAGGCTTAGTGTTAGTGGAAGAAAGGAAGTATATTTTTATGGAAGAGTAGGTGGGATGGTTCCTACACCAAATGAAATACTGCTAAATATTAAAAGCTTCTTGGGAGGTGAAAAACAATGTCAATAGTATTCAAACCAACTAAGGCATTAATAGATGTTCCTACCCACTATTGTCCAGGTTGTACTCATGGTATAATTCACAGACTTATAGGAGAATGCATAGAGGAGCTAGGAGTTTTAGAGAAAACAATAGGTGTAGCTCCAGTAGGATGTTCAGTATTAGCTTATAATTACTTTGCTTGTGATATGTTCGAGGCTGCTCATGGTAGAGCACCAGCGGTAGCAACAGGTATAAAGAGAGCAAATCCGGATAAAGTTGTTTTCACTTATCAAGGAGATGGGGATCTTGCAGCTATAGGAACTGGTGAAATTGTCCATGTTGCAGCAAGAGGAGAAAATATAGTTTCTATTTTTGTGAATAATTGTATATATGGTATGACTGGTGGGCAGATGGCTCCAACCACACTGCCAGGGCAGGTAACAGAAACATCACCTTATGGGAGAGATGTGAGAACTCAAGGATACCCAATAAGAGTAGCAGAAATGATTGCTACTATAGATGGAGCATATTATGTTGACAGAGTTTCTGTAGATAATGTAGCTAATGTTATTAAGGCAAAAAATGCAATAAAGAAGGCATTTAAGAACTCTATAGATGGTAAAGGTTTTTCTATGGTAGAGGTACTTTCCATATGTCCAACTAATTGGGGACTTTCAGTAGTTGAAGCACTACAGTGGCTTAGAGATAATATGATACCATACTATCCTCTTGGTGTTAAAAAGGATAATGATCGAGAGGTGAAATAGTATGTTATCGCAGGAAATAATCTTTGCGGGTTTTGGAGGACAAGGAATACTTTCAGCAGGAAAGTATTTAGTTTATGCAGGTATGAATGCAGGGCTTAACGTTTCTTGGCTACCTTCCTATGGACCAGAAATGAGAGGAGGAACAGCCAATTGCTCAGTTGTACTAAGTGATGGTGATATAGGGTCACCTATAGTTATTTCACCAGACACCTTAGTAGTTATGAATAGACCTTCTTTAGATAAATTTGAAAAAAACTTAAAATCAAAGGGATTACTGATTTTAGATTTAGATATAGTTAACAGAGAACCAATAAGAAAGGATATAGGAGTTATACCTATTCCAGCTCAGGCTTTTGCTAAACAACTAGGTGATAAGAGAATTGCTAATATGATTTTATTAGGCGCATTAATTTTTAAAACTAAGATTGTTTCTATGGAAATTCTTTTAAACACGCTAAGAGAACACGGAAAAGAGGAGTTCTATGAGTTAAATAGAGCGGCTCTTGAAATAGGATCAGCTTTTGCGAAAAAGTTATAAGCAGAGTAGATATATAGTTTAAATAATCCACTTATAATAATGATTAAATGTAACTCAGCTAGAGAAAATAATTTTGAGGATGTTTTTTTGTTTAGTGAGGCATAAGACGAAATGGCTGAGTTACATTTTTGTGTATATTATTTGATAAATATGGTATTATAGATTTACAAAATAATTACATATTTTTCTAAAGGGGTGAGCTTATGAGAACCTCTCTAAATATAACAAATAAACTTACTAAGCTTTCAGAAATGAGAGGAGAATCAATATTTCAGGTATTAGAATTTGATGAACTTAATGGTGGAACGGATGTAGAAACTTCAATAAAACTTAAATTTATGAGGGATTCTGGGATAAAGTTAAAACAGGTAAGGATAATTCTAGAAGACAGTGCTGTTAAACTTGAATCAGGTGTATTAAGTTATCTTAAAGGTAATATAGAACTTAATAATAAGTTTGGAGGAGTTATAGGCCTTGGAAAAAAACTTTTGACAAGTAAAGTTACTGGAGAAACTGCATTTAAGCCAAGGTATGAAGGAATAGGAGAGATTTTTCTTGAGCCATCCTTTGGGCATTTTGGTCTTATAGAGCTTGAGGATGAAGAAATTATTGTTGACGATGGCTTGTTTTATGCATGTGAAGATACAGTGGAAGTAGGGGCAGCCATGCAGAAAAGCATATCCTCTATGATGATGGGAAATGAAGGAATATTTCAAACTAAACTGTCTGGTAGTGGTGTAATTGTTTTAGAATTACCAGTTCCAGAAACAGAGATATTTAAGTGTAAACTTATAAATGATACTTTAAAGGTAGATGGTAACTTTACCATTTTGAGAACAGCTGGTATAGGTTTTACAGTTGAAAAGTCTGCAAAGTCTTTAATTGGATCAGCTACTAGTGGTGAAGGTTTTTTAAATGTATATAAAGGTACTGGAGAAGTATGGCTTGTACCAACTAATAGTGTATATAGAAAATTATCAGGAATAGGATTAAAATCAATGACAAATCCAGAAGGAACCTCAAATGCAGAAGTGTAAGCGAGGATAATAAAATGGGTGGTATTAATTACCACCCATTTTCAGTTTGCTGAAAAACCCCCTGTTTAAAAAACAGAGGGGTTTTCTAGCAAACTTGTGGATAAATTTTAAAAGAGAGCTTTTCTATTAATTTGAATAAAATTTTATATAA
>NZ_BOPZ01000025.1 GCF_018332455.1 Clostridium polyendosporum
AGATTTATATAAAATTTTATTCAAATTAATAGAAAAGCTCTCTTTTAAAATTTATCCACAAGTTTGCTAGAAAACCCCTCTGTTTTTTAAACAGGGGGTTTTTCAGCAAACTGTATAAAGCATTAGTAACTTATAATGTTACTAATGCTTTATTAATTTAATAGATTTACTTTGTTGGTAGAGAGTTTTCATAAATCATTTTTATTCAAAAACTTTAATATAAAAAAATTTTGAAAATCTATATTTTTATCGAATAAATCTAATTGCTGTTAGTGTATTAGGCCCAATATTCTCGATAATTAAATTAGGATTAGGGTCACTAACAGATAATAGAACTTGGTATCTAACATCAAAAAGTTGAGTATTAGGTACATCAACATGTGAAAATGGCTCTAATACTGAATCGTCTCCTGATGTATTATCTATTCTAAATCTCGAAGAATAGATAGTTACAGGTGTACCACTTAATGGAGAGCTTCTTGTGATAGTTATGGTAACACGTGCTGTAGCATTACCACTATCATTAGATAAGTGGACAACACCACTTAACCATACTCTATCTCCTGGGTTTATTGTGCTAAAATCTACCTGAAGAACGGGCGTATTTACTGATATAAGAGTATCTATAGGTGGGGTTATTTCATCATATTTAAATTCAACTTTATCATGATAACCAAAGCCTTCTTGCCTATTATCATTTTTATCGTTATCGCAGCTTATATTCATATAAACCTTCTGAATAGTATTTCCTGAATCGCTGCAATCCTCAGGGTATTTTTGGTGGCAATTTTGTACTGGACCGCAATTACTCATAAGGGTAAGTTCCTCCCTTTTATATTTTCTAATAATAGTATATTAATAAGAGATAATATTGTCACAATATGACGAACGTTTAAAATAAGATGGTTTTCTATGTTTTATCACCTCTTTTGAGCTGGTATCATCCGTGTAGAGATGCCTATTAAAATAGCTGAAGAGGAAAAGGCAGAGCATGCATTAATCTTTGAAAGTAAAGTAGATAAGATTAACATTGAATTTTGTGATATATATTCTAATTAAAAAAAATGACAAAGGTTAATAATCCCTTGTCATTTTTTTAATTAAGATAGATATATATATTATTAATTAGCTGTTCTAGCTAAAGCAACCTCAAAGTCCATGATATATGTATCTGCATACTCACCTAATATATCTATCAAGTGTCTTGGAGACACTCCATTATCATATACCATTTTTAATAAATTATGTACTTTATGTGTTTGTGGACTTATTGAAGCTATGGCTTCTATTTCAGTATTTATTAAATTACCATTGATGATATCATGTCTTTCAACTTCTATTCCGTAAGTTTGAACATTCACTTTGTCCTCACCTATTGGAAGTCTCAGTTCGTTCCTTACTAATTTATAAAAATATTTATAATTAACTTCATTTTGAATTTCGTTTCTAGTTAAGATTTCTACAATTTTCATTTAAATATCCCCCTATAAAATATCGTTTTGTATTAAGTGGTTCCAAATTAATTTATTTCAAGTAACACATTTAATTTACTGTCTTTATCCTATAAAAATAATATCACTTTATTAAAAAGAAATATGTCACTTTTTATAACTTAATAAAAACAAATTATCCCTTTGAAATGACACAATTACTCATATCGGGTTGATTTCATAAATCAGTAATTGTAATGGTTGGTATTCATTTACATATATTATGAAATATATTACATTTATTACGAATTATTTGTCGAATAACAAAGGTTATTGACTATATTTTTTTAAATTTTATCAATAGTTTTCTTGAATTTATTGTCCTCTATCCTTAGGTGTTTATAGTATATTCTACTAAAGTGAAATTTCCTATTACTGCACATATATCATATTCATTATAGTTTGTTATTTTATATTTTTCTTTAAAGAAATTTAAAACACCTTATTGCAATATAAAGTTAAATATTAATTTGAAATTTTCTTATATTACGAACAAAAGAGGGTTACAGGGGTTATCCTCCATTAGTATCATCTTTCTATCAAAACACATATAGAGACAATAGTAAGGGTTAAATTTTTGCTATTAATTTCATAGCATTATGATATATTAAATGTAAATGTTTGATGAAAATGAGCAACCTTTGAAAGTTTCTTGTGATAATTGGAAACACTAAATCTATAAATGATATTGTTAAGGGAGATGTATTTATATGCATTTAATTAAAGAACTTTTAATAGTTAGCGGTAGAATAGTAACTATCTTACCTTTGATGTTAGTTATAGTTTTGTACATGGGGAAACGTTCTATTGGTGAGCTTCCGGTTTTTGATTTTTTAGTAATAATTACATTGGGGGCAGTAGTAGGAGCTGATATAGCGGACCCCAAAATTGAACATATACATACCGCAGTAGCAATTGTTCTAATCGGAATTTTTCAGAAGATAGTGTCCAAATTGAAGATAAAGTATAGAAAGTTTGGACACCTAATTACATTTGAACCTACGATAGTTATACAAGATGGTAAGTTTATAGTATCAAACCTCACTAAGATACGTTATTCAATTGATAATGTTCTTCAAATGCTAAGAGAAAAAGAAGTGTTTGATATAAGTGAGATATTCTTAGGAATTGTGGAGTCGAATGGTAATATTTCAATACTTAAAAAGCCTAATAAAGCTGAAGTAACTATTGAAGATATGAATTTAACTAGGAAAGAGCCTTCTTTATCTTATCCAGTGATAGTTGATGGAATATTGTATAATGATACTATAGTAAAGCTTAATCTATCCGAGACTTGGTTAAAACAACATCTAGCTAACCTCGGCATAAATAGCTTAGAAGAGGTTTTTTTTGCTTCAGTAAATATGAAAAGAGAACTGCACGTTTCACCGAAAAATTATATGAAAGATAATAATGAAGTATTACCTATATATAATTAAATAGTTATTAAAATATCGTATTATTTAGAGTTAAATTTTATGGTGTTATTACGTTGCAACTTTCTTATATTACGAACAAAAGAGGGTTATAGCGAGCCAACCTTCAGTATATCTCCGTATCAGTATCATCTTTCTATCAAAACACATGCAGAGACAAATAGTAAGGGTCAAAAAGAACACTTATAGAAAAAACGTAGTAATATTAATGGTTAGAGGCCCTCAAGTGAGATAAATACACTTGAGGGTTTTGGTGTGTGGTAACATATTAGAGACTGTGGAAACATAAGTATATACAGAAAAAGGAATGGAGTTTTCTGATATAGTTGTCAGCAGGTAACTGGTAGAGTGTGTAGTTCGACGTACAAGATGTTAAGGTGTAATATAAAATTAAAATAATATAAGTTTTTGAATTAATTTACAGTTTATGAAAATAATGTTATTATTAAACAAGAGTGAATTGCATAAATTTGGAAAATAGTATTCCGAATAATAAAGAACGTTGTGATAGATATAGATACACAACTTCATAACTCAATTATAATTCATGCTATGGAAGCTCATATTAAACTAAGAATTTTAGAAAAAGCATTGTATGTCGAAGTTGTTTGCTACAAATTTCACAAAGTGTAATTTTATTTAACATTAATTGTTTAACAATTAATGTTGTTTATCTTTAATTAAAGAAGAATAAGAAATAGGTAAAATTGCATTAAGTAAATAATCAAAACCTGTAAGCTTTTATTAATGTGATACACATATATTTACATAAATATTTTAATTTATAGAGATGCTTTTAAGACACCGATAGCTAAGTAGCTTTGTAGAATACTAATAAAGTAAAGGGGTAAGATTATGAAGAAAATAATTATAATCGGAGCTGGTATTGGGGGATTATCTGCAGGTATATATGGATTAAAGGCAGGCTTTGATGCAGAAATTTATGAGATGCACACTGTTCCTGGGGGAGAATGTACGGGATGGAACAGGGATGGTTACCATTTTGATAGCTGTATACACTGGCTAACAGGTACCAAAAAAGATACACAGCTTTATAAAATGTGGTGTGAAGTTGGTGCTCTTGATAACGTAGAAATATATAACCATGACTATTTTACTTGTTATGAAAAAGAGGGAAAAAAGGTATATATATATCGTGACATTGAAAAGCTTCGTACTCATCTTTTAGATATTTCACCGGAAGATAAAAATCAAATTGAAGAACTTTGTAATTACACCAAAAGATTTCAAACCTGTTATGTGCCCGCAGATAAGCCTCAGGATATGATGAATTTTTTTGACTTTTTAAAGATGATAAAGAATATGAAGTCTGTTCTCCCACTTATGTCCAAATTAAACAAGATTACCGTAAAAGAATATTTAAGCCGATTTAAAAGTTCGCTTATTCGTGGTGCGTTGTTAAGTTCTATAATGATTGATTACTATTCATCTACAGCTTTATTTTTTACCTTAAGTACATTCACAGCTGATAACGGAGGTTGGCCAAGAGGGGGATCTCTTGCTATGTCAAAAAGAATGGCAAAAAGATTTGAAGATTTGGGTGGGAAGATTACCTATGGAGCAAAGGTAGGAAAAATAATTGTTGAGAATAATACTGCAACAGGTATTGAACTTTTAGATGGTAGAATAGTAAAAGGCGATTATATAATTTCTGCTACCGATGCAGATGTTACATTAAGTGAACTGCTGCAAAACAAATACAAAGATAAAAAGTTTGAAATTATGTACTCCAATCCTCAAGATTATCCACTACCTAATTGCGTTCAGGTTTCTCTTGGTGTTAATGAGGATTTGTCACATATACCTCATTGTATAAGCTTTCCTACAACTCCTTTTGATATAGGGGGGAAAGTAATTGACAGTTTAGTAATAAAACATTATTACTATGAGCCTGATTTTGCTCCAAAGGGTAAGTCTGTTATAAATTGCGTTCTTACGAATTGTGATTATGACTTTTGGAAGAAAAAACGTGAGAATATATCAGAATACAAAGCCGCAAAGGCAGAGGTTGCAGAAGAAGTTATGATTAGAATTGTAGAGCGCTTTCCTGAACTATTAGGGAAATTTGAGGTTATAGATGTAACAACACCTGTTACCTATGAACGCTACTGCGGAGCATATAGAGGTGCTTGGATGTCTTTTGCCATTACTCCAAAGGGAAAATTTATTTCTCACAGTGGCATTTTAAAGGGATTAAATAATTTTTACATGGCTGGTCAGTGGACCTTATTTCCAGGTGGATTACCAAGTGCTTTGGTAAGTGGCAAGTTTGCTGTTCAACGTATATGTAAAAATGAGAAAGTGCCTGCCTCTTTACATTTACATTAATAAAGGAGTGTTTTCTATGTATGCAAGTTCCACAAAAGTATCAAATTTTGAACGCATATTTATTTCTCTTAATGCAATCGTTTCTGGAATTGTTCTTACATTTCTTGCTGTAGAGGGACCCTTGATATTAAACAAATTAACTTATAAGACGTCACCTTCAAGTATTTATCAGATACAAGGGCAAGATTTAATAAATCTTATTTTATTAAGTCCTTTATTAATTATTGGAGGTATGCTTTTATTATTTAAAAAAGAGAGTTATAAATATTTTTTAATTTTAACGCCATTAACTGTAATTTATTATGTATTAAGCTATACAATTGGTATGGAATGGAGTCATCCAACCTATTCTGGCAACAGCGAAAAGTATGCATATTACTTTTTATATCTTTTAATTAGTTCATTATTAATATTATTTTATACACTTCCTGCTTTTAGAGGAGTTACCATGAACTTTAAAAAGAGAAATTTAGCAGTTTATTCTATAATTTGTATAGTGTTTTCCCTTATGTTTGCATCGATGTGGTTAAAAGAAGTAAATGAAGTTGTTGTTAACGGGATAAGCAAAACATATAATGATGCTCCAACAGTATTTTGGGTTATTCGTTATTTTGATTTAGGCTTTTCCATTCCATTAATGTTATTAAGTACGTATTTACTCTGGACAAGACCTCACAGCAGTTTTTCAATTCAAATGTTGTCATATGGTTTTTTTATTACTATGATTACAGCTGTAATTGCAATGGGAATCTGTATGCTTATAAATGGTGATCCATTAGCAACAATACAACAGTTGCTATTTTTCTGTGCCTTAGGAATTATAGTATATTCAGGTTTTATCTTTATTTTGAGAAGTGTTAAATAGTAAAGAGATGCCAGCCTCTTTACATTTACATATTGATACTGCCCAGATTGTTTAGAAAAAGTAAAAGCAGTTACAGGAGGTATATGTTGTGAGTGGTATAGTTTACTACTTTACAGGGACAGGGAATTCTCTTGCCATAGCAAGAGATATTGCTGAAACCATTAATGCTGAATTAATCTCTATTTCTTCCGTGGTTGAAAATGAAACTGTAAAAACCGATGCTGATATGATAGGAATTATTTTTCCTGTTTATCATCAAGGGATTCCTTATATTATAAAAAGGTTTGTAAACAAAATGGTTAATCTAGACAAAAAGTACGTATTTGGAGTATGTACATACGGAGACAGCCCGGGTATTTCACTGGAATATCTGGATAAGGCGATAAAATCAAAAGGGGGTAGGCTTTCTGCCGGGTATGGAGTAAGAATGCCCTATAATTATTTAACTCCTTCTTTTGTGATAAAGGATTTTTTCAACTCTTTTGGACTAAGAGAAATTACCATAGAAAAACAACAAAAGATGTTTAATGATTGGGATAAGAAACTTGAAGGAATTAAAGAAGACCTTCAGTCTAGAAAAATAGGGAAACTTGAAACACAGGCAAAAATAATTGAAAAATTAGTAGATTTCCTTAATCTAAGAGAAACGCTGCAAAAAACAGTATGGCTTAAGATTGCCAGATTTGAAGGCTATACAAATCTTTCTTTTGTGGAGAGCTTGCAATTGATGGATAGTGCCTTCAATTGTGACGAGCGATGCAATGGATGCGGAATTTGCTCTAAAATATGTCCGGTTAAAAATATTAAAATGGTTGAGGGAAGACCTTTATGGCAGCATCATTGTGAGCAATGCTTTGCTTGCTTGCAATGGTGCCCAAAAGAAACTGTGCAATTTAGAAATGGTACAATGTGTGGGAAAAGATATCACCATCCCAAGGTAAAGTTATCAGATATGTTATCTCAGGGTGAATGTAGTTGATTTATTAAACAGGAGAAATTCATATTAGTATTAAATAGAGAATACTAGGTTCTGGAGTATTATTTTTTAACGATCGGTGCTGGAATCTGGCTGAGTAGTTTTAGGAAACTTGATTTTAGATGTAGTTGAAGATAGCACAGAGATTGAATGTGAATTTGAATAGGATAAAAATGAGTCGATTGGGGTGTCAGAGAATCACCTTGATTGGCTTTTTTTCTTTATTAAACCAAATATTGACAAAGGTGATTATACTGTATATAATGTAATATATACAGTATGCCGGTAAGGAGGTATTATTAATTGAAAATACTAATCTCCAATAAATCTGGGTTACCTATTTATGAGCAGATTAAAGTACAGATTAAGGAGCAAATAATGTCTGGTGAGCTTGCTGAAAATGAATTTTTACCATCTATACGTCAGCTTGCAAAGGATTTGGGAATAAGTGTTATTACGACCACAAGGGCTTATTCTGACCTTGAAGCTGAAGGATTCATAGCTACTATGCAAGGAAAGGGAACTTTTATACTTCCGAAGGACAATGAAATGGTAAGGGAACAGTATTTAAAACGTATTGAAGAAGCATTCACCTCTGCCATTGAAAGTGCAAAATTAGCCAATATATCAAATGAAGAATTAATAATGATTTTAGAAAATTTGATGAAGGAGTGAAATTTATGTATGCACTTGAAATAAAAAATTTAAATAAAAGCTTTGGAACTTTCAATCTTGAAAATATTAATCTAAAATTACCGGAGGGATATATTTTAGGATATATAGGACAGAATGGAGCGGGCAAAACTACTACAATTAAACTTATTATGGAGCAACTTAAACGTGACAGTGGAGAAATAATTGTATTTGGTAAGAACTATACCGATGATGAAATTGCTTTTAAAGATATTATAGGATATATTGCAGATGAATGTTATTTCCCAGGATGCTTTACAGCAAAGGATGTAATGGATAGTTTGAAGAGTTTTTATAAATCATTTGATGAGTTCAAATTTAAATCATATATAGATAGGTGGGGCATACCACAAAATAAAAATATTAAAAACTTTTCAAAGGGAATGAAAATAAAACTAATGTTTGCTAGTGTGCTTTGCAGAGAGACAAAATTACTTTTATTGGATGAACCAACAAGTGGACTTGACCCTGTGATTAGAAGTGAGATATTAGAGTTGCTTCAGGAGTATATATCAGATGGTAAAAGAAGTGTGTTATTTTCTACTCATATCATGAGTGATCTAGAGAAAATAGCAGACTATCTCTATTTTATTGATAAAGGTAAAACTATATTTAATGATACAAAGGATAATATTTTAGAGGATTATTTATTGGTTAAGGGTGGCAGAGAAGATTTAACAGAACAAATAAAAGAAAAACTAATTGGTTATAAAAAATCTAATGTTGGGTTTGAAGGACTAATTCATTTAAGAGACAGTAAATATATGGGCAAAGGGTTGTTGCTTGAAAAACCTTCTGTTGAAGATATAGTAGTATTTCATATAAATGGTGCGAGGGGGTAATTATGATGAGAGCTATAAATTATTTAAAACTAGATATTAGAATTATGAGAGGTACATTAAAATATTTAGTGTTAGTTCCATTAGTATTTATTTTCTTAACTTTAAAAGATTCATCTGCTATGGGCTTGGGATACTTATTTTTCTTTTTAATCATAATTGCAGCAACCCCATTTACTGTTGAAAGTAACGAAAAATGCGATAAGATGTATTATATGCTTCCTTCTAAAATTTCAAGTATGGTTCTAGGCAGGTTTTTATATTTAATTAGTACGATTCTTATTGTTTGGATAATAGATGGAAGTGTAATGATGTATCTTTATAACACAAATACATTGAGTGCGTTGGAAGCTATAGCAATTTGCTTATCAGGAGCAGTAGCTACTATAGTTTGCTTCTGTCAATATCCTATATATTATAAATTTGGTATAGAAAAAGGTAAGATTTTATCTGCGTTATTATATACGGTACCTGCATTTATTATATTCGCATTGCCTTCAGTTTTAAGCAGTAGTAGTATTTTAACACCTCAATTTTTGGATAGAGTTTTAGCTTTAACTATGAGTAATAAAATTAGTCTATCGCTTTTAGTCGTAGTAATTATTAGTATTATAGGCATTGTATCATACTTATTTTCATGCTCTATTTGTCAAAGAAAAGAGATATAATGTTTAGTATATACTGTATGTAGAAGTATAAATCTAAAAATTTTGCCCCCTCTCACTTTTAGGGGCATTTTTACGTAAAAATCATAATTCTGAGTATCAATACATCTTTCTATCAAAGCACACATGGAGACGGCCTTAAGGTTACAAAGAAAATATAGTTGAACCCTGATTTTATCAGGGTTCTTTTTATACAGAAACATGTATCTACCCTAAGACGAGGTTAGGAAACATTATTTTTCTGTGTTATAACATTTAATACGAGGTAGATTACATGTCTGAGATAACTATAAAAAATATCTAATTCTCTAGATATCTATATAATGTAGATTTGCTAATTCCAGTTTCATTTTTTATTTCAGAGAGACTATATTTCTTACTTTGATACATAGCAATAGCACGTTTTACATTTTCATCAGGTTTTCTTGGTCGTCCTGTAGTGATTCCTTTTTGTTTTGCTTCATATAATCCTTTTTTTGTTTTTTCGCTTATTACATCGCTTTGAAATTCAACAAGGTGTTTTACAATATCAGTGAAATGATATCCAGTAGTATTACTTGTATCAATCCCTTCAGTAAGAGATTGAAAATAAGCACCTTTCGTATTAATTATTTCTAATAACTCGACTAAATGACGTGTTGAATCAGCTAACGTAAAAAGTTTTGTAACGACTATTTTATCACCTTTTTTAAGGATGCTTAACATATTTTTTAGTTGAGTTCTTTTTTTTGCTGATGAATGTTCCTCTGAAATGATTGTTGTACAATTTGCTTTTTTTAAGTTCTTTAGTTGATCTTCACATTTCAAATCTTCTTGATATGGTCTCATATATCCAATTAACATAGATGCTCTCCTAGTATTTAAGATGTTTCTTTTATTATACCATAATTTTTTTTATAAAATGGGTTCCAAAATGGTTCCGTTTTGGGATCGTATGTGTTAAACTATTTTTAATGTGTGGCAAACTTGAGTTTTATAAGAGTTAAAAGTAAAAAATAATAGAGTGAGGTGTATAAAAAATGATTGAGAAGTTAAAAACAGAATGGTTTTCAAATGTTAGAGGGGATATCCTTGCTGGGATTGTTGTAGCATTAGCATTAATTCCAGAAGCAATTGCATTTTCCATTATTGCAGGAGTAGATCCAATGGTTGGATTATATGCATCTTTTTGTATTGCAGTTATCATTGCGTTTGTAGGTGGTCGTCCTGGAATGATTTCGGCGGCAACCGGTGCGATGGCACTACTAATGGTTCCTTTAGTAAAAGAACATGGACTGAATTATTTGTTAGCAGCAACAATATTAACAGGTATTATACAAGTGATTTTTGGTGTATGTAAAATAGCAAAATTAATGAAATTTATTCCACGAGCTGTCATGATTGGTTTTGTAAATGCATTAGCAATTTTAATTTTCATGGCTCAGGTACCACATTTTATCGGAATTTCTAACATGACATATATTTTTGTAGTAATTACATTGATGATTGTTTACATATTACCTAAATTTATTAAGTCTATTCCAGCGCCATTGATAGCTATCATTTTGTTAACAGCTGTCTCTATTTTTATGAATCTAGACTTACGAACAGTTGGAGACTTAGGATCTATCACAAGATCGCTGCCTAAGTTTTTTATTCCAGATATTTCATTTTCTTTTGAAACATTAAAAATAATTTTTCCATATTCTATTGCTTTAGCGATTGTAGGTTTATTGGAGTCTTTATTAACATCATCAATTGTAGATGATATGACTGAAACAGAGAGCAATAAAAACAAAGAAGCTAGAGGTCAGGGAATTGCGAATATCATTACAGGTTTCTTTGGTGGTATGGCAGGTTGTGCAATGATTGGACAGTCTGTGATTAATGTTAAATCAGGGGGACGTGGTAGACTGTCCACTTTTGTGGCAGGAATATTTTTAATGTTTTTAATTATTGTATTAGGTGATTTAGTCGTGCAAATCCCAATGCCTGTTCTTGTAGGTATTATGATTATGGTATCAATCGGTACGTTCGACTGGTCTTCGTTCTCTTATTTAAGGAATGCACCTAAAAGTGATGCTGCTGTTATGTTAGCAACAGTTATCATTGTAGTTGCAACGCATGACTTATCAAAAGGTGTTATTGCAGGTGTTATATTAAGTGCACTATTCTTCGTTGCTAAAATTTCAAAGATACAAGTAATTGAACGAAAAGAAAATCAAAATATAATATTTGATATAAGAGGTCCATTATTTTTTGCATCTGTTCAAGGATTTGTAGAATCGTTTGATTTTACTACAAAGAATACAAAGATTATTATTGATTTCTCCAATACACATATTTGGGATGATTCAGCTGTGGGAGCTATTGATAAAGTAGTCATTAAATATCATGAAAATAATAATAAAGTCACTATTCTAGGTTTAAATGATTCTAGTAAAAGATTGGTAGATAGACTAGCTATATATAATAATCCAAATGTAAAATTAGCAGCACATTAATATAGCATTAGAAATAGGTAAATATGTAATAATATATATTAGGGGTGGGTAAATGTATAATAATATATTACTGGCTGTAGATGGATCAAAACATTCACTTCGAGCAACACAAGAAGCAATAAAAATTGCTTCATTAGCCAACAAATGTATGATTCAAGTTATAGTTGTGATTGATTTTTCACAATCAACGAGTGAGGTTCTTCATGCTCAAGGAAAAGAAGAATTAGAATTGTCACGACGAAAGAAACTTTTACCTATTGAAGAAAAGCTAAAATCAAGTAATTTATCTTATCAAATTAAGATATTACATGGAGAACCCGGTCCAACAATTGTAGACTACGCAAATAAAGGAAAGTTTGAGTTAGTTGTTGTAGGTAGTCGCGGTCTTAATTCATTGCAAGAAATGGTATTGGGCAGCGTTAGTCATAAAGTAGCAAAAAGAGTTCAGTGTCCTGTTTTAATTGTGAAATAGAAACAACTATTTTAAATAAGCATTTTTAGAACTAGTCCAAATTAGAAATGAATAAAAATCTCGATTTTGATGAATCTCCTTTCAAAATCGAGATTTTTTTATATCAATATAGTTTGATTACATTTGTCTAGTAAGGCTTTGAGTAAGAATGCTTATAACAGTAACTATAAACCAAACCATAACACCTAGATTATAGGTTTAACCCCGGTTTTAAGCATTTTTTCAAGTCTGAATTCAATCTAACTGCCGTAAGAGCCATGACTATCATAAACTTACGTACTATATTTATATAATGAATAATATTAAAGGAAACAGAAATCAGATGAAATATCTTCGTAATAAATTGTATGTATTGGAGTAAACTAAAAATATTATTAAAATGAATATGCGAGGAGTGTATAAAATGCTAAAGAGCATATTGTCACCTACTACGCAAAGGGTCAGACTGCACACGAAAGAAAAGATAAATAAGAGAATTCAAAAGAAAACACAAAAGAATATTGAATATTACAAAACTAGAAGCAGGAAAGAAATTATAGCCAGAATTGAAAACTTAGATAAAGAATGGGATATTGAAAGAGCTCTAGAGACTAACGCGGCTATTATTATTCTCCTTAGTGTTTTTCTAGGGATTATTACTAATAAAATAGGTTGGATTATACTTATAGGTATTATTTCGGGATTTTTATTACAGCATGCACTTCAAGGATAGTGCCCTCCTATACCTATATTTCGCAGGATGGGTATAAGACAAGTTTTCCTCTGGAACATCTTCATGAATACCTAATTTTTAATATAACTCTTTTATTGCAGCAGTAGTATTTAGCTAAATAAGTTTATAATAATCGATAATTAAAAGTAGTAATGATGATGTACAAACATGGAAAATGAAATGCAAATAAAGCGAGACTCACATTTTTACACTTAAACCATACTATATTATTGAATTATTATTTTAGGAGGAATTATAGTGTACATTATGCCTAGGGCAGAAAATCCAACAATGTATAATCCACAATTACAAGAGGCGCTTGAAGGAGTAAAAAAGGGAGTTCAAGGTGAAAGAGAAGATGAGCTGTTTTATGAGTATCTCATAAGTGTGGCACCTACTGGAGAGGAAAAAGAAATTATAGCATCTATAAGAGACGATGAACGTAGACATAATAGATTGTTTAGAAGAATTTATAAGGATTTTACAGGAATGGAGGTTTCTGCTGGTGAAGAAGAAACTTTTGAAAGACCAGAATCATACCTGGATGGTATTAAAAAAGCTTTATTCGGAGAATTAAGAGCAGTAGAGAAGTATAGAGCAATTAGAAGAGGACTGCCTATGGGTCCATATAAAGATATACTATTTGATATAATTACAGATGAACTAAAGCATTCCTCAAAATATAATTATCTATTTACACTAAATAGCAGCATGAACGTTCCATCTATGAATGGAAGTATAACACCGGATAAATCTAAATTTAGTCCCGATGACTGGGTAAGATATATTACTCCTTTAGTAAATCGTGCTTTAGCAGAAGCTAAAGAAGGAATTAACCCAGAGCACTTATATCAGGAATTTATTTTGTCAGGTGTCCTTGTAGGCTTGGGTAAGACTCCTCAAGAAGCAATTGAACAAGTTGAAGAATGGGAAAAAACTGGTATATCTCAACTACTTGCAAAGAGTAAGATGGGCAGAGGTTACTATTATTAAAACTATTTATGTTTTATATGTAAAAGGAGCTGTGAGCTGGCAGTTCCTTTTTCTATAACTTTTAATAAAAAGTGGTAACTAGTAAATGAGGATATCGCTTTTTATTAGAAGTGGTATTAAAGGTAAGATTTTATCTGCATTATTATATACAGTACCTGCATTTATTATATTCGCATTGCCTTCAGTTTTAAGCAATAGTAGTATTTTAACACCTCAATTTTTGGATAGAGTTTTAGCTTTAACTATGAGTAATAAAATTAGTCTATCGCTTTTAGTAGTAGTAATTATTAGTATTATAGGCATTATATCATACTTATTTTCATGCTCTATTTGTCAAAGAAAAGAGATATAATGTTTAGTATATATTGTGCGTAGACGTATAAATCTAAAAATTTTGTCCCCTTTACTTTTAGGGGCACTTTTACACAAAACTCATAATTCTGATCTTTGTATCAAAGCACACATGGAGATGGTCTTAAGGCTACAAAGAAAATGCAGTTGAACCCTGATTTTATCAGGTTTTTTTTATACAGAAATCTATTGCCATAGGTGACTTAATAGCTTATGCAAATGAATATAAAGATTTCAATGAAGTCTATTTAAAATGTGGTAATCTATGTAGAACTGTCATAGATATTACAGAATAAAGATTAAAAGGAATATGGTGGAGAGTCAAACTATGAATAAAAGTAATTTAGTAAGAATTGAACGCGTGGCACAAAACACCTTCAAGTTACTTACAGAACTTCTGAAGGAAGTTAAAGCTCTTAAAAAAAAGTCATCGGCTGAAGCTTTAGTAGCCGATCCGGGTTTTCGGAGTGATTGGGATCGGATTAACAGGCGGACTCGGGGATGAAGCAATTTATCCTGGTTGCTGGAGTTGACTATGAGTTCAAAGGCGTCGATTTCCGAGTGTTCTGCGACAACCGCATGAAGCGCATCCTTCTTGCCAACAGGGTGAAAGAGGAAATGACGTTCAAGATCTTCGACTTTCGCCGAGGTGAAGTCGTGACCCACGATATTACCTATCCGGGCGGCAAGCAGGCAACTAAGACCACTAAGCTGACACCCTCTCCCTTTAAGAGCATCTCCAGAGCCAACTATGACCGCTCTGTAAGTAGTAGTGGCGAAACGGACTATCGTTTCAAGGACGGACAGCGTAATACGATGTCCATCCTTGATATCTATAATGAAGTGCAACATATTGGTGCCAGTGCGCCTGGTACACTCTTCGAGCTGAGCTTCTTTTCTCACTCCTGGATAGATGGACCGATTCTCGTCAACAGTTATGATGACGGCATAATGTATATCACTGTACCACCGTCCACCACGCCAATGCCATTTGTCTTACCATCAGGTATGCGTGATCCAGACGACATGGACCCGAGAGCCGCCAAGGACTTCATCTCCCCGACGATGAATACCACTGCGCTGAACAACTTCCAGAAGGCCTTTCACGGAAGAGGGTATATCTGGATCTGGGGATGCACGTTTCCCCTCCCAGTCCATGAGATCTTGGTTAAGATCGAGCATCATCCGTCGTACAAAGAGAGAGGTCTAACAGATGATGTGGTATTCAAGATCACGAACTTCAATGCAGCGCAAGCAGACTTTCTGGAAAGCTGGATAAAGACTGAGCTGGGCGGACCGTTCCCCGACAAGAAGAAGATCGAGATCAAGTTCAAGTTCCTGAAGTACTTCTTTTGTAAGGTGACTAGAGCGAGCTACACCTACCACATCGCCAGGAACGCCAAGGTAAAGGCGTATGGTGGGCTCATGGGTACGTATTCTGTTTACGACTCTGGATCGCTTCCATTAATGAGTGTGCACAAGGGATTTGTCCGGCATTTTAATTTCTATAAGAACTACCTTGGCTTTGCTTTCGATCCCGAGGGGCGGATGTATGGAGAGTATAAACCCGGTTTTACTTGTACTGTTCCTAGGCCTTAGACTTGTCAAGTATTAATTCACTAAGTATTGGTTGAAGGGCTTTTAACTTTCAGTATATTATTCTCACATTCGATAATTTCGAGATTTTGTTTGTCCTCATCAACAGATACTTGTAAGTTATGTGAGTTTTTCATTTGCCATTGACCTTTAGACACTTCATTTACATCAGCTGAACCAATATTAGTTTTTATGAAGGTTCCGTCATGCCTAAATTCCATGCCACTTCGACCACGGGAAGGTGGGAAATTGAAAGGCTCTGGTCTAAATACCATTATGTCATCCTTATCCTCTTCGAAGGAATGACGCCATTTTTGATAAAGCTCATTAGGTACGTGGTTCATATTTTTCATCCTTTCTTTTTATAAGATTATAAGTAAGGAGACAAGATGGATACTCTCTAGCGAAGAGATATAGCCATCTTGCAGCACTTTAAACTAAAATTGGTTGTTGTAAAAAGGATGATCGAGGCCCATTAAGGCAAGCATGCATTCTATCTACTTGACCTTTAGTAAACATAACCATAACTTTATCATCCACATAATCCATATAATTCATAAACATGTCTCCAGTAGGACCGTTATTACAAGTGATATGAGGGAAGATTGTATTACTACCGCGGTTAGGCACAGCTTGATTTGGAGTATCTTCTACTTGGTCTGAGCCTGAACATTTATTGGGCTTAGACTGATCATCACCCCAAATATGGCGGAGATTTAACCAATGCCCAATTTCATGAGTTGCAGTACGTCCTAAGTTAAATGGTGCTTGGGCTGTTCCTACAGTCCCAAAAGCTATATAGTTAATAACGACACCATCTGTTTCGTCAGGGCCACCTGGAAATTGAGCGTAACCTAGAAGACCACCTTCAAGAGGACATACCCATAAATTCAGATATCGATCTGCTGGCCAAGGATCAGCACCACCTGAACTTTGGGATTTCACGGAATCGTCGTCATGAGAAAAGGAGATTTTAGTCGTTTGCGTTACAGTTATACCATTTGTCTGATTACCATTAGGGTCTTTAGTTGCAAGATGAAATTCAATTAAAGTATCTGAAACAAGGTCTTTCCATTCAGAAGGAACTTGAGATACATCTAAATTTTGAGCGCGGAAATCACGATTTAGTACATCTATTTGGCTCTTGATCTGAGCAATAGATATATTTTGGTCAGGTTTGTTCCACACAACATGAATAACGATTGGAATTTTTACTACATCTACAATTGCATTACGAGAAGTATCTTCCATAAGATTTAATGTCATATTTTCTATTTGAGTTCGTGCTTCCCTATACTTTGAAGATTCTCTTAATAATCTTTTATGTACATCTTCTGTAGCGCAAGTTCGTCTAAGTGGCTTTGTTAATTCACTCATTTTAAACCATCTCCTTAGTTGTTTTTATAGAAAATTAGTATAAGTATTTTTTACAAGCGTTATATCACTGGTTATTATCTTGAAAATTTAATAATAATGCTTGTACTTATTTTGGCATAATAACTAACATATTATATTCTGTATAATTTATATAGTTTTATTCAACAATACAAGGTAACTTTGAACTTTTACCTCTAGATAAGGTGAAGGATTAGTATACTTTTCTTTTTCATTGTTAATGTTAATATGAAAGCTTACCAGTAAAGAGATTTAGATTTAAGTAGCAGTTAGTTAAACCTGAAGTATTCATATACTCAGCTTTTAGTCTAGACTGCCTAAATCTCAGATGTAAAAGCTGAGTTTTTATATTTAAATATTTAATCATAAGTAAGAAGTTATGAAAATAAGGCTGTGACAAAAGTATGAAAATACTTAGTCACAGCCCTTGTATAAGAAAGTATGGCTTATTTTCCAGTCTGTTGAGACTGTATTCTAATCATCTAATAACCATGTAATTACATTTGCTTTTCAGCATAGTGACACGAATGCTACTACCTCAATAACTTGCTGACACGGAAAACATCATTTAATACCAACCAATTTTGAGGAAAAGAGAATGATATCTCCCAATAGCTAATTCCACGCAACTTGTATGCTTTTACAAGGTTATATTTTACTTGAACACTACGTGCGTCTTCAAACCAAACTTCATGTTTGATCCCATCTTTATCTGTATATAGGAAAAAGGGTGATTGATAAAGATAATTGTATTGAATATCAGCTCTATATGTTGATGCGCGAATAACGGCTTCATACGAACTTATCATTTCTGCTGTTGTTTCTCCTTCTTTAAAAGGCAACTTCCAATCATATCCATATAGAGGTACACCCATCAGAATCTTATCACGGGGAATTACAGATACCGCGTAATCAATTACTTTCTTGACCTCGTTTATAGGAGCTATAGGAAATGGAGGACCTCCCACCCATCCCCAATCATATGTCATTATAACTACAAAGTCAGTTAATTGTCCAAGTACTGCATAGTCCTGAGCTCCAGATAATATGCCGCTTGTCGTGTCGCTTGTTTTGGCAGCCAAAGCAATTGAGACTGAATACCCTTCAGGGTGTAGGCGGTCTACTAACTGACGTATAAACTGGTTGAATAAATGCCTATCTTCAGGGTAAATAAATTCAAAGTCAACGTTTAAACCGAGATAACCCTTGCTTTTCATTGTTGTAAGAATATTTGAAATTAAAATGTTTTGAACTTCACTACTAGAAAGTATAATGTGTACAAGCTCGGAGTCAAATCTATTTCCTACAAAATTTGCTATGACCATGATAGGGACTAAGTGTTCAGATTTTGTAATTTTAATAACTTCAGTATCATCCATCAGAGAAACATATTTATTTGCTATTATTTGTGATGGAACTATGCTTCCATCCGATTTTACGTAATAGCTAAAGATACTCACAGATGATAAATAACGACTATTCTTAATAACAGCTTGCTGGCCTACGGTGCCAGTTTTTGACAGATAACCGTTTACTTCTATAACTGGTCTTCTCATAAAAAGCATTTGTCCAGGATATATAAGTAATGGATTGGCAATATTATTGTCACTGGCAATTACCTGGGGTGAAGTTCGATATTTTTGTGCAATTAACCAAAGACTTTCTCGTGGTCTTACCATATGTGTTCCGGCTGGCGTGGGAATTACCAAGGCCTGGCCAATTACAAGCAAATCTGGGCTTTGAATTTGGTTTGCTTCGATAATTCGTGACATATCAATCCCATAAAACCTAGAAATTTTCAACAAAGTATCGTCTTTTTGTACAACATGAATCTGCAATTGATTCCTCTCTTTCACAAATATTTTTCACTCTCTTATATGCAAAAAACAAACTAGTTATGTTTAATAATTCAGCGAAAAAAGATAAGAGGAGACTGATATAAGAAACTTCTGAAAATGAAATAGTTATGTACAGTTATAGCGTATTGGAAAAGGGAAGGATACAATTTATGACCTTCCCTTCTTTAATATTCTAGTCTTTTCCTAATATGTCTTTAGCTTCGTCACTTGAAAATTCAGGTATAAAATTTTTTACATCTTTAAATCTTGTTTTCTCTGGTACATTTTCAGGAATATCTAATTTTTCATATAACTCTTTAATATCTACCTTTAACCCGTTAGCAACTTCTTTTAAGGTCATATAACCTTTTATTTCATCAGCGGTGATGGTTTGGTTGGCAGGAATAGGTGCAGGTAATGTGTTGTAAATTCCTAAAGATTCACTAATTAGTATGCCACTGAAAAATAGCACTATAACCATGGTAATAGTTAAAGCAGGCTTCAATGATTTAGTAACTTGTCTATTTTCTAAACATCCATCTTTAGGACAAGAAAGTACGCAAAGCTGACAATTTATACACTCTGCAGAGGTTATTTGATTACTGTTAGCTACATCTATGTTCATAGGACAGTTTTTAGTACAAAGATTGCAGTTTACACATTTTTCCTGATTTTTTACTATCTTATATGGACTAAATTTTGAAATCAAACCATAAACAGCACCCATAGGACAGAGGTATTTGCAGAAAAATCTATCATAAAGTATTGAGCCTATAATAGTAACTATTAATAGTATAAAGCCAACTAAATTTTCGTCAATTAAGGATGAAATGCCTTCACTTAGGTGTGCGTAAGCAGCCCAAGGGTCGTAAGGTGACATCCATAGTCCAGCGGTTTTCCAAGCATAAAATATTGTAATTAATAAAACTAAATATTTAAGATATCTTAAATAGATATCAATTTTTCTCGGTATTTTAAAACTTTTCTTAAAAATCTTCTTACCAAGCAAAGCAAAAAATTCTTGTAAGGCACCAAATGGACATATAAGTCCGCAGAAACTTCTTCTAAATATAAGTGCTATTATTATAGTAAGTACAAAAAGAACCATTGTTCCTGAATAAATCTTTTCAATAAATGTTCCGCTTCCAATTAAACTATATAAGCCTTCTAATGCACCATAAGGACACAGAGCATGTATAGAAGCAGCTTCCCCACCACCTTTTATTTGATGTAAAAATCCTTGAATTGTGATTAAGATTAAAAATAATGCCAGCAAACCCCATCTTATAAATTTTATCTTCTTATTTTTGTTCAAATAAAACACCTCCATTAAATGTATGACTTAATGGTATTGCATATAAGTGATTAACTTATGGGATAATTGTGATGAGATTGTGAAATCAGTGTAAATGATAGTAGCATTAACTGATATTAATAATATATGCTGGAATATTTGGTAATTGGTGTATTGATTAAATTAATATAAGCGAAGAATAGGTTAAGTTTCAGTATTACTATAATGGCTTTATTTTTAAGCTGAGATTTTAATTGTAAAATTACCTGAAGAAAAAAACAGGAGTGTGAAAAAGTTTGTAATTTACAAGCGTGAATTAAACAATTATGACTTTAATAGTGGAGAAATATTGAGGATAAAGGACGGGAATTCATTGAACTTTGGTGGGGCTAGTGGTTCCATACTTATTAGTAACTAAATAATTTTCATAATAGACGACAAAAGTTAAATATTATATATAAGAGAAGGAGCTCTAGATTAATTCCAGAGCTTTCTTAATAGTATAAAATCGAATTTAAAAATAGAGTGCCAAAGAAACCTAATAAAAATAACAATGAAAACAATATTAAAAAATCTATTTTTTTAGAACTTCTCTTTTTCATATTTTCACCTCAGCTAAATTATTACCACTAAAAGGAAATTTATAACAAATATAGAATATACATATAATAGCAATTTAGGAGGTTATTTACTGTGAGACCTATACTAATGACAGAGACAGAAACGCCCCAAAAGCAAAATTAAATATGAGGTTGTATAAAGAATTATCCGATTATTTTTAAAGGATGGGGGATGAAAATGGAAAAATTTTTTAAATTAAAAGAAAATAATACTAGTATTAAAACTGAAGTTATAGCTGGTATTACTACATTCATCGCAATGGCTTACATTATATTTGTTAATACTAACATACTTGCTGGTGCAGGTATGAATGAACAAAGATTGTTAGGGGATGCAGTAGGTAAGGCAGGACTTAATGCTTTTAATGATTCAGTAATAGGTGCGGTGTTCGTTGCAACAATCATTTCAGCTATAATAGGAACACTTATCATGGGTCTTGTAGCTAATGTTCCTTTCGCTCAAGCCGCTGGAATGGGAATGAATGCATTTTTTACTTATTATGTAGTTTTAACGTGCGGATTATCATGGGAAGCTGCTCTTGCAGTAGTATTCATTTGTGGTCTTATCAACATTTTTATTACCATAACTAAAATAAGAGTTGCAATTATTAATGCTATACCAGAATCTTTAAAAAATGCAATTGGTGCTGGTATTGGATTATTTATAGCAATTATAGGTTTTAATGGAGCAGGACTAATAGTATCAGATCTAGCAACATTAATTGCTATCGGAAATATAAAGTCTCCTACAACTCTCCTTGCGATTTTTGGATTAATCGTTACTGTTATATTAATGGTTAGAAGAGTTAAAGGTGCAATATTATTAGGAATTATTTTGACAACTATTGTTGGAGTAATTGCACAATTAGGATTTAATGCTAATTTAAATATAATTATTCCAGAGAACTTTAGTATTTTTTCAGCACCTCCAAGTTTAGCACCAACATTATTTAAGCTTGATTTTGGAGCTCTGTTTTCTGCAAAAGTTGGACTTTTCACTGTTATTGCAATAATTATTTCTTTTAGTCTTGTAGATACTTTTGATACAATAGGAACCTTCATAGGAACTGGAGCAAATACTGGTGTATTTGATGAAAAAAATGATAAACCAGGAAAAGGAATATTCCCAAGAAAATTGGATAAAGCTTTATTTGCAGATGCTACAGCTACTTCAATTGGTGCATTAATGGGTACAAGTAATGTAACAACCTATGTAGAAAGTGCTGCAGGTATAAGTGAAGGTGGCAGTACTGGATTAACTTCCGTAGTAACTTCAATATGTTTCTTTCTAGCCTTATTTATATCACCACTTGTTGGTATAGTGCCAACTCAGGCTACAGCGCCAGCACTGATAATAGTTGGTTTACTTATGATAAGTTCTATTACAAGAATAGATTTTCAGAACTTAGAAGATGGTATTCCTGCATTCTTTACAATTTCAATGATGCCATTTTCTTATAGTATTGCAAATGGTATAGCTGCTGGATTTATTTTTTATGTTATAGTTAAAGTATTTAAAGGAAAAGCTAAGGAAGTTCATCCTATAATGTATATATTTGCAGTACTGTTTACATTAAAATTTATAATAGGTGTATAATATTAAATTTTTATCTATCAATAGAATTAAAACCAAACCGCTAAAAACGGTGGCTAGTTTTTTCGTAAAAATAGTTATATATAAATTGAGTGCTATTCTCTGTTGTTAAGAGAATAGCACTTTATTATATAGTATACCTAAAAAACATATTGTAAAAGTAGTTATATGAGGGGGGGAAATGTTTGGCTTAACTTTAGAAATATTTGAATTTCATTGACATATCATTAAAGTTGGTTTAATATAATTTCATGATTTGATAATAATCGAAATGTGTGAGGTAATATGGAATCAAAAAAATTAGCTAGAATATTTAAAGCACTATCTAATGAAAATAGAGTAGAGCTTTATTTAGAAATAGCAAAAAGCACTGAACAAAGCTTTAATACTGATAACCAATGCTTTATAACGGATATAATAAGCAAATTAAATATTGGGGCCCCAACGATTTCACACCATCTAAAAGAATTAAGCAATGCCGAATTGGTATTTACAGAAAAGAGAGGTAAGTTTTTAGTTGCTAAGGTTAATGAAGAATTGGTAGACGAAGTATGTAATATGTTAAAAGTTAGAAAATGAGAAACTACGAAAGATAGTTTCTCGCAAATTTTAAATTTATACTTTGATAGTTAACAAATTATAAAATTGTTAAAAAAACCATATCTATTAAGTATTTAATAGAGAATTTTTTTGTTGAAACAATTCTATAGTTATCGAAATGTAAAATGATGATTAGTAAATCTAAGAAACATAAATTTATTGAAAAAAGGAGATATAGAATATGAATTTTAAAAAATTGGACTTAGAAGATAAGAATATAATTGAAAAATATATTTATCCATATAAGTTCTTAAGTTGTGAATATTCTTTTTTAACTTTATATATTTGGAAAGATGCTTGTGATGTTCAGTATGTTGTATACAAGGATGCACTTATAATAAAAAAGAAGGATTTTCAAGGAAATTATCACTTTATGCAGCCATTGGGATACTCTAAGGAAAATCTAAGAGAAATTATTGAAGTATTGAAAAAGTATAGAGAAGATAATGATATGGTGTATTTATTTAAGGATTTAGAAGAAAACTTTATAGATGAAATTAAAGATTTATTTAATAAAATAAATGATTTTTGCATAAAAGAAGATAGAGATAATTTTGATTACTTATATGAAGCGAAAAGACTTATGAGCTTCGCAGGTAAAAAGCTTCATGGGAAAAAGAATCATTATAATTTTTTTGTTAAAAACTACAATTATGAAGTAGTTGAAATAAACAGTGAAAAAGTAATTAATGATGTTATTGAAGCAGCAGAAAAATGGTATAATGAAAATGAAGAAAAAGACTACAAGCTTTATTGCGAACTTCAAGCAATAAAGAACGTAGTTAATAATATAAACATATTGAAGTTTAATGGAATAGCTGTTTATGTTGATGGAAAATTATCTGCGTTTAGCTTAGGAGAGAAATTAAATGAAAAGCTAGCTGTGATTCATATTGAAAAAGGAGATAAGAATATACGAGGCATATACAGTTTTATTGCTAAAACATTGATAGATAGATATTTTAGTAATGTAGATATAATAAACAGAGAGCAAGATTTGGGTATTGAAGGATTAAGAAAATCTAAAATGTCTTATCACCCATTAAAATTAGAAAAGAAATTTATACTTTGTTTTTAATTTAATATGATCTTGTTTAGCTATAAAGATAGTAAATAGTTTACTTACTTTGGGGGAATATCATCTACTGTACGATCTTAGAATCTTCCTTCAGCAGGAAATGTAACATATTGTTTAAATGAAATAGTTATGTACAGTAATAAGGCTATATAATTATATAAAATTATTATAAATTTTATTTATATATATGTGAAAAATATACTAAAAATATAAGGGTGAGGTTATTATATGATAAGTGTAAATACTGAAAAGTGCATAGGTTGTGGACAATGTGTTAAGGATTGCTTTCTAAGGGATATAGAGATGGTTGATAGTAAAGCTAAGATTAATAATGTAACCTGTATTAAATGTGGACATTGTATTGCTATATGTCCTAAAGCAGCAGTATCAACAGATGAGTACAACATGAAAGATGTGAAGAATTATAATAAAGAAGAGTTTTTAGTTGATGCTGATAATTTACTAAATTTCATCAAATTTAGAAGAACTATAAGACAATTTAAGGATAAAGACGTAGAAGGGAATAAAATTTCCAAAATTATAGAAGCTGGTAGATTTACTCAAACTGGTAGTAACATGCAGGATGTATCTTATATAGTAGTAAAAGATGGACTACAAGAACTTAAAGCTTTAACATTAGAAAGTTTAAAGAAATTAGGCGAAAATATGCTAGCTAGTTTAACTCCACAGACTATGTTTAAGAGATATGCCGAGATGTGGATAAAAATGTATGAAGAATATCAAGAAAATTCTAATGAAAATGATAGGCTATTCTTTAATGCACCAGTAGTAATAATCGTTACAGCTAATTCAGAGATAAATGGAGCATTGGCTGCTTCAAATATGGAACTTATGACTAATGCATTAGGTCTTGGAACTTTCTTCAGTGGATTCTTTGTAAGAGCTGCACAGGGAAATAAAAAGATTATGGATTTTCTTGGAGTTAAGGAAGGGAAACAAATTATAACATGTATGGTAATAGGATATCCTAATGTAAAATATTTAAGAACTGTACCAAGAAAAGAAGCAGACATATGTTGGAAATAGAAATTTTATTGTATAATAGAATAGTGGTTAGGTATGGATTCCATTCATCAAGCATAACCTCGACAATACTAATGGGTATTGTTGAGGTTTATTTGTATTTAAAGAGTTTTAGATAAGTAATCATGAACTGAGTA
The DNA here is from genome assembly GCF_018332455.1 of Clostridium polyendosporum. Lineage (GTDB taxonomy): Bacteria > Bacillota > Clostridia > Clostridiales > Clostridiaceae > Clostridium_AY > Clostridium_AY polyendosporum. Next base: position 25,521 of record NZ_BOPZ01000025.1, read on the forward strand.
TAGAGTTATATTAGATTACTATGTTATTTGGTATAGATAAGGATGCTAATAATTCTCAAGACTATTTTCATTTAATAGTTTAGTGCGACGTTCAACTTGCTTTGCGTGATTAAGTTTACGTTTCAAATTATTATCATAATTTTTTTCAAAAACACAACAAAAAAGAGTATCCAATATAAATTGAATGGATATTCCAGAGGAAAAAGTAGATATTTTAGAAACTATATTTTCTCTAGAAGATGTATGCAAGGTATATTGAGCATATTTTGAAAGTCTATTGTCACTACAGGACGTAATAGATATAATTGGAGTATTATTTTTGTTTAGTATATCTGCAATATCGATTATATCTTGGGTTTCACCTGAATAGGAAATTAAGATTGCGCAAGTATTAGAGTCTGTATTCTTAATACAACTAATTAGACAGATACTAAAATGTAGATTTATATATAAGGTATTATATTATGAAATGAAATTTCATTTTTTATTTTACTTTTTTTAAAATTATGAAATTACATTTTAAAGAGCTGAATTTATATGTACACTTCTAGAGAAATATTATATTATGATTTATAAAGTGAGAAATAAGATATGAAATCATCATATAAAAGGGGAGAGTATTATGAAAATAGGAACTATAGGAACAGGAGTAATTGTAGAGGAATTTTTAAATGCAGTAAAAGAAGTAGAAAATGTTGAATGTACAGCTGTTTATTCAAGAAAAGAAGAAACAGCCAGAGTATTAGCAGATAAGTATAATGTAAAACAAATATATACAGATTATGATGCCTTACTTAAAGATGAAAACGTAAACTTTATTTATATAGCATCACCAAACAGTATGCATTATAAATATGCTTTAAAAGCATTACAAAATGGAAAAAATGTTATTTGTGAAAAACCATTTACATCAACTGTTGAAGAAGCAGAAACATTAATAGACTTAGCAAAAGAAAAGAATTTGTTGTTATTTGAGGCAATTACAACATTACATTTACCAAACTACAATAAGATTAAAGAACAAATTGAATCTTTAGGTGAATTAAAATTAGTTCAATGTAATTATTCTCAATATTCAAGTAGGTATGATAAATTTTTAGCAGGAGAAGTGGCAAATGCATTCAATCCGGCATTTTCTGGAGGAGCGTTAGCAGATATTAATATTTATAATTTACACTTTGTAACTGGATTATTTGGGAAAGCAAAGGAAGTAAAATACGTTGCTAATATTGCTGAAAATGGAATTGATACATCAGGGATTGTTACTTTAAGATATGATGATTTCGTATGTGAGTGTGTAGGTGCTAAGGATTCGAATAGTCCAAGTTTTGCTATTATTCAAGGAACAAAGGGATACATAAAATTAAATGGTCCTGCTAATCAATGTCTTTCATTTGAATTTGGAATTGGTAATAAGGTTGAAACTTATAACGAACAAAAATTCTCAAATAGGATGGTTTATGAGGTAACAGATTTTGCAAATATATATCATAATAATGATTTGAAAAAGTATCACGAATTATTAGAACATTCTTTAAGTGTTGTAGAGATAGCAGTAATGGCAAGAAAAGATGCTGGAATTGTATTTGCAGCAGATAATAAGTAATTTAATGCAAATGAAAGATGACAAGTAAAAGGGAACTTTATTTGTAAAAGATGTCACTAAGGTGATAATTTCAGAAGGAATCAGAATTGTTTCAAGTTAATATTGTAGTTTTTTATAATATTAATAAAGCTATTGAGTAAATAACTATCAATGTAAAAGACAGTATCATTAATTTGGAGGTATTAAGATTGAGAAAAATAAGATGGGGAATAATTGGACCTGGGAATATTGCAATAAAGTTTGCGCAGGTTATAAAAAATATGGATGGAGTAGAACTAGAAGCTGTTGCTTCAAGAATAAAGGAAAGAGCACAAGTATTTGGTAAGTCATTTGATGTACCTGAGAATAAATGTTATGGAAGTTATGAAGAAATCCTTCAAGATGAGAGTATAGATGCTGTATACGTTGCAGTACCACACACCTTTCATAAAGATATATCTATAATGTGCTTGAAAAGTGGGAAAGCAACCTTATGTGAAAAACCTGTAACAATTAGTGAAGAAGAAATAAAAGAGATAGTTAAAACAGCAGAAGAAAATAAAATATTTTTTATGGAAGCAATGAAAACTAGATTCTTGCCAGTTAATCAAAAAGTTAAGCAACTAATAAATGAAGGAATAATTGGAGATGTGCGTTTACTTCAAGCAGATTTCGGGTTTAAGGCTCCTTTTGATCCATGTAATAGATTATTTGATAAGAAATTAGGTGGAGGTGCATTACTGGATGTAGGGATTTATAACGTATCTTATAGTTCCTTTATTTTTGGGAATCATCCTGTAACTATTAAAAGTGATTTGTATTTTGGAAAAACTGGTGTAGATGAGAGTGCTTCTATAAATTTAAGTTATGAAGATGGAAAAATAGCACAGTTGTATGCAGCTATAAATGTGAATACAATACGAGAAGCTAATATTGTTGGTACAGAAGGAAGGATATGTGTCCCTCGATTTTCAAATGCTGAGTCTGCAACTATTTTCATAAATGGAGAAGAAAAAAACATACATATGCCTTTTGGTATAAATGGTTTTGAATATCAGATTCAAGAGGTTGTAAATTGTCTTAATGAAGGAAAACTTCAAAGTGATATAATGAGCTGGAAAGACTCCATAGAAATAATGAGAATAATAGATGTTGCTAAAAATCAGTAATCTATTTAAGAATAACAAAGTGAGAGAATCACGCTTCCCTAGTTTTATTTTCAATTCAAGTAACTAAAAGTACTCTTATCATTTAATAACTATATAATTATATTTATTTTTCAGCATAGTGATACGAATGTTACTACCGCAATAACTTGCTGACAAGGAAAACATCATTTAATACCAACCAATTTTGAGGAAAAGAGAATGATATCTCCCAATATTTTTGTGCAATTAACGAAAGACTTTCTCGTGGTCTTACGATATGTGTTCCGGATGGCGTGGGAATCACCAAAGCCTGGCCAATTATAAGCAAATTTGGTTTGCTTCGATAATTCGTGACATATCAATCCCATAAAACCTAGAAATTTTCAACAAAGTATCTCCTTTTTGTACAACATGAATCTGCAATTGGTTCCCCTCTTTCACAAATATTTTTTATTCTCTTATATGCAAAAAACAAACTAATTATGTTTAATACTTAATTAAGAGAAGGAAGAAATAATGAAGAGTATAAATGAAAAAATAATCAAAAGGATATAAATAAGTGTAGGATATAAAATAGTCTTCTTTGTTCTGATGAATTTGTTTAATTTTTGTTATGTTTTTTATAAAGAATATTTGCAAGGTTACACTACTAAAGGAGATAAAATACTATATTTAATAGATAAAGGATGGGATTTATGATTACACCAAGCTATTTAAATTTATTAGCAACAGATGAGTTTAGCAATAGAGTTGAATCTTTAAAACAAATGCTTGAAAACTGTGTTCTTTGTCCCCACCAATGTGAAGTAAATAGGCTTAAAGGGGAAAGAGGATACTGCAAAACACTAGATAAAGCTGTTGTCTCCGGGGTTCAACCACATTTTGGTGAAGAAGAGGAATTAGTAGGTATATATGGATCAGGCACAATCTTCTTTTCCTATTGTAATATGAAATGTGCATTCTGCCAGAACTATGAGATAAGCTATTGTGGAGAAGGTGAGGAAGTAGATGCAAATAAACTGGCTGAAATGATGTTATATTTACAAAAAAAAGGATGCCATAATATTAATCTTGTTTCTCCAAGTCATATAGTGCCACAAATAGTAGAAGCCATATTTATAGCTGCTCAAAAAGGTTTAAATATACCTATAGTATATAATTCAAATGGATATGATTTAACGGATACCCTTAGACTTTTAGATGGCATAGTAGACATTTATATGCCTGATATTAAGTTTTCTGATGATGATATCGCACAAAAATACTTAGGTGTAAAAAACTACTATACAATTGCTAAAGCAGCTATAAAAGAGATGCACAGACAGGTTGGTAACTTAAAAACAGACAACAGAAATATCGCTTATAAAGGACTTCTTATAAGACATTTAGTTATGCCAGAAAATCTAGCTGGCACAGAAAAAATTATGAAATTCATAGCCAATGAAATATCAAAGGACACCTATGTAAATATCATGGCACAATACTATCCAGCTCATAAGGCTTTCGATTATGAGGAATTAAGCAGAAGAATAACAAGACAAGAATATGAAAAGGCAGTTAATTATGCTTTATCAGCAGGAATAAAGATAAGTAACTTCAATTACTAATGAATTTCTGAAAATGGTCTCAGTATTCAATGTTTTCCCGAAATTCTTAATTCAGTTATAAATTTATTTACCTATAAAAAAGCTTAATTTCAAAATATATATGTACAGAGAAACTTTAGCTGGTCACAATGCTGTAAGACTTGCTTTAGGAATGCAACTTTTGATACTGCCAAGATCCAGTCCCATAGGTGGTTTAATAGGATATATATAAATAAGCTTACCCAGGTGTGGTAAGCTATTTTTGTTGTATTTTAAGTGCTACGAGTCTTAGATTCAAAAGCAAATATTTAGCATTATAAAAATACTAAGTCTCTCTAAACCCGCATTTTCCTTATATGTTTTTATATTTTTTTGTTTTTAAGAACACAAAAATATTACAATATTTATTTTTAAAGAACAAAGGAGATTAGATGTTTGGCAGAGTACACCGCAGAGACTTACAAAGGGTGTTACTGCAAGAAGGCTCACTGAAATGTGTACTTTTTTAAATAAATAGTAAAATATTAAAGCAGTTAGTAGGGGTATACTTACCAACTGCTTTTTGTTTTGAGATTATAAACTATCTATAGTTTAAACTATATTTCCCATTTTTATATTAATAAGGTGTGGGAAATGGTGGGTAGAAATAAGGTGGAAAAGGATTAGAGTAATATGAATGATGATAATAATCTGGATAGAAATGTGAAGGAGAATAATATTGATCCATGTGTCTATAATGTTGACCAATGTTGCCATAGTATTGTCTACAAATAGTTAAATCTTTTTCTTTAATAGCAACACTTAGGCTAATCTTTTCGTAGTGTTTTACTATCGGGCAAGTATGTTTCATCGGACAAGTATACATCAACGGACAAACACACATTGGAGCAACAGGGACCATCGGAGCAACAGGAGCCATCGGAGCAACAGGGGCCATCGGAGCAACAGGGGCCATCGGAGCAACAGGGGCCATCGGAGCAACAGGGGCCATCGGAGCAACAGGGGCCATCGGAGTAACAGGAGCCTTCGGAGCAACAGGGGCCATCGGAGCAACAGGGGCTACCGGAGCAACAGGGGCCACCGGAGCAACAGGGGCCTTCATCTTTGCGATGATTTTTTTAGCTCTTTCACTATATTCATCAGAATAACTATATTGTCTGTCTTGAGTGGGATTATACATAATAACCTCCAAAAAAAATTACCTACAAGGTTAGTATATGAAAGGTATTACAAAAAGTTCCATAGGATAAAGCTAGGTATTGTTAGAAGGAATCTAGGAAATTAGGTGCTTTTTATTTTAGTGTTATGGGCGATGTGTATTTTATTAACCTACATCAAGATAAAAGAAAGTGATACAAATGTTAAATCCACCAATTACAAGAATGAGCGGAAAAAGTAAATTAAGAAAAACTTAGGATAATATCTCATAAAGGCAAAAACTAATAATAAATTAAGATGGTATCGACAAAGAAAAATTTTTATCCTAAAATATAGAAGATAATATTTTAGGGAGTTGATATTATGAAGGTAGTTTTTCAATTTTATGATAAAAATGGGCAGTCAGATTCAGCTAATAATATAGAGAAGGACTTATCAAGTGATGAAATTATGGTATTATTAAAAAGTAAGGAAATAGCTTATCCAGTTAATACAGGTTTTTTATTTACAATAAAACACTGCGAGATTGAAAATTCTGTTTACGATATGTTTACGGAACCATATAAACTAATTATAAAATTAAAAGAAAAGAATTAGTTATTAAAGAATAATTGATGACTCTTCTTTATGTTTAAAATTATCGTAGTTTTATATTCATCTATATTAAGAGCGCTGGCAAAAATGAGAGTGGGTTTGTTTTACTTACATAATAAAAAATTATAAAAAGATGATGTTATAGGAACTGGAAGTCTTTACTTGTTTTAATCAAGGGGATAGGATTCATATATACTCATCATTCAGAAGCATTTGAGTGTATAAAAAATTCAGAATGGAAATATAATTAAAGAAAATTATTAAGATATTTTTGCCTTCAATAGACTTACCATATATAGATGGGTAGTTCGATAGAGTAAAGGGGGGACATGATGTTTAAAAATCCTTATGTTAAAAACGTTTTATCTGCTTTGGCGGTTGCCTTTTTCGGTTTCATACTATTAAATCTTACCTTTATTTTTGATTGGTTAATACAATCATTCATTGATCTGTTTTTTCCATACGATTTCAATATGACTAGACAGTGGTATCCACCAATTAAACATATTATATTTATGTTTATTATTGCCGTAATTTCTTGGTTCGTTTTCAAATCCAAGTTATCTGAAATCTATAAAGCAATTTATTTAGTCGTGCCTTTGGCAGTGATCTTTACTACTACGTGGATATTTTTATATCGCTGGCCAATATTAGCTCACGGTATCAGTGCCATAATTTTTGGAGGTATTATCTTTTATTTCTACAGAACTAAAAAAAACTGGCTTTATTACTATGCTTTGATTTTAATTGCTTCTGTATTATTAGTTATGGGTCTATTGGGCGTGGATATTTAACGAGAAGGATTTTTTGTATTTGAGAATTAGAGAAAGCCATACCATTTTCAATCAATCATAAAGGATAAACGCTAGTTTAACTAATTTTTAAAGGAAGATGATTAGAAGTGAAAAATGTTGAGAGGAAATTTAGTTTAATGCCATTATTCAAATTAACAAAAATATAGGCCAGAAAAGGGCCTATTTTTTATGCTTATAAATATGTAGTTTTAATACAATACAAAAAAGAGATTTGTAGATAAAAGTATTTTCATACTTTTGTCACAGCTCCTTAATCAGCTTTACGTTCATCTATATGTAATAAAATTAGAGAAAATACTAACAAAATGGCAGCGCCCCATACTGCTTGAGTTCCAATAGAAAATGTTAGAAGTCCACCTAAAAAAGCTCCTAATAAAAATGAGAAGATAATTATAAAGTAACAAACAGCCTTTATAGCTGCTTTACGGTCTTTTTTTGTAAAAGCAACATAAGCTGCTTGTGAAGCCGAACGTAAATTACCAGTACACATGGTTGTAGCATAAGGAGAATCAACTAGTTTATTAAATGAAGAAAATTGAAGTGAAGCAACAAATGAGATTGCAACATTTACAAGAGTATTTGAAATAGTATTAGGTATAAATCCTACAATAAAAAGAATTCCTATCTCAAGAACTAAAACAGCACGTTTCGAATTTGGTATAAAAAGAATAGAGGAATCTTTTTTTATGGCTTCAGCAACTATTACTCCTATAATAAATGCAAAAATAGGCAAGGATTCCATTAAGGCCTGTCCCCAGTTTCCCTTAAAAGCTTCTATGCCTACTAAAACGATATTTCCTGTTTGGGCATTAGCAAAAACACCACCTCTCTCAATAAAGGTATAAGCATCTAAAAGCCCTCCAACTATTGCGAGAAGTATTCCTAGTAGGATGGATTCAGAAGTAATACTAGGTAGATGTATCTTTATTTTACTCTTCTGTACTGCATCTATGTCTTTAGTAATCAAAGTTTTAATATCTCCTTTCAATAGCAATCTATACAATTTTGTATACTGTAATCTGCATAACTAATAATAGGTATATTATACTTTTATCGATAATATTGCGCAACACTCAACCTTCTTCAAGGTGGAGATGGATAGCAATAAGTTATAACCATTAGATAATAAAGAAGTTAAAAATCTAAATATTAGAGCATGGGAATGTCCAGACTGCAAAACTAAGCACCATAGAGGTATAAATTCAGCTATAAATATAAAAAGAGTAGGGTTGGTACAATCCTATTTTAAGCCTGTGGAGATAGTAGGTTGCAAGGTCTTTGAAACAGGAAGCTCCAGCTTCTAAAGTGGGAGTAGTTTACATCCAACTTACCATTTGATGCAGTTATTTATCTTAAATAAGTTGCTCTTAAATGAGTATAAATTTTTAAATAATTCAAGATTTTAAATTACCGAGAAACCTTAGACGAAAGTTTTACACTCTCTCTGAAAACTATAGATTGATAAAATCTAAGATGTAGCATGAAAGATGCTTCTAATATTGTTGATGATGCATAGTATTAAGACTATACATTTCAATCTATGGGTTTCTGGCAGAAAAAGCAGTAAAGATAGAGAATATTATTATATTTTATAGAATAAAAATAGATATCGGCAAGTGATTATTATTAATAAGTATTTACATTACTCAGTTAAATAAAATATTTATAATTGAGGTGGGATATTATGAAAATATCAGAATTAAGCGAGGGAATTTTTCAAAATATTGATGGTCATGTGTATGTAGTAGAATGCTGTGAAAATGGCATGAAAAAAGTATATGCCACACATCTAGAAAGGTTTCTATCAGATAATGAGATAGATGAAATAGAAGTAATTAATGAGCCTACTAAATAATTTATTAAGACTTGGATTTAATCCAGGTCTTTTTCTATTGATAAGGAGTTATAATTTGTATAAAATCAAGCTAATAAATGGTTCTGAAGAGACTACTATTCATTATCCTACTGCAAACAGTGAAGCACCTCATTTACTAGAAGCTAAATAGAGAAGAAGAATGTATATCATAACCTTATTAATAATAACATAAATAATATTCATTAGGTACGTAAAGACAATATAGTGCAATTAATTGAAGGTGGAGGTTTTTATGAAAAACGATAGAATTATTGAATCATATAATAAATTCTATACTGATATAAATTTTGACAGGTCAGGATTGTTTGAAGTAGTAAAAAACCAATATAACTGCAATACTGTAATATATCCGGGTTGCTCTATACATATAACACCTTGTTTTTATTTTCAGCATGTTGTATTTATAGATATTAGTAAGATTGCTAAGGAATTCTTTAATCATATTCAAATTATCCTGGACTTTGTGAACAGTGTTAAAAAATATAAGCAGTCAGCCTATATTCAGTTTTTGGATAATGACTATACCAAACAACTTCCTATAAGAGAAAATAATTATGATCTGTTGATTGCTTTATATGCTGGAGGTATTACTCAATCGTGTAAAAATTACGTAAAACCAGGGGGATTTATATTAACTAACAACCATCATAACGATGCAGCAGAAGTTCTAAAGGATTCTTCAATTATTTTAGATGCACTGATTCAGAGAAAGGGCAAGAAGTATGAGGTGGACAAAAGTATAAATGAAAATCTAATAGAAGCACTTAAAGGACATAGTACGCCAACAAAAAATATAAGGAGTTCGAGTAAAGGTATAGAATACGTAGATAATGAGTGTTATTATGTGTTTAAAAAGATTCTATGATTTTTAAATTTACCACACAATCTAGTAATATATTCAAAATTATGATAAAGTATTACAAAAGGTTCGATGACAAAGACCTTAAAAAATATTTTTAATATAGATAAATTTTCTGCAAATAACCTCTCACGGTATAATAAAAATAAAAAGGGTGTTTTAAAGTATGCTTACAGAAGTAGAAATTATTAAAAGGTTGGTTTTAGCTTCATTTATTGGATACATGATAGGCTTTGATAGAGAGAAGTATAAAAAGCCTGCAGGTGGTAGAACTCATGCTCTTATATGCCTAGCTTCAGCAATGACTGTGATATTAGGCATTAAGATTTCAGAACGATACCCAAACATAGATCCTCTAAGAGTGTCTGCTCAAATCGTTTCAGGACTTTCATTTATTGGTGTAGGAACAATATTAAAAGGCAAACATGGGGGAGTTATAGGGCTAACTACAGCAACTACTTTGCTTACAATATGCGTTGTTGGTCTTGCTTGCGGTGCAGGGTATTACTTAGTATCAATAGTTGGGGCTGTGCTTATTGAAGTAATTCTTCATGTGGGGTCGATTACATATAAGAGACACAAGTCTTTGGATGATACAGAAGAAGAGGAAGATAATGAAGATTAAGATATTCTTTAAATTTACAAAGAAAACCTTCTGTGAAAAATTCAAGTCATGAAACCCTCGACAGTACTTTGAAGTGTTGTCGAGGGTTTTGTATTCGTACGGTTTTTTATTGATGAATTGTTGTTTATGGAAATCCAGCTCTAGTTTAAAATCTTACAAAAATTAAATTATTCTCTTAGTATAATAACCTTAACAATTCGACAAATTCATTCATATACTGACAGTAACTAGATGAAAAGGAGGTGGAATAACAATGACTTGTCCTGCAGAAACAAGTAGAGATATTTTACGTGTAGTTTTAGATCAGGAAGAACCTATTATAGAATTGCTTGGATTAGAGGTTTTCTTAGAGTTGTGCCTTGTCATAAGAACAGAGCCAGGATCTCTTATTGATCCAATTAACTTGACTCCTGAGCAAATCGAACTAATTGACAGCTTATTAAGTCGAATTAGAAGAATTCTTAATAGCGCTATAGCAGATATTTAGAATCAGATCTGAAACTGTTGTTTGCTTCTTTAATAGGGACAAGCTTATTAGAAAAAAGGTGAGAGTTTCCATTAATCATGATAACTTATAAAACAAGCCAAAATCTAAATTATAGATCAAGTTTAATTTGAAAATCAGTTTTAAGAGAAAGGTAGAGGCTGTAGGTTATTAATGATAATCTAGTTGTTGTAAATTAGAAATGCAATTTAATGGATAAATTAAATTGATTTTTAAAGCCGGTCCCTATTCAAATTTGATTTGAATAGGGGCTTTTTCTTATGCAAACTAAACAAAGGTTTAACATTTAGAAGTATTAATTTAATAAAAAAACAGGAGGAATAAAATTATTAAATAAACAGTTTCAAAATAATTATCATATTTAGTGGAATCATTGCTAAATATCAAAGGTAGTTAATTACTGTACGATCCCTTTTGTGGAGCTGAAGCTCTTCTAACATAAATAGAGCTTGGAGAAAGATTTGTCAATATGAGAAAACTATGATAGTATATAAGAATGTAAGCATATAAGGAACTCCCTATATGTTTTTTTTGTGAGTTTCAAGTTCGTAATTGCTATTCTTACGAAGTTGTAAAAAGGAAATTGAAAATAATTCTTATTATTAGAATTAACAATAACGAATGGAGGAAATGAAATTATGTCTAATTTGCCAAATTGCCCAAAATGTAATTCAGAATATACTTACGAAGATCGAGGTCTTTTTGTTTGCCCAGAATGTGGTCATGAGTGGACTTTACAATCAGAAATTGAAAATAGTGAAGATAAAAAGATTATCAAAGATGCAAATGGAAATATCTTAAACGATGGTGATTCTGTAACAGTAATCAAAGACCTTAAAGTAAAAGGAAGTTCATCAGTCATAAAAATAGGTACAAAAGTAAAAAATATACGTTTGGTTGATGGAGATCATGATATTGATTGCAAAATTGATGGTTTTGGAGCTATGAAATTAAAATCTGAATTTGTTAAAAAGATATAAATGCGGTTTTTAATGCAACAGAACCGAAATAGTTTCTATTATCAACGAAAGAAATAAAACAATTATAGTAGTGAGATAGGTGTGTTATAGATCGTCTCCACTAATAAAATCCCCGACAGTACTTATACTAGTATTGTTGGGGATTTTTTGATTTACAATCTATATAATATATCTTGTACATAACAAAATAGTGCAAAACAAAAAGATGACGGATATAGTGGAAAAATAAATGAAGTCCCTAATACTTACTAGTTTTGCTGGATAAAACTATTGAAGGAGTAGACGAGATTTATTATTCTAGAGATTTTGATCCAGAGAAAACATAGAATTACCACAAATTATTTTTTCTTTTAATTTGTTATTAGGCATGTTCATTCCTCCCAAGATTTTAGTTAAAATAGTGTTATTTTTAGATAAAATAAAACAAGTTTATAAACAAGAATGTAGATATAATACTATTATAAGGTTAAATATAAGCAAATGTAATTATAAAAAATCAATGGAGGAATTAGTATGAATAAAGCATGGTGGCATAATTCCGTAGTATATCAAATTTACCCTAAAAGTTTTCAAGATTCTGATGGGGATGGGGTTGGTAATATAAAAGGAATTATAAGTCGTTTAGATTACTTAAAAGATTTGGGAATTAATGTTATTTGGATTTGTCCAATATACAAATCACCTATGGTAGATCATGGATATGATATTTCAGACTACTATCAAATTGATCCTTCTTTTGGAACAATGGAGGATATGGAACTTCTTTTAAAAGAATGTAAAGAAAGAGAAATTAAAGTTTTAATGGATTTAGTAATTAATCATACTTCGGACAAGCATCCTTGGTTTGAAAAAGCAATGGAAGATTTAGATAGTGATTATGCAGATTATTATATAATAAAAGAAGGGAAAGATGGAAATCCTCCAAATAACTGGCGCTCTATTTTCGGCGGAAGTGCTTGGGAAAAAATTGGAGATACAAATAAGTATTATCTTCATTTATTTACTAAAGCTCAGCCAGATTTAAACTGGGAAAATAAAGAGCTGCGTAGTGAATTATATGAAATGGTGAATTATTGGCTAGAAAAAGGTTTAGGTGGATTTAGAGTAGATGCAATCAGTCATATTAAGAAGGACTTTTCTTATGTGAATTTACCTGCTGATGGTCCGGATGGTTTAGTTGACGCTTGGGAATATTATAAAAATACAACAGGGATTGAAGTATTTTTAAATGAATTAAAAGAAAAGACATTTAAAATCTATGATAGCATGACAGTAGCAGAAGCAGATATAAAAGAAGTAGATAGGCTCGTAGATTTCATAGGTGAAAATGGATGTTTTTCTACCGTTTTTGATTTTTGTCATACAATTTACAATGTGAATGATGAAAAGTGGAAAGATAAACCTATAAAGATGGTTAATGAAATAAGAGAAAAATTATTTAAAAAACAACTAGGGGCAGCTAAATATGGATTTTTATCTAATTTTATTGAAAATCATGATTTACCTAGATGTGTAAATAGATTTATACCAGAAAAAGAAATTAGTTTCTATAGTGAATCAATGTTAGGCACGTTATATTTCTTCCTAAGAGGTATTCCATTTATCTATCAAGGGCAAGAAATTGGTATGACAGACTTCCCTAAAAAATCAATAAATGAATTTTTAGATCTAGCTACTTATCAAAATTATGAAAAATACTTAGGTAAGGGATTAACAGAAAAGGAAGCTTTAAAGAGAATAAATATAGAATGCAGAGAACATAGCAGAACTCCTTTCCAATGGAATAGTGGTGAGAATGCCGGATTTACTAGTGGAGCTCCATGGTTTGAGATAAACCCAAATTATAAATGTATTAATATGAAGGAGCAGGAAGATAGAGAAAACTCTTTATTAACTTATTACAAGAGGTTAATAAGTCTGCGCAAAAATGAAGAATATAAGGAAACTTTTATTTATGGAGATATTATTCCGGCATTTAATGAATATGATGGAATTATTTCATATGAAAGAAAGAATGCAAAGCAGAGAGTGTTAGTTATCAATAATTGTTCTAATAAACCTTCTATTATAAAATTTAAAGAAAACGTAAAACAGATACTTTTAAATAATTATAATGATATTGTATTAAAAGGCAAAAACTTAGAATTGCTGCCATATCAATCTATAGTATTAGAATTAAATTAATAATTTGAAGCCCTCGATGTATTTATTTATACTCGAGGGCATTAGTTTGTGGGAATATATGAACTATCATGCTTTGCTTCCAGTTTAGAATAGATATAGTCAAATTATCCTCAACTACAATTAATCTCCTAGTCTAATAATTTTGAATCTATATAAACTATCAATACAGGCTTAGTATAAATTTAAATACAAGCTTAGTAAAAATTAATATACATAGGAGGATTTAAGTATGGCATATAAAACATTAGTACCAGAAGCAAGAGCAGGATTAGATAAGTTTAAAATGGAATCAGCTACTGAAGTTGGAGTAAATTTAAAGCAAGGATACAATGGTGATTTAACTGCAAGAGAAGCTGGATCAATAGGCGGAAACATGGTTAAGAAAATGGTAGAAGCTTACGAACAAGGTTTAAAATAATATATTAACAAGAAAAAGCTCTAGAATTAATCTAGGGCTTTTTCTTTTAGGGGATTAATTATTAGCAATAGAAATTAGTACAAAAGCCTTAATATTTTATGTAGTAAGCAAAAAAATATTCAAAGAATTCTGGTTGCTTCATAGATTTTTTCGTATATCTATTAGATATCGTATTTACACATTTAAACTGAGAACCAGTTTAAAGAGAATGTATTTGTAAATTTGGGGAATAATATTCTGGAAGTTATTTTAAGGCATCTTTACGAAAATAACCCTTCAGTATCCTAATTCAGTTTATTTCAGATGTTTGAACACGGAGGATAAGATTATGGAGAAAAAACATAAAGGACTGTCTGCATGGCAGCTTACAATGATGGCATTAGGGACTGTAATAGGAGGTTCATTTTTTCTTGGTTCGTCGGTAGCTATTCATGCTGCAGGGCCTGCTATTTTAATATCTTATATATTAGGAGGATTACTAGTTTACTTTATACTTTTTGCTTTATCTGAGATGACTGTAGCAAATCCTGATTCTGGCTCCTTTCGTACCTTTGCAGCACAAGTATTTGGCCCAGGAGCCGGATTTGTTGTTGGGTGGGTGTACTGGACTGGAATGGTTCTGGCTATGTCTAGTGAAGCCACTGCTGTATCAATCTTGGTACGTGAGTGGCTTCCTAATATATCTATATCTTTACTCGGAAGCTTAATTATAATTGGTGTTACTATGCTTAATCTATTAGGAGCTGATAAGCTTAGCAAGCTAGAGAGCAGTCTTGCGGCAGTAAAGCTATTAGCAATAGTTTCGTTTATAATTATAGGATTATTATTAATTATAGGAGTAATGCCAAGAATTTCACCAGTTGGTGCTGGAGCATTAGTTACGGAACCTTTGATGCCAGGAGGTATAAAGAGCATTGCGGGAAGTATGCTTATAGTGATATTTTCCTATGCAGGTTTTGAAATAATTGGCTTAGCTGCTTCAGAAACAGATAATCCTAGAGAAACTGTTCCAAAAGCAATTACTTATACAGTTTTATGTCTTGTAGGATTTTATATACTATCTGTTATTGTATTGCTTCCACTAATTCCTACAGCTGACCTCAGTGAAGATGTGAGCCCAATGGTAGCAGCTCTTAATAGGTGGGGAATTGGATGGGCTGGTACTATAATTAATCTAGTACTGATTACAGCTATACTTTCTACTATGTTAGCAGCTATGTTTGGGCTTGGAAGAATGATGCGGTCACTTGCAGATGAAGGTCATGCTCCTAATTGGCTAAAAGATAAAAGGAGTGTTCCTTATCGTGGAATAATATTTTCAGGTTTTGCTATGCTTTTAGGATTAGGTCTTGGTTTTCTGCTCCCTAGAGTTTATCTATTTTTGATAAGCTCTGGTGGTTTCGCATTGCTTTTTACTTATGCAGCAATTCTGGCCACCCATATACGCTTCCGTAAAAGGAATGGATGTCCTCCAGAAGGAAAGTGTCAGATGCCTGGATATCCATATACCTCCTGGATTGCTTTAACAAGTATAATTATTGTTATTTTAAGTATGCCATTTATTTCTGGGCAGGCATCAGGGCTTATAGCAGGTTTTATAGTGGTAGCTTTATATTCGTTAATTTATATAGCAATAAGATTTATTAATAGTTCTCAAAAAGATAATATATCTAATAGAAGGTTAAATAACAAGAGATATCAAGCAAGTTTATTGACAGAATTCTCCAAGGAACTGACTAAAGAGGTTAAGGGGAAAGATAAAAATAAGAGAAATAGAAAATAACGTCTTTGTAATTTGAAAAAATATAAAATTTAATACTAATTCACAATTTTCTTAATAGAACTAAACCGCTAAAAATGGCGGCAAGTGTAGTGGTTAAAAAAATTAAGATATAAAATAAAAAGTGTGTCCAAAGTATAACTTTTTGGACACTTTTTATTTTATATAATTATTATAATCGCATAACAGACTGACGTTCTACCGATTCTTCAAACAGTTCCTAAGGGGTTTTTACGCTATTTATTCTGTAGACCTTTGGAGACACTTCTTTATGTTTTTTAAATATTTTCGAGAATAAAAATGGATCATTATATCCTATAGAATTCGATATTTCATTGATAGATAAGCTTGAGCTTGTGAGTAAATCACAGGCTTTTTGTAGTCTAAAATTTATAAGATAATTTTGTGGTGATACATTTAATATATCTGAAAAAAGCTGACTGAGATATTTTCTATTTATTCCAACATAGCTCGCAATTTCTTCTATGCTTATTTTTCGGGAATAATTAGTGTCTATGAATTCAATTGCCTGTTTTATATAGGTTTCTTGATGTTTAGTAGAATTCTTACCTGTAGTATCTACTTTTGTCTCTTCTACTAAAATGGAGAGTAGATTATAAAAGCTGCTAAGTGATTTCAGATCCATGGACTTTTCACATTTAGTAGCATCGAAAATATCTTGAAAGCAATTGTTAATATGATCTTCCTGAGTACATTTAAATACTGGATTGTTAGAATTCAGATTTGCACGGTTTAAATAGGTTTCTGCATTAACACCATTAAAAGCTACCCAAGAATAGTTCCATGGTTCTTCTGAAGCTGGCTTATAAGACACAAGTACATTTGGACATATTAAAAAGACATCACCTTTTGACAGGTGATAGATGGTATCTCCTGCTTTGAATATTCCACGTCCACTGTGCACATAATGAAGCTTATAGTGATCCTTTATACCGGGCCCCCAAGAAAAGTCATTCTCACAATCACCTGTACCGCAGTAGTATAGTTTTATATCAAGGTTCAATTCTAAATTAATATTTTCATTCTTAGGTTTAAAACAAATCATCTTTTTATCTCCATTGCTATTAGTATTATAAGACATTATAACATTTTTTGAGGTCATTATGAAATGGTTTTCCTTTATAATAATCAATATAATTGTTTATGTAGAGATAAACAACTTCAATCTTTAAACAATTCATGTTAAATAAAATTTAATAGGCATCGATCCTATTAAATTTGAGCCAGATTTCACTTTGTGAAATGGCAGCATAATAGCCTCGACATGCAATGCTTTTTCTAGGATATACAAGTTCAATCCTTAATCAATTTTAGGAAATAGTCTCGGCATTCAATACTTTTCCTAAAATTCTTAAATCAATATGAACTTGTATATCATGAATTATAAGTTTAATTATGAAGTTGTGTATCTACAATTCACAACAAGAAACCCTGATATAGACTTGGAAATATAAATTAATAATAAGTAGTAAAGAAATAGTAATATAAAGGAAGGTGTAAACTATGAAAAAAATAAATATTGCTAATGGAGAAATCAGTGCATCTGAGATTTCCTTAGGATGCATGAGAATAAATGATCTTTCAAAGAATGAAGCATCTGCGCTTATTAATACGGCTTTAGAAGAGGGAATCAATTTTTTCGATCATGCTGATATTTATGGCGGTGGTAAATCTGAGGAAGTCTTTGCAGATGCTGTTGGTATGAATGCTAGCGTTAGAGAAAAGTTTATAATTCAGACTAAGTGTGGTATAAGAGATGGATATTTTGATTTCTCTAAGGAGCACATTTTAAATTCTGTAGACGGCAGCTTGAAGCGTCTGAATACAGACTATATAGATATTCTGTTACTTCATCGTCCTGATACTCTTATGGAGCCGGAAGAGGTTGCAGAAGCTTTTTCAAATCTCCATAGCAGTGGAAAAGTTAAATACTTTGGAGTAAGTAATCAAAATCCTATGCAAATTGAGCTGTTGAATAAGTACTTAGGCCATAAAATCATTATCAATCAGTTGCAGCTAAGTATAACAAATACAGGCATGATTGATTCAGGATTAAATGTAAATATGAAAATCGATCCGTCCATTGATAGAGATGGAAGTATTCTAGAATACTGTCGCTTGAAGGATATAACTATACAGGCGTGGTCCCCATTCCAGTACGGTTTTTTTGAAGGCGTATTTTTAAATAACGATAAATTTCCAGAGCTAAACAATAAAATAAATGAAATTGCAGACACCAGAGGGGTAACAAATACAGCAATTGCAATTGCATGGATTCTAAGGCATCCTGCTAAAATTCAGTCAATAGTGGGTACAACGAACCAAAAGCGTCTAAAGGATATTTGCAAGGCTTCACAGGTTGAGCTAACAAGACAGGAGTGGTATGAGATATATAGGGCAGCAGGTAATAAGCTTCCATAAATAGCCGTTATATGAGTCATGAAGTAAATTATCTAAGGAAGCCCTAGATGTATTTATTTACATTCGAGGGCTTTAGTTTGTGGGAACATACTACAGCAAAATCATGTCCATGAATGTTTACGCTAATGAAATAAATTTTTTTATAATAACATAGAATAGTACGAAGGGGAGTCATTAGGCGAATTACCTTTATTTTTTTGTATGAATTTGAGAAAAAGTAAGTGTCAATTAATAATAATTATCATAGTATATAATATAAAGGATACCTCCTTAGGTTAGTTTAAACAAAAGAGGAATTGAATTTATAAACAGCCATGGGTTCAGTTCATACCTGGTCCATGGCTGTTTTTGTTTTTATATTGTAAATCAAGGGTATGACTGAGTTGAAGGCATGCCCTTAAAATGTTAAGAAACTCACTCCTATTGAGTAAATACTACTCTATTGTAATATTATTAAGTTTATCTGATGATTTTAATTTACTTGCAGGCCGCTCTTTCGTTTTCTGGGAGCTTTCGTTAATACTCTCAATAATTATCAAGCCTAAATTCTTCAGTTCTTTGGACATTTTTAAAGGTAGTCGGTCCACTATTTTGCCTACAACGCTTAGTTTGTATTTAATAAATTTTTTAATTAATTTTTCATTCATTTTTATCACTTCCAAACCATATTTTTAACACTTCTTCTTCAAATTTAGCTCTTTTTATTGAAAAATCCAGAAGAGTTCTTGGAAGAGTAATGTTCCTTTTTATGCTTCCAGCCTTTATAATAAGTTCATCACCTTTCTGATTGAGGGAAAGGTCTTTTTTATCCACAAATGGTATCTCTATTGCCAAGATATAATCCTCTCCGTCCTTATATACTTTCTGTGCTCTTCCATTATATTTTATTTCAGCAGGGTTCTCATCCTTGAAAATTTCTTTTGCCATTCTGTTAAGCATTGACATTCCCACAACTTCATTCTCAAAGAGAGGTACATAGTATATTGGTATAGGTGTGAAACTTTCAATTATATCAGCCTTATATTTTTTCTGTATATCCTTCCAAACCTTGAAATAGTTGTCTGTTACATCTTCTGGAATCATTCTGTTAACAATTAATGCATCTACATTAAAATCATAAATGTTAAGATAAGTGAAGCTTCGCTGTGCTTCCTTAATAACCATTTTTTCAGGATTCACAACAATTCTTATGCTTGTAGTGCTCCTATCTGAGAAAATTTTTTTCATCTCATCAAGCTGGTAATACATATTGTCAATCTCATCAAGAACCTGTCCAGAAGGCATTGGTATTTTGAGTATAGATTCAGCAATTGGCCCTGCAATCTTTATGGCCTTTTTCTTAATAGGAAAAAGCTTTTCCATCCACCATCTAAGCATTTCAGGGAAACTCAATAAGGCAAGAGTTTCTCCAGTCGGAGCACAATCAATAATGATTATATCAAATTTGCCTTCCTTATAATATTTTAGTATTCTGAGAAGACTTAACAAGTCTTCCATACCAGGAAAAACGGTGAGTTCCTGTGTTGTTATATCTTTTACAGTCTTTGATGTAAAAAGCTGAGTTAAATATTTCTGGACTTTTCCCCAACCTTCTTCAACTTCATGTATTGCATCTATCTCCTGTGCCCAAAGATTTTCCTTAATTTCCATAGGTTCGTTGGATAACTTCATATCCAGAGAATCTCCAAGACTGTGAGCAGGATCGGTGCTTACCACAAGGGTTTTCATCCCCTGATTTGCACTTTTTACGGCAGTGGCTGCAGCTATGCTTGTTTTTCCAACTCCACCTTTACCGGTATATAATATTATTCTCATGATATTTCCTCCTTGTTTTATATAAAATACTATAATATACTTCTTTTTACGAATACTACGGAATGCGAAATATTTATTTTTAAAAATGCCCATTTTCGTGGGCGGTTATTCAATATCTATTTTTTTTATTGTCACTTTATCTTCAAGGCTAGGAGCCTTAGTATCCATTTCAGCCTGTAACTTGTGCATTATTTTGAAAGCTATCCTAATCATGAACTGTTTTTCTTCTTCTGTTAGATCATCAAGAATCATTTTAAGGTATTTGGACATCATGTCCTTCAAGTCTTTAATAAGTTGAGAACCTGCCTCAGTAAGTCTTAGTACAACTATTCTCCTATCTGTTTCGCTTCTGCCCCTATTGATGTATCCATTTTTTACAAGTCTGTCAACTATACCTGTAGCAGTACTCATTGGAGAATTTATATATTCTACAAGCTCCGTCATTGTGACTTCTTTATTTTTATCAAGAAACAACATGGTAAAAATCTCAGACTTAGAAAACTTTAAATCAAGGTTAATCCACGCTTCAGGGAAAAAGAGTTTTTTAATACTATCAATAAACAAATCCACTAAATTATCTAAATCAATCATTGATTCACCCTCCAAATACTTCGTCTTTCGAAATATCTTATTTTCATAATATCTCTATTGATAGGATTTGTCAACATCTGTGATTTAGAATTTAAGGATTTGCTTGAATGTTGAGTTTTCTGCTTTGATAACAATCTCAAGGACTTTAAGCTTTGCATCGTGATTTTTTTTAGTTATCCAAAAGTGGCCTACCATCTGAGTTGTGGTACAATTGTAATAGAATTGAGATTAATTTAGACTTTTAAGATATTATGAAATGCTATTAAAATAAACATTTTCGACATAACTGGCAAGAATACCATAGTTATACAAAATGCCATTCACCTTTTATTAAAAATAAGCCTCACATCGCGTTAGGCAGAAAAACATAAAAACAGTAAAATCATAAGTTAGAAGGGATTTTAGAATATGAATAAAATACAACATTATTTATTTGTTTATGGAACTTTAATGAAGGGACTAATCAATCATCAATATTTGATTAACCAAGAATTCATATGTGAAGCAGAAATATTAGATTTTGGATTATATAATGTTACTGAAAACTATCCGGGGATTATTAGAAAACAAAATTCAAGAGTTAAAGGTGAACTTTATAAGATTGAGGAAGATTTATTAAAGATTTTAGATGAGTTTGAAGGAGAAGAATATACAAGAATTGAAGTGGATGTCCTTGTAAAAGAAAACAAGATCAGAGCATTTACATATCTATGGTTAGAAGATGTTAATGATAAAGATTATATTTGTTACAACAAACAACCTTGGAAAAAATGAATTAGTTACCTCAACATCTGTGATTCAGCAAAAGGATGGTGAATGACATTTCGTACAACACAATGTCTTCGTATACTGTACTCCATCTTCCTGCAATAGCACATGAGGCAGATATACAACTTAATCTAGATCTTTTTGATGAAATTAGTGCTAAAACACCTCGTTTAACAAAGTTGAGTCCTAGTGGAAAGTATCATATGGAAGATCTTCACTACGCTGGAGGCATACCAGCAATTATGAAAGAATTAAGCAAATTGAGTTTAATCAATGAAGAGTGTATAAGTATTACTGGGAAAACAGTGGAAGAGAATTTGCGAAATTACAAAATAAGAAATGTGGATGTTATACACACTGTTGAGAACCCATATAGCTTTAAAGGTGGATTAGCTATACTACATGGTAATCTAGCGATGGATGGAGCAGTAGTAAAAGAATCAGCAGTTGCTAAAGAAATGTTAGTACATGAAGGACCTGCCCGTGTATTTAATTCAGAAGAGGAGGCATCGCAAGCAATATTTGCAGGGAAAATTAAAAAAGGTGATGTTATTGTTATTAGATATGAAGGTCCAAAAGGAGGACCAGGTATGCGGGAAATGCTTTCTCCAACAGCAGCAATAGCTGGAATGGGACTAGATAAAGATGTTGCACTTTTAACAGATGGAAGGTTTTCAGGTGCAACAAGAGGAGCTTCTATTGGACATATATCTCCTGAGGCAATGGAAGGTGGTATCATTGGAATTGTAGAGGAGAACGATACAATATTCATCGATATACCAAATAAAATCCTTGAGTTGAAAGTAGATAATGAGGAAATCGAAAGAAGAAAATTAAAATTCAAACCAATAAATCCTAAAGTGACAAAAGGATATTTAAGCAGATACGCAAAATTAGTTACTTCAGCAAATACAGGTGCAGCATTAAAATAATATTTTAGGTAGTAATAGAATCATTTTCTCCTTCAAATTCATAGGGGAGGAAGTGCAAATTGGATTTAGCTACTCTAGTAAATAAATTTCGAGCAAATTAAACTTTGATGCCAATTATTTTGTAGGTATCTAAATTAAACTATAGTCTCTAGTATAGAAGGAAAACTATCTTTATTTTGTAATTTTGTAAACAGTGTATAATTTGGATTCGAATATAGAATATTGGTTTCTTGAGGAAAGCTTATTTACTATGCTATAATGATAGCAATTACATGCTTTTGTAACAAGTAGTTACTATTTAGTGTCATAGTAACTAAAAAGATACTATTGAGAGGAGGAAAAACTTTGGAAGAAAATAAACGACATGAACAATGCCACATGAAAGAACAATGTCTTAAGTATGATATATGTCCAATGGTTTTGGTACAAAGAATACTATCGGGTAAGTGGAAAATACTAATTTTGTGGTATTTGAGTTACAACACACTTAGATTTAGTGATATTAAAAATAAATTGCCCTATGTTACTCAAAAAATGCTTACTCAACAACTGAGGAGTTTAGAAGAAGATAATCTTATTTACAGAAAAGTATATGCTGTTGTGCCTCCAAAGGTGGAGTATGGATTAACAGAAGTGGGCAAGAATTTAATTCCTATCCTAGGAATGATGCATAGCTTTGGATCAGAGTATTTAAATAAGGGTCTTGATAAGCAAGAAAACTCAGAGAAAAAATTATAGAAACAATATTTAAAGATAACCCAAAAGAATCATACCCCTGCACTGATTGGCATAGCAGCGTCGGTACTTTGTTTACTTTTGTTTGGTTCACGAAACTTTATTATTCCATCTATGATTCTAATTATAGTGGTATTGACTTTATTTAGAAAACCAATTGAGAAGGGGGTAGAGAAATGATTCTTAGCGTACAGCAATCACTAGTTTTGGTTTCACTTATTACACTGGGAACCTTTTTGACGAGGGGGATGTCCTTTATCCTTTTTCCAAATAGCAAGGAAACACCAAAATATATTCTCTATTTGGGGAATGTACTTCCTTTTGCGGCAATCGGTTTGCCGATTGTTTACTGCTTAAAGAATGTGTCTATCCTGTCCGCACCTTACGGTATTCCAGAGGGCATTGCCATTGTATGTGTTGTAATGCTTCACCTATGGAAATATTCCTTCACAGTAATAGTATATTTGTTAAAACTCAGTCTCAGGCTGAGTCTTTGTAATTGTTATAATATTAAAATAAAAGAGAGGAATTTTTATTATGTATTTATCTGATTATCATATTCATACAAATAATTCTTTTGATTCTAATGAAACTATGACTGTAATGTGTGAACAAGCAATAGTTGAGGGGATAGACGAAATCTGCTTTACAGAGCATTTTTCTGTAAAAGAAGGGTCAAAATCTAACGGATTTATTGATTTTAGCAAGTATTTTTCTGAGATTAATGCTTGTAGGGACATTTTTAAAGGTAAAATTACTATGAAAATGGGTATTGAAATTGGCGAGCCTTTTGAAGATGAATATAAGCTGAGTTGTGAATTGACAAAGCTGCCTTTTGATTTTTTGTTAGGTTCTGTTCATAATATCGGATTTGGAGGGATAAGTAGGTACATAGAAGGTAGAGATAATAAGGAGATTTGGGATGCGTACTTTAAAGAATTGAGCAAACTATCTTCTTCTCAATATGTAGATGTTGTCGCTCATTTAGATCTTATGAAGAGATATTCATATGATAGTCATGGAAATTATTCATATGAATATTATAGAGATGTGATAGCGGAGGTGCTAAGAGGGATAATTAAAAATGATAAGGGTATAGAAGTTAATACCTCAGGATTAAGGTCATCTGTGAAAGAAACAATGCCGTCAATATCTGTTTTGAAGCTATATAAAGAAATTGGTGGAGAAATTGTTACTATTGGTTCGGATGCTCATGTAAAGGGTGATGTAGGAAGGGATATTAGATATGCAGTAAATATGCTTTCAGAACTTGGGTTTAAGTATTTATATACTTATCATCAAAGGCAGCCGATTGCAAAAAAGATATAGAAAATAGGGCAACGGGTCCGTTAAAATGGCCATTAACTATAATATTTACACTTAGGGTAGTTAAATTTTGCGGAAGCTTTTTGTGTACAACAATATCTTTACCAAACCAAACTGGTATGAGAAAAGCAATAAATTTAAGATAAATGAAATTTTTATTTGTAAAGCTGTGGTATGTTCAGTGAGATACTAGCTGAAACAATATAGAAATAAGAAGATGTTTGTTATGACAGAAGAGCAATTTGATGTATTTCTAGATAAATTTATTAGTAAAGCAGGAACTAATAATATAGAAAAAAGTACATAAGGTATTTACAATTATAGAATAAAATAGTATAATTACATTGAGAATCGTTATCGTTAAGAAGTGTTTAGATGGCGATATTTTTTTAGATATTAATTGATAATGAATTTCAACTAATATCTAAGGGGCAGGATTATTTCAAAATTAATAGGATTATATGAAGTGGAAGTTAAGCTTAATGTTAAGGTGATGAAAGCAGTTCCACAAAGTAGAATACGAAGAAGAATAATGAACATGGAAATAGTTAAAGGTACTGAAGTTTGGTAGAAGGAAAACTCCTATAGGAGATCCAATACATGCAATGAAGCTGCCTTCTTATCGTATACCAACAGTTAAAAGTGATTTATTCATATGTGAGAAAAATCAGAAGGTTTTGTTAAGAAAATTAGTACAGTTATAGGTAACAAGATTTTAATTTTATAGGGTAAAGTCTGTGATTTGAATGATAATAATTATCTATATCAATAGATATATGCCTTACAATTAAGAAAGGAGAAATTCTATGAGTATTTTACTTATAGGGGGAGATAGACTTGGCAACATAACTGACAAATTAATAGAAAGTGGTTTTGAAAATGTAGCGCACATAAGTGGTAGAAAAAATGGAGATAAAAAAATAAAAATACCGGGAAAAACGGATTTAGTACTGGTTTTGGTAGATTACGTAGGCCATAAATTGGTAGAGATTGCAAAAGAAGAATCAAAAAAATCTGATGTGAAAATTGCGTTTTCTAGGCGCTCATGGGTACATATAGAGAAGATTATACAGAAATGTATTATGGAGATATCAAATGATAGGAATGGTCTCATATAGATTTAGAAAAAGAGAAGAAGGCTATATCGGGGTAGTATCAGCAAACCTTCGCTGGTTAACAGATAGAAAAGTATGTCATAAAAATTAATAATAAAAATCATTATTAAAGAGGAGTAATAGATTGAAAGAACTTTGGAGGAGAGAGATAAGGATGAATGCACAACAAGTTTCAAATAATATATATCAAATGTCTACTATAGGTGCATTAATGTCAGGTCTATATGATGAATGCATATCTCTAAGTAAATTAAAAGAAAATGGTGATTTGGGGCTAGGAACATTTAAAGGTCTTGATGGTGAATTAACACTTTTGGATGGCAATTTCTATAGAACAAATCCTGATGGTAGTATATGTTTATGTGATGAAAGTGTAACTGCTCCTTTTGCTATGGTGACAAAATTTAACGATTATAAAGAGTTTACAATTAAAGATTGCTGTAATTTTAAAGAGCTTATAAAAAGATTAAATAAGCTTATCGAAAGTAAAAATATTTTTTATGCATTTAGTATAGAAGGTGAATTTAAGTATGTAAAAACAAGAAATGTGGTGAAACAAGAGAAACCCTATAAACCTTTTACTGAAGTGGTAAAAAACCAACCTGTTTTTGAGTATGTAAATATAAAAGGTAATATGGTTGGGTTTAGATGTCCAGAGTATGTTGATGGGTTAAGTGTGCCAAGTTATCATTTTCATTTTATAAGTGCAGATAAAAAGATTGGTGGACATGTTGTAGAATGCGGCATAGATTTAATAAAAATAAAAATTCAAAAATGTTCCTGTTTTAGAATGGAATTACCTCAAAATAGTACTTTTTATAAGATGGATTTAAGTTTTACTTAATATTGTCACTGATTTTTAAGACCTTGATTACTGTAAAGCGTGTAGTATCAGAATTTTATTGATTTTTATGCTTCCTTGTATCATTTATTTAAAGACAGCAAGATAAAGATTTTGCATTTCATAGTGTTATACTAGCGGGTGTTCATGATATTATGTATGATTATTACAACAAGCTTAAAAGTTCAAATGAGCAGGGAGTACTAACTGGTAAGGGATTAAACTACGGAGGTAGTCTTGGCAGAACGGAGGCAACGGGCTACGGATTGATTTACTTTACTGAAGAGGTGTTAAAGGACAATGGGGTAAGCTTAAAAGATAAGACTGTAGTAATTCCGGGTTCTGGCAATGTAGCAATTTATGCTATTAAAAAAGCAGCTGAGTTAGGTGCCAAGGTTATCACATGTTCTGATTCAAACGGATATATTGCTGATGAAAATGGAATAGATTTAGAAGTAGTAAAAGAGATTAAAGAAGTTAGAAGAGGAAGAATAGTTTAATATATATTAGGAGTTAATGTCTCAACTTTCGCATCATAAAAACTTAGACGAAAGCCGCTTTTTTCACTATAAGTCACAAAAATATCCCTTTTTAGCATGGTAGAATCATGACAAACTATATTATACAAATTAAGGTGTTTTTAACTAGGATATATTTGGTATAATAGTCATATCACAATCGTAATTTACTGCGAAGTAAGCTATTTTTATTGTATTTTAAGAATGTTATGGATCCTATATTCAAAAGCAAATATATATATATTTTTTTATACTGAGTTTTAAAACAAAAGGTTTAAGGCTAGTTACACAGTTTTTAAATCAATATTTTTTCTTGCCTTAATAAAACAAACTATCGATAAAGCTAATGTTAGTAATGAAGTAAGTTTATAAAAATGCCATGCATTAGGTCTACCATTATAGGGAGTTATAACTCATACATAACTGTCGGGAATACCATAGTTATACGATACGTTTAAGGTGAAGTAATACTTGATCAAGTATTTAAAAGCTAAGATTGTATTTAGAGTTTGTAAAAAGGGAACAGAGAGGAGATTTGATAGTGAAAACAGATTTTACTATAAGAAATGCACAACATAGCGATATTCAAATGCTAATTGAACTACTAAGAGCTCTTTTTTCTATTGAGGAAGATTTTGTTTTTGATGAAGAAAAGCAGAGACAAGGCCTTGAGATGATGCTTGAGGACCAGAAAAATCGTTGTATATTTATAGCCGAATTTGAACAGCAAGTTGTAGGAATGATTTCAGGTCAAACTTTGGTTTCAACTGCTGAAGGTGGTATATCGGTTTTGGTAGAAGATGTAGTTATTGATCAAAATTATAGAAGACAAGGCATTGGAAGAGAACTTATTAGCGTAATAGAAAGTTGGGCATTTCAAAAAGGGGCTAGGAGATTACAGTTGCTCGCAGATATAAACAATTCTTCAGCATTAGCCTTCTATAAACAGTTAAATTGGAGCAACACAAGGCTTATGTGTTTACAGAAAAAAGACATTCAAAATATCAGGTTATGAAACTAATTGTATCGTATAATACCGTGTTTCCAATATGTCACTGCCTAAGCTAGGAGCTAGCTAAGGCGCTGCCGCATCGGAGATACTACGTCATCAAGTATATAAAGAAGGAGAGTATACATATATAAATCCTATAATAACAAATTAAACTCTGAATTATTTCAGAGTTTTTTATTATGGGCTGTGTTTCAAACATTTGGTATAATGATTTTAAATTATGTCGCTGTTGTAAATTACCGTTTACTAATATAGGATTTAACGAAGGAGGAATATACTTGGATAATATGAAGTCATTATTTTATTTTATATTAGCAGGAGTATTTGAGATAGGAGGTGGCTACCTTGTATGGCTATGGTTGCGTGAAGGAAAAGACATATGGTATGGAATTACTGGAGCGATAGTGTTAATTTTATATGGTGTTATTCCTACATTGCAACCTCTAAATGCTAATTTCGGTAGAGTATATGCAACCTATGGTGGAATTTTTATTGTTTTATCGATTTTATGGGGTTGGAAGATTGATAATATAATTCCAGATAAGTTTGATTTAATTGGTGGTTTTATTGCATTAGTTGGTGTTACCATAATTATGTACGCTCCTAGAGGATAGCTCCCTATGCTATCACATAAGAGCTTTAGAGTATATTTAAAGCTTTTGGCATATTTATATCATCTCATTAGAATTATTGAAAATATTTGATATAATTAATGTGCAATATCGTTGTTGTTTAATACTGTGTAAAAAATAGACTGAGAATAATCTCAGTCTATTTTTTCAGTTTGCTGAAAAACCCTCTGTTTTTTAAACAGGGGGTTTTTCTAGCAAACTTGTGGATAAATTTTAAAAGAGAGCTTTTCTATTAATTTGAATAAAATTTTATATAAAT
>NZ_BOPZ01000026.1 GCF_018332455.1 Clostridium polyendosporum
TGTTCCGCCAGGAGCATAGCTGGGTAGCTACGTCGGGAAGGGATAAACGCTGAAAGCATCTAAGCGTGAAGCCCACCTCAAGATTAGATTTCCCATAGCATAAGCTAGTAAGATCCCTTGAAGAACACAAGGTTGATAGGTCAGAGGTGTAAGCATGGTAACATGTTGAGCTGACTGATACTAATAGGTCGAGGGCTTGACCAATAAAAAGGCTAAAACTTATGTGCAATTTTGATGGAATAAAATTTCATCAACAAATCTGGTGATGATGCTTTTAGAGGATACACCCGTTCCCATACCGAACACGATGGTTAAGCTCTAAGAGGCCGATGGTACTGCACGGGCGACTGTGTGGGAGAGTAGGAGGTTGCCAGGTTGCGTGGCTCGATAGCTCAGTCGGTAGAGCAGAGGACTGAAAATCCTCGTGTCGCTGGTTCGATTCCTGCTCGAGCCACCATGTATGGCGCCATAGCCAAGTGGTAAGGCAGAGGTCTGCAAAACCTTTATTCCCCAGTTCAAATCTGGGTGGCGCCTCCATATTAAAAAGCGTAGTAACTTAAGTTACTACGCTTTTTATTTTTCTTTATAGATTTTAAAATAAGCTTATTTCATAGTTATATAGCTTTTAAGATAATTATTATTTAGTTGTGTATAATTAAAAAGTTATTCACAGAAAAGTGAGTAAAACGTCAAATAATACACAGTTTTTGTGGATAAGTATTGTTAATTGTTATTAAACTGTGGATATCTTTTTGTTTTATAAACAATTTTAAGATTAATTATCTTACTACAGGATGAGGAATATTTATCTTTTTATTAGTAAAATCAAAGGTTACTTCTATTCCAATAGGAATAGTTAGATTAGGATATTCATGTCCAAAAGGAAAATTTAATATTGTTGGTTTGTTTAAAGTTAAAATTCTATCCTTAATTACCTCGGTTATAGTAAAGTTATCTATAGTCTTATCTTCCTTATTAGGTGTAAAATATCCTAATATAAATC
The DNA here is from genome assembly GCF_018332455.1 of Clostridium polyendosporum. Classification (GTDB taxonomy): domain Bacteria; phylum Bacillota; class Clostridia; order Clostridiales; family Clostridiaceae; genus Clostridium_AY; species Clostridium_AY polyendosporum. The sequence continues at coordinate 1,004 of NZ_BOPZ01000026.1, forward strand.
CCTTACAGCATTGAAGCTTATTTGCCATTAAAAGTTGGGTAAGCATTCTATCAATAGCATAAATTTTTTCATTTACTTCTTCAATAATTAAAATTTTATTTTTTGTTTCTATTTCAAAGGGAGTACCAAGAGAACTACATATAAGAGATAGATTTCCTCCTACCAAAACTCCCTTTATATTATTAGGATTTAGCATTTCAATTTGAGAATATCCGTTTAAATCAATTTTGTATCCTTTATTTCCTTTAATTAATGCAGAAATAAAACTTTCTCTAGTATTTTCTTCTTCAAAATTAGACTTAATCATTGGACCATGAAAAGTAATAAAACCTAACTGTTTATATAAATAGTTTAATAGAATTGTTATATCACTATAACCACAGACAATCTTAGGATTTTTTTTTATAATGTTTAAGTCTAGGTATGGAAGAATTCGCATAGTTCCATAACCGCCTCTAAAACATATAATAGCAGTTACTGTATCATCTTTAAACATATTCATAAGATCTGCAGCTCTTTGTCGATCATCTCCAGCAAAATAACCTTTTTTATCATAGAGATGATCACCTATCTTTACTTTAAATCCAAGATTCTTAAAGTCTTTTATTTTTTTTTCAATAATATCGAAGTCATCACAACTAGCAGGAGCTATAATACCTATAGTATCACCAAAACTCAATTTTTTTCCTAATAACATAGTTCTCCTCCAAGTATAAAAAAGAGAAAATGATTCTTATACTAATATTTATGATGAAAATAATAATAGTAGTATATAATTTATGAAAACATATCTTTTTTATAAAGAAGTGCCGCAACTATTAAGCATATACCTATAGTAAGTCCCATGACTATATAGAAAGCAAAAGGATTATCCTGAAATGGTAAGGCTATATTCATACCATATATACCTCCCATTATTGTAGGTATAGCTAAAAGTATTGTAACAGATGCAAGAACCTTCATAACTATATTTAGATTATTAGAGATAACTGAGGCAAAAAAATCCATAGTGCTTGCAAGAATGTTGCTATAAATTTCAGTCATTTCTATTGCTTGTTTATTTTCTATAATAACATCTTCTAGAACATCTTTATCTTCTGAATATTTTTGCATTATATCAAGTTTAAGCATCTTCTCAAGAGTTGCTTCATTGGATTTTAAAGACGTTGAAAAGTAAACAAGTGATTTCTCAAGAGAATGAAGCTGTATAAGTTCTCTATTCTTCATTGACCTATGCAATCTTTTTTCTATCATAAGACTCTTTTTATCTATTTGTCTTAAATACAAAAGATAATAAGTTGAGACTCTGTTTAGTATTTGAAGTATGAATCTTGATTTTTTAAAGGAGTAGAAAGATTTTATCTTACCTGAAACGAAGTCTGTTAATATTTTTGAATTCTTTAAACATATAGTTATTATTTCTTTTTCAGTATGTATAATACCTAATGGATATGTATCATATGTTAATGAGTTATCTTCCATTTCTGTAAATGGAATGTCTACTATAACTAAAATATTATTATTTTCTATATCAATACGAGAAGTTTCTTCATCATCAAGTGGCGCTCTCAAAAATTCTATAGGAACACCTGTCTTTTTAGAGATTAATACTAATTCTTCATATGATGGAGCTACTATGTTAATCCAACAACCGGGTTCTAAGTTGTCTATGCTGTTAAGGGTAGCATCAGTTTCACTTAATGATTTATAAATTTGAATCAAAAAAAACACCTCCAATCATGCTTTATTAAATTATACTAAGTATTGCAGTACGGGTAAACTATTAATGAAGTATTTTTCTAACAGAATAAAGTTTATAACGGAATAAAAACTTGCAAGTTTATATCTTTAAGCAATAATGAGAGAAAAGAACTACTATAAAGTATTAGTGGGACTATGTTCATAGATTATTAATAAAGGAAGTATTATAAGTTTAATGAAACATGAATGATATGGATTTAATTCTAAAAGAGTAGTATAATCACATTATTGATAGTATATAGGATTATGGGGGATCTTTTTAATATGGGGACTTTACACAGAGAAGTGATAAAGAGAAGAAAAGTTAGAGGCATAGTTCTTTCAATTATTATTCTATGTATGATGATTACAGTTTCTAATTTTGTTGGACAAATATTAGTAATTCAATCTAATATGAAAGCAATTAGTGATGGTTTGATTTCAATAGTAACAATTGGATTTTTATCTTTTGAAATTCTAAGGTGTAGAACTAGATATAAGTATTCAATAATTGTTGATAAATTAATTATTCATAAGATATACTCAGAAGATCAAAAAACTTTAGAAAACATTAAAATATCTGATATAGTGTATATTGATAAAATAGGTCCTAAGTCTAAAAAGTTTAATATTTCCTCAATAAGAATATATCTCTGTAATATCTTAAGTTCGGATACTTACTGCTGTATATATAAATATGAGGAAGAGTATAGAAAGTTCTATTTTCAGCCAAGTAAAGAGTTGGTAAATAAGATTATTAATTCAAGTTTAAAATATAATAAAGTAGCAGGTTAGCAATAAGCCGTTAAGCATAAGTTAAAGCTTAACGGCTTTATTGTTGCCATTTCATAAAGTGAAATCTAGCTAAAACTAAGCAGGGAGGATGATATTCAGTTTTATTATGCCAAAAAGTAAAAAATCATTTATATTATTAATTCGAAATGTTCGAACTAGTTTTTTAAGTTAATATAGAGATTTTTTCATATCATAGAATTCACCTTTTACATCGCCTAAAAGATTCTCACTTTGAATTAAGTCAAGGCCAGTAAATGCTAGACCTAAAGCAGCTTTAAGAGCTACTTCTTGACTATATTGAGACAAAGTCGCTTCTCCAAAGGCTTTTGTTCCATACTTAATAGATTTATCTTTAATAATTGATATATAAGGATGGATTGTAGGTACTTTATGACTTATAACGCCAAGGCTTAATCCTGCATCAATATCTCTAGGGTCACATATATCAATTATTCCAGTTTCTTTAAGATTATGGCTGAATAATCTATTTAGAGTTATGTTAGTTATAAGTTGTTCACTTGGAGGTTCATATAGAGCTACAATATTTTGAATTCCCATTAACTCGCTTACATAATGAGCTATTTCTCTTAGCTTCTGTTCAGCAAGTTTAGCTACATCCATTTCTTTTGCTCTAATATAGAATTTTGCTTCAGATTCTGCTGGAAGTAAGAGCGGTGTTGAACCACCCTTTGATAATATTGAGTTTACAGTAACATCTTTAGGGAATCCTTTAAGCAATGCATTTAAAATATTTATGGTTAATAGTATTGAATCTAAAGAAGTATAAATATCCTTATTTAAAAAGCTTAATCCATCATGTCCTATAAATTTAACACTTAAAGGGATAATGGCAGAGGATGTACCACTTTCACAGGTAACTACATCGGGATGTGCTATAAGCACTGCATCAATGTCGTCAAATATACCCTGACGAACCATAGTTGATTTTGTTCCTCCAAGATATTCGCCAGGACATCCTATAACTATAACAGTACCACCAACCTTTTCTATTATTTTTCCCAATCCTAAGGTGGCTGTTATAGACATGGTAGCAAGGAGATTGTGCCCAGTTATATGCCCTTCTTCTTTTACTGCATCATACTCACAAAGATAACAAATTTTTGGATGCCCATTACCTTTACTAGCATAAAAAGCAGTGGATATATCTAGAAAGTTATTTTGAACGTTAAAACCTCTATCAGAGAGAAATTTTGATATATATTCGCAAGCTTTATGTTCACAATAGCTTTCTTCAGGGTTATCATATAAAAACTTGCAAAGTTTATATAAATCCTCTTTTTCAGTGGATAGATATGATATCATTTCTTGCTTCATTATACTTAACCTCCTGATACTTATTCAGAATTATTTTATCCTTTGAAAAGAAAAATATTTATTGTGGACAAATTAAGATTATTTAATGAACTGAATAAAATATAGTATATAAGGCAAGAATCAAGATAGGTTATATGTTTTAAAGGAGGTGTAATGTAATTCATGTATAAAGATTTATCTGCAAAAAATAATTGTATAATATGTGGCAAACATTGTGAAAATGGTATAATAATAAAGGGAAAAGTGATATGTTCAAGTTGTGAGGAAAAGCTTGTAAGTTGTGAAATAGGAACAGATTTTTATGAATACTATAAAGATTGTATAAAAAAGCATCTTGTACCTAGTATTTTAAGAGATAATGTTGAAATGAATGAATACCTAAGATAAGTAAGGGGAGAGATAGTCGTGAAAAATATTCCTCTAGTACAAGGATTAAGCCAGTATATTAAAGAAGATAATGCACCTTTTTCTATGCCAGGACATAAGTATGGTAGAGGTTTTGATTTATCTTCATTAAAAACAAACTTAAGAGAAGTTATGATTTGTGGAGATATTACGGAAGTTGAAGGTCTAGATAATCTTCATAAGCCAGAAGGACTAATTAAAGAAGCACTTTTAAGATTAAAATTGCTATACACAAGTGAAAAATCATATTTCTTGGTCAATGGAAGTACTTCTGGAAATTTAATTATGTTATTTTCTTGTTTTGAAGAAGGGGACAAGGTTTTGGTAGAAAGAAATTGTCACCGTTCCATTTTTAATGGAATTATAATGAGAAAGCTGGATCCAGTTTATTTAAAGAGTAAAATAAGTGAAAAGATAATGGCTCCTGTTTCCATAGACACGGAGCATTTTTTTAGTGTGTTAGAAGAACATGAAGATATTAAAGGAATAGTAGTAACCTATCCCAATTATTATGGAATAACTTCAGATTTAAAAGTAATAATAAGGGAATGTAAAAAAAGAAATATAAGAGTTTTAGTAGATTGTGCGCATGGTGCTCATTTTGGAGTTCATAAGGATTTACCACAAAGTCCTTTGATTTTAGGAGCCGATATGGTAGTTATGAGTGCTCACAAAACACTTCCTAGTTTAACGCAAACAGCATATCTTCATGTTAATAATAAAGATTTCATTGAGAGGGTAGATTTTTATTTAGGAGTATTTTTAAGTACAAGCCCTTCTTATATATTAATGGCATCTTTAGATTATGCTAGAGCCTTTTTGGAGGAGCAAGGTTATAACGCCTATGATAAGCTTTTATCAAAAATAAAAGAAGTAAGGGAAAAAATAAATAGTCTTTCTTATGTTAAAGCTGTGGATAAAGAGTATTTAAAGGATGATATAAAAAAGTATAATATTGATATAGACGAAAGTAGAATAGTTTTAAATTTAAGAAAAGGATTAAGTGGTCATAAGTTATTAGAGTATTTAAGAAAGTGTAAAGTACAAGCAGAAATGAGTGATGAACATAATGTAGTATTAATATGTTCACCTTTTAATAATGAAGAAGATTATGATAAGCTAATATATGCCCTAGAAAAAATAGATGAAGAAATTATAAAAGAAAAAATTAAGCCAGTTTATAGTTGTTCCTTGCCCCAAAAGATTATAGCTCCTTTTGAGGCATTTAATAAACCTAAAGAAATCGTAGATTCGCATATGGTTAATGGCAAAATATGTGGAGAGAATATAATTCCGTATCCTCCAGGTATACCTCTAGTAATGATGGGAGAAAAAATTGAAAAAGAACATGTTGATATAATTAACCACTATATTAAATATGGTGTAACAGTTATTGGAGTAGAAGATAATAAAGTTAAGATTGTAAAAGATACTTAGAAAGAGTGATGAATATGGATAAAGGATTATTTATAGTATTTGAAGGTCCAGAGGGGTCGGGAAAGACTACAATATTAAAAACTGTTGAAAAGTACCTAAAGGAGCTTGGGCTAGGCTTTGTTACTACGAGAGAACCAGGAGGGATATCAATTTCTGAGCAAATAAGGGAAGTGATATTGAATAAAGATAACGTAGCAATGGATGGAAGAACAGAAGCACTTTTATATGCTGCTGCAAGAAGACAACACCTTGTTGAAAAAGTAATTCCAGCCCTAGAACAAGGAAAGATTGTTTTATGTGATAGATTTGTAGATTCCTCTTTAGCATATCAAGGATATGCAAGAGGGTTGGGAATGGAAAATGTTATGAAAGTTAATGAGTTTGCTATTAATGATTATATGCCTGATTTAACTATATTATTCGATTTAGATCCAGAAATAGGATTGAAGAGAATTGCTGAAAATAAAGATAGAGAAGTTAATAGATTAGATCTTGAGGGATTAAATTTTCATAGAAAAGTTCGAGAAGCATATCATATACTAGCTGAAAAATATAAAGAAAGAATAAGAGTAATTGATGCAGGAAAAGTTCTTGAAGAAGTTATTGCAGATGTAAATAATATTATTTATAACTTTTTGTTAAGTAAAGGATACATAGAATAATATAGTATCCAAACAGTATCTATTATGATAAAATAAGAAATAATATATAGCTAAAGAGAACTTTGAAAAGTCAGCATGACTTAACTTAATACGTAATGGATTTCAGAAATAGCCTCGATATTAAATGTTTTTCAAGTTCTAAGTTTAATTAAGAACTTGTTTTCTGTATTAAAGGAGGTATTTTTATGAAACTAGTTATAGCTATAATACAAGATGATGATGCTTTTCATGTGGTAGATACCATCACAGAAGCAGGTTTTAGGGTTACAAAACTTGCAACTACAGGCGGGTTTTTAAGGGATGGAAATACTACTCTTTTAATTGGAATTGAAAAAGAGCATGTAGATAAGGTAATAAACATCATTGAGGATATTTGCAAGACACGAAAGCAGATAATTACATCACCTTCACCAGTGCTGGGAACAATAGAAAGGTATACTCCATATACTACGGAAGTTGAAGTTGGAGGTGCAACAGTATTTGTTGTAGATGTCGATAAATTCGTTAAGTTATAAATAAAAAGGAGAGTGTACATTGAGTTTTATTGGTCATGAAGCTATAAGAGAAAGATTTAATAAAAGTATAAAAAATAGTGCACTCTCACATGCTCATCTGATAATAGGTGATGATGGCATTGGGAAGAGTATATTGGCAAAGGACTTTGCTGTAAAGATATTGGGTAGGGAAGAATGCAGAGATTATGTTGATATAGTAAATTATAAACCCAAAAAAGGTTCTTTTGGAGTAGACGAGGTAAGAGAAATAATCTCTGAGGTAAATAAAAAGCCTTATGAAGGAGATAAAAAGGTTATAATAATATATGATGGAAATAAGCTTACCACTCAAGCTCAAAATGCTTTACTTAAAACTATAGAAGAACCTCCTAAGGGAGTTTACATGATTTTATTATGTGAGAGCACTGAACTAATTTTAGATACAATAAAATCAAGATGCCAGATACATAAATTATCTCCTCTTTCCCTAGAAGAGATGGAGAATTTTATAGAAAAAAATTATGAAGCTTTAGATGAGAAAGTGAAAAAAACTCTTTTAGCCTTCAGTGAGGGTATACCAGGAAGAGTGCAGAAATTCCTAGAAGACAAAAGCTTTGAGGAAGTAAGAAATATAGTTTTAGATATGCTGAAGGATATAAATAAAAGAGATGAAAAAATAATAATAGAATATGAACAGCGTTTTACTCAATATAATGATAAGGAAGAAGAGATTCTTTCAACTATAGTATCCTTTGTAAGGGATATAATTGTTTATAAGGAGATAGAAAATTTATCCATGATAATAAATGGAGATAAAATAGATGATATAAAAGATCTATCAAACTTAATGTCTTACAAAAAGCTAAAGGCAATTGTAGGGGTAGTTGATGATACAAGAAAAAATTTTAAAAGTAACACCAACTCTTCTATGACCTTTAATGTTATGCTTATAAGTCTATTGGAGGTTTAATATGATAAAAGTTGTAGGAGTACGTTTTAAAAAAGCAGGTAAGATATATTATTTTGATCCTAATAGTATTGATATAAATAAAGGACAGAGTGTAATTGTTGAAACTGCAAGAGGGGTAGAGTTTGGAGAATGTGTTATAGGAATAAAAGAAATAAGTGAACAAGAAATTGTAGCACCCTTAAAAAGTGTTTTAAGAGTAGCTGATGAGAATGATATAAATAAACATGAAGAGAATAAGGCAAAAGAAAAAGATGCTTTTGAAATATGCTTAAAGAAAATATCAGAACATGGTCTTCAGATGAAGCTTATAGATGTTGAATATACCTTTGATAATAACAAGGTTATATTCTACTTTACAGCAGATGGAAGAGTAGATTTTAGAGAGCTAGTAAAGGATTTAGCTACAATTTTTAAAACAAGAATTGAACTTAGACAAATAGGGGTTAGAGATGAAGCAAAGATGATAGGTGGAGTCGGACCTTGTGGTAGACAAATGTGCTGTTCAAGCTTTCTAGGAGATTTCGCTTCAGTATCTATAAAGATGGCAAAGGAGCAAAGCCTTTCACTTAACCCAACTAAGATTTCAGGAATATGTGGAAGACTTATGTGCTGTTTAAATTACGAACAAAGTACTTATGAGCATATAAGAAAGAGACTTCCTAAAGTTGGTTCTGTAGTTGATACACCAGATGGCCGTGGAGAAGTTATTTCTAATTCTGTTGTTAAAGAGATGGTTAAGGTTAAGGTTAGAAAAGGAGAAGAGGAGTTAATAGAACAGTTTGATATTGAAGAAATTAAACTTATATCAGGAAGTTATGAAGGAAATGTAGATGATATGGACATTAAGCTTGAGCTTGAAGATGAAGCTGATAAACAGTTAATTAAGGATCTATTTAGCGGTAATTAGTATAGATAAGTTAAGTTTTTACTCAATCGACAGAATAATTTAACTATAGCTTCTGTATCTATAAAAGGAGGTTGATTATGAAATCTTCAATTAAGATTCCTAATATGAAGGGGCCAGATGATGTTAAGAAAATAAAAAAAGCTATAGCTTGCAATGAAGGGGTTATCGCTTGTGAGATTAGCAAGGAAAAGGGAGAAGTAAATATAGTTTATGATACTTATTTTATTCAACTAGATGATATTATAGCTTCTATTGAAGATTTTGGATATACAGTTTTATAAGAGTAAAATAATTATTACCAAAAATTCTTTAAAAATTAAAAAAAACATGATAAAATAAATATGGTGCTTAAATGCACCATATTTTTTAGGGGGGGTGCTTTATTATGGCATTTACAATTCAAGATTCTTGTGTAAGCTGTGGAGCTTGTGCTTCAGAATGTCCAATCAATGCTATAAGCCAAGGAGATACACAATTTGCTATAGATGCAGATGCTTGTATCGATTGTGGAAACTGTGCTAATGTTTGTCCTGTAGGAGCAGCAGTTCAAGAATAATTTTAAACCGGACAGGCCATCTTTTAAGATGGCCTTCTTTCTTTAGTAAGAAGAGTAAAAGCTCTCACCAAAAGGTGAGGGCTTTTTTGTATAATATTTAGATTAATTGGTAAATTATATATGAAATATTTACGGGAAGTGACTTATATGGAGGTTAAAAAATTTACAATCTTAGAAGGAACAAACCTAAAGGGAATAAACCAGCTTTTTTATGTTTTAGTGTCAGAAAAGGAACAAAAATTACTTCAAAGTAAGTTAACAAGCTATGAAATTATATGTACTGACTTAGGACTTAAAGGAGAAATTATTGATGAAGGTTTTTCTAATGAAGGTTATGAGGCATGGGTAAGTTATGATAGGTATTATATATGTCTTTATATAGTTGAAAGTTTGTTAAATGGAGAAAATGAGGATGAAATAAGCCAAATAGCTTGGGAAAAAGTAAAGGATGATTGGAGTTATGAACTTATTTTAAGGGTTAAAGATGAAGGTATTCCTGTAGTAATGTTATCTGAGCAAGAAATACAGATTGGATATGGAATAAATTCTTTAAGAGTGAATAAGGGGGTTTTTAAAAATGACTATTTAGAAAGCATAGATGAGATAATAAAAGAAATGAAGATTAAGAATAATGGACTAATACCTATAATTTCTGTTACAGGAACTAATGGAAAAACAACTACTGTAAGACTTATATATACACTTCTCAAGAATATAGGATATTCAGTTGGTATGGCATCAACAGGAGGTATTTTTATAGGAGATAAAAATATTAAGCATGGAGATACCACTGGTTTTTATAGTGCAAGGGAAGTGTTAAAGAACAATACTGTAGATGTAGCTGTACTTGAAACTGCCAGAGGCGGAATTATAAAAAAGGGATTAGGGTATGAAAAATGTTGTGTAGCTATAATAACATCTTTATCAGAGGATCATATAGGGATGAATGGGATTGAGGACTTAGATGGTCTTGGCAGAGTTAAGGCATTGATAGCAGATGATATGATTTATGGAGGTAAAATTATTATTAGAGCTATAGAGCCTTTGGTAAAGCTATTTACTAATAGAGAAGACATTGTGCTTTTTGATTTTGAAAAAAATGAATTTATTATAAAGCATATAGAGTTAGGAGGAGAAGCTTGGTATGTAGAAGATGGGTGTATAGTATTAAACAAAGATGGTATAGAGCATGAAATTATTAATCTTCAAAAAATACCTTTTGCTCATAAAGGATATTCAAAGGGTAATGTGAAAAATATAATAGCGGCCTTGGCTGCTATAAATACTTTCTATAAGGATATTCAGGATGTTATTGCAGTATTAGAGAATTTGCAATGTGATATTTATACTAATGCTGGAAGGCAAAATATAATAACTATTGATGATTATAAGATAATTTTAGACTATGGACATAATGCTGAAGCTTTTGAAGAGGTATTCTATATAGCAAAGAGTTTAAATCCATCAAGTATAACTGGAATTATAGCAGCAGCAGGAGATAGAAGAGATGAGTATATAAGGGAACTTGGTACTATAGCTGCAAGATACTGTAATCATATAATAATAAGAGAGCAGGTAGAAAGAAGAGGAAGATCTCAAGGAGAGTCTCCAGAGATTATTAAAAAAGGAGTTATGAATACTGGTTTTAATAGCAGTAAGGTGGAGATTATTTTGAAAGAGGAAGAGGCTATAGTCTATGCTATGAAGAAGGCCATAAAGGATGAAGTTATTGTTTTATTTACTCAGTGTTTGGATGTTGTTATTCCTGCTATAAATAACTACTTAGATAGTAGAGGATTAAAAAAAATTGCAGAGGATATAGATTTATTACATTAACATAAAAAAGGTGACAAGTTACGTCACCTTTTTTGGTGGAGATAAGAGTATTACTTTATTTATAGATGAAGTTTTTTCATTTAATATAAAACAGTTTGAATTTAATTTATTCACATTTTGCATGGAGGTTAAAAATTTTTCAGGGCCGTCAAGGAGAAATGAGAGAGCTGGGGTTTTATAATGCATTGGTATAATATATGAAGGATTTATAGAGCGTGATACTTTTGCAGCTTCTATTCCGTCTAAGGTATAATGTCCTCCTACGGGTATAAGAAGAAGGTCAATTTGTCCAAGTTCCTCTATCATTTCCTTTGATAGGATATGACCTAAATCTCCAAGATGACATATTCTAAAGCCATCTACTTCGATTATAAAAATTATATTATCTCCTCTCTTACTTCCTTTATCTTTATCATGATAACTTTTAAGTCCTATTATTGCACATAGGTTTAAGTTGTATTTACCAATTGTATCAATTACCTTTGTATTTTTTAGAAAGTGTCCTGTATTGGAATGATCAAAATGATTATGACTCACAGTAACAACATCTACATCACTTTTATAAGGATCATATCCTATATCTCCATCAAAGGGATCAGTTAAGATTCTTTTTCCAATAGAGGTTTTAATCAAAAAAGAAGCATGACCAAGCCATTCTATTTCCATAATGAAATCACCTTAATTCTAAATTTACTAAGTATTTTTACCATTAGGGTGAAAAATAATACTATAAAGAGAAAAAGTGAAAAATAAAAAGTTTTTTTCTTATAATCGTCTATAAACAGTATATTAAAAGATAATTGATATTTTTTGTATATTGATAACAAAATAAAAACATATTAATATATAATTAAGGTCAAAGAAAGTCAAAGTAAGGTCGGTGGATAATATGGCAAGACTATCTGATATTATAGAAGAATTTATAAAAAAACTTATGCAAGAAAATATTGAGCAAGAACTTCAAATACAAAGAAATGAGTTAGCCGATAAGTTTAGTTGTGCTCCTTCTCAAATCAATTATGTGCTTACTACTAGATTTACCTATGAGAAAGGTTATTTGATAGAAAGTAGAAGAGGGGGCGGGGGATATATAGTAATAAGAAAAGTTAATTATGATAATAGGGAACGTAGAAATAAGCTTATTAATGAAAGTATTGGAGAGGGTATAACATATCATAATTCCATTGCACTTCTTGAAAGTCTTTATGATGCAGATATTATAAATGAAAGAGAATTTGAAATTATGAAAATTGCTATCAATGATAGGACTCTGCAAAGTGTAGATAATAAGAATAAGGTAAGAGCAGATATATTAAGAGCAATGATTATAGTTTTATTATCTTAAAGAAAAGGATGGATGATAAATGTTATGTGAAAAATGTGGTGTAAATCAAGCTAATGTCCATATTGTAAAAGTTGTTAATGGAAACAAAAAAGAAATGAATTTGTGTGATAAATGTGCAAATGATGTATCAGATATACCTATTACTCCTTTTGAGGACTTGGAGCATGTCTCTAACTCGTTTCATAATTTGCTAAGTGGGTTAGTAGATTATATAAACAAATCCTCAAAAACTCCCGATAGCTTAGAGGTTAAGTGTGATAATTGTGGTATGAGTTATAGAGAATTTAAGAAGTTTGGATTTTTAGGTTGTAGCGAATGTTATAAAACTTTCTCCAATACTATAGTCCCAGTAATTAAGAGAGTTCAAGGAGATGTTGAGCATATAGGAAAAGTTCCATCAAAAGCAGGAAAGGGAATTTTAGAAAAGAAAAAGATATTAAAGCTTAAGGAAGAACTTCAGCAGGCTATTTTATCAGAAGAATATGAAAAAGCAGCAGTGCTTAGAGATGAAATAAAATCTTTGCAGGAAAAGTTAGATGAATAGGAGGGATATTAATGGAAAACTGGATCAATGCTGAAGAGAGAACTGAAGACATTGTTATAAGCTCTAGAATAAGACTTGCTAGAAATCTTAAACATACTCCTTTTCCCAATAAGCTGGAGGAAAAAGAAGCTAGAGAAAATATAGATACAGTAGAAGCCGCTTTTAATATCAATGAGAAGAATAGAGCTAAGTTTAAGACTGTAAGACTCTGGGAGAATAGTCCTAGTGTTGCTAGAAGTTATTTTGAAAAGCATTTAATTAGCGCAAATCTTATTAAAGGATATACTAAAACTGCTTTTTTATTAAGTAAAGATGAAACAGTAAGTGTTATGATAAATGAAGAAGATCATATAAGACTTCAGTGCATAACAAAGGGTTTAAATTTAAGGGAGGCTTTCCATGAGGCTGATAGGCTAGATTCAGAATTAGAGCAGTATCTTGAATATGCTTTTGATGAAAAGTTTGGATATTTAACGGTTTGTCCAACTAATTTAGGAACTGGACTTAGAGCTTCTGTAATGATTCATCTTCCTGCTCTAACTATGAATAATGAGATAACTAGTCTTTTAAAGGGATTAACACAAGTGGGAATGACTATTAGAGGTCTTTATGGTGAAGGTTCAAGTGCTGATGGTAACATGTACCAGATATCTAATCAAATTACCCTTGGGGTATCAGAAGAAGAGATACTTAGTAATCTAGAAGCAGTTGTATCTCAAGTAATAGATCAAGAAATAAGAGCAAGAGAAGTGTTAAAAACAAAATATTACTATGAACTTTTGGATAAAATATATAGAGCTTTAGGGGTACTAAAAAATGCTGTGATTTTAAGTTTAAAGGAATGTTTAGAATTACTTTCTTATGTAAGAATGGGAGTAGAAATGTCAATAATAAATGATATAAATAAAAAGCTCTTAAATAATCTATTAGTAGAAATTCAACCTGCTTCGCTTCAAGTAAAGGTAGATAAAAAGTTGAGTGGTAAGGATATAGATATAGAAAGAGCTAAGCTTGTAAGAGAAGTGCTTAGATAGAAATAGGAGGTGTATTTAGCATGTTATTTGGAAGATTTACAGAAAGAGCTCAAAATGTTTTAATGAATGCAAGAGAGCAATCTAAAAAATACAAGCATGGATATATTGGAACAGAGCATATTCTTTTAGGTATATTGATGGATGAAGGAAAAAGCAGAGAACTTTTAAATGGTTATGGAGTAACTACAGAGGGTGTAAGTAAGCTTATAGAACAGTATGTAGGTACAGGAGAGGTAGAATATTTCTCAGAGGAAATACCATTGACACCAAGAACTAAAAGGCTATTGGATAACTCACTGATAGAGGCAAGAAATCTAGGACATAATTATATAAGCCCTGAACACATTCTTTTAGCATTGATGAAAGATAATGAGGGTGTTGCTTATACAGTATTAAACAACCTAAATGTTAATTTTGATAAACTCAGAAGTGATTTAATTAATAGTTCAAATGCAAAGGGTGGAGCAGCTAGTGCCGGTCAAGAAGGAAATCAAAGAAAAACAAAAAATGATAAGACTCCAACTCTTGATCAGTATGGAAGAGATTTGACGCTTATGGCAGAAGAGGGAAAGCTTGATCCGGTCGTAGGAAGAGACGAAGAAACTCAAAGAGTTTTAGAAATACTTTGTAGAAGAATCAAAAACAATCCTTGCTTAATTGGAGATCCTGGAGTTGGTAAGACAGCCATTGCAGAAGGATTAGCACAAAAAATCATAGATGGAAATATCCCAGAGATACTAAGAGGTAAAAGAGTAGTGGCTCTTGATTTAACTTCAATGATTGCAGGTGCAAAGTATAGAGGTGAGTTTGAGGATAGACTTAAAAAGGTTATGGAAGAGCTAAGAGTTGTTGGCAATGTAATATTATTCATTGATGAGATACACACAATTGTTGGAGCTGGAGGAGCAGAGGGAGCTATTGATGCATCTAATATATTGAAACCAGCTCTCGCAAGAGGTGAAATTCAGTGTATTGGTGCTACGACCATAGATGAATATAGAAAGTATATAGAAAAGGATTCAGCTCTAGAAAGAAGGTTTCAACCTATTAATGTAGGAGAACCAAGCAAAGATGAGACGCTTCAAATTCTTAAGGGATTAAGAGATAAATATGAGGCTCATCATGGAGTGAAGATTACTGATGAAGCACTAGAAGCATCAGTGAATCTAGCAGATAGATATATAACTGATAGATATATGCCAGATAAGGCCATCGATCTTATTGATGAAGCTGCTGCAAAAGTAAGAATTGAGAATCTTACAACTCCACCAGATTTAAAAAATATTGAAGAAGAAATAGAAAAAGTAACTAAGGAAAAGGAAGATGCTATAACTGTTCAAAACTATGAAAAGGCTGCTGAACTAAGGGATAAAGAGAAATCTTTAAGGGAAAAGCTTGAAAATATGAAAACAAACTGGACTACTCAAAGTATTGCACAAACTCATATTGTAGGACCTGAACAAATAGCAGCAGTAGTTGCAAAGTGGACTAAGGTTCCAGTAGAAAAGTTAACTGAAAAAGAATCTGAGAAACTTTTAAAGCTCGAAGAAATACTTCATAATAGAGTTATAGGTCAAGGTGAAGCTGTAAAATCAGTAGCTAGGGCTGTAAGAAGAGCGAGAGTAGGACTTAAGGATCCTAATAGACCAATTGGAAGCTTCATATTTTTAGGACCAACTGGTGTTGGTAAGACAGAACTTTCAAAAGCACTTGCTGAAGCTATGTTTGGAGACCAGAACAATATAATTAGAGTAGATATGTCTGAATATATGGAGAAATTCTCTATTTCAAGACTTATAGGTTCTCCTCCAGGATATGTGGGATATGAAGAAGGAGGGCAGCTCACTGAAGCAGTAAGAAGAAATCCTTATTCAGTAGTACTTTTAGATGAAATAGAAAAGGCTCATCCAGATGTATTTAATATTCTTCTTCAAATACTTGAAGATGGAAGATTAACAGATAGTAAGGGTAAAACTGTTAACTTTAAGAATACAATTATAATAATGACATCTAACGTAGGTGCTCACACAATAAAAAAACAAAAAAATATTGGCTTTGGTATAGATCCTACTAAAGAAGAGTCAGCTTATGAAAAGATGAAGGATAATGTGATGGATGAGCTTAAAAAGAGCTTTAGACCAGAGTTCTTAAATAGAATAGATGACATTATAGTATTCCATCAACTTGAAGAAAAAGATCTTCTTCAAATTGTTGACTTAATGATAAAGTCTGTAGCAGAAAGATTGGAAGGTCAGGAAATTTATCTTGAATTTGATGAAGAAAGTAAGAAACTTTTAGTTGGAGCAGGAGCAGACTTGACTTACGGAGCAAGACCTTTAAGAAGAGTTATCACAAAGAAAGTAGAAGATAAGTTAAGTGAAGAAATGCTTAGAGGAAATGTACAGAGAGGTCAAAAGGTTAAGGTAACAGCAGAGAATGGAGAATTAAGATTTGTATCAAATAGTAAAGTTTAACTCATATTTTATAAGAATATAAAAGCTGCAGCGGAATGCTGCGGCTTTTTGCATATATAAAATATAGAATTAAATGAATTCTCTCGTAATATTAAATAATGTATAGTATGAAAGTTTATAAAATATAATTGGTATAACAAGGGTATAGTTATTTTTTAATCCAGTATAAATAAATTATATTTCTTCAAAATAAATTTATAGAAAGAATAATCTTTGATAATAATTATTTGTTAATACATAGTTGCTGAAATTCAAATTAGTAGTATAATAATATTAAAGGTACCCCTAATGGGTAATTCGAAGATTATTATAATTTATATATAAATTATGAAAGAAGAGGTAATTAATATGAGTAAAACAGTGAAAGATGTTGAATTAATGATAATCGGTTCAGGACCTGCTGGATTAACTGCTGCAATATATGCTGCAAGAGCAAAACTTAATGCCATACTTATTGAAAATGCAGTAGTTGGTGGTCAAGTAAGATCTAGTTATACAATAGAGAATTATCCTGGGTTTAAGTCAGTAGAAGGGGGAAAGCTTGCAGATCTAATGCAGGAACAAGCTTTAATATTAGGTGCAAATATAGATGAATTTGATATGGTAGAGAAAGTATATCTTTCAGAGAATGAAAAGATTATAGAAACTACAAATTATACGTATCATCCTGAGGCAGTAATAATTTCTACAGGAGCTACTCCAAAGAAACTTCCTATACCTAATGAAGAACAATTTGAAGGTAAGGGAATTCACTATTGTGCAGTATGTGATGGAGCTTTGTATGAAGGTAAGGTAGTAGGTGTAGTTGGGGGAGGAAACTCTGCATTAGAAGAAGCCCTATTCCTAGCTAGGTTTGCTTCAAAAGTAATAATCATAAGAAGATATGATTATTTTAAAGGAGAAGCTGCTACTTTAGAACAAGTGAAGAATAATCCGAAGATTGAAATTATGTACAATTATGATTTAGTAAAAGTAAATGGTAGTAATTTTGTTGAAAAAGCAATAGTAAGAAATACTCAAACAGGAGAGAAAATGGATATAGCATTATCAGCCGTTTTTGGATATATAGGGACAGAACCAAAGACAGAGCTATTTAAAAATTATATAGATCTTAATGATCAAGGATATATAAAAACTGATGAGAATATGAGAACAAATATTAAAGGCGTTTATGGAGCTGGAGACGTAAGAGATAAGAAGTTTAGGCAAATAACAACTGCAGTAGCAGATGGAACAATAGCTGCATTGGATGCTGAAAAGTACATTGTTGAAAAGAAAAGAGGAAAATAGACTTAATAAAAGCATATTCAATTTCAGAAGTATGGGGGGATATATATGTTTAGTAGTTTATGCTGTGAAAATAAAGTTTATAAAAATTTAGTAAATGGACAGTGGATCGACAGTAACACAGGTAATTTAATTGAAATATTTTCTCCGGTAGATGATTCAATTGTAGGTAAGATTCAAGCTATGAGTAAGAAAGAAGTAGATTTTGCAATCGAAAATGCAAAGGAAGCTCAAAAATCATGGAGAACCATTCCTGTAAACAAAAGAGCACAGATACTTTATAGAGCAGCAGAACTTTTAGAAGAAAAAACTAATGATATCGCTGAAATTATGATGAGAGAAATAGCTAAGGATAAAAAAAGTGCAGTTTCTGAAGTTCAAAGAACTGCAGATTATATAAGGTTTACTGCTGATGCAGCAAAGAGTATGGAAGGGGAAACTATACCAGCAGATAGTTTCCCTGGTTTCAACAGAAGTAAGATTTCTGTTGTCACAAGAGAGCCTTTAGGTGTGGTTCTTGCAATCTCACCATTTAATTATCCAGTTAATTTATCAGCCTCAAAGATTGCTCCAGCACTAGTTGCTGGAAATAGCATAGTACTAAAGCCAGCAACTCAAGGCTCCATTTCAGCTCTTTACCTAGCAAGAGTATTTCAAGAAGCAGGACTTCCGGCTGGAGTATTTAATACAATAACAGGGAGAGGAATTGAAATAGGCGATTACTGTGTTACGCATCCATCTGTAGACTTCATAAACTTCACAGGTAGTACAGAGATAGGTAAGAGAATATCTCAGATTTCAACTATGAAGCCTCTACTTATGGAACTTGGAGGGAAGGATGCTGCTATAGTTTTAGAGGATGCTGATTTAGAACTTGCTGCAAAGAATATCGTTGCAGGGGCATATTCTTATTCAGGTCAGAGATGTACTGCTGTTAAAAGGATATTAGTTGTTGACTCTGTAGCTAATGTACTTGTAAAAAAGTTAAAGTTTAAGATTGAAAAGCTTAAAGTTGGAAATCCTCTTCAGGAACAGGTAGATATAGTGCCGCTTATAAATGTAAAAGCTGCTGACTTTGTTGAAGGATTAATGAAGGAAGCACAGGAAAAAGGTGCTAAGTTAATTATAGGGGGAAGGAGAGAGGGTAATATCATTTATCCAACACTATTTGATAATGTAACTTTAGACATGAGATTAGCTTGGGAAGAACCTTTTGGGCCTATACTGCCAATCATAAGAATTAAAGATAGAGATGAGGGTATAGCCATTGCTAATAAGTCAGAATATGGCCTTCAAGCTTCAGTATTTACGAAGGATATAAACTCGGCTTTTTATATTGCCGATAAGCTTGAAGTTGGAACTGTTCAGGTAAACAATAAGACGGAGAGAGGACCAGACCACTTCCCATTCCTAGGAGTTAAGTCTTCAGGAATAGGAACTCAGGGAATAAGATATTCAATAGAAGCAATGAGCAGACCTAAAGCTATTGTAATTAATATAGGGGATTAACGAAATGTAAATTAGTCATTTTGTCGCACACTTATTATATAAAAAGGTAAAACAGCACCTCACCGGCTGCTGTTTTATTTTGAGTAAATGCTTATATATTTTTAGGGCTCTTAATAGCGCAGTTTGCATGTGATTCATGAATTTCTATATTTGATGGATATCTGGCAATATTAATGAATGAAGTTATAAAGTTAATAATTTTCAAGAATTTTAAGTATTTTAATAGAATTAATTATCTATACCTACTCCAGTATTTTTCTGCCTCTACTTCTAATTTAGCAAGCCTTGTGTAGTAATCTGGGAATTCATTTAAATGAGCCAAAGCAATTTTGCCAGTTATAATAGGATCATCATTTGTAACATTAGTTGCAGCATCTTTTTTACCATGCTCTAGTTCTACATCTAATCCCATTCTAAATTGTTCTATATCAAACTTACTAAAATCAATATTTAGCTGTTTAGCTATTTCAATGGCTTCTTCTGTAGTAAATGTTGTTTTAGAAATTTCTGAATTGATTGCAAATCTATAAGGTATTAGCATTTTGTCTGGTACATAGTAAAAGTATATTGGAATAAGTCGTACTACACAAGCAGGATATATTAATTGATACATAAGTTCCTCCATTAGTTATTAAAATATAGTCTATTTTATGCATAATTAATAATATTTGATAGTAGCTTTATCAAATATAAAGGAAGTTTTATACCTACATATTTCTAGTTTAGGAAGATGGAAGAAGTAGACCATATGATGAGTATAAAGAAGAAGCAAGTAGGAACGTAAGTAGCTACTTGCTTCTTTATAGATATTATAATACAGATATTTTTTAATATTTTGAAAAATTAACATAATGTTAACTTTAGTGGTATAATTTATAAAAAAATATAATATCTTACGGGGGTTATTTATCTATGAAGAAAAATGTATTATTAAAAAAACTAACGGTTGCTTTAGTTGCTGGATTATTGTCTGTTGGAGTTTTAAGTGGTTGTAGTAATAAAGAAACTAAATCTATTCAAACTGAAAAAGAAACAAATGTTATTGCTACACATGATGACAATCTTCACAAAGATAAAGTTACTGCTGGAGAAGCAGAAAAAGCTATCATAGAAGGTAATAAAAGATTTGTATCTGGAAAGCTTGCGAATAAAGATTTATCATCAGAAGTGCGTAAAGATCTTTCTAAAAATGGACAACACCCTTTTGCTGTAGTATTAACTTGTTCTGATTCAAGAGTTGCTCCAGAATTAGTATTTGATCAAGGGTTAGGTGACTTGTTTGTTATTCGTGACGCTGGAAACGTAGTTGATGCTATTGAGACAGGAAGTGTAGAATATGCTGTTGAACATTTAAATGTTCCACTAGTTGTTGTATTAGGTCATGAAAAATGCGGTGCTGTACAAGCAACTATTGAAGGTGGAGAAGCTACTCCAGACATTGAAGTAATGATAAATAAAATTAAACCATCTTTAGATAAAATAAAAGTAGAGAATAAAGATGCAAAACAAGAAGAAATAGCTTCAATGGTTGAAGATGAAAATGCAAAAGAAACTGTTAATGAATTATTAAAAAGTTCTGCAATTAAACACCTAGTAGATTCAGGGAAATTAAAAGTGGTTGCAGCAAAGTACCATTTAGAATCTGGTGAAGTTGAGTTCTTAAAATAAATATAAATTATATTTGATATGTAAAGAAGCAAAACAGTACTTCAATAGGAGGTGCTGTTTTGCTTTTTTACTTGTTGCTATTTAACAAAGTTAAGTCTAGCTAAGAGTAAAAGTATTTGATTTAAACGTTAGTTATTTTAAGTAAAGATTATTGAAGAAATTGATGAGTAGGTATTTTAAAAAATATAGAAATTAATTAGGATATATTTAAGAGAAATTTGTAATAATATTTTTGTTCACTTTAGATTAACACCAACTAAAGAACAAGAAATAATGTTAAACAGGACCTTTTGTTCTTGTAGGTTCGTATATAATTATTATGTTGGAAAGAAGATAGAACTATATAAAGTGAAGGCGACACTATGTCTTATGTTGAATGTGCTAAATTGGAGTTAAGCTTGTGGAGATAGTAGATTGAAGTATAGAGGAGGCGGGAAGTCTCATCACCTTGGGGCAAGGTAAGTTTACCAACATAGTAGGTAGGAGATAAATATGAGTACTAATTTAAGAAATTCTCTTGAAAAATCCATAAGAGCTTTAAGTAATGTAATAAGAGATATATTTAGAAAAATACCATATCTGTTTTTTGTAGTTGCTTGGAGTATTTATAGGATAGTTAATGAGTATTTTAATACAGTTGGACATAAACAGTTTATATTATGTCTACTTATTTTTGTAGTATCAGTTGGAATTTATGCAAAAAACAAGAATATATCTGAAACTATGTTAACATTTATGATAGGTGTATTGACTGTGTTCACTATTGATTGGGAAGAGGCAGATTTTAGATTGTTTATGTTGTTTTATTTGGTGTTTAATTTAATGATTTTCGTCATTGGCAGTATTAATTTGGCTGTTAAAAAGGATAATATTTTAATACAGGCAGCTAATAGTCTATGTAATGATTCTAACTACGATGAGATACACAGAAAATTAAATAAAATATTTGATAAGTCTACACCTAATAATCAATTAGCGCCCATTGAAAGAGCTGAAGCAATAAGGTTTCTAGCTTTTAGAAGAGTAGATATAGATGATATGTTGAAAGCTTTATCATCTATAGAAATTATTAAAACGGTATGGGAAATTGATTTAAATAAAGCCTGCAATGTATTCTATATATTATATGTATTTAGCTATAACCACTTTCCACATAAAAATCCATCAAAAAATACTATTGAACTCTTTAACAAAATTCTTACAATATCATTACCTCCAGAACAGTTTTTTGAATTATTTTTAAAAACAAAGAAAAAGATAATTTCAGATGAAATGGATTTTGACACATATATTAAAAAAATAAAAGAATTAGCTATTAATGGGATGGATTCCTGTGAAATAATTGAAGAACTTAGAAAACCCCATGAAGAATGATAACTATGCGAGGTTAACAATCTTCAAGGGTTTTTTTAAATCTATAGATTTAAGCTCCTAACATCTTTAATATACAATTAGCTAAATCTAATCCAGTATGTCCACACATATGGATACATTGTGCTAATGCTAAACCAGCCATTACCTCACCTCCCAAAGCAGTTTGTATTATTAAATATAACTGATAAATGTGGAGATAATATGGATATTTTTGAAAGTCTTATTATAATGAATGAGGTTTGAATGCATGACTTAGCTATAGAAGCGGAATTTCTTTATATAATAAGCTTATTTGCTATCATTTCACGAAATAAAATATGACTGAAGCTTAGTACGTTATTATTTAATAGATAAATCATATTGTATAGTTATTGACAATTACTTACATTGAGAATAAAGTGGAGGTAAGTAATCACTCATTTTCTTAGGAGGTATTATAATGAGTAAAAAAGTCATCTTAGTTTTATCGTTAATATTTACGTTTAGTTTAACTGCCTGTAGTAACGGAATAAGTGCAGATGAAAATGTATACAGTGGTACTGTAGAGTCTGAAAGTTTTAATGTATCTGCAGAAGTAGGAGGAAGGATTTCTGATATCAATATAAGTGAAGGCAGTTTAATTAAAGCAGGAGAAAAAATAGCTCAAATTGATCCTAAATTTTACGAACTTCAAAAAGCACAGGCTGAAGGAGCACTTAAAATAGCAAAGGCAAAGCAGGCTGAGGTTCCTGGTAATGCAAGAGATACACTTAAGGATCAGGCTCAAGGGGCAGTGGAACAGACACAGGCAGCTGTTGATTTAGCTCAACTGCATATTGATAAGACATCAATAACTGCTGCTGTAGAAGGTGTAGTCACAGAAGTTTTTGTTCATAAGGGTGAGTTAGTGTCATCAGGAATGAATATAGCGAAGTTTAGAGATAACAAAAATAAGTACGTAAAGATATATGTAGAAGAGAGTAAGAGAAATAAAATAACAGTTGGTAATAGTTTAGATATTAAAATAAATGATAAAACTGAAAAAGGCAAGATAATATATGTTTCACCAGAATCTGAATTTACTCCTACAAATGTTGAGACAAGGGATGAGAAGGAAAAAACATTATTTGAGGTTAAGGTAAAGTTTGAAGGTAATAGTGAAACGATACCAGGAATGATGGTAGATGTAAATTTACAATAGGAGTGATAGGAATGAATGCCATTGAAGTTCAGGGATTAACAAAAAAGTTTGGAAGGTATACTGCAGTAGATCGTATAAGTTTTCAGGTACCAGAAGGCAAAATTTTTGGTTTTTTAGGACCTAATGGTTCAGGAAAATCTACCACAATTAGAATGTTGTGTGGTGTACTTACTCCTACTAAAGGAAGTGCCAAAATATTAGGATATGATGTAAATACCAATGTAGATAAAATTAAGCAGAGTATAGGGTATATGTCTCAAAAGTTTAGTTTGTATGAGGATTTAACTGTTAATGAAAACTTAGATTTTTATGCTGGTATATATGGACTAACTAATAAAGAAAGGGAGGAAAGAAAAAAAGGCATAATTGCCATGGCAGGACTTGTTGGAAGAGAAAATATCTTAACTAGGAACTTATCAGGAGGATGGAAACAGAGAATTGCTTTGGGATGTGCATTAATTCATAAACCTAAGATTTTAATCTTAGATGAACCTACAGCAGGAGTAGACCCAGTTTCAAGAAGAGTTTTTTGGCAGATGATATTTACTTTAGCTAAGCAGGGAATTACAGTACTGGTAACAACTCATTATATGGATGAAGCTGAATGCTGCGATAGCTTAGCATTTATATTCAACAGTAGGCTAATAGCAGTTGGTACCCCTAGGGAATTAATTGAAAAGGAGAGGGTTAGTAACTTAGAGGACGTATTTATTAAATACGTTGAAAGAGAAACAAATCAAAAAATACAGTCTTCCTTTGAGGAGTTAAAGTTTTTAGTTGGAGAAGAGAGGGCTTAGCTATGAATATGCAGAGGTTTTGGTCTATAGTAAAAAAGGAATTTATTCAAATAAAGAGAGATAAGGCTAGTTTTGGGATTGCTATAATGATGCCGTTAATGATGATGCTTTTGTTTGGTTATGCTGTTACTACTCAGCTTGAAGATATATCTATGCTAGTATTAGATCAAAGTAATACTGTAGAAAGCCATGAGCTTATTAAAAGTTTTGAGAATACATCTTATTTTAAATTAATAGGCAAAGCCCAAAACATAGATAAGATTGAAAGTGAAATGAATGAAGGAAAGATTCATGCTGCACTTATAATTCCTCCTGATTATTCTAAAAGCTTGTTAAAAAAAGAAAGACCCAAGGTACGATTTATTGTGGATGGTTCCGACCCAACTACTGCAAGAACTGCATTTAGTAGTGGTGTATTAGCCGTAGAAAGACATGGAATGAAGACAATTGAAGCTAGTAATAGTAAGATACCTTCTAAGCTTAACATGGGAGGTATAGAAGTAAGTACTAAGGTTTTATATAATCCTACTTTAAGAAACCAAAACTACACTATTCCAGGACTTATTGGACTTATAATGCAAAATATAACTATAATTCTAACTGCTTTTGCTCTTGTAAGAGAAAAAGAGAGAGGTACAATCGAACAGCTTATTGTTTCACCTTTAAAGTCTTCAGAAATAATATTAGGTAAGCTTGTGCCTTATATTTTGATTGGTTTTGCAGATTTTATATATGCTTTACTGTTAGGAATATACTGGTTTAATGTTCCTGTTTCGGGAAGCATAGGACTTTTAATATTTTTGGGTTCAGGCTTCGTAATATGTGCACTTGCTATTGGAATACTAATTTCTACAGTGGCTAAAAATCAACTTCAGGCAATGCAAATGACTTTTTTAGCACTGCTGCCTAGTGTGCTTTTATCAGGATTCGTATTTCCAAGAGAAGCAATGCCTAAGGTAATACAGTATTTAGGAAACTTAATTCCACTAACATATTTCTTAAACATATTAAGGGGTATTATATTAAAGGGTATAGGGATGAAATATTTGGTTAATGATGTAATACTATTGTTTGTACTAGGACTAGCACTTTTAGTATTAAGTATAATAAGATTTAGAAAGAAACTAGATTAAAATATCTCTAAGGAGTAACTTGAATGAATGATATAAAAGTAGTTATATTTGATTGGGGAGATACCTTAATGAAAGATTTCAAAAATTATGATGGTCCAATGTATAACTGGCCGCATATAGAGGTATTACCTAAGGTTGAGAAAATATTAAGTAAGGTATCTTCTTCATATGAGTGCTGTGTTGCTTCCAATGCAGGTTGTTCTGATGCAGAGTTAATGAAGTTAGCTTTGAAACGTGGAGGTATAAGTAAGTACTTTCAATATTTTTTTACATCAAAGGAACTTAAATATAATAAATTAGATTATAATTTTTATTTAGAGATTACTAGAAGGTTAAAAGTTAAATCTAATGAATGTGTTATGATAGGAAATGATTATATAAATGACATTATTCCTGCGAAAGAGGTGGGGATGAAAACAATATTTATTTCTACAGATGATAATGTTAATTATAACAAAGCTGATTATATAATAAGATCTATGGAGGACTTATTAGTTATTTGGGATAAGATTTAATATTAAACTATTCTTTTAAAATTTAATCTAATAAGTCTAACATTTCTTAAGAGGTTATCCATTATGAAAAATAAAAAAATCAATTACATAATCATATTTGTTTTAATATTTGTACTTTTTATAGTTTTTTTGTAGCGTGCGGTTTTTACTACAAAACTTCTAAAAAAGAAAGTGAAGATATAACAGTCAATTTGAATATGTTAATATTTTTATTGGTAAGGCCTTGACAAGAGAGTTAAAACTTTTATAATATAGCATTGATAATCATTATCAATGCTATGGTGATTATGGATAGGAGAGAATTTAATATGAATAAGATAAAATTAAGCAATGCTGGCTTGAGCAAATTTAAAATAGTTAATGTTGTAAGAAGTCCTATAACGAAGCATATTCATGGGGGAACTTATGTAGGTGACCGAAAGAATGGTAAGATGGAGGGGGAAGGAACTTACTTTTACAATGATGGCAGTAAATATGTAGGACAATGGCATGATGATCAAATGGATGGACAGGGTACTTTTATGTGGGCTAGAGGGGAAAAATATATAGGTGAATGGAAGAACGATGAAAAACATGGATATGGAATATATACCTGGGCAGATGGTGAAAAATATATAGGATATTGGGAAAATGGAGAAAAAAGTGGTCAGGGTATTTATACTTGGTCAGATGGAGACACTTATATAGGTGAATGGAATAATGATTTAAGGCATGGTGAAGGTATTCATACATGGGCAGATGGAGAAAAATATATTGGGCAGTGGCAAAATGATAACAGAGAAGGAAAAGGGATGTATATATGTAATGATGGAAAAATTTATACGGGAGAGTTTAAAGATAATAAATTAGAAAAAGAAAACTTTAATATATAACTTAAACTTCTTACATGAATAATGATGTCTATCCACTGAATAGTCTAGTTTTAATACTCATGGTCTTAAGCCTTTTCAAAGGCTAGCATAGTATTTTCTGGGTAATATCCACTAAAGCCTCTATGAGCAATGTTCAAAGCCATAAGTATCATTACTTCAATCTTAATATTATAATTATAAATTACTATAAAAAATATAAAGGTAGGGTTAATGTTTAATTAAATTTATTTATAGGAAAAAATTATTATAATAAAATAAGGAACTACTGGTGTAGCTCCTTATTTATTAATTTATACATATTAGGCTGCTTTTTTTCTATCAAGTTTATGTTCAACTTTATGTGAGAATACGATTTTTAACAATATAGGTGTTATTAAAGTTGTTATTAATACAACTACCAGAGTGGGGATAAATAGTTCAGAAGATATTATACCACTTTGTAAACCTATATTAGTTGTAATTAGTGCTACTTCTCCTCTTGAAACCATACCAGTACCTATCTGTAAAGATTCAGATGTACTCATACCAACCCATTTGGCAGGCAAACTGCATCCTATTACTTTACCTATAATAGCTACAACTAACAAAATCAATGTAAGTAATATTATATTTAAAGTTATGTCTTTCATATTTACACTTAATCCTATACTAGCAAAAAATATAGGTGTTAAAAATAGCGTCGATATTGTTTTAACTCTTTTTTCAATATAGTGCTTATGTGAAACAGAAGATAACATAAGTCCACATACATAAGCTCCTGTAATAGCAGCAATACCTAGTTCTTCTGCTAAGAAAGCAAATAGTAAAGTTAAACCAATAGAAAATACGGCAATTCTTTGAGATGATCCTGCTTTTTTAGTATATTTATCTATGTATCTTGGTAAAAATGCTATTGCAGCTACAGATGCCGTACAAAATATTAATACCTGTCCTACAACTTTTAATAATTGTAATAAAACGTCACCACCGCCAGCTACCTGTGAGCTTTGTGCTAATACAAGAACAAAAGAGATTATAATCAGGCCCAAAATATCATCTATAACAGCTGCTCCTAAAATATTTATTCCTGCTCTTGTATTTAATTTGTTCATTTCAGTTAGTGTTTGAACTGATATAGTTACACTGGTAGCAGTTAAAATTACTCCTATAAATATACTTTCCCATAAGTTATCATACATAAAGTAAGCTGGTAGAAATCCTAATACAAGAGGAACAATAATACCTCCTATAGCAATTAATAAAGAAGAGGGTCCAGCTTTTTTAAGTTCATCTAAGTTAGTCTCAAGGCCTGCTAAAAACATAAGCATTACAACGCCTAATTCTGCTAACAACTTTATATGTTCACTTTCATGAACAATTCCTAATATAGAGGGACCTATTATTACTCCTGCGATTAAAGCTCCTAGAACTTGAGGTTGTTTGAATTTTTTACTTATTATACTTCCTAGTTTAGTAAAAATTAAAATTATAGCTATATCTAAAAAAACTTTATGCATTTCTCTTCAACTCCTTAAACTAATATTTATAAAATATAAAATAAGAAGCAGGAGAATATAGTTGCCCTCCAAATACAAGTCTTTCAAGCTTAAACAAAAGACTTTATATTAACTTTAATTACGATTTTACTAAAACAATATGAAAATGTCAACCGTTTAATGTGGTATATTAAACCTTATAACTCAACTATTTTATTTGCTACCATTTCATGAAGTGAAATCTGGCTAAAAGTTAATAGATTTGATATCTATTAACTTTAATTAATTATATATATCAGAAAATTCTATTTTAATTCTTTCTATTCTATTTTCATTTGTATAAGTACTAAATTCAGACGGATTTTCATATTCAGGTAACATTTTTACAGGAAGTTCTATTTTGAATTCGCTTCCCTTACCTGGAGTACTTTCTAATTTAATATCTCCATTATGTAGAACTACTAGTTCCTTAACTAATGAAAGACCTATGCCGCTACCTTCTCTATTTCTAGATAAAGATTTATCTATCTGGATAAACTTTTCAAATATAGAAGATTGTTTTTCAGTAGGTATTCCTATTCCTGTGTCTTTAATAGATATAACTACACTATTTATTTTATCATATAAAGTTACTTCTATACTTCCTCCACTAGGTGTGAATTTTACACAATTTGATAATAGATTTAATATTATTCTTTCCATTGCATCTGGATCAAAGGCCATGATTTTTTCTTCTATTTCTGTATCAAAAGTAATAAAAATACCTTTACTTTCTACATAGTCAACTACTGATAGCACAATATTTTCTACAACATTTACTATATCTTTATTTTGAAAGTGCGTAAAAAAATGACCAGCATCAATCTTTGTTATATCTATAAGGTTGCTTATAATTCTAAGTAATCTATAGCAATTTT
The DNA here is from genome assembly GCF_018332455.1 of Clostridium polyendosporum. Classification (GTDB taxonomy): domain Bacteria; phylum Bacillota; class Clostridia; order Clostridiales; family Clostridiaceae; genus Clostridium_AY; species Clostridium_AY polyendosporum. The sequence goes on from NZ_BOPZ01000026.1 coordinate 30,265, forward strand.
GTCTCATTATAGATATATATTTTTCTATGCCTTTATCTTCTAATTTAACTGAGCTATTCTTTAATTCTATAACCTGAAGAGCACTAAAAATTAAATTTAAAGGAGTTCTCAGTTCATGAGAAATGTTTGAAAAGAAATTAGTTTTTAATTTATCATGGTATATCAAGTCCTTAATGATCTTTTCATTTTTTTCATTATGCTTATGATCTGTTATATCAATACCTAGGGACATTAAGCCTTTACGGGTTCCATCATCATTGAAAAGAGGTATTCTTAAAATATCATAAACTTTATTTATTTTCTCTTTCTCATTAAAGATAATTTCTTCATGTCTATGTATAGAATCCAACTGCCATGCTTCTATATCTTTGCTTTCCCAACGAGCTAACATGTATTTTGATGGAATTGATATATTGATTAACTCGTTAATATTCTTATTTTTATAATCTTTTTCCTTTATATCTAATAAGTTTAAAGCAGTTTTATTTATTTCAAGAAACTTACCTTCAGGATCTTTAAAGTAAACTATGTTAGGAGTAGAATTTATTAATGTACTTAACAAACTTTCAGTATTAGATAACAATCTTTCAGCTAGTTTACGTTTAAATATATTAACGATTACAAAACCCATTCCAAGAATAATCATGCAGATAATAATAGATATAAGATATAAAGCTAACTTTTTAGAAATATTATAAGATGTTGAAGGTTTGTTAACTATTTCTGAACCTTCTGGAATGTCTTTATAATCTGCGTGTAGTGTAAAAATCCTTCCTTAAAACTTGATTAGAATAGAGAGACTCAAGGTTAAGCTCTTTGAATAGTTTTCAAAATCATACCAATTAAAATATTAACACAACTTTTTAAATTATATATCAGAAAGTTCTATTCTTATTTTTTCTACGTTATATAACACAAAACTCCTTGTATGACACAAAACTCCTTGTATGACACAAAACTCCTTGTATGACACAAAACTCCTTTAATTCGAGTATATATTGAAAAAATTTATCTTTTAAAAATGACTTAATAAACAATACATTAATTTAATCAAATTATCAAGGTAGTGGTATAAGGTACATAGATATAACAATTATATGGTATAATAATTATATGGATATTATTGGTGTGAAGGCGAGGTGAAAGATTTTATGAAGAAGTATATTTTTGAGGGAAAAGCCATATGTAGTGAATTTAATATAGGCAACTTAAGCCGTGAGTTTGGTATTAATAGGAAGATTAAGTGGGAAGAAGCACTTATTCTTAAAAGAGATGCTTTAGAAGGTATTTTCTCAGATGTTGAAAATAAGATGGTATATATATACTATTTTGGAGCTATAGTTTTTGTGAATTTTCAGAATAAAGATATAAATGCTTTTATAGAAAGGATAAGGAAAATACCTAATAGTATAAAGAGTATAAATAAAGATATGGTCTATGATTGTACGGAGAGTTTTGAAATTATAGTGGATGAGAATAGTGACGAACAGTTAGGAAATGAAGAGTTAATTCTTAGAAAGATCGAGAGTTATCATTTAGATATAACAGCACTAGTTGTCGCAAAATCTGTAGCTCTGGAAACTATAGAGAAGAGAATGGATGTAGTGTTTGATGAAGTAGAAAAAATAACAGATTCCTTAAAAAGAGGAAAGTTAGATATAAAGGAGAAAAAAATTACTTCAATAATAGGTAGAATTCTTTCTTTTAAATATAATACTATTTCATATATCATGCTTTTAGATAAACCAGATATAACATGGGATAATGAGAGCGCCGAAAAGATTTTTAATAACCTTGCAGATTTGTTTGAACTAAACGATAGATATGAAAATCTAAGTGCTAAATCGCAAATTTTACTAGATACTACTGAAATATTTGCAAACCTAAGTCATTCAAGAAGAGCAAATATACTTGAGATTATAATAATTGTACTTATTCTAATTGAGGTAATTATGGCTTTTGGAGAACCTATAATGAGTTTAATTAAATAGAAGACATTTTTTTGTCTGTTTACAGTAATTATTTCTAATAAACTAGCATATAACTGAAAGTAAAGGTATTCATAAAACGTCTTAAGTGTAGATACAGAAGAAAGAACCAGCGATATTTCGCTGGTTTTTAATATCAAACTTTCATTATAGTCCTAAGGCTTTATCTATAGCACCTTTATCAAAACCAATTATAACTGTTCCATTAATATCAAGAACTGGAACCCCCATTTGTCTTGACTTTTTAACCATTTCTTCTCTAGCAGACATATCGTCTTGAACGTTTAGCTCTTGGAAATCCATTCCCTGTGACCTTAAGTAGCTTTTGGCTTTAACACACCAAGGGCATGAATTTGTAGTATATAATTTTATCATAATACTTCACTCCTTATTAAGAAAAAATCATTATCTATACCTATGATTATATTATACCAAGTGGGGGTATTTTGTGCAATGTTTTCAAATATTTTTTCTATATTTTATGACAGATATTATTGTATACCTTAGTAGTATATGATAAAAAGATTCAATTATGTTATAAAGAAAATTTTGTTGAAACATTTCTCTATATATTTGCATATAATTAAAGTTAAGAAAACAAATAAATCAAGAAGTAAATACAGAATATTATTTACCTAAAATATTATTAAAATTATTTGTGATTTTAAATGTGGGGGTACAAAATATGAGTGTAATGAAGGAAAGTAGACTTAAAACCCTGCTCTATATATTAGAAAATAATATTCCGGCAGGAGAAAACTTAACATATGCTGTGCCAGATATGTGGAACTGTTTTGATTACAATGGTGAAGAACTAAAGAAAAAGGAGAATGGTCTACTTTATGTAAATCCATATAAATTTTATTATCAGTGTATAAACAATTTTATTATTAGAAATTATGATGAGAGTATTCAATACAGTAAATCTCTTGCACAAATCAATAATTTATTTAAAGAAAGAAACGAAGACGGTCGCGGTGACTGGATAAGAAAAAGCTCAATCTATTCAATGCATGTAAGAACCACAACATCGTGGGATCATGATGGTTGCGGTGAACTAAAGGATATTAATGGAAACGGTTTCAAAGAAACGGGTACTTTTGTGAAAAGTATAGTTTTATTACCTCTATTAAAGAAAATGGGTATAGATACAATATATCTTCTTCCTATAGCTATGCATAGTATAAAAAATAAAAAGGGTGAGATGGGATCGCCGTATGCTGTAAAAAACTTTTTTAAGATTGATCCTGAACTTAAAGATTATATTACTGGTGATGATTTTTCTGTTGAGGATGAATTTGGGGCTTTTGTTGAGGCGTGCCATATGGTCGGTATTAGAGTAATGATAGATATAATTCCAAGAACTGCGGCTAGAGATAATGAACTTATGCTAGAACATCCAGAGTGGTTTTATTGGATTAGAGTTAATGACATTCCATATTACAGACCACCTCATGTATCAGGACTTGGAGAAAATGTTAAGCCTTTGCCTGAAAATCTTCATTTTGTATATGAGTCAGAGGATGTATGGAATTTAATTAAGAAGTTTACTGTTTCTCCAGATCAGTTTAATTCAACAGAATGGAATAAAATTAAGAACGAATGTAGGGAGAATGAAAACTTAAATGTTTTAGAATTAATAGAAGGAAGAATAGGAATTACTACTGCACCAGCATTTTCTGATTGTATAAATGATCCTCAACCTCCATGGGATGATGTAACATTCTTAAGACTTTATTGGGATCATCCTTTAGAAACAAGAAAATATATGAATGATCCTTATCAGCCCCCATATATTTTACATGATATTATTAAATCTAATTCATTTAAAGGTCAGTATCCAAATGAAGATTTGTGGCGTGTACTTTCAGATGTAATTCCATTCTATCAAAGAAACTTTGGTATAGATGGAGCAAGAATAGATATGGGGCATGCATTGCCTTCAGAGCTTGTGGATAGGATAATTAAAAATGCAAGAGAAATAGATAAGGATTTTGCATTTGTTGCAGAGGAACTATTCCAACTTGCAGCAGAAGAGGCTAAAAAATGTGGGTATAATATGATTATTGGTCATGGTTTCTATGCTGAACCAAGAGTAGCTGACTTTAGTGCTCATGCTTTTATATATGAATCAAGACATCTTCCTCTTCCTGTATTGGCTTGCGGGGAAACTCCAGATACTCCAAGATTAGCAGCTCGATTAGGTGGGGAAAGACTTTCAAAATGTTTAACTGTAATAAATCAGTTTATGCCTAATGGAGTTCCTTTTATCAATTCAGGACTTGAGATTTATGAAACCCAACCTATGAATACGGGACTTGACTGTAGTAAGGATGAACAGTGGATAAGACTAGCGTGGGATGATCCTTATAATGGAAAATTAGCATTCTTTGATAGATACCAGCTTCACTGGACGTATTGGAATAGATGGGACATAGCAGATACTCTAGATACTGTTTCAAAGATAAGAAAACAGTACCTAAATACAATAACGAATTTAAATAATTTTATTCCACTATGGTTTGGTCAATGGGATGTTCCAGTAATAGGTCTAGGCTGGATTGAAGAAGGCAAGAAGGGATGGCATGAAGATAATATCCTTTTAGTAATAGGTAATACAGACATGAATAATAGTATAGATATAAATGTTTACTTAGATAGTATAAGAAATCAATCAGGTAATTCTGAAAGAAAAGTAAGATTTTTATATTCGACTCACATATGGAAACATGATATATATTACTTAGATGATTATTTTAATATGAGATTTTCACTTCTACCAGGTGAAGTGAAAATAATAAAGATATAATAAAACTGAACTGACATCGAGCTAATTCAGCTTTAGCTAGACTTCACTTTGTGAAATAGTAGCAAATAGGGGACAGCGTATGCTGTCCCCTATTTAATTTCCTTCAGGAAAAATAAAATTATTATAAAGTTGTATATATATATATGATATAGTTATTTTTATAAATAAAATTATTAAATAATACAATAAATAAAATATATAGTGATTTACTTAGTATTAATATTTTAAGTAGGAGGGAAGAATCTGTGATAGATAAGAATAGTCCTATACCGGTTTATTATCAGTTAAAGGAAGATATAAAAAAGAAAATAGCTCATGGTGTATGGAAGGTTGGTCAATGTATAGACAGTGAAAGAGAACTTTCAGAAAGATATGAAGTGAGCAGAATGACTATTAGACAGGCACTTGGAGAACTTGTGCAAGAAGGTATGCTGATAAGAGAAAAAGGAAAAGGGACTTTCGTATGTGAGCCTAAGGTAAAACAAAAGGATATGATGAGTTTTTCTGAGATTATTAAGAAGTTGGGCAGAAAACTTGAAACAAAGGTTTTGGAATTTGAGATTATTCATACTCCAGAGGAGTTGTTGGATGTATTTCCATTTGAACAGGTTTATAAAATAAATAGAATGAGAACGGTTGATGGTGAAAGTGTTGCAAATGAGATTGTCTATATACCTTGTGATTATTGTGGGTACATAGATGAAGAAATGCTTAAAGGTTCACTGTATAAACTTTTAGAGAAATTTGGATATAAAATAGATTATACTGAATCCTCAATTAAGGCAGTCATAATGAATGAAGATTACAAAACACTATTTAATCTAGAAGGAGAAGTTCCTCTACTTCAAATACACTCGAGGACAATGACTAGAGAAGGAAAACTTTTGTTTGTAGAGGAATCAATTTATAGATCTGATAAGTACATTTTAGAAGTTAATATTTCTAGGAGAGAAGGAAAGATGCGATAATATTAATATTAATTTATCGTTTTGTTAAATAGTTTTAGTTTTTAAATGTTGTTAAATTTTTTTACTTAGTTAGGATATTTATTTAAATATATGATATTATAAATATTGTTTAAATGTTTATAGTTTTATAAAATATGAACACATGCTAATGTATACTAAAGTATTATGAGTAGATGTGGTGGAGTGGTAGATATGGCTAAGGTTAGAACTTTTTATGTTTGTCAGCAGTGTGGGTATGAATCACTTAAATGGCTTGGAAAATGCCCTTCATGTAGTGCTTGGAATTCAATGGTTGAGGAAGTTAAAGAAAAAAAGATTGAAAAATCAACTATTCCTATTAAGGCAATTAGTTCTCCAAAGGCAATAGGACAGATTAAGTCAGGAGAAAAGGAAAGATATGATACTGGTATCTCAGAGCTTAACAGAGTACTTGGAGGAGGTCTTGTAAAAGGTTCTTTAACATTAATTTCAGGGGATCCGGGTATAGGAAAATCAACGCTTCTTCTTCAAACTGCAAATAACATATCTCAAAAATATGGTAACGTTCTATATATATCAGGAGAAGAATCTGAAGAGCAGATAAAGATACGGGGGGACCGTTTAGAAGTTCAGGCTTCTAATCTTTATATAGTTTCAGAAACAAATATGGATATAATAGAAGCGTATATAAATGAGTTGAAGCCTATATTCGTAATAATAGATTCTATTCAGACTGTTTATAAAGAAGGAGTAACTTCAGCACCAGGGAGTGTCTCACAAGTGAGAGAATGCTCAAATATTATTATGAGATTAGCAAAAAGTAATAACATTCCACTATTTATAGTAGCCCATGTTACAAAGCAAGGTGAGCTAGCAGGACCAAGAGTTTTAGAACACATGGTAGATACAGTTCTTTCTTTTGAAGGTGAGAGAACTGAGGATTTTAGGATTTTAAGAACCATGAAAAATAGATTTGGAACTACTAGTGAGATAGGTGTATTTGAAATGAGAGAAGAGGGACTCATGCAGATCTATGATCCTTCTCGTATGTTCCTTGAAGACACAAGTTATAATCAGGAAGGTTCTATGGTTATAGGAATAATGGAAGGAACAAGACCTATACTAGTAGAAATACAAGCTCTTGTTACAGAAACTAAAGCTATAATGCCAAGAAGAACACCTGTAGGTATAGATAACTCAAGATTAAACCTCATGTTAGCTGTTTTAGAAAAGAAACTTAAAATACCATTCTATAATAGCGATGTATATATGAATGTAGTTGGAGGTTTAAATATAGAAGGAACTACAGCAGATTTAGGTATAGCCCTTGCATTGATATCATCTTCTAAAGGAAAGGCCTGTGCGTTAGAAAAGGCTATGGTTATAGGAGAGGTAGGTCTTACTGGAGAGATAAGACCAGTTACTCATTGCGATCGTCTTGTAAATGAAGCTGAAAAAATGGGTTTTACAAATGTTATAGTACCATTTAGAAATATGGAGAAGATAACGAATGATAAGCTAAATGTTATAGGGGTAAAGACAGTTAAGGAAGCAATTAGCAAGATTTTCTAATAGATTGGGTGAGTGTATGAGGATAGAAAGTGATAAGGAAATAAAGAATATCTTAAGGATTGTTGGCCCAGGAACTCAACTTAGAGAGGGCCTTGAAAACATACTTAGAGCCAAAACTGGTGGTCTTATAGTATTGAGTGATAGTGAAGAAGTGATGAAAATTGTAGATGGTGGATTTACCATAAATGCAGATTATACTCCTTCATACATATATGAATTAGCTAAGATGGATGGCGCTATAGTTATTAGTTCAGATCTAAAGAAAATAGTTTGTGCTAATACTCAATTAGTACCTGACTCTGGAATACCTACTTTTGAAACTGGTACTAGGCATAGAACAGCTCAAAGAGTAGCAAAACAAACAGGATTTATTAGCGTTGCTATTTCTCAGAGAAGAAATATAATAACTATTTATAAAGGTGATTTAAAATATGTTTTAAGAGAAAGCAGTGTTATTTTAGGAAGAGCTAATCAAGCCATTCAAACTTTGGAAAAGTATGTTTCAGTATTGGATAGGGTTATAAATAATTTAAACCTTCTTGAGTTTCAGGATTTAGTTACTCTTTTTGATGTGGTTACTGCTGTTCAAAGAACTGAAATGGTGATGAGAATAGTAAGTGAAATAGAAAGATACATTGTGGAACTTGGAAATGAAGGAAGATTGATTTCTATGCAGCTTAATGAGTTAGTTAGAAATATAGAGCAGGATGGATTATTGCTTATAAGAGATTACTGTCAGCGTGATTTAGAGTATAATGAGATATATAAAGAGATGCAGAAATTCTCAGCAGAGGAGCTACTTGATTTAGAACTTATTGCTAGGGAAATGGGATATGTTGGAGTTCCGTTGGTAGATACTCTAATTTCACCTAGAGGACATAGGATATTAAATAAAGTTCCAAGAATACCTGCTAGTGTTATAGATAATCTCATAAAACATTTTAAAGAATTAAAGGGTGTACTTGAAGCCAACACTGACGATTTAGATTTAGTTGAAGGAATTGGTGAGGCCAGAGCAAGAGCAATAAGAAATGGACTAAGAAGAATTAAAGAGCAGGTTTCACTAAATAAACAATTATAAAAACATATTAGCAGGATCACTCCTGCTAATATGTTATCTAAAAGTAAATTTTCCGAGCGTGTTTATTTTATCAAATTCCCTAATGAGGATATCGTAAAGGTTTAAATCTAAGGCATTGCAAAGAGAAGTTAAGTAGAATATGTTGTTGCCTATCTCTCTTTCTATAACCTCTCTACAACTGTCACAGAGGTCTCCATTAAGGTGACTCTTCAAACATTTATCTAAAGCTTCTATAGAATCGTTTTCTTTTGGAAGACATTGTTTTTCAGCAGTCATTTTTACACATCCACAATTTGTAACTGCTTTTGCAACTGCTCTATTTACTCTAGCGGTTGATTCTTGATATTTTGTCAATATATCCAATATACTTTTATGTCTTAATAGGGATTCTTGGACTACATCTTGAAAATTATCAAAGATAACATCTTTCATCAGTCTCACTCCTTTAACAAATATAGGTTGACTGTCAATTTAATTATAAATATTTTCTGATAATTTTGTCAATAAGCTTCTGGTTTCCGTTTCTTGATATTATATTAAAACAATTAAATTTCTTTTTACAGGGGGTAATGTTGAGTAATTTTTAACATTTCATGAAATCAGAATTTTTTAGATTTTAGTATATTTTTCCGTATGGTATAATTAAAATGGTAAGATATATATGTAATTACAGCAATTATGATAGAATGTATTTTCAAATTGATGGAAATACTTAATATATTAGGAGGTGAATTTTTTGATAAAAAAGCTTTTTAGGCTCATATTTACAGTTATAGGCTTATTTTTAGGCTTCTTTACAATAGATGCATTAATAAGGTTGGACTATGTTGTATCTATGTTTCCTTTAGTAAAAGAACCAGTATGGGCAGTGATTTTTTATACTTTATTTACAATCATTTTTGGACTCATACTTTTTATTGTTTCTCCGCTCTTATATTTAGGAATTGCAAAGTTAATAGATTCTATTGAGAATAATATGCAAAAGCTTACAGCTAGCGAAATTATTTTTGGTGCAATAGGAGCCATAGTATCTTTAATTATTGCATCACTTTTTATGGTTCCACTTAATAGAGTTTTAAACAAAATTAATGATGTCATAGGACCAGTACTTTTTATCCTTATAAACCTTATAGCAGGTATTATAGGAGCTGATATTTCAGTAAAGAAAAAAGATGATATTCTTTCTATTTTTGGAGGATTAAAAAAAGGTTCTTCAAAGGATAAGAAAAATAAACAAAGTATTAAGGTGTTTTCTAAGGTTTTGGATACTTCAGTTATTATTGATGGAAGAATCTTTGATTTATGCCAAACAGGTTTTATTGAAGGACCTTTAGTTATTGCTAATTTTGTATTAGATGAACTTAGACACATTTCTGATTCATCAGATACTCTTAAAAGAAATAGAGGAAGAAGAGGATTAGATATACTTAATAGAATACAAAAAGAGTTAAGTATAGAAGTTCAAAACTGGGAAGGTGATTTTCCGGAAATTTCCGAAGTTGATTCAAAGCTCTTAAAACTTGCTCAAACTTTAGGCGGAAAGGTAATAACGAATGACTACAATCTTAACAAGGTAGCAGAATTTCAAGGAGTTCCTGTTTTAAACATAAATGAACTCGCTAATGCTATAAAGCCTGTAGTGTTACCAGGTGAGGATATGAAGCTAACCATTGTTAAGGATGGTAAAGAAGCTAATCAAGGTGTTGCTTATCTTGATGATGGAACTATGATTGTTGTAGAAGGCGGAAGAAAGTTTATTGGTGAAGAGATTGATGTAACAGTCACTTCTGTACTCCAAACAGCAGCAGGAAGAATGATATTTGCAAAACAAAAGGAAGTTTAGAAAGGAAGTCAATATGGGAAAGGTTTGTGCAATAGTTTTGGCAGGTGGCAGAGGAACTAGGATGGGAAGTTGCTTATCAAAGCAGTTTATTAAAGTAAATGATAAACCTTTACTTTATTACACTTTAAAGACTTTTACACAATGTAATTTTATAGATGAGATAATATTGGTATTACCTAAAAGTGAGATTGAATTTTGTAAGAGTGAGGTGTTGGATAAGTTTTCTATCACTGTTTCAAAAATAGTTGAAGGTGGCTCAGAAAGACAGGATTCTGTATATAATGGATTAAAGGTACTTGAAAACTGTGATATAGTACTTATACATGATGGTGCACGGCCTTTTGTTTCTAAAAGAATTATAGAAGATGGAGTTCATTTTGCTAGAAAATATGGAGCTGCTGCTCCAGGGGTTACCCCAAAAGACACAATAAAGATAAAGGGAGAGGCTGGATTTTCACAGAATACTCCTGATAGAAGAACTTTGTGTGCTGTCCAAACTCCACAGTGTTTTAGATATGAAACTATAATAAGATGTCATGAAAATATCAGTAAAGAAGGAATAACAGTTACTGATGATACTATGGCTATAGAAATTTTTGGAGAGAAAGTTTACTTGTATGAAGGAGAGTATACTAATTTAAAAGTAACTACTCCAGAGGATTTGATTTTAGCAGAAAAACTTTCAAAGGAATATTGTATTAAGTAAGTGTAATCTGTATATAGTAACTTCATATTTTCAGAATATTGACAGTAATATTTAAAGTATGTATAATAAATTAGGCTAAACTTAATATTGCAAAGCAGTGAAGAAGAATAGTAGGAGCTATCATACAGAGAGAAGATCCTTGGCTGAAAGATTTTCGCCAGCTTTGAACCCACTTCTGAGTTGTAGGCAAAAACTATCGGTTTAATACCGTTATCATTTTTGAGTACAAATTTAGGTGGTACCGCGACTGTAAGTTCGCCCTAATATAGGGGCGGACTTTTTTATATATTTGGAAATAATAGTTAATACATAGTGAATTAGGAGGAATTGCTTATGAAAATGTCAAATATGCTAGTATCTACACTGAGAGAAGTGCCAGCAGAAGCAGAAATAGAAAGCCATAAGCTTATGCTTAGAGCAGGAATGATGAGAAAGATGGCTTCAGGTATATATAATTTTATGCCATTAGGACTTAAGGTTTTGAAGAACGTTCAAAATATAGTTAGAGAAGAAATGAATAACGCTGGAGCACAAGAGTTTTTAGCATCAGCATTACTTCCATCTGAACTTTGGAAAGAATCAGGAAGATGGGATGCTTACGGTGCAGAGATGTTTAGATTAAAAGACAGAAATGATAGAGAGTTCTGCCTTGGGCCAACTCATGAGGAAGTATTTACTGATATAGCTAGAAATGAAATAAAGTCATATAAGCAACTACCAGTAAATCTTTATCAAATTCAAACTAAGTATAGGGATGAGAGAAGACCAAGATTTGGTGTAATGAGATCAAGAGAATTTGTAATGAAGGATGCTTATAGTTTTGATAAGGATGAAGCAGGATTAGATGTTTCATACAACAAGATGTATGAAGCTTATGTTAATATATTTAACAGATGTGGATTAGATGCAAAGTGTGTTGAAGCAGATTCAGGTGCTATAGGAGGTTCAAATTCAGCAGAATTTATGGTTAAGTCTGAAGTTGGAGAAGACGATGTAGTTTTTTGTACAGCTTGTGATTATGCTGCTAATATAGAAAAAGCTTCATCAACTCCAGAGATGGGTGAAAAGGAAGAAATGAAGGAACTTAATAAGATTGAAACTCCAAATACTAGAACTATAGAAGATCTTGTAAAGTTCTTTAATACATCAGAAAAGAATTTCGCTAAAACTCTTATCTATAAGGCTGATGGAAAAATTGTTGCTGTTATGATAAGAGGAGATAGAGAAGTAAATGAAACAAAGGTTTCAAATGCTTTAGGTGGAACTACCGAATTTGAAATGGCAGATGTTGAGTCAGTAATGAAGGCTACTGGTGCTCAAGTTGGTTTTGCTGGTCCTGTAGGAATAAAAGTAGATGAACTTTTAGTTGATATAGAAGTTGCAAACATGTTTAATTTTGTAGTTGGTGCTAATGAAACAGGATATCACTATGAAAATGTAAACTACGGAAGGGATTTCGAAGGCAAAGTTGGAGACTATAGAAACATAACTGTAGGAGAAAAGTGTCCACGTTGTGGAGAAACAATAACAATTGCTAGAGGAACGGAAGTAGGACATATATTTAAGCTTGGAACAAAATATTCAGAAGCTATGAATGCTACTTTCATAGATGAAAATGGAGAATCTAAACCATTTATTATGGGTTGCTATGGTATTGGTGTTACAAGAACTATGGCTTCAATAATAGAACAGCATCACGACGAAAATGGTATTATATGGCCAATCTCTGTTGCACCATATCATGTTTCGTTAATCCCAGTAAATATAAAGGATGAACTTCAAATGAAAGTTGCTGAAGAAATGTATCAAAAGCTTAGAACTGCTGGTGTCGATGTAATTATGGATGATAGAAATGAAAGAGCGGGAGTGAAGTTTAAGGATTCAGACCTTATGGGAATTCCGATGAGAATAACTATTGGAAAGAAGATAAGTGAAGGACAGGTTGAATTTAAGCTTAGAAATTCTTCTGATATTGAGGTAATAAATATACAGGATGTATATAATAAGGTAAAAGAACAATTTTAAGTTAATTAATTGAGTTTAAGATAATTAAGATTGAAGAGTATTTAATTAAAAAAGATTTAGATATACTAGATTAACAATTTTAAGAATATAATAGTAAATTTAGATAGAAATTTGGCTTTTGTGAATTCTATCCGCTGCTGTTATAAGTGAAAATTTTTAATTGTTAATTGAGAAAAGGAGGTATAGTGGTGATCAGAGTATATAACACTCTTACGAATAAGAAAGAAGAGTTCGTCCCAATAGTGACAGGTGAGGTCAAGATGTATGTTTGTGGACCTACAGTATACAATTTCTTCCATATAGGGAACGGTAGAACTTTTATAGTATTTGATACAATAAGAAGATACTTTGAGTATAGAGGCTACAAGGTAAAGTTTATTCAAAATTTTACAGATATAGACGATAAGATGATTAAAAAAGCTAATGAAGAAGGCACTACTGTTAAAGAGCTTGGAGATAAATATATAAATGAGTATTACAAAGATGCTGATGCTCTTAATATAGAGAGGGCAACTGTTAATCCAAGAGCAACGGAATATATTCAGGAAATCATAGCCTTTGTAAAAGGGCTAATAGATAAGGGATATGCTTATGAAGTAAACGGAGATGTATATTTTTCAACAAAGAAATTCCAGAGCTATGGAAAACTTTCAGGACAAAATCTTGATGATCTTCAATTAGGAGCAAGAATAAATGTAGATGAAAGAAAGAATGATCCGATGGATTTTGCAATTTGGAAGGCGCAAAAACCGGGAGAGCCAGCTTGGAAGAGTCCATGGGGTATGGGAAGACCAGGATGGCATATAGAATGCTCATGTATGGTTAAAAAGATTTTAGGAGAAACCATTGATATTCATGCTGGAGGGTCAGATTTGGTTTTCCCACATCATGAAAATGAAATCGCTCAAAGTGAAGCTTTAAATGGAGAACCTTTTGCAAGATATTGGCTGCATTCAGCCTTTGTAAATGTGAATAATCAAAAAATGTCTAAATCTCTAAATAATTTCTTTACAGCTAGAGAAATATTAGAAAAGTATGATGCTGATATCATTAGATTTCTAATGCTTTCAGCTCATTATAGACAACAAGTTAACTTCAGTGAAGAACTTTTAGAGTCAGCGAAGGCTTCAGTTGAGAGATTATACAATGCAATAAGTAATCTTGAGCATCTTCTTGAAGAGGTTCAAAAAGAAGAGATGAGCGGTGAGGAAGAAGCTTACCTTAAGGAGTTAGTAAAGCATAGAGATAAGTATATTGAAAAGATGGATGATGACTTTAATACAGCAGATGCTATTACAGCTATTTTTGATTTAATTAAAGATATTAATACAAATATAAATATAGGATCTTCAAAGAGTGTTATAAAGGCTTCTCTTGAGCTTATAAGAGAGCTTGGTGCTCCACTTGGTATGCTCCAAAAGTCCACAAAAGAAAGTATCGAAGAGGAAATAGAAAGACTTATAGAACAAAGACAAGAAGCTAGAAAGACAAAGAATTGGGCTCTTTCAGATAAGATAAGAGATGACTTGAAAGCTAGAGGAATAGTTCTTGAAGATACACCACAAGGTGTAAGATGGAAGAAAATATAGAAGTTTATTCATAAAAAAGTTTATAATTAAATTAGATTTTAAGAAATGCTAGAGGCAAATGTAACTCAGTCATAGAGGGGTAGCTTCGAGTGAACAATTATAATTTCCTTCTTGGTTAAAGGTGACTTCGTTAAGAAGGGCAACTGTTCCAACGATAGCTAGGGTTGGCCTTTAAGAAGTTAACAGCCGACAAGGAGAGAAATCTTTGTGGACCGAAGCGTACATCGAAGTGAATGAGTTACATTTTTTTACTTTCATTAGGGGGTGAGATTGTTGAGTAGATTTGAAAATATTAAAAGGATTGTAGTGAAAGTTGGTACTTCAAGTTTAACTCATGCTACAGGATTATTAAATTTAGTTAGAATAGAAAACTTGGTAAGACAGCTTACTGATATACATAATAGGGGAATTGAAGTAGTATTAGTTACTTCAGGTGCTATAGGGGCTGGTATTGGAGTATTAGGTTATAAAGAGAAACCTAAAGCTATGCCAGAAAAGCAGGCTTGTGCAGCAGTAGGGCAAGTAGCTCTTCTACACATGTATCAAAAGTTATTTTCTGAATATGGAAAAATAACGGCACAAATTCTTTTGACTAGAGATGATATGAGTCATAGGCAGAGATTTTTAAATGCTAGAAATACTTTTTTTGCCCTTCTTGACTTAGGTGCAGTACCAATTGTTAATGAAAATGATGCTATTTCTGTAGAAGAAATTAAGTTTGGAGATAATGATACCTTATCTGCTATGGTAGCTTCGTTAGTAGAAGCAGATCTTCTTATTATTTTATCAGATATAGATGGGTTATATGATTCTAACCCAAAAGACAATAAAGATGCAAAGCTTATAAAATTTGTTCCTAAGATAACTAAAGAAATTGAAGCAATGGCTGGTGGAGCCGGAAGTAGTTTAGGTACAGGTGGCATGGCAACTAAAATAAAGGCCGCAAAGATTTCAGTAGCTTCAGGAAGTTCCATGATGATATTGAATGGATCAACTCCTAATGCGCTTGTAAGAGCTATCGAAGGTGAAGAAATAGGAACTCTTTTTCAAGGAGATGAATGTCCTCTAAAGAGAAGAAAACACTGGCTAGCATTTGAAGTCTTGCCTCAAGGCTATATTTATATAGATGAGGGAGCGGAACTGGCTATAAAAAATCACAAAAGCTTACTTGCAAAGGGTATAGTAAAAGTTGAAGGGAAGTTCGATGAAGGAGATCCTATAGCGATATTAAATATTAAGGGAGAAAAGTTGGCTCATGGTATTACCAGCTATAATTCTCAGGATTTAAGCAAAATCTTAGGTATAGAATCTAATAACATTGAAGAAGTTTTAGGTTATAAACATTATGACGAAGTAGTTCATAGAAATAATATGGTTATGGTATTGTAAGGAGGATGGTTATGGATTATAGACAATATGTAATTTCTAAGGCAGAAAAAGCTAAAAGAGCATCAAGAGTTATGGCCACGTTAAGTACAGATATTAAAGATAAGGCTCTTTTAAATATGGCCAAAGCTTTAAGAGATAATATTAATGATATAGTTGAAGCTAATAAGAGAGATTTGAAAAATGGAGAAGATAGAGGTGTTTCTAAGGCTCTGCTTGATAGATTAATGTTAAATGAAAAAAGAATACAGGAGATGGCTGTTGGATTAGAACAGGTAGTATCATTAGCTGATCCTGTTGGAGAAAGTTTAAGAGCATTTAAAACACCTAATGGTCTTCAAATAAATCAAATAAGAGTTCCTTTAGGAGTAGTAGGTATGATTTATGAAGCAAGACCAAATGTTACTGTAGATGCTGCTGCATTATGTATAAAAAGTGGTAATGCTTGTGTTTTAAGAGGTGGTTCTGAGGCTATTAACTCAAATGTAAAGATCAGTGAAATAATATCGAAGGCTGCTGAAGAAGCTGGATTACCAGAGGGAACAATAACTCTCTTAGATGTTACTGAAAGAGAAGCAGCAAATGCTATGATGAGACTTAATGGATATATAGATGTTTTAATTCCAAGAGGTGGTGCTGGTCTAATCAATGCAGTAGTACAAAATGCATCTATTCCAGTTATTGAAACAGGAGTTGGAAACTGCCATGTTTTTGTTGATGAAACTGCAGATTTCAAAATGGCTGAGGATATAATAATAAATGGAAAGACTCAAAGACCTGCTGTTTGCAATGCTATAGAAAACATATTAGTTCACGAAAAGATAGCAGACAACTTCCTACCGTTAATAAAAAAAGCTCTTCAAGATAAGGGTGTTGAACTTAGGGGATGTGAGAAGACTAGAGCTATAATAGCATGCGAAGAAGCGAGAGATGAGGATTGGGATACTGAATATCTTGACCTTATCATTGCAGTAAAAGTAGTTAAGGATATAGATGAAGCTATAGAACACATATATAACCATGGTACTAAGCATTCGGAGTGTATCGTGACAGAAAACTATTTTAATTCTCAAAAGTTTTTAAGAGAAATAGATGCTGCAGCTGTATACGTAAATGCTTCTACAAGATTTACTGATGGAGGACAATTTGGATTTGGAGCAGAGATAGGAATATCTACTCAAAAACTTCATGCTAGAGGACCTATGGGTTTAAAAGAACTTACTTCATGTAAATATATAATTTATGGAGAAGGACAAATAAGATAGTAGTATAATTCATAATGAAAATTTTGAGTATAATCACTTGTAATGCTGGATAGTGTAGTTAATTGAAATTTTTGCAAATATATCATATAATTTTAAATAATTGGAATAAAGGCGGTGTATAACCGCCTTTATTAATAGCATGTATTGTATATCCGTTTATTTAAGTTAATGGTAAAAAACACATATTATTTTCATTATTGAGGGAGGAAAGCGTAATGAAACGAAAGAAAGGAGTACATAAAAATAAGCGATTAGGTATTGTTATAGCTATTCTAACAAGTGTCTTTATTATTTTATTTGCACAACTTTTTAGAATAATGATAATTAACAGATCATTCCTAGTTTCTCAAGGAGAAGAGCAATCTACTAAAGAGTTAATGGTAATGCCTAAAAGAGGAAGTATTCTTGATAGAAATGGAAATGAGCTTGCAGTAAGTGCAGATGTATATAAAGTAAGATTAGATTTGCAAAATCTTGATGAGTATTCAATAAAATATAAAAAATCAAAGGATATAATAGCTGATGAAATATCTAATGCTCTTAATTTAGATGTTGATAATGTTAGAAAATCAATGGAAAAGAAAAATGCAGTTGGAGGATATTTAAGAGATTTAGAGTTAGCAAGAAAGATAAAAAAAGAGGTAATAGATAAAGTAAAACAGTTAAGAAGCGATAAACAGTATTATTTTATGGTTATTGAAAATGATACTAATAGATATTATCCAAACAATAATTTTTTAGCCCATGCATTAGGTGCAGTTGATTCTGATGGTTCAGGGCTATTGGGGTTAGAAAAGTATTATGATAAAGACTTAACAGGGGTTCCTGGAATTAAGATTTCAGAGGTAGATAGAATATCTCAGGAATTACCATATGATGATCCTATATCTACTCAACCTATTAATGGTAAGAATATTACTCTTACAATTGATGCAAGTATACAATTTATTGCAGAAAAAGCAGCAGAAAAAGCAATGGAAGATACTAAAGCAAAAGGAGTTAGTATTATAGTTACGGATCCCAAAAGTGGAGAAATTTTATCTATGGTTAATAAACCAGATTTTAATCCTAATGACCCACGAAAAGGTGTGAAAACTAGTGATGAATTACATCAGCTTTGGAGAAACTGGGCCGTCAATGATGCTGTTGAGCCAGGCTCTACCTTTAAGATAGTAACTACTGCAGCTGCCTTAGAAGAAGAGCTTACCTATAAAGATGATCAATTTTATGATAAAGGATATATCATAATAGATGGCGTTGCAATAAATTGCTGGAAACCTGGAGGACATGGTCAAGAAAATTTGGTAGATATTCTAAAAAATTCATGCAATCCAGGATTTATTGAACTTGGAAAAAGGTTAGGTAAGGAAAAACTAAATGAGTATATAAACAAATTTGGATTTGGTAATCCTGTTGGAATTGATTTACCGGGAGAAACAAGTGGAATAATTAAACCAACAAATAAGATGAGTAATGTAGACTTAGCTACTATATCTTTCGGACAAGCTGATGCTGCTTCAATGGTTCAGCTGATTGCTGCCTTGAATACAGTAATGAATAATGGAGTGTATACTACTCCCCATTTAATGAAAAGTATGTCAAGTGTTGGCCAGGATGGAAATAGCAATGTAGTGCAGACATATCAAGACAAGAATGTAAGGCAGGTTATAAGTGAAAAGACAGCAAATGAATTGGCTGGATATCTTGAACAAGTAGTTTCAACTGGTTCTGCAAAAGCAGCATATATTGAAGGGTATGGTATAGCTGGGAAAACAGGGACCGCTGAAAAGGCTAATATAGGTGGGAAGGGATATTCAGAAGGAAAGTATGTAGCTTCATTTGTAGGAGCAGCACCATACGATGACCCTAAGGTGAGTTTGTTGATTGCTATTGATGAACCTAAGGGCCAATACTTCGGAGGAGATATTGCTGCACCTGTAGCAAAGGATTTATTTGAACAAATATTTAAAGAGATGTCTTTTAAACCAGTTAAAAATTAAAATTAACCTTAAGTAAAGATAACTAACTTTAATATTTAATCAATTCAGTTATGAAGTTGATTATTTATAGATATAAAAATCTAATGTTTGATAAATTTTTCAAAAAGTATCCTCCACCAAACAATTATTTGTTAGATGGAGGATATTTAAATTATAGGTGAATTATGATAAAGTATGTTTTGGGTTGATTTCTGGAATGAATTAATTGTTAAATTAGTTTATTTTAAACTGGATATAATTAAAAATAAAAGGAGAAATATATGCTTGACAGTCTATTGTATAAATCTTTTTCTAAAGAAGAAGCTATAAGACTTAATCCGTTACAATTAGCATTGGTGGGAGATGCTGTTTATGAGGCTTTTATTAGAAACTATATTTTAAGTACAAATACCCAGCTTTCAGCACATAAAGTTCATTTAAAGGCAATTTCTTTTGTAAAGGCACATGCTCAAAGTGAAATAATAAAAGTTTTAGAGGAACAATTAACAGAACAAGAGTTTTCTATATACAAAAGAGGAAGAAATGCTAAATCTTCTACCGTGCCTAAAAATGCAGATGTTAGAGAATATAGAGCGGCAACGGGGTTTGAAGCACTTATTGGGTATTTGTTTTTAATAAATGAAAAGGAAAGATTAAGAGAAATTCTATTAAAGTGCATTAATATTAATGATTAAGGGGGGAGTTAAAAAGTGTCATTAAAGGTTAAACTTATACAGTATACACCAGAGCCAGAAAAAACTATAGCAGCTGCTGCTAAGCTATGTTATAGTGCTGTTGGAGTAGAAGGAATAATGGAAAATCTTACAGAGGAAAATACAGAAAGATTTCTTAATATGTTGATGTCATTTGGTCATGAGTCACCTGTTGAACATGTATCTTTTACTTTTGCTGTAGAGGGAGTTTCTAGAAGTTTAAGTCATCAGCTTGTAAGACATAGAATTGCTTCGTATTCCCAACAGAGTCAAAGATACGTGAAGTTGGATCAATTTGAATACATAATACCTCCAGATATAGAAAATGATTTAAAGGCAAGAGAAGTATTCATAAAGGCTATGAAGGAAAGTCAAAGGGCATACGATGAACTAACTAATATATTAAAGAAAAAGCATATAGAAAATGGAATAGATGAAAAGTCTGCAGAAAAAAAAGCTATTGAAGATGCTAGATATGTATTTCCAAATGCGTGTGAAACAAAAGTTGTATTTACAATGAATGCAAGAAGTCTTTTGAATTTCTTTCATCATAGATGTTGCCACAGAGCACAATGGGAGATAAGGGATATGGCAGATAAGATGCTTGACGAAGTTAGAAGTATAGCTCCTACATTATTTAAATATGCAGGTCCAAGTTGCCTTCAGGGTCCTTGTCCAGAGGGGAAAATGACTTGTGGTAAAATTGTTAAGGTTAGAGAAAAGTATTTAACAAGATGATGAAAGTATAATTTTTTAAAGTTCTAAAACTTAAAGATTAGGAGATGACAAATATGAGTCAAAAAGGTGGAAAATTCACAAAAGAATATGAAGGAAAAAAGACTGGAAGGTTTACAAGAAACAATGAAGATAGAAAGAATACTAGGTTCACAAGAAGTAACGAGGATAGAAGAAGTGAAAGATTTACAAAAAATAATGAGGATAGAAAAAGTGAAAGATTTACAAAAAATAATGAGGATAGAAAAAGTGAGAGATTTATAAAAGGTCATGAAGGTAATGAAGTTAATGAAACTAGACCAGTAAGAGAAGATATAGTTGAGGGCAGAAATGCTGTTATAGAAACTTTGAAGTCAGATAGAACTATAGAACAAATTTTTGTTGCTAAAGGTAACATGGAAGGATCTATAAATAAAATTTTAGGAATGGCTAAAGATAAGGGGATAGTCATTAAAGAAGTTGATAGAAAGAAGTTAGACTTTTTAAGCGAAACTGGAGCCCATCAAGGAGTTGTTGCCATGATTACTCCTTTTAAATACTCATCTGTTGAAGATATTTTAGGTTTAGCAAGCGAAAGGGAGGAAGCTCCTTTTATAATTATACTTGATGAGTTAGAAGATCCGCATAATCTTGGTTCAATCATCAGAACTGCAGAGCTTTGTGGAGTCCACGGTGTAATTATTCCGAAGAGAAGAAATGTAGGCGTAACCTCCACAGTATACAAATCTTCAGCTGGTGCAGTTGAACATATGAAAATTGCAAAGGTAACTAATATAAATATTATTATTGATAAGTTAAAAGAACAGGGTGTATGGGTTTATGGTGCAGATATTGATGGAGAAGAATATTGCTATAATACTAATTTTGGAGGACCTTGTGCTTTAGTTATAGGCAGTGAAGGAAAGGGTATGTCAAAACTTACTAAGGAAAAATGTGATAAACTTGTAAAAATACCTATGGTAGGAAAAATAAACTCTTTAAACGCTTCTGTTGCTGGTGGTATAATGATGTATGAGGTATTAAAATCAAGAATTGATAAAAAAATGCAATAGAAGTAGAGTGATAGTGTGAAAATCATTTTTATTGATGGATATAATGTTATTAATAGTTGGCCTACATTAAAGAAAATAAAGGATTTTAGCTATGAGTCTGCTAGGCAGCAGCTCATAGACACCCTTCAAAATTACGCAAGCTTTAACCTGTGCAAGGTAGTAGTAGTTTTTGATGCACATAAGGTTGGTGGAAATATGGAAAAAAGGGATGAATTTGAATACATTACCGTTATTTTTACTAAAGATGGTGAAACCGCTGATGCTTATATTGAGAAAACAGTCAATAACATTGGTAAGAAGGTTGAAGTAGTTGTCGTAACTTCTGATTGGTTAGAACAACAGACCATATTCCAAAGAGGAGCAGTTAGGATGTCTTCTATTGAATTTTATCATGAGGTGATAAAGGTGGAAGCGAAGATAAGAAAAAACACTGAAAAAAGCTCAATAGGTAACAAAAATTTACTTGAAGATAGCCTGGATAAAAATATACTAGAAAAGCTTGAGAAAATACGAAGGAGCCATTGATAACTTGACTTGATTAGTTTTACTGTTTTATAATTATTAAGAAATGGCAGGAGTTTTTTGGGGGGGATAAGGTGGAGAAGAGAGGTAATGATAATAGCTTTGGTAAATTTAAAGATTTATCTGACGAAAAAGTAGTAATTGAAGCAAAAAGTGGAAATACTAAAGCTCAGGAGTATTTAATAAGTAAATATGAAAACTTTGTAAAAACTAAGGCTAAATCTTACTTTCTTATTGGAGCTGATAAGGAGGATATTTATCAAGAAGGAATGATTGGTCTGTATAAGGCTATCAGAGATTTTAACCCAGATAGACTTACCTCTTTCAAAGCATTTGCAGAGTTATGTGTTACAAGGCAGATTATAACTGCTATTAAGACTGCAACAAGACAAAAACACATACCTCTCAATACTTATATTTCATTAAATAAACCGATTTATGAAGAAGAATCTGATAGAACACTTTTAGATGTACTGGCAGGACTCAAGATCACAGATCCAGAAGAACTTGTTATAAGTAAAGAAGAAATGATGCATATAGAAAAAGAAATAGGCAGAGTGTTATCAAGTTTAGAAATGGAAGTGCTTATGTCTTACCTTGATGGTAAGTCTTATCAAGAGATTGCCTGCGATTTAGATAGGCATGCAAAATCAATTGATAATGCACTTCAGAGAGTTAAAAGAAAGTTAGAAAAATGTTTAAATATTAAATAATTTATAAATACAAAAAATATTGACAAAGAAATACATTGGTAGTAAACTTAATAATTGGTATAAGTTATATATCAATTATTAATTACATAAATTGCTCACGTAGCTCAGTAGGCAGAGCGTCACCTTGGTAAGGTGGAGGTCGACGGTTCGATCCCGTTCGTGAGCTCCAATTTTTTGGAAAATACAAAACGCTAGGCAAGGTTTATTATCTAATAAGGAGGAAGTAAAAATGGCAAAGGCAAAGTTTGAAAGAAATAAACCACACGTTAATATTGGAACAATAGGTCACGTAGACCACGGTAAGACAACATTAACAGCAGCTATTACATCAGTATTAGCAAACAAAGGATATGCAGAAGCATTCAAGTACGACGAAATAGATAAGGCACCAGAAGAAAAGGAAAGAGGAATCACAATCAACACTGCACACGTTGAGTACCAAACAGACAACAGACACTACGCTCACGTTGACTGTCCAGGACA
>NZ_BOPZ01000027.1 GCF_018332455.1 Clostridium polyendosporum
CTTTTCTTTCTCGTATCATTTGAATAACTCCTATGAAATAAAATTCTATACTTTTAATTTTACTTCATAATTCAGTAAAAACAAAGACTGCTGACACTTTGTCAGCAGTCTGAAGGAGTATATTATACATGTATAATATACTCCTTCTTTATATATTCTGTTAATAAATTTGTTTATAACTTTTAGTTCATAAAATAAGAATATTACTAAATAACTTTTTAACATTATTTAACTTAGCCTATAACTTCATATCTTTCTTTAATAAGTGATTCTATAGCATTATCTATATCCTTATTTTTAACAAGAATGTAATCTGTATCATAGGTGGAAATAGCAAATATACTTATTCCATTCTGTGCTAGTATTTTACTAATTGAAGCAAGAATTCCTATTAGAGAAAAGTCTAATGGTCCTTGAATCTCTAGAATTCTCCAATCTTTTTCGTACTTTATATCATCAGGAATATTATCTTGAGAGCATACGATTGATAATTCATCTGATGTTCTTGTTATAGAGAAAAAGTCACTATTTTTTGCCCATTCAGGAATTAATTCAGTTTTATCTAATCTACAAACTCCATATCTTTCTTTTAATAATTTCATTGTTAATATTTTTTCTGACATATTTTATTTTCATCCTTTCTTTTTATAAATACTACGCTAATCGTTTTCTAAATGATAATATTTCTTGGCATAATTCTAAAATAAGTAAAAATAAAGCCAATAGAAATATTATTAAAATATCTCCCAGGCTTTTATCCTTCCGTGTACACAGTTAACCGTGCGTTTTCTCTCGGACCTGCCAGTTATAAACTGCGGAACCCTAGAAAACTATATAGATTTTTCAGTTATTTATAAGTTACAACTTATAAATCAATTTTAGCATAAGACAATATTCAAATAAACTTTATATATTTTTTCCTTCGCACTTAAATACAAGTTAGATTTTTTATCTTTTACATTTTCCATACTTTCACCCTATACTTCTTATATCGTAATTATTATTATTTATATGATTAATTTTTATTAATAAAAATAAGGAAGCCTTTATTTAGCTTCCTTTCACACATAAAAGAGTATCTATAATACATCTCCTTAAAGTTTCTAAAGACAATATATAACTATGGAACCCAAAACTTCGCAACATAAGAAAGATGTGAATTAAACACAACTACACGTTATATTCATTATCTTAGCAAAGGCATACTTCCCGTTAGCTTGTTGACTTTTTTCTTATCACCGCAGATAGTAAGACCAAAATAGGTGTGTTCTGCTTCTGATATGGTTGATGCTTTCTGTAAATATTCGTTGTAAATATTGCAACTTTGTGCAACATTAGAAAAGTCAATTACAATCATATCATTATAATAAGAAGTGTATAGTTTTTCTCTTAATTCTCTAAGGGTTTCCTTGTTTCCTTTTAGGATTGGCACAGGTATTGCACTAATACCTAAATGGCTTTGTCCCAAAGCATCAGTAACATCTTTGCTCACCAATTCGGGGGTATGCTTTCCTAACGTAATACCCAATATTGCGACGGTATTTGCAAGGATTCCTAAAGGAAGATTTTCATCTATGACTATAGCATTTTGTATCTTGTTCTAATATCATTTATTTTTTTCCTCAATTTTATAACTTGTTTTCCCTCTGAAATAAAAAGCCCTACTAATGTAAGAATGATTCCTACAATTGCAATTCCTGTTATATTTTCGTGTAACAAAACAGCAGACGCACCAACTGTAATTACAGGCACCATATAAATATATACACTTGTCTTTACAGCTCCCAAAATCTTGACAGACCAATTCCAAGTGACAAAGCATAATGCAGAAGCACCGAAACCTAAATATAAAATATTCATCAGGTATGACAGGTTGGTAAATCTATCTAAGCGTAGCTTAAAATTAAACATAAATATGGCGGGAATCATAAAAAATAATCCATAAAAAAACACTTTGCGGGTACACCCGATGGTATTATATTGAAATCCGCTAATTTTTCTCATAAGGACAGAATAAACAGCCCATACAATTGCAGCAAGCACCGCTAATATATCACCTAAAGGATTTAATTTTAAAATAAAATTTTCATTAAATCCAATTAGGATAATACCTATTATGGCCACTGTAAACCCAATGAAAAAGCGTAACCTTAGCTTTTCACAGTGTAGAAACAGATGCGCAAAAATGGCCGTAAAAAATGGGGCGATTGAAATAATGACACCTACATTAGACGCAAGTGTATAAGTTAAAGAAATGTTTTCCATAAGAAAGTATAAAGTTACTCCAAATAGTCCAGCTGCTACGAAATATATTTCTTGTTTGAGATTTAACATTTTGATGTGGTGCGGATATACCAGTAGTAATGTGATATAACCAATTATAAATCGAAAAAATAGTATTTCAATCGGCGTGAAATCTTTTAATAATACTTTAGTGGAAACAAAAGTTGTTCCCCAAATCAAAATTGTGATAACTACCGACAAATGTCCAGCGATAGTTTTTTTGTCAGTCATCTTCTTTCCTCCTACATCCGTCAATAAAAATATTCATATATTGCTTTGGTGTCAGTCCAATCAGTTTTTTAAAAAAGTTTGTAAAATGGCTTTGATCTGTAAAACCTGTTTGCAATGCGACATCTATTGGAGCAATCCCCTGCTCCAAAAATTTCTTCGCCTTACCAATACGAATTGTTTCAAGATAGCTGTATGGTGATATTCCCTTTTGTTTGGTAAAAGAGTGTACCAAATAATATTTATTTAATCCTATTAAAGCACTTAGGTCATTTAGTGTAATATTTTTCATGTAGTTGTTTTCCAAAAAATCACACACTGTCTTGATTTCTGTATTGGGTTCTTGTGCAGCGACTGCAGGAACAGCATCAGAATATTCAGCTATCAATTGTTCAATTATGAATAAAAAGAGTTCCTCTTTTTTGAAATCTTTTTCCTCCTGCATTACCATAACATGTAACTCGCGCAAAGAAGATACAAGTTCGTTATGAAACAAGACAGGTTCTGTAAAATAAGGAAGATAATCCCTGCCCGTTATTTCAAGTGCAACTTTTCTCATCACATCCCGCTGAATGTTGATGCATCGGTAATCAAGTGTTCTGCCGTCAATTTGTTCACAGGTATGGTTGTCACTAGGATTAAATAGGATTAAATCACCCGTTTCAATTGTATATTCCTTATTTTTGCAAGATAGATGCCGCCTCCCACTTTCAATAAAGCCAACCACATAATACTCATGAAAATGGTTTGGAAACTTCTGCATAATCCCTTTGAAATTATAGGCTTCTATATTCAACTCTGCATCAAAACAAACAGTTCGAGTTTCGTTTGGCATTTATTCTCCTCCTTTCTTTCTATCTGTTTTTAAGGGTAACATAAATAATTAAATAGTTCTTGTATGATGTTGTCTAAATTCAATTTTCAGTTTAAAAAAGGTAACAATTAGGCTACCTTTTTTATACATCAAATATAAATAACCTTTGCTTCGCATTATTATACAAGTATGAACTTAATACCTTATAAATTAATTCTAAAATTATTCCTTATATTCATATTATAGTAATCAACTGCACATTGAAACTTACAATACTAATCAGTCTATCATCATAAAAATAAAAAACTCTGGACCTTAAAGGTTACCAGAGCACAATTTACTACTATTAATATTCGTGAACTTTTCAAATTTATTTTTTTAAATCTTCCTTTATTCTTTCCTCTGAATAATTTTCTCTCTTTATATTATTTAATCCTAAATTAACAGAACCATAAGCTAATATGCTATCTATCTGCTTATCTATTTCATATTGCTGTTCATTAAGTTTTTTTACATGTTTTCCTAGTTCTCTATCTATGTCTGTCTCTTTATCCATCATAATGATACCTCACACAAAATTGCTGTATTTAATTTTCATATATAATTTGCCCTAATATATGTCTAAAAATACATATAACTTTAATATTATACCTTTTACTCCCGTTATTGTGTTATTTTTAATTTCTATTAATGCTATGGATATCAATAGTTTGAAAGCATATAAAGTATTAATTTCTATTATTGAATTATATACTAATTATATGGATAATGGGAAATTATCAAATATTCAGGATACCTACGCTTAATAATAATAATAATATGAACTAAAAGTTATAAATATTTTACCGTCTCTATTTAATATTTAAGACTCTTTTCTAGCATATAATTTTCTTCGAACCATCCTACTATGTTATTTATTGCACCTACATCATTCTTGTCTTTCAGTATAAAACTTCTTACATCTCCATCAATCACACTTATATCTACTGCTATAAATTCTTTGTCCTCTCCAACTATTATCATTCCTTCTTTGTCACTATTTTTAGTTCTAAACATCATACTTTTTGTATTAAAATTGCTTTCAATAGGTCTTATTCCATCACATTCAACCCAAGTTCCTATTTTGCCCTTTATTAAATCTAATATCTCCTCAAAATCTTTAGGATTAAAACTATTCATTTTGAATAAACTCCTCTCTTTTATTATGATAATGCGTTTAAAAAGTTTATCCATTTACTTATAACTTTATTCTTTTTATTGGTTTTACGTATCATTTAATCACTTAATAAAAAAATTCTTAATTTGAATTATTTTAAAAATCCAATGCTCATTTATGAGTAACTTACTTAAGATAAATAACTGCAGTTAAGTGGCAACAAATCAATAAAGGCAAGAAACCTTATATTATCTAAGGTTTCTTGCCTTTTTAATATTGGGAATACTATAAATGTCTTGGACAATTACTTCCATTAGTAAACCACCTGCATGGCTTACATCCTAAACATTTTACAATAGCCTTCCCTTCCTTTGCATGATTTGCAAAGTTATAATCTGCAAGTTGGGCTTTGCCTATAGCAACGAAATCTACTAGGTTATTACTAATCAAATAATTGGCGTCCTCTGGTGTCTTAATTGAGTTTACTGCAATTACCGGAATAGTTAAATGCTCTCTTATTTTAGTTGCACCATATACAATCCAATTACCTGGAAAACCCTCTGGTACTTCTTCGTTGATTGGCGTACTATCAAAACCTGTAGAGATATGAATATAATCCATCCCTAGAATTTCAAATCTTTTAGCCATGTCAATGCTGCTTTTTAAGTCATTCTCATTACAACCCATTCGAATACCAACAATTAAAGATTCATTAACTTTTTGTTTAATTCCTTCGAAAATCTCTGTTGTAAATCTCAATCTATTATCAAAATTTCCACCATATTCATCTGTTCGATTATTTATTTTAGCAGAAAAGAACTGCGTCATAAGATATGAATGGGCTCCATGAAGCTCAACTCCATCAAAGCCAGCTTTTTCTGCTCTAACAGCAGCATTAATGAAATCCTGCTGCAGTGCATAGAGTTCATCCCTTGTCATAGCCCTAGCTGATATATCGCCGTTATTATAATCAGAGGAAGTTATAGTATCTTCATTAATAGACTTAGGAGTTCGAAGTCCTGCATGATGAAGTTGTATAATAACCTTTGCTCCATGCTTATGACAAACCTTAGCTATTTTACTTAGACCATCTATATAATCATCGGACCAAATTCCCAATTGGTCTGCGGATAATCTTCCATTTTCATTAACACATGTTGCCTCCACAATAATTAGGCCTGTCCCACCCTTTGCTATTGCCTCGTAGTGATTTATATTCTTCTCAGATACAAAACCATTCTTGTCTGCAAATTTAAAACAAACCATCGGTGGTAAAATGATTCTATTCTTTATTTCTAAATCTTTAATTTTTTGTGGTGTAAAAAGTGCATTTGTCATTTTCATTACCTCTCATTTAACTATAAAAGATTCTTATGCTGTAATTACGATAAAACTCTATTAATTTATTCAAAATATAAAATATATTTATATATATTTATATTCCATCTGCTTCTTAGATATTTTTAAACTCTTTCATATAAATTTACTTCTAAACCTTTTTCCTGAAATTCTCCAAGTTTAGGTATAATTCTAGTAAAATGGGCACTATTATTGTGTAATTCTATTGCCTCTTTGTTTTCCCATTTCTCAATAAAGGTTAACACATTTCTATCATTTAAATCTTGATTTAAACTATATGATATGCAACCTACTTCCTTTCTACTCTCATTAACAAGGTCTTTTGCTAAAGCTTTAAACTCTTCTACCTTGCCTTCCTTTACTACACATTTTGCAACTATGGTAATCATTTTTACATCATCCCTCTTTCCACAATCCCCTTTAGTTTTATTTCTATAAGAGTAATTATTTTAATTTATATATTTTACCTAATTTACCAGTATAATCATTTGACCATCTACATATTAAATTTGGCCCTGTAACCAATGGTCTTGCTAATAAAAAGTTATAATTACACTATATAACATTTATTTTCCAATAGCCAGTACGCACATTTAGGTAAGTTACTTACATTAATGTAAGTGTAGACTCTTAAATCACTTAAAAATGGTAATTTAGAACAAACTAATAAAAAAGCCTAGAGGTCATCCTAGACTTTTTCGTGAAAAACAATTTTAATCATGATCAGAATAAATTATAATTGCCTAAATTAATAAAAATCCTAAAATATAGAGACATATCTTAGAATTAATTTCTTTAAAAACCTTCTTTAAGCATGGATATTAGCTTATTAGAAATCATTTTGTTTTCTTCTATAGCTTTTACTATACCCTCAATATTATAATCAACTTTTATTATCTCACTATAAACTTTCTCATCTTTAACATCAACTGTAATGTATGTAGCTTGTGGAGCTCCATTTTTAGGTTTACCAACAGAACCCGCATTAATAAAATGTTTTTTGTTAATAGTTAAGTTATAGGGTATATGTGTATGACCGCAAATTAATATATCTTCATCTATCGATTTTGATAAGTTATATAAGTTTTCTTTATCCTCATATAGATACTCATCTATTTCCCTATGACTTCCATGTACTACAAGTATCTTTAGCCCATTACAATGAAAACTAATTTTAGTTGGTAGACCCTTTAGATACACTCTATTCTCATCACTGATAACCAAATTAGTGAATATTGAAGATGCATTACCTTGAATCTTTTCTTCAGACATGTCAATTATATCTTTTTCTTGTAATGGATTAGATTCTGCAATATACTTATCATGATTTCCTTGAACTGAAATCACTCTATACTTCTTTATAAGCTGAATCACTTCATTTGGAAAAGGTAAATACCCTACTAAATCCCCTGTCGAAACTATAAAATCAACATTTTTAGTATCAATATCCTCCAAAACACTTTCTAATGCATATTTATTGCTATGAATATCTCCTATGACAGCAAATCTCATGGTTTTCCCTCCTAACACTTAGCCATTAAAATTACATACTCCACCACGAATTCTTAAAAGAGTGGTGGAGTATAGTAACTAACTTAGTAGTTCACTTAGTTTTTCACCCTTAACCTCTTCTGCTTTCCAATCAATAATGGCAAAATTCCCATTGGATATTTCATTAACCTTGTTAATCCACTGAATTTCATTACTAGCTTTAGCTTTTAATACTTCATTGCTTGTATTTGTAGTATACATACTAGAGTTAATGACCCACCATTTACTGTGAATACCAGCTCTTTTCAAATCTTCTTGTAATCTTAAAGCTTCATGAACTGGTGTAGTCTCAGCTAGGGTTACTATAATTACCTCTGTATCATCTTCATTTCTAAGCTTTGGAAGTAGCTTTTTAACAGACTCTGGTATATCCCCTTGAGAACGCTGAATTTCTCTATGATAACTCTCAGTAGAATCCAGTAGCAATAAAGTATGTCCTGTTGGAGCTGTATCAATGACAACTACTTCATTTTCTGACCTTTCAACAATCTGTGCAAAAGCTCTAAATACAGCTATTTCTTGAGTACATGGCGATCTTAAATCTTCTTCAACATAAGCAATGTCTTCTTCGCTCATAGTTTCTCTAGCTTTACCTAGCACTTCTTCTCTGTATTTTGCTAATTTTTCTTTCTCATCTATACTGCTAAGAGTGATACCAGAGCTTTCATCTAAAACAAACTTTAAATGAGCTGCTGGATCTGTAGTAGTAAGGTGAACCTTTTTACCTTTTTTAGCTAATCCCAAAGCAATAGCAGCGGCAATAGTTGTTTTTCCTACTCCACCCTTACCCATTGTAAAAATAACCTTCTTATCACTATTATACAAATCTTCAATTACAGCTTTTAACTTAGGGATTTCATTAACTTCTAACTTTTCGTCGCTATACTTTATATTATCATCCTTCAAAAATGCTCTTACATTTTCAAGACCTGTTATATTATACGGTCTTAATGGTATTTCAAAGGTTATTAAGTTTTTTAAATATTGTGGCATTTCTTTAAGTGCTTTTTGTTGTTTTTCATATAAAGCAGTAGATACTTCATCATCATGATTTTGCAGCACGCCATTAATAACAAGAATTTGATTATTAACTCCTATATCCTGCAATTCAAGAGATGCCCTTTCAGCTTCTTTTAGTGGTGATACTTCTGGTCTAGATACTAAAATAAGTGTTGTCATATTCTTATCAGCTAAGGTTTTTACAGCATTTTTATAGACTTCCTTTTTACTTTCCAGTCCAGATAATTGTCCAAGACATGACGCTCCATGAGTGCTTTCACTAATGAAGTTACTCCAAGCTGAAGGTAACTGCAGCATTCTTAATGTATGCCCTGTAGGAGCTGTATCAAATATTACATGGTCAAAATCTTTTTGAACCTTATCATCAGTAATAAAGTTAGAAAATTCATTAAAGGCAGCTATTTCAACAGTACATGAACCTGAAAGTTGTTCTTCCATATTTTTAATGACTACCTCTGGAAGTTTTCCTCTAAAAGGACCAACTACACTTTCCTTGTACTCATTGGCTGCCTGTTCTGGATCAAAGTTTGCAACTACAAGATTTGGAACATCCTCTATTTGAACCCCTTTATTATTAAGCTCCGTATTAAATACATCCTGCAAGTTTGAAGCCGGATCTGTACTAACAAGCATTATTCTTTTTCCTTGGTCTGCTAAAGTCATAGCAGTAGCACAAGCTGTTGAAGTTTTACCAACTCCACCTTTGCCAGTAAAAAATAAATATTTAGTTAATTCAATATCATTAGGATTAAACTTATTAATCATAGCTATTTTCCCTTTCTTTTTTAGCAGCAACCACCTTTGCAACCACAACCTTTAGATTTGATTTTGATTGTAGCTTTAATATAGCTTTCTGGCACTTCTAACAACTTACAAAACTCTTCGTTAGTTGGGTATGCTTTAGTTTTAACTACTTCACCATCCACAATAATTACTGGTAGAATATCCACTCCATCAGTATTTAATAATTGATTAACAAGCTTATTATCTACAAAGGCTTGTGGACTACTAGTTAAATTGTATCTTTCAACAGTAATTCCTTTGTTCTTTAGATTATTTAATATAGTTGACACTCTTAGTAGCTCGGGATCAACACCTGGGCCACAAACTCCAGTAGAACAACACATAGCTGGATCAAATATAATCATCTTTTTCATAAATTCCATCTCCTTATTTACATTCGCATTTAGATTTATCTTTGCAGATACAATCATCAGTATCTGTTACAAGATTCATAATAAATAATATTAATTTATTACAGTTAGAACTATTGAGAGAATAGTAACTCCACAATCCATCTTTTCTACAGTCTACTATTCCGCATTCCATTAACACCTTCATGTGATGAGAAAGCGTCGGTTGAGTAAAGTCAAAATGGTCTAAAATATCACAGGCACACTTTTCTCCACAGGATAAAATATCGATTATTTTTAATCTATTTCCATCAGAAAGTGCTTTGATAATTTTTGCATTATCATCATAATTTAAATCCACTTAATTACCTCCTATATAGATAATTATCTATATATAATATAGACGTTTATCTACCTACTGTCAACATACTACTTATCCATTAATATAAAATTAAAACTAATATATATTGTTATCTATATAATTCTATATTATGCAAGTAATTTATTAGTGTTAATAAAAAGAACCGATCGTGATAAACATATGACCTAATGAAAATCAATATGAAATTATTGCTTACTAAACTAATCGGCTCATTGATTGAATATTCAGAAAATACTTGACATTTTTCTATTGTAGTAATAAAATTATTTTAAAATATAATTCTATAAAGGCTTTGAAGAGGAGGAGTATATATATCTTTGAAATAAAGAGAGGGAATGATGGTGGAAATCTCCCATGATAGATATATAGAAGGTAGCCTTGGAGCTGTGAATCGAAATCTTTAGAGAGTAGAATTTGACGGAATCCTACCGTTAAAAGGGAAGTAGTATCGGCGTATATGCCCGTACTATGTTTAGAGTGTGTACATTTGTACAAAAAAAGGTGGTATCGCGGAGTTTTACCCTTCGTCCTTAATATAGGACGAAGGGTTTTTATATTTATTTTGTTTAATACAGTTTATTAAGTTAACTAAAGATACACAACTTTAATCCTTAAATAATTAACAAAAATAGTTTCGACATGTAATGCTTTTTCTAGGATATACAAGTTCAATCCTTAACGAATTTTAGGAAATAGTCTCGGCATTCAATACTTTTCCTAAAATTCTTAATTTAATATGAACTTTTATATCATTAATTATAAATTCAGTTATGAAGTTGCGTATCTATAGCTTTAGCCAGATTTCACTTTGTGAAATGATAGCAAATTAAACAATATTTAAAATAAAGGAGGATTTTATATGAGGTTAAGTGGGGCTGATATAACTATTAAATTACTTGAAAGGCAAGGTGTTGAAGTAATTGCAGGAATTCCAGGAGGTTCAAATCTTCCACTATATGATTCACTGTATAAAAGTAGTATTAAACATATTTTAACAAGGCATGAACAAGGGGCTGCATTTATTGCTCAAGGAATAGCACGTTCTACTGGTAGTGCAGCTGTTTGCTTTGCAACATCTGGACCAGGTGCAACAAATCTATTAACAGCCATTGCAGATGCAAAATTAGATTCTGTTCCTATTATTGCGATAACTGGTCAAGTTCCCTCTTCCCTTATAGGGACGGATGCTTTTCAAGAAGTAGATACCTATGGGTTAACCATACCAATTACAAAACATAATTTTTTTATTCACTCTGTAGATGAATTATTTCGAATTATTCCAGAGGCATTTAAAGTTGCTACAAGTGGACGCCCAGGTCCAGTAGTAATAGATATTCCCAAAGACATACAGATGGAAGAATTTGAATTTGATAATTGGCCAATAATTGAAGCAGAAAATGTTATCAATGAGTTTGATGAACAATTAATTGAACAAGCTGCCGAAATGATTAATAAATCTGAAAAACCTCTACTTTATATTGGTGGTGGAATTATAAGTTCAAATGCAAGTAATATACTTGGTGAATTTGCAAGAAAAAATAGTATACCAGTAACTACAACATTAATGGCTTTAGGAAGTTTTCCAGAAGATGATTCTTTATATCTAGGTATGCTAGGTATGCATGGAGCGAGATATACTAATATATTATTTAGCGAAGCAGACTTGATTTTAGCTTTAGGAGTAAGATTTGATGATAGAGCCACCGGAAATGTAGCTAAATTTTGTCCTAATGCAAAAATAATTCATATAGATATAGATAAAGCTGAAATTGACAAAATTAAAAAATCATATCTATCAATTCAAGGAGATATTTGTTCAATATTAGATAAAATGATTACTCTAATAAATGACGACAAGAGAGCTCATTGGATCAGTGAAGTGGAGAAGAAAAAGCAGGAGAATCCTTTCTTATTACCTAACAGCTCAGATTGTTTTCATCCTATAAATATAATTAAAAATGTAAGTAAATTAGTTAATAAAGATACAATTATTACTACAGATGTAGGGCAACATCAAATGTGGACTGCTCAAGTTTACCCTTTTAAGTTTCCAAGAACCTTTTTAACATCAGGCGGTCTTGGAACTATGGGGTTTGGTTTACCAGCAGCTATTGGAGCAGCTATTGCAAACCCTAATAAGAAAATTGTATGTTTTTCAGGAGATGGTTCATTCTTAATGAATATTCAAGAACTAGCAACACTTGCTGATTTGGACCTAGATGTAAAAGTAATAATACTAAATAATGGTCATTTAGGTCTTGTAAGACAGCAGCAGGAAATATTGTATAACGAGCATTATATTGCATCAAAATTTATAACCAATCCTGATTTTTCAGTTATTAGTCAAGGATTTGGTATTGAATCATACAGTCTAGAAAAAAATACTAATCCAGCAAAATTACTTTATGCAGCATTAAACACAAAAGGACCTTGTGTTATAAACGTACCAATTAATAGTTGCGAGAATGTTTTACCAATAGTACCACCTGGTTGTGGTAACCTTGAAATGATAGGTGGTGAATAGTATGAACAAGAACAATAACTTTATTATTAAATTAATAGTAAATAATCATCCAGGTGTTATGTCACATATTACAGGGCTTTTTTCCAGAAGAGCATTTAATCTAGATGGAATATTGTGCACAAGAATAGGAAGCGGAAAAACTAGCGTAATGTATTTACTTGTTAAAGATGATGAACGTTTAGAACAAATCATAAAACAAGTAGAAAAATTGTATGATGTTTTAGACGTTTCACTGCATACTGAAGATGAGTGTACTATCTTTAATAATTTATATATAGATAACGGAAATTAATTAAATATTACCATTTTTATATTGAGAGTTGATCAGCATTAACAGGCTTATATTTTTATAGATCGTTTTTTTCTACCATAGACTTTAATAAGTTATACCAATTGTTTATAAAAAATAAAAAAAGAGATGAATATTTTTTATTCATCTCTAAATTAAGCTGCAGTTTTTAACTCCTTAACTACAGATTCAGCCTTAAGATAGAGTAGGCAACATAATTACTGAACTTATATGCAAAGGCAGAATGAAGCATACAGATTTAGAAAGACTCTTTAAAGATAGGATTGAGGATGAATCTATCCTTTGTACTGACTCGCATAAGAGTTATATTCAGTTCGTTCAAAATTTAGGTATCGAACTACAACAGATTAAGCGTGGGAAGCACAAGGAAGGCATATATCATATACAACATATAAATGCCTTTCACAGCAAACTAAAAGAATGGATGTATAAATTTCATGGAGTTGCTACAAAGTATCTTGCTAATTATATGTACTGGTTTAAATAGTTACAGTTCTTTAATACAGAAAAGGATACCATAAAAAGTACGCATTTATTAATTCAGTCACACACATCTCACTCCGATACGAAGTTAAAGAATTTTAGTATAAGAAAACCAATTTATATATAATAATGTTAAGTATTGGATTTTGAGTTGATATTCTATATAATAAAAAATGACACAATTATAATTTTTGTGAAGATACTTATTATATTGATATAAGGTGGCGAATAAAATGATAGATTTATTTAGAGCATTTGCTACAAAGGAAGATTTTTTTTATGATGGTGCATTTATTGCTAAAGTAAAATATCAACGGTTTCAATCAAAATTAGATAAAGAAACTTATAAAAATGAAGTTGTAAAAAGTAATGGAAGACTTTGTATAATCAACTGTAATGGATATGTTAACAATGAAATTGCAGAAACATTAACAGTCTATTTAATGATGAATGTAACAGTTAAAGAATCTGTTCAAACAAAAACTATTAAAGATAATGGGACTTTATGGCGTAATTTCTCAAAAGAAGAAATTGCAGATTTTAGTCATCTAACAGGAGATACAAATTCTATTCATCTTACGGAAAATCCCGTTGTACAAGGATTGTTTATCCTGAAAGAACTTTGTGATACAACTCAAACTAATGAAATAGAAGTAAAATATATTCATCCTGTTTATGGATGTAATCCAGTTTGTGTAAAATATGAAGGAAATCTTATCAAGGGTTTTAGTAATGGTATATTATGCTTTCAAGCAACTCTGTTTTAAAATATTTTTAAGTTTACATTTTTATAAAATGTGAATTAAGGGAAGTGCAAAATCGCTTCCCTCGAGAATTACTATATTATCAACACTATTCATTAACATAGTCTAAATTTAAAAGTGAATTTGCACTCTCTATAATAGTTTCTTCTTCATTAAAAGCAGGTGCTATTATTAAAATAGAAGGCAAAATACCCTTTTTACTAATCTCTCTTAGAAAAGTTGCAATATCTAACATTTCATAAAAACAAAAGCAGAAGTTTTAATACAAACTTCTACTTTCCAAATACTCATATATTTAGTTGTTTTCCTAATTATATATATCAGAAAACTCTATTTTAATTCTTTCCACCTTATCTTCACTTGTATAAATATTAAGGTCATTAGAGTTTTCATCCTCATGTGTCAATCTTACAGGAATCTCTATTCTAAACTCACTTCCTTTACCCGGAATACTTTCTAATTCAATAGTTCCATCATGTAAAGCTACTAATTCCTTAACTAATGAAAGACCTATGCCGCTTCCTTCTCTATTTCTAGATAAAGACTTATCCACTTGAACGAACTTTTCAAATACTGAAGGTTGCTTCTCAACAGGTATTCCTACTCCAGTATCTTTAACAGATATAACTATGCTATTCACCTTATCATATATACTAACTTCTATACTTCCACCACTAGGGGTGAATTTTATAGAGTTTGATAGTAGATTAAGTATTATTCTTTCCATGGCATCTGGATCAAAAGCCATGATTTTTTCTTCTATTTCTGTATCAAATATAATAGAAATACCTTTATTTTCAACATAATTAACAACTGATAATACAATATTTTCCACTACATTTACTATATCCTTATTCGAAAGCTGAGTAAAAAAATGTCCAGCATCAATCTTTGTTATGTCAATAAGATTCCCTATGATTCTAAGAAGCCTATAGCAGTTTTGTCTCATTATACTTATATAATTTTCTACACTTTTTTGTTCTTCGTTAAATGCACTAGTTTTCAATTCTATAATTTGAAGAGCACTAAAAATTAAATTTAATGGTGTTCTCAGTTCATGAGAAATATTAGAGAAGAAATTAGTTTTTAACTTATCATAATGCATCATTTCTTGAATAAGCTTTGCATTTTCTTCATTGTTCTTATGATCTGTTATATCAAGTCCAAATAAAACTAATCCTCTACGGGTTCCATCATCATTAAATAGAGGTATTCTTAATGTATCATAAAATTTATTAATGTTCTCTTTTTTATCTAGTATAACTTCTTCATTTCTATACATAGTACCTGTGTTCCATGCTTCTTCATCTTTATTTATCCAATTTGCTAGTACATACTTTTCATGAATTGATAAATTAATTAATTCATCAAGATTTTTATT
The DNA here is from genome assembly GCF_018332455.1 of Clostridium polyendosporum. Taxonomy (GTDB): domain Bacteria; phylum Bacillota; class Clostridia; order Clostridiales; family Clostridiaceae; genus Clostridium_AY; species Clostridium_AY polyendosporum. The sequence continues at coordinate 15,389 of NZ_BOPZ01000027.1, forward strand.
TTCAAAATCTTTTTCACTAATATTTAATAAGCTTAACACTGTACTATTTGCCCTAAGAAATTTGCCCTCAGGACTTCTCATGTAGATTATATTAGGAGTGGAATCCATTACTGTATATAACAAATTCTCACTATCAAATAATAATCTTTCAGCAAGTCTACGTCTATATATATTCGTAATGACAAAAGCTAGTGCTAATATACTAATAAATATAATACCTGTTATTAAATATAAAACTTGGGTTTTAGATATATTATAAGATTTAGAAGGTTGATTGACTATCTGTGACCCTTTAGGCAAAGTTTTTAAATCAATATGAAATTGTTTTAGCTTATCATAATTAAATACATAGTTATGAGCCGAATCTTCAATAACCGGAATATCCGATGGTTTCTCACCATCTAATATTCTTAAAGCCAATTTACCTACTTCTTTTCCTAAATCAGTACCATATGTAATCACCCCTCCAACACTTCCATTTTTAAGTTGGCTATGTGATTTAGAGTATACAGGTATATTCACATCCTTAAATAAAATCTCTGCAGCTTTTGTTATTGATATATTTTTACCAGCATCATCTTTAAATTGTGCATCTAAATAAATAATAGTATCTTTAGGTAAATTACTTATTTTATTTTTAACTTTTGTAATATTCTCTTCATCTGAAAATAAAAAATTAACTTTATCCTTATATAAAGGTATTAAATCTTCTATTGAATTTTTATAACTTATTCCCATTGATGTATTATCTGTAACTACAAATATTTGTTTAGTATTAGGATGAAACTTTAAAGCAATATCAATAGTCTTTTGAATATCTGAACTTTTTACTAACCCTGTAAAAAGCGGGTGTTCGCTAATAATAGACTCATTAAAGTTATATACACCGCTAAATACAACAGGGGTATTAGGAAATAACTTATCTCCATACTTTAGCAAAAAATTAAATGCATTATCATCTAAACCAATTATGACATCAAATTTATTATTTAAAAAACTATGTTTATACAACTCATAATATTGTGACCAAGATCTTTCTCCTAAACCCATATACTCCATTTTTACATTTATATTTTTTTACTATCTACAAACTGTGAATTTATTGAAGATATAATTTGATCAGTCCATTTCCTTGATTCATTTCCAGATAAAATAGTACTTTCATTTCCGTAGGAACTTAAAATTAGCACATTTTTTTCTCCTATACTCTGAGCAAGAACAGTTCTTGGAAAAAGAAGAAAAAATGTAATAAAACATATAAAAAAAATACATTGTTTTTTTGTATTTATTATTTTTCAAAATAGCTTATTCCCCCTAAAAATATAGTGAATTAGCACTATATTTTTAATTGCTGTCATTTCATTAAGTGAAATCTAACTAACACTAAAAAGACTCGATGTCTTTTCAATGTTAATTATGACATACTTCTTTTGTGTTTTGATACTTACCTAAATCTACTATATGTATTCTATTAAATAATTTAATACTACGACATAATTTTATATAATTATATCATATAATTCCCAATTCTATTTTACTATCTTTCAAAATATAACCATTAAACAATAGTAATAATTTCCTTCATAGCTATAAAGCCGCTAAATTATTATACCAGATTAGATTTCTTGATAGCCTTCTAAATGCTTATTGTTTATATAGTAAATATTTGAATATATTTACTATATATTATAACAACTCTTACTTCTATCTATTATTTTCCACTATTTTGTATTTAAGTAAATTATATTATAATATTCTATATATAAATTGTTTTGACTTAGTGAAATGAGGTACTAAAATGAATAGGAAGTTTGTTTTTTACGAAATAATTATGGCCATGTTATCATTGCTAGTGGTATTTATCTTAACTATCCAAATTACTATAAATCTTACCCCTACTCAATCCCTAATATTAGATTATATAGATACTTCTATTTGGACTATTTTTTTAATTGATTATATAGTAAGACTATTTTTATCAAAAAACAAATGGTCTTTTATAAAAAATAACAAACTAGATCTAATAGCTATAATTCCTATTAATTCCTTACTTAAATCTATAAGAATAGTTAGATTATCTAGACTTGTAAAGTTAATTAAATTCACTAAATTTTTAAGAACAATTATATTTTTCTCAAAATTTAAAAGTAAGATAAATAAATTTATAACAACAAATAACCTTAATTATGTTATTTTTATAACTATTTTGATAGTATTCAGTGGAGCTATAGGTATTAGTATAGCTGAAAATATGAGTTTTGGTGATGCTATATGGTGGGCTTATGTAACTGCGACCACCGTTGGATATGGAGATATATCCCCTGCTACTGGAATTGGTAGAATTATTGCGGCTGTACTTATGTTAGTTGGTATTGGGTTCATTGGAATGCTTACAGGTACTATAGCAACCTTTTTCTTAGACAAGAAAACAGTATATAAAAGCTATAAAGAAGAAATTATTGAGGGTATAAAGAATAAGCTTGATGAATTTGATAAGCTTGACCATAAAGATATTGATGATATGTATGCGGTACTCAAATCACTTAAAAATGATAATTAAAAATAAGCTAATAAAAAGCCTAGGAGTTTATCCTAGACTTTTTCAGTAACAACAAATTTAATCATGGTTAAAATAAATTACATTTCCAACTTTATCATCCTTAGAGAAAACAATCTGAATACCTGAACCATCTTTATTAGCCCATCTGCGTATTACTCCAATAACACTAAGATCAGTTTCTTTTCCAGTAATATTACATTCTACTCCTTCTCCCCCTAATATGTTTATTACGTCCTTATAATCCATATCTTTTTTAATTTTATCAACTTGCTCTTCCTTTACAGGTTCTTTGCAAAGAGATGCTATTTCTGAGTTTGAACTATAAATAGCTGTTTTTGCAAACACCATATTTTTATCATTGTATATAACAGAAACTCCATAGCCAGTATCCATATCCTCATAATTAACAGTACCTTTTATTGCATATTTACCAGTTTCAGCCTTAGGTTCTAAATCTAATGTAGAATCAACTTCTTCTTTTGTCATACCTAAATTAACTTTTTTATAAGCCTCTAGTACTTCTGATTTTTTATTGTCTAAGCTACTACTCGATGCTGAAGAGCCTGACTGATCTTTTGAAGAATTATTTTTTGAAGAACAAGCTGTAAAAATTGAACTTAAAAGCATACAGACTGAAATAACTACAGCAATTCGTTTAAATTTGATCATAAGAAATCCCCCTATTACTTTTTACCTACTATATTCATCTAAAATATAACAATAGTTTTTGATTTTATCAACTGTTTCTAAATTAATTTCAGGAGTAATTACAAAACTATAGTGTTAAAGAAATTTAATTAATAAATAGTTGAGATACATAAGGCTATAGCTATAATATAATTTAAACTCGAAGGTGAAGTGATTTCGAGACTCCAGCGTTTGATAAAAAACAAAAACTTTTAGAAATAGCAAAAAATCATACTTCTTTCAATATATAAGTGATAATTGCAAGCAATTAATATTTTAACCAAAAAAGGCAGTGTTTTAAATACACTGCCTTTTTGTATATAGAATATTGAGTATACTTGTTATAATCTTTGTTTAAATATAATCTAAGCTTGGGCACTTATTTCATATTCTTCAGTTCCAATTATCATATTTACAAACTTTTTTCCATGAGGAAGACAAAATTGTATTGATGGTCCTATTAATAGTAGTGATATTATTGTACCAATACCAAATACTCCACCTAATAAAAGTCCTACTGCTAAAAAGCTGATGTCTAATCCCATACGAATCCAACGATATTGAAAATTAGTCTTTTCCTGTATTATGAATGGAATAATATCATTTGGTGCAACTCCTACATCGCTTGCTGAAAGTATAGCAAATCCAACTGCAATTATAAAACATCCTAATACAACTACAAGTGCTCTTACAACTATATTATAAGATTCAATTGGAAAATATGAAACTGCTTTTATTCCAAGATCAATAATTGGACCTACTCCAACAACACAAATAAGTGTTCCTATATTTATATGACTTCTTCCAACAAAAAGTATTACACAGAAAAATGTAAACAAAATAATCATATTAGCCATTCCTGGTGTTATGTTTAATCTAAATGCTAATCCTTGAGTAAACACAGTAAATGGATCAGATCCTATATTAGTTTTTAAATACAATGCTACTCCAATCTGAATTATGCTCATTCCTACAAAAAATAAAATTAGTCTTTTGATTAAATTTTGTTTCTTATTCATGTCATCTCTTCCTTTTCATTATATTTTATAAATAATTTTTGTAATTATTCAGCTATATACAATGCAGTATATTGTATAAAAGTTAATATATTATAACCAAATAACTACAAGATCCTAAATAAATGAGACTTAAAATCTCATCATTATTGGAACGTTTGTAGATAATACCAAAAATTTATTATTGCGTTTAGAAAATATTATAACTAAATAATTATTACTTTTCAACATCGCCATATTCCTTAAATAACAAATATTAGGTACAAGCTCCTAAATAAATGAAATTTCACGCGTATTCTTATGGCAACGTTTATATAATACCAATACCCAATACTCCTCTTAATAGCACTCTACATGGTGGAACAACCTCAGTAAAAAGCAAAGAGAGTTATGGCACTGAATTTAGTATACGTATTCCATGTAAATTAGCAGATGAAAATTATAAAGATATTGCATGTTGTGATGCTATAGATAACAGCTGTATTGAAAAAATTAATATAGAGTTCTTAAATATATATAACTGAAAATGAAATTAAATATTGGTGCACAGTAACCACTCCGAAGTTACTACAAACGTATTTATAGAAATTTAAGAGACTTGTGGTAACTCTAACCATAATAATAATCATCATTCACAATAGAAGCTAAAAAAGATGACTCCTGTAAAATACAGAAACCATCTTCTTAAAGTTTCATAGACCTTTTAATATTAACTTCTAATAAAATCAATATATTCTATTCCCCATTCAAACATCTTATCCATAACTTTTAAAAATTTATTACCCATGTCAGTTAAAGAGTATTCCACTTTTGGAGGAACTTCCTTATAAACTTCCCTATGAACAAGTCCGTCTTGTTCAAGTTCTCTTAGCTGTTGTGTTAAATACCCTTGTCTTATACCTGGTAAAGCTTTTTGTAATTCATTGAATCTCTTAACACCATCTTTTAACTGCCATATTATCACAATCTTCCATTTCCCGCCTATTACATTTTGAGTAACACCTACAGGACACTTAATTTCTAACAATTCTGTTCTTCTTTGCAACCTTTATACCCCTTCCATAGTACAGTTTTTCATACTATGTACAAAAAAACATCGTACTTGTGTAACTATATAATACACTATAATATTATATTTAATTACATGTAATTTATCAAATTTTATAAATATTTGGAGGATGAAAATGAAGGAAATATTAAAGCATTTAAAAGAAGGTATAAGTGGAGCATTTGCCACTGTTGAGAATAGAAAGCCTGATGTAAGACCTTGGCAGTTCCAATTTGAAGAGGACGGAAAATTTTATTTTTGTACTGCTAATACTAAAGACGTGTATAAACAAATGAAAGAAAATTCATTTGTTTCATTTACAGCTACAACAAACGATTATGTTACCGTAAGATTATCTGGTGAAGCTATCTTCGTTGAAGATTCAGATTTAAAATTGAATTTAGCAACAAAAATATTTGAAAAGCAACCAGGAATAAAGAATATATATAAATCAGTAGACAACCCTATTTTTGAGGTGTTTTATATTGAGCATGGCGAAGCAGTTATAGCTGACTTTTCTGGTCAACCCCCAAGAAAAATTAACTTCTAAAAGAGAGGTTTGAAAATTTGTATATGTGTATTTTAGATAGTTAAGAATACTTTGTGCACATATATTTAAATAATAGTATAAATATCATGTACCACTATAAAAAGCTTTAAGAAATCATATCTAATATATATTAGGAGGAAACATCTATGGATTTACAAAACATAAAAGAAAATACTGTTACTAATGTTTATCATATTGATTCAGAGAGAAAAGTACCTCTTCATAAACATGATAATCATGATGAAGTATTTTATTGTATTAAAGGATCTGGCTTTGGTATATTAGAAGATAAAGAAATAGAATTAACAGTAGGAAAAGCATTTATTGTTCCAGCTGGAGTAATGCACTCAATGAGAACAGATGATAATATTTATGTAAGTTCTTTTTTAATTCCAGTAGTTGAATAATTCTAATTAACTAATGAAGAGTGTATAAGAAAGTCTGGGCCTCCTTTTGGTATACCATAAAAATATATCCAAAAGGAGGCCCAGACTTTTATTCTGTCGTATAGCATCAATATAATTCAATATTATTCTTTCTTAATTCTTTGCTTGGGTTCAAGTTTAAAATCTTGCATAATCTAATAAATTCATGATAAGCATGCACAAATTTCTCTATAACAATATCAGAACTTTTAGCATTTCTTGATGCTAATGGGCAATTCTTTAAATAATATTCTAAACGCCAGTTTTTATGCCCTAAAAAATTTTGAAATTGATTCAGTGTCCTTATTGTGTTTACCAACATCCTTCTAGTTTGCAATTCATTTGTTACATTTCCCACTACTATCCCCCCTTTATATATTTATTTCTACATAAAAAGATAGTTTCCTCTTAAATTTTACATTTAAGTGATTATATGAATTAGTAAAAAAGTCTCTAATAGAATATTTATAATTAAATTATACTTTATAGATGCATTTTAAATTCATTAATAATTTGTTTTTCTGATTATTTAAAAATCACATACTCATTTACGATAAACTTATTTAAGATAAACAAAATATTGTATATTTTTTCATAGATAGTGAAAAAATACTTTGTGTAGTAAAAAACTGTAGACCTCCATCTATAACTAAACGAGTGAGCAGGCCACAGGCGGCCAATCAACCGCTTTAACCAGACTTGCTCTGTTGCAGGTGAATGAGGTCGTTACAAAAAGGAATGTTTTGGAACTTTAATCTTACAGAGAAAGGAGATGTATTTAATGGCTATATACCGTACTGATTGGCATGCGGTAACTTCCTATGCGCCAACAAGAACGTTCGATATAATTCTTCCCAGTCCCACCCGGATTGGATCACAAGTCAGCCTATATGCTCGTTCAGGCGGAGGAGCAAGCACAGTAGGGATTAAGAGTATCCGTCGTCGCAACGCGTCAGGTTCGGATGAAACAATTGACTTCGGACATTGGCTACAATGGCCCGCTGTCCGCTTTGAAGATAAGCTTATTTCAATTACCTTTGCCATTGGTAATGGTGCCAACCAAGGCGCTGGCATATTAGCACGTATGGACTTTTTTGACTAATGAAAGGAGGAAGACATGGATTTTATATCTACCGGAAATGCACAAGTGAAGTCCTACAAGTGCTGTGTTTTGTTTGACCGCTCTGACGGAGCGATACAACACATACACAGCGTTGTAACCATGGAGGGTGCTGATGAAACTCCAGAACATATCATGGAGCAGAGAACGCTTCAATTAGGGAAGGAACTGGGAGTTGACGTAACACAAATGGAATTACTCCATGTGGACCCAAATAGTATGCAACCAAATAAGCAATATGCAGTGGATTTGAGCAAGCGATGCTTGGTTGCAGTCGGGCAGCCATTTGATGAAGCTAAAGAACAAAATAGCTAACCCGACTTAAATGAAGTCCCAGTGTAGACCAATCACTTGGGACTTTTCGCTCTAAGCTGGTATTATAGTTTCTTAGTAGAGTAGAAGATATCTGGGGTGAAGGTACAACAACCTGTGCTTCAGATAGTAAAAAGTTTGGAGCATGGGATCAAAATTTAATGACGAAATGGCATATTAGATACCGTGGACGTGGTGTAATGATATATTGGCATGTTGAAAAAAATTCTATCTGCATATACTCACAGTTAAAGCAGTGTTCATCTTCTGAGGTATCGGCAATGATAGAAGGTTTATTAAAGCATTGTACAGATATGGAAATAGAAAAAAACTTTATGGATTCTCATGGCCAAAGTGAAGTTGCTTTTGCTTTCTGCCACCTGTTAGGATTTAATCTAATGCCTAGAATTAAAGCAATACATTCACAAAAATTATACAGACCGGATCCTGGAATGAGTGAAGCATATCCTAACTTGCAGCCAGTGCTAACACGGCCTATAAATTGGGAACTTATAAGACAGCAGTATGATCAAATGATAAAATATGCAACTGCATTAAGATTAGGTACTGCTGAAACAGAAGCTATATTAAAAAGATTTACTAGAAATAATTTAAAGCATCCTACATATCTTGCCCTTGCTGAATTAGGAAAAGCTATAAAGACTATATTCCTTTGTGAGTACTTAAATTCAGAAGAATTGAGAATAGAAATACATGAAGGCCTTAATGTGGTTGAAAACTGGAATTCAGCTAATTCATTTATTTTTTATGGTAAAAGTGGTGAAATATCAACAAATAGAATTGAAGATCAGGAACTTTCAGTATTAAGTCTCCATCTCTTACAAAATTGTATGGTATATGTAAACACATTGATGATACAACAAGTGTTATCTGAAAAGAAATGGTATGATATGATGACATCAGAAGATTTTAGAGCTTTAACTCCATTAATATATAATCACGTAAATCCGTATGGAAATTTTGACTTAGATATGAATGTAAGAATTCCAATAGATACATACAGCATTGCGGGACAAGCATAAACTATTAATCTTCAGAGCATATGATTCTTAAGATTAACTCCTTGCCCCTGATTACAGAGCTGCTGGTATTACCCCTATTTATATTACTTTAATTTTGACAAATATTTTATTATCAATTGTTTAAATTGAATTTTTCGAATAAAAATGCCATTTACTTCACTAGTCCTTTTAATTCTTGGCCTATTATAATACCTTAACCCAAATATTCATATCTTCAAACTTTCCACAGATGTGACAGTGGTTAACCAATCTCCCACTATATTCATAATCATGCTTAGAAAAGACTATATTCATACCTGTAGAAATAGATCTTGCCATACTATAAAGTACTTTATACTGTTTGCCCTTTAATTCTTTCTCAAGTTCAAAAATTAATCGTCCCATTAATCCTTTACCTCTATGTGCTTTATACGTTGCACAATCAGTCATTTCAACATTCAAGTTAGTTGGATCTATATCAGCAGAGGCTGCACTAACAATTTTATTTTGATAAACTGCTATTTTAAAAAATACATCATTATCCATTACAAATTTAATGTAATCCGAATTATTCATAGGTGATGGATAGGTTTCAAATACACTATCATAAAGTTCTGCTAATTGCCTTGCATCTTCTTTAGTTGCATTCCTGATTAAATATTTGTTATATGTATCATATTTATAATCTTCATCTGCATATTCTCTTGATTTAATTAAAACTTCTTCCTCTTCTGGAATAACCATACTCATCTTTCGTTCAACTGTAATAAACTTAGATAAAAAATAACCTGGTTTCCCATTTAAAAAATTATAAACCTTTGCTTCCATTATAAATCCCTCGGCTTTAAACTCTTCAATTTTCTCTTTAGATGAAACATAGCAAATTTTTCCTATGTTATTTTTGTCTGATAAAATCATTAATTTATTAACTAAATTTTTAACCTCTCCTTGAAAACTTACAATTTTAATTCTTTTATTAAACTCATCAATTTTAACCTTTGCAGTTCCTTCATCAAATTCAATTTTTTCAATCTTAGGTACTTCTAAAAGCATTTGATCACCCCTATTTACTCTAATATTCTAATATATCTTAAATATTTGCAGTTTTTGCTATACTTATTCTTTTTTATGTGTAAATCAAAAAAATAAAAATGGGGTAAACTGTACCCTGTAAGATAGACACAAAACCTTGACAGTTTCATCCACACAATATTAGATTTTTATGTCTAACATTTGGGGTTCACTTCATTTTACGGGTGGTCCTGATTAACGATATAAGAAAATTGTGATCTGAAAAATATTACAAATTTATTATTTTTCTGGTTGTATAGTTATACCAATCATTTTTAAAGGTTTATCAGTTTCATTCCATATAGAGTGAATAATTAAACCAGGTACTATGATAGATTCATCCACATTTACAGTAATTTTCTTTTCTCCCATCTTGATTGTTGCTATACCTTCAATAACTACAAAAAAATGATCATGTACATGGGTATGGCTTGGTTCTGGTCCTCCTCCTTGTGACTCAATATATGCAATAGAGCAATCAGAAATTTTCCCTTTAATTTCTTCAGTTATTTTTTTAGCTTTAAATCCAAAATGATTTGGAGGAGTAATAAAATTATACATCAATTAACAATCCCTTCTTGTATATAGTATTTAAAACTACTATTAAGACTCACTTATTTACAATTATAAATTAATTTAAATTGATTTTTCCATCCACACTACATCGAAACTCTTTTTATTTTTCTTACCTACATTATGCAATCTTCCACATTCAGAAAAGCCATTATTTTTGTGAAAGTTTAGGCTCTGATTATTATGTGAAGAGATACTTGCTAAAATATGTTGAATTCCTATTTTTTTACCTTCACTTTGAAGTAAATTTAATACTTTTTTTCCAATTCCTTTGCCAGTTTCACTTTTTTCTATAAAGTAAGTTATTTCTGCTGTTTCTTTAAATACAGGTAATGGACTGTAGGCCTTTAAAAAACAAAATCCTATAACTTTTTTTGATTTATCATCTATTAGCACATAAGCTGGATATCCTTTAGTTATCTCTAGAAATTTGTTAAAGAATTGATATGGAAGTTTACTCTCAAAATATGCGGCAAAACTATTTTCTATATAATAATTAAAAATATCAATTACTTCATTGCAATATTTTTCAGTCATAGATTCATAAATCAAATTCATATATAACATCTCCTCGTACTTACATTCTTTCACAATAAATTACCAAGGTGTAAAAATGTAGGGTTATATATTTCTTTATTATTTCTTCTATTTTTATTTCATAAAGGAATATCAGGGTTATGCCCCTTAGCAATTGTATTCTCGAAACTAAAACCTATAGATAACTCCTATTTTGAGAGTAGAGCTTTTCTATAATTTACTCTCGACCCTACTATATTATTGATAAGTATTATTACACCAAATCCTGTATCAATTAAAAACTCCCCCTATTTTTAATGATAACCTCCTTAACATAACCGTCACCTATTATCCTCAAAGCACTAATAATTTGCCCTCTCTGAAGGCATATACACCAAATAGAAATTTTTTAATTCTATACCTAGTGAGTTTTTAAGAATACCACTATATATCTTTACATAGTTACACAAAATCTTTCCCAACGTCTAATGCAGTATGGGCATCAGAACCATATACTACATTCACTGCATAACGCTCTACTAACTCTGCAAATATACCAGATGGATAAACTTCTTTACAGTATGGCTTTCTAATTCCTGCTGTATTAAAGTCCACCTCATAATTTCTTATTTTTATTTCTTTTATAATTTCTTCTAAAAGTGTAATGTTAGTATATTCTAAAGGATACTCTGTATTAAAAATCCTAACCAAGGTAGGATGACCTATACGCTTAGGTTTAAAAGTTCCCAGATCAGCTTTTACTGCTTTTAGCAGAGTTTCATAATATCTGTCATAAACTTTTTCTACACCACCTAATTTTTCTGCTAACTTACCAAATTCTTCAGGACTTACATCAACACAATAGTATCTATCCTCTACTTTGATAAAATGTACAGACAATATACTATCCTCTATCTTATCACCATATCTATTTAACAGCTCTTTAATTTTTTCCTCATAGCCTTCAACATAATCTACCTCAAAGCCAGTATTTATTTTTATATTCTGCTTATACTTAGCTTTTATATAATCTAGTTCTTTAATATATTCTTCTATTACATCTAGTGTTGGAGCACAGGTTTTTAGAAATTCTGGTTCCATAAAACTACCTGGTAAAGGCATATGCTCTGTAAAAGTTATTTCTTTCAATCCTAACTTAAGAGCCTCTTCTACATAAAGTTCAAAGGAATCATCTGTGCCATGAGGGCAATATGGTGAATGAATGTGCCCATCTCTTACAATTCTCTGATTATTCATAATTTATCTCCTTTATATATAAAAATTTAATGAAAAGCTTCTTCTATTTACGGACAGGTTGCAATATGTGATTTAGCCTGTGATTTTCATGCTATTTTGTTGATTTGCACCTTCAAACGGAGCCCATTGCCTTTTTGGATAGATTGCTGCTTTTGATTTCAGTATAAATTGCTTAATAATGTCCAATTATTTTTCATAGTATTTAATTAACGCTTGTGTTCCAAGATCACCCATGCCTTCTTCTTCAAGTTTTTTATACATTTCTAGTACATTATTCAGAACATCTAATTCTAAATTCACATCACTAGCTTCACTAGCAGCTATGTTCATATCTTTAATATAATGCTTTATGAAAAATCCCGGATCAAAGTCTCCATTTAATATACGAGGTGCCATATTCGTCATCTGCCAACTTCCTGCAGCACCTTTGCTAATACTGTTCAGCATTGTGTGTACATCTATTCCTACACTTTTAGCATAACTCATAGCTTCACATACACCTGCAATAGCACCAGCTAACGCAATTTGATTAGCCATCTTTGTATGTTGTCCACAACCCGCTGGACCTTCATATATAATGTTTGTACCTAGGCTAGAAAAAATATCTCTACATGCATCAAAAGCATCCTTATCTCCACCTACCATAATGGACAGAGTTGCATTTTTTGCACCTATATCTCCTCCTGAAACTGGAGCATCCAGAGCGAAGATGTTTTTTATTTTTGCTTCTTCATAAATTCGAATAGATTGTTTAGGACTTGTAGTTGTCATATCGATTATATAAGTACCTTGGCTTGCATTTGCAAGTATTCCGGTTTCACCAAAATAGACTTCTTCCACATCCTTCGGATAACCTACAATAGTGATGATTGCATCCTTATTTTTAGAACAATTTGCTACAGTATCACACCAAAGTGCACCTTCTTCAATTATATCCAATACTTTGCTTTTCGTACGTGTATATATAGACACTTCAAAACCATTTTTCATTAAGTTTCGTACCATAGATTTCCCCATTACACCTACACCTATAAAACCTATTTTCTTCATTTACTTTTCCTCCTACATAAATAATAACAACACCTAGCTTCTTACTTAAAAAGTCATTTTATTATTTTCTATTCTTATGAAATATGTTTCTTTCATTCTTGTTTCATATATAAATATTATATCATTAATCAGTACCTTAGTTATTGTTATTCCTTCTAAAAGTGACTTTTTGATTTTATTAAAAAATTACTTTTTTAACTTTAGCTTTCTTCCTTTCTTCCCCCTTTTTTCTTACGTTCTTTCTTGATTTGTTTAGGTAATTTATGTATAATTAACCTAAATTTTGTATTATGTCATTTTCTGAAAAAAGGATGCAGGATAAAAGATTTCATGTATTTTAACCAATCGTAGGGTAGATGATATTGCTACACGCTATGCAGATAGAACTAAATCTCTTAGGGAATTAGGTTGGAAAGTAGAAAAGAATCTTCAAGGTATGTGCAGAGACTTATGGATATGGCAGTTAAACAATCCTAATGGATATTAAAAATAGATTATTATAACCAAGAACTGCTAGCTTCCTTTCAGTCTTTTGCAGCATCTCGGGGGGCATAGTATATAATATAGTAAAGGTTGTGATGGTATAATGTTTAATTTTGAAAAGTACGATACGATAATATTTGATTTTGATGGAGTCATAATAGATTCTATGCCAATTAGAGAGAGCGGTTTCAGAAATATATTTTCAAAATTTGATGAGAGTGCAGTAGAAGAACTAGTAAAGTATCATAATTTAAATGGTGGGTTATCTAGATTTCATAAGATAAGATATTTTTATGAGCAAATATTAAATATGGATATAGATGATAATATGGTAAAAAGCTATGCAGAAGATTTTACTACTATGATGAGGGAAGAACTTAGCAATCCCCAATACCTTATTGAGGAGATTGTAGAATTTATAAGAAGAAATAAAGATATAAAAAGTTTGCATATTGCTTCAGGGTCAGAGCATGAAGAATTAAATTATTTATGTAAAAAGTTAGGTATAGACAATTGTTTTAAATCTATAGATGGATCTCCTACCCATAAAAATTATATAGTAAAAAAAATTATTGAACTTAACGGTTATGATAAGTCAAAAACTGTAATAATAGGCGATTCAATAAATGACTATGATGCAGCTATATTTAATGGAATAGACTTTATAGGATACAATAATGTTGATTTAAAAAACTTGCCGGGTGCTTATTATCTAGATACATTCGCTTAAGTAGGACAAGTTCTTAATTCTTAGCAATGTGTTTGCAAACAGCTCAATAATTCTTAATATAATTATTGAGCTGTAGTTAAATCATTTTTTCTTATAAACTCTCTTAATAATTCTTTTTTAAAATAATAAAAGTCTGTGTCTCCTTTTGGATATCTTTTTATATTATATCCACTTTGAGGCACAGACTTCTTTATACACCCTATTTCTTTTAATTAATATATCTATTAGCATATTGTTTTACCATAAAAAGCAAAGAATATAGACTTTCTAATTCTATAGTTATTGGATAATATTATCCGATACAACTTTTATTTTCTTCTTTTCTATGCTTTCTTCCTTCTGTTATATTTACATTCAGTGAACTACCCTCACTTTAAAAGTGTGGGCTTCTCGGTCAATACTACCATTGTAGCAAGTTTACCCAAGCTAATAAGGTCGTTCCGACCTCAATTCTTGCATAGATATATCCATTTCTACAAAGTCTAATGTAAATCATACTACCACTAAAAATCCATTATAAAAATTATTAACTAACTAAACTCTTGTAGTGCACTTGAGTCTATTACTAATAAATTCCCAAATTTCACAAAAATATATAAAAAAGATCTACAAACTTAATACCAATTAATTTACGTCGTAAAAAACTGAATAATATAAGAAGATGATACCAATAAAATAAGAAATACTAAAAGAATCTTAACCACTTTTTCTGGAAGGAACTTTTGGAGGTAGGCACCTAAATAAGTCCCAATCAATCCTCCTAAACCAAACAATAATCCTAGAAGCCAATCTGGTGATACAGATGCATGTCCAGAAAAGGGTGTCACAGCTAAAATTTGATAATATATCACACCAGCTATTGAGGTTATAAATGTACTTGCTAAAGCCGCTCCTGCTACAGTATATATAGGCAGATTCAAAATTGATACGCAGAAGGGTGATATCATTGCTCCGCCACCAATTCCATAAATACCTCCAATATTTCCTACTATTAACGCTAATATAAATACAGATACAGGATTAAAGGAGTATGTTTCTCCCCAAAACTCATATTCTATCTTTGAGAACGAAATATTTTTTGTTTCTACTACTGCTTCTTCTGGTAATCTAGTAACGAAACATTTTAAATAATTTTGCTTCCCTAACGTAGCCTGTTTTGCGAATTTCTTATTCAATGAAATATTTCCTTGCTTAATCTTCTTGTTCCGTCCAATAATATCAGAAATAAGGAGATAAACAAGATATAGAAGTATAATACCAACAAACAGCTTAAAAGTTCTAGGATTTGGAAGATAATATATTCTTATCAATGCACCAATAAAAACTCCAGGTAATGTCCCTAAAGAAACTATCAAAGTCAATGCCCAAGTCATACGTTTTTCTTTTATGTATCGATATAAGCCTCCTGGTATAGCAATAATGTTATAAAGTAAGTTAGTGGGACTTACAGACGGACTAGTAAAATGAAGTACACTAACTTGAAAAGGAAGAAGCAAAAAAGCTCCTGATATTCCAGCTGAAGCAGTCAATGATGAAACTATTAATGATATTAACGGCGGAATAATAGGGGACACATCAATGCCAGAAATGGGAAAATGCATACTAACCAACTCCAATCATTTTAAAAATATTATACTATACTATTCCTATATATTTTCTAGTAATATATAATAAAAAGACAAATATGGATTGAAAATAAAATTATATGTTCGCAAGATAAGAAAAATAGCTGATAAGCGAACTTTGTGATAGAGATTAGAGAAAAGTATAAAAATCGTAAAATTATGTATTATTTAGATAAAGAATGCCATATGCTCTAGCAATAACACTCTTTGTTGTTGTCCCTTTGATAATTGGTTTGGCTTCTTATTAATTTTATCCTCTACGCCAGGTCGTTTTAAGTATTTTAAGACAATCTCTTTTTTTGTTTTCTTAAAAATTTTTCTAAAGCTTAAAGGAAGCTCTACATTATCATATACTGAAATAAAAATACCATAGAAAATTGTTTCCTTATTTTTTTCTTTATTTCTTCTAATTCACTATCTAAAAAATTCAATTTAACTACTAAATTCAATTTTTTAGCTTCTTGTACAATACTTTGTAATTCTGTCAAACTATTATTCCTATGTATATAGAATCTAGCTTGGGATTTAATCATACTAGATATAGGTGAATTATCTTCTATATATGGTGTTATGATTTTATCAGTGAACTACCCCCGCTTTAGAAGTGTGGGCTTCTCGATCAATACTACCATTGTAGCAAGTTTACCCGAGCTAATAAGGTCATTCCTACCTCAATTGTATTCTTTTAAGTTAATAATCTAAGTCCTTCTTTGAGAATATTTATACTAGCATTTTTATCCCTATCATGGTTTACTCCACACCTTGGACATAGCCATTCCCTTAACGCTAGATTCTTTACATCTTTATTTTTATAGCCACAGTTAGAACATAATTGACTACTTGCAAAAGTTTTATCTATAACTGATATTGTTCTGCCATACCACTTAGCCTTATATTCTAACATTATTCTGAATTTGCTCCAACTTACTTCACTTATAGCCTTTGCTAGTCTATGATTTTTAAGCATATTTAACACTTGTAAATCCTCTAAACATATCACTTGGTTATCGTTTATAAGTTTAGTTGATAACTTATGTAAATAATCTTTTTTAGCATTAGCTATTTGTTCATGAATTTTACTTATTATAAGTTTTTGCTTATACCATCTTTTAGAGCCTAACTTTTTTCTTGATAAGCCTTTTTGTGCTTTAATTAACTTATATTCTAATCTTCTTAGAAACTTAGGATTTTTAAACACTTCACCATCTGATGTTATTGCAAAATCTTTTAAGCCTAAATCAATACCTACAGCTTTTTCTACTCCTGGCAGAGAGATGATTTTTGTATCAACTAAAATAGATACATAATACTTACCACTAGCAACTTTAGATACTGTAACTGATTTAATAATACCTTCAAAATGTCTATGAAATTTACATTTTATATATCCTATCTTAGGTAATTTAATTTTATTTCTATCTACTGCAATATTATTATTTACATTGTTTGTAGTATATGATTTTATAGGGTTTCTCTTACTTTTGAATCTAGGTAAAGCTACTTCTTTTTCACCATTCTTAATTTTTCTAAAAAAATTCTTGTAAGCCTTATGTAAATTCATTTGTGCATTAGCTAATGATAAGCTATCTACTTCCTTAAGCCATTGAAATTCTTTTTTATACTTTGCTGGTGTTGGTAATTTTTTATTTTTCAATTCTTCTTTATTATCTTTATATAACTCATAAATTTCTTTTCTTTCAACTAACATTTTATTATAAACAAATCTAACACAACCAAAGGTTTTACCTATAATAATCCTTTGCTCTTCATTTGGATATAATCTAAATTTGTAAGCCCTTAACACCCAACCGCCTCACTTTATAGCTTAACTTTCTATATATTTTTTAACCACATTTATACAAACACCAGAAGTTGCTACTAAGCAATAGCTTCTACTCTAAAAATATTCTTTCCATAATTGCTTTTTAATATAGTATTAGCCTTTTTATTTGCATTAAGCTATTAACTCACTTAAGAGAATAGATTTTCACAATATAAAAGGTGACATTCGTAAAGTAAGTCTTACAACGTAGAGCTCAGCTAAAGTTCCTGTAATAGTGTCTTCAGTCTATCCTACAAGAATATATATTACTACAGCGGACTCAAAATCCGCCGAGCTAACACTCGTGCGGGTTCGACTCCCGTCTTCGGTACCATTAAGCGGTTTTAAGACGTTTTAGATACGTTTTGAAACTGCTTTTTTTATGTCTATTTTTACGTAGTCCGACGAGGCTAAAAACGTCAAAATAGACACGACGGACTCGGAGCTTAAGCGGTTACGAGGAGGTTTAAACATGAGTAAAAAAAGAATTACCACCCTATCAGCATCCCAACATTCTGAAACTTTTTTACGCCCTACATGGATGGGAATACTAGAAAGCTTTTTGTATTATAAGCGTGTTCAAGGTTTAAGTGACCGCACTATACAAGACTATACCAAACAGGTAAATCATTTCTTTAAGTGTCATCCAAACGCTTGGGCTGAAACAAATAAAGTTAATGAAGAAAAATTAAAAAGTGATTTATTTGAATATCTATCCCAAGATGTCAAACCTGCCACCTTCAATTTACGACTAACATATCTAAAAGCTTTCTTCAATATGCGCTTGAAGAGGATCATATTAAAAGTAACCCATTAACTAAATTCAAGAAACGTAAGGCAGAACCAAGAGTAGTAGAACTACCTGAAGATATTTTGACAAAACTTTTAGCTCTTCCAGACAAAAAAACATATAGTGGACTACGTGATTACACATTGATCCTTTTTATACTAGATACAGGAGCTAGACCATCAGAAGCTCTATCTTTATTGCCAAATGACTTTGATTTAAAATACAGAGTCACAACAATACCAGCTAAAATAGCAAAGACAAGAACGTCTAGAACTTTACCACTATTGCCCCCTACTATAAATGCAATTGAGAAGTTAATTAAAGTACGCCCTAATGAATGGTCGAATGATATTCCACTATTTTGTTCATTCGAAGGTACAAGAATGACCCATGATAGTTTAAGGGGACGACTAGATAAATACTCCACCATCCTAGGCGTTAAAATTCGCCCCTATGATTTACGACACGCTTTTGCTTTATTATATCTACGTAATGGTGGCAATGTTTTTACACTTCAAAAGACGCTAGGACACACTGATTTAAGCATGACAAAAAGATACCTTAATCTTACTGGTAAAGACTTAACTGAAACACATAAAACTGCGTCACCACTTAATAAATTAATTAAAGGCGGACCATCTACTAGGACTAGGGTACGAAAGCTGAAATAGATTTATGCTAATACCCAATTCTTATAGTACGCCTAGCTTAGATATATTACGACTTTAGGAACTTTAACCTTTTATATAATCTGACAATCATAATAATAAGTAAAAATGAAGGACGTCCACACATGGAACGCCCTTTTTTTCTTTTAATCACTTTTTGTATGCAAACCTACTATTAAGGAAAAGATAGATTTTAAACAATTATATCATGATAGATAAAATTGATGGTACAACAGTATAAAATAAATAATTGCCTAATAGGCCCAATCGTTTATTTAAATTCATATTTTTTTAGTCTATACTGATTAACTTTCCATTTTCTAAATCTTTTATACAGCTCTTATATTTTTCAGCTTCTTCTTTTTTTGCAAAATGACGAATTGATTGATAAATTCCACTATCAGTTGTAGACTTTAACAATAACTCATACTCCGCCATCTCTTTGTTAGTTAATACTATATCTGATACTTTGAAACCAAATAGTCCAACACCATCATACATATTAATTTTTACGCCCCATATTTCAAGTTCAGAGTTTTGAACAAAATAAAACATTAAATCACTGCTGGTTGTTAATTCTTCTTTATTATACTTATCTATTTTCCTAATTGTAATCTTGTCTACATTTACATATTGTTTATATGGTTTTTCTTCTACAAATGATCTATACAATTTTTCTATCCAGGTAATATCATCTATTTTAATTGGAAAGTCTAATAAAAATTCAACATCTAATTTTCTTTCTAGTTGACAAATTCTATTCCAAAATTCAATTGTTTTTTCAATTGCCTTATCTTCATCAATAAACTTTGCAAGGTTAATTCCTGCAATTTTTACTTCTCCTTTTAAACAAGATTGATATAATTTTAAACCTTCAATTATTTCTTTCGCATTTTTAGATTTTTCTATGTCTATGTTAAATATAAATTTTATTGTGTTATTTTTTTCATCTAATATATATGAAATTTGCAATACACTATCATCTACATTCTTGAAGTAGCTTTTATGCATATCTGCATATGGTTGTCTTTGAAATGAAATATGTTTAGTTATACCTTCCCCCTCTATTCGTACTTTAAATGGCGGTTGAAAAGGTTCTGGGCGAATATATAATTCTGTGCCAACCATTATTTTATCCTCTAAAGGAAACTTAATCATATCTTCTATTTTAAATTTTATTCCATTAAGCAATATGCAACCTTCTTCATCAGGGACCACCTTTAATTGACGTTGAGTTCTATAAATAAATTCCATTAATTCGTGCATAGTTGATGGTTTAAATTCTTTAAACAAATCATCTGGAATTTCAATACTCATTCCAATGTTTAGCTGTAAAGAAGTTGGTGCAATTCCACATGTATCATGACCAATACATTTATATTCAAATCCTTCAGGAAGTTTTTCACCCAGTGATTTTACAATCTCTTTAGGAATTAATTCATTAATTTCACTTTTCTTTAAAAATGCTTTTTGAAAATTTGAAAACATCACTCTACCAATCTCCCTTTAGCTCATTAAATACTAATATTTTAGAAATTAAAATAAGTTTTTCATTCTCTGTTGTTTCAATCTGATCTCTGATAAGCTTTATAAGTTCTAGTCGGTCATTATTATCTTTCACTATCAAATACTTAATATTTTCGTATTCAAATTTTAGCCATAAATCTTGGCATTGTACAATTCCATCTGAATATGCTTTATATGCTTTTGGATTCATGTACTCTAAAGGAATTGTTAATGGTAAATCAGTTTGAGTTCTGCTTATATCTGGTATATACCTCCATTCTTTTTCATCATGGAAATTTCGGTTTTCATATTTTCCATTTCTGAACATTTGTCCTTCCAATGGTTTCATAAACAATAAACTTGTTAATAAATAGTTGCTGTAATCATCTATAATTATTCTATCATTATCATTAGCTTGAAGTGCTTTTGAAAAAACAACTCTATAATCATTTATTAAGTTTGAATTTGGATTGATGTATTGAATGGGCTGTATTCCTCGATTTATTCCCCATTCTTTATTTAGCCCTATACCATAATAACCATAGAACTCCATGTGCGATACTAATTTATTCAAATGTATATCACAAAAACAACACATTGGGAAAGCAATTTTTTTGCACTCTTCAAGCTTAAGATAAGCTATCATTTCTTCATAGTAACGAGGGACCATTGCTTTATATCTAATTACATCCTTCAGATAATCAATTTTAGTAAAAAATCTAAATAGTACATTGGCACTTTGTACTGGAGGAATATATACATTCCCCCCCATTCTGATTTCTGGTTTTTCTGATAATTGAATTGAAATTATCTCATCTTCCACTACATTTTGCATTTAAAATTCCTTCCACACTAATTTATAATTATTCATTATAAGTTGAGACTATAAATATTTATTATATTCTAAGTTATACAGATAAAATAACTCCTATCAAAATTATACCACATACTTACATATAGCTACATCAACATTATTATTTAATAGATCTAATTAAAAGACACTTAATATCCTTCATAATGTGTCAAGTAATCGCTTTAACGCCTCGGGATTGTCGCTGATTTCGTTTAGACGTTCTTGAGTTACTACGATGCCATACTTACGAATACCTTTTACCATGCTCTAACATGTCTTTTAAATTCCTTTGCTATATTTACTTTCCACTTTCCATTAGAACTCCATATAAATCGTATTGCGTAAGGAACTACGCCTCAACTAAATATCGTTTACTACCTTTTCATCGCTATCAATTGATTGTAGCATCATCCTAGGATTACTATGTCCAAACCATCCAGCAACTTCTTTGGCTAAAAATAGAGACTCATCAAAACTACTATATACAGTAATTGACCCTTTATCAAATTCTCTAATATTTATTATTTTCAATCATTCATTTATTAAATTTCTCCTTATTATTTAACATGTGTATGTATCCGCCTACACTTGGTGTTTACACACGCATGCTGAAAATAGGTTCTAAGCATGTAATATCAATGCATACACGACTTTTTAGTCTTAGTTTACTTCTTATTCTTTGATAGTACGTTCTCACTTTATAACTAGAAAAATGTAGTATTGATTACAACAGTTAAGGCGTTATATACATTTATCCGCTTTAGTGCATCCACTTGCTTCGCAAGTGTCTGCTAAACTCGCTACGCTCGTTTAAAACAAACTAATATCTCTTTATAATTATTAAATTTAACTAGAAGGATGTAGTAGTAATCTCATTCGTTCATAGCGTTAAATTTAGTTTAAAATTGTTAATTAATATATGTGTCCCCTTTACGCTGCCATTATGGTTTAATCGGTGATTTTGGTCGATATTCAACGTCATTAAATTTATCATGTTCTGTTGCATCTTTAACGCACTCTCCAAATACTGCGATGTTAGGATTTAATAAAAATCTGTTTGGCTTTCCCCGCCCTTGTTTCTCAATTAAAAGAAAGCCTTTACGTTCTAGGCTCTTCAATAGTGTGTGCAAGTTCCTTCTATCACAGTGAATTGCTTTCGCTAGACTTGATTCGTTAAACGGCTGCTTCGTTTCATCATCAATAATATAATTTGATTCCCAATCTAAAAAGGCTAAAAGTGATGTAAGTAACGCTAACTCTGGCGTTGTAAGCAAGTTGTTCCTTATTATGCCACGCCAGTTAATCCGGTGAAGTTTGATAAAATGTATGGTTTTCTTTCTTGCCTTAGCTTTTTTAGGTTTATGAACATAGACTTGCTCTCCATCCTGAACCCATACCTCTTGTTTCTTATGTTCGTGTAGAATTTCACCACTTTCTATATTAGTTACATAACGTGTGCTGCCATCTTCTGAGTACTTTATTGCTGTATCCATATCTTTTGTGTCACATCCTTACTGTTGTTTCTTTATCATAAGTAGTAATAATGCAGACCGTAGGTATCCGAATATTGTTCTTCTAAAGATAACCTTACAAGTCTGCATAAATAAAAGGCTATATGTGTTCCCTCTTTAGTTTAAGGACAAACTATCCCAGATTAATCTATAGTACTCACTTAGATCCTTCTGTGATAGAACTACTTTTGTTAATGTGGTTGGCGAAATTACGCCTTTCATTTTAAGAAAATTAATTAACCACTTTCTGCCTTTTTCTGTCCATTTAAATGTTTGTCCATATTTATTGATTGTGTAGTCAGCATAACCATCTGTAACTAAGAAGGCATAGTTAGCATATGGTTGGTAAACACCGTCTTTCTTATATATGACTTTAGTTTCTTTTAGAACTTCATATAACCCTCTGTCGCTTCTAAAACCAAGATCCTTTGCTATTGTTCTTGTACGCACTAGCTTTCCAGGAGCAATAACTTTTTCACAGTATTCAACTATAGGTTTCATTACTTCTATTTGCTTATTTAAGTTTCTAACACTTTCTAAAGTAACTTTGAACAATCCTTTTGTTGCCTCATCTGCATTAGGTAAATAAGTTTTTATGAACAGATCTTCGTTATTTACATAGCCTCCAGTTTTTCTAATGCTAGGAAGCACCTCATCAAATACCCAAGATTCAAACTTTACTGCGGCCGAAAGCTTTGATTTTACTATAAGTCTGTAGATGTCTCCTTCAGGGATTATTGCTATACTTGTTTTATTTCCTTGTGTAGTAACTGTGTCGTGTTTCACGACATACCTACAATGTCTTGATATCGCATCCCTTGGATTACTATAACCTAAAGCTCTTGCTACGTCAGATGCTACTGCGTAAGGCTTCTCTCCCACCATCACTACTCTTACTTGTCCAAATTCACTGCTATTAAATGCTTGCAAATTATTCATTTCTACCACTCCTTTGTTCCTCTAAAACTTCCATTACAGATTGCAACATTCTTCTTATGAATTTAACCTGGTTAATATCGTCAAATATCAATACCATTTTTTTAATTTCTTGCTCTTCAGAACCCTCGGAAACATCAGTGAAACTTATACCAGCAAGCCCAAGATTGCCCGCTCTTTTTACTCCAACAGCATACTCGTTGCTTTCCTCTGAAAAATCAATTATAATACCTTTCTTTTCTTTGCTAAAAACTAACATACTAATTTCTTCCTTTACTCTTATATTCATTAATTTTAGAAAATAATAAAACTATCTGGTGTATAGACCCAAATGGCTAAGTTACTTAATATTAAGTTGATAATAGATTGAAGATACTTTATCATCGAGTTGCTCACATAATAATCGCGCATCATCAATGTCATTTGCATCTGCTAGATCATAGAGCGAATTTATATTAATCCTTAGTGCTTCAATGATTCTAGTAAATGCCAATTCTTTCTTTTGTAGGGTATTCATCTAGTTCTCCTCCTTTCTAAAAAGTATTTCTCTCATCCATAAGCGATTCAGAGGGGGGTAATTAACCCCCTTCACCCCAAAAATCGTTCGACAGATTACGACACCCACCCTTATCCCCCTCGTGTTTTCAAAAAAATTTCTATAGTGAAAATCCAATTTGGAGATTCTATAAATTCAAATTTGCACACCAGGGTGGCATGTCACAATATGACATACTTAAAGCTAGAGCAAGCGGTACTGCTAGTTGCTCGCATATTGAGTAATGACCTAGATTATAGTAATGAATAATTATTATTGATTATGTGCTATATTTGAGTTCCCACGCTTATTTCTGTTTTACACCAAGCGTATACAGAATATTGGGTAGAGGTGTTTCTTGCAAGAGGGTGGCTTCAAGGTACGAGATGAGCGGTGCTTCCCCTTTTGAGCTAAGTTGCTTTACTTCCTCCAAGGGGGTGTACAACAAGATGATTGGGAATAGAATGGATATATTGTGATTGATATGGAAGCTGTAGGTAGATAAGGGATTATATAAAATATCTATTTTATAATAAAAAGTTGAATAATCATCATTTTTGTTGGAAATAATCAAGTTGTACAAGCTGTAGAGGTGAGGTTGTGTAAAATTTTAATAAGTGCAACTTAACTCTAAAACGAGTATAATTTTAGGTAATATATGGAATGAAGGGGGATATTATATGGCTTCTGTTACACAAAGAATAAAAGAAATAAAACAACCAAGAGGAGGATATATAAAGCCGAAAGAATTTACGATTATAAGTCTTGAAGATGGTGTTGATTTATATTCGGATGAAAATATTCATAGCAGTTTAATAGGGTTGGTAGTGGATTATATGACAAGATATACTGCGGGGACACCAATAGATGAAGCTTTTAGAATTTCACTTTTAGGTGCTTCTTTAATTAAGGAAGATGATTATGCGAAAAAATTATTAAAAGGTATAAAAGGTTTAGATGATAGTTCTATATCTAATGCATGTAAATTAGTAGGATATGACGTTTGCTTTAGAGCTGGAGTGATTGGATATAAACCTGTTCAAGATATTGAGGCTGATTCTAATACTATTTCTAATATCCGAAATATGATTAAAAGAAGTTTGGAGTTTATGGAAAAATACGGACCTGTAACTAAGGATGGCTTCACATTTGCAGGTGGTTATACAGATATAGTTTCAAGCGGTGATGGTGATTTTCTAACTGAAACAACTTTATGGGATTTTAAAGTTTCAAATAAAGCACCTACCAATGCTCATACTTTGCAATTACTAATGTATTATTTAATGGGAATCCATTCAATACATGAAGAATTTCAGACAATTAAAAGTTTAGGGATATTCAATCCAAGACTAAACAATGTCTATTTACTGGAAATGAGTTGTATTTCTCCAGAAATTATAGAGGAAGTATCATCTAAGGTTATTGGATATTGATAATTGAGTTATAATGTGAATCATCAAGAGCGGAGAAATCTGCTCTTATTTATTATTCTCTCGGTATCATAACCTAAAAAGTATTGGCACTGAAACGAGAATATGCGTACAAAAGGTATATCATGGTATAATATTATTAAGAACTTACGTCGGGATTGTAAATTTAATTGGGTTTTTATGTCATGATTATATATGTTGAAATAGAAATTATTTTATAGTAGATTGACTAATAGATAAATATATTAATTGGAGGATAATCAAAAATGAAAAAAATAATTAGTGTTCTTTTGGCATGTATTATGGTTATGGCATTAGTTGGATGTGGTGGCAATTCGAACAAACATGAAGGTGAAGCAAAAACGCCGTCAGGTTCAAAGATTCAAAAAGGTAGAGATTATAATAAGGTAGTTGATGACTTTAAATCAAAAGGATTCAAGAACATCAAAACAGAAAAACTTGAAGATTTAATTACAGGTTTGATGACAAAAGATGGAGAAGTTGAAGAAGTATCTGTTGGCGGCGATGTCAATTATTCTGCAGATGAATGGATATCTGCAGATGCAGAGGTTATTATTAAGTATCACACATTCAAAGGAAAAGATACTGAGGGTTCAGCAGAATCTGTGGCAAAAGCTGATTCAAATGCAAAAAAACCGACAGTAGAACTCTTAACAATAGATAATTGCAAAGATTTGGCAGAAATACTTAGCACAAAAGATGAGTTTAATCCTCTTATTAAAGAATTTGCTAAGAAGTATGCTGGAAAAACAATTGAGTTTGATGGTAATACCGCTGCTGTGAATCAACATGGAGATTATAAAACAAGATTTGACTATCTAATTCATACTGGAGACTATAATAAAACTAGTGTCTCGGGACCTTCTTTCCAATTTAGAGATGTTAATTATTTTGATTTGCATCTCACAGGAGATAGTGTTCCTGATACTTTAGGTGTAGGTCTTAATATCCATATAATTGCTACGGTTGGAGAATATAATGAGACTTCCGGTCTTTTTCAACTCAAGCCAGTTTCTATTAAAATGAGATAAATGTGATTAAAGAGGTGAGTAACAGTTGCGAAAAATAAATGGATATCATTCTTCTTATGCTTGTTTTTAGGTGTATTAGGAATACATAAATTTTATGAAGGTAGAATATTTTTCGGGATATTATATCTTTGTACAGGAGGGATTTTAGGGATAGGTGTAGTTTTATTTAAGCCTAACCCATATTATCCTTAAAATTGATATTAAAATATCTTTGACACTTAGCTTAATAAGATACTACTTGTTACGAGCAATGTATTAGAAAAAATTCGAACTATGCATAAAATTTTTGAGTGAAATAAAACTTCACAATTAGAATATACTGGGATTCCTCTATAAACAAAAACAGAGATACACCAATGTTTGATGATTAATGTTAAAAATATAATTATAGGTAGGAATTTAGGGGGGAATAAATATGGCACGTTCTATTAGAGATTCCCTTTCGGGATTTGGTAGTGAATTGTTGGAACGCATAAGAGAAAATAAGAATGCAAGGCTAGATGAAGCTGCATTTCAAGAAAGAGTCATCGGAATTGAAAAGGCAATTGCGGCTCTCTGTGAAGCTGAAGTTGAAGAAAAGAAAATCATTTACCTTATGCAAAAGTATTGGGATTTACGCCTTAGCGAGGTTAAGGAACTTTTGCGGCTAGAAAGATACACTGAAGAGAAGTAATTGATTCTTGTGGAAAAACAATCAACTCTACAAATTCCAATTTGTAGGGTTGGTTCAACATAATTTTACATTCGGGTCTGTCGTATATTTCGTATATTGTGTATTAATTGAAAAGGCAGTAATGCCTTTTTTTGTTTTTCTTGAATTCGTGTCGTAACTTTATAGTATTGACACCAGTAAATTGATGACGTATAATCAAGGCATAGAACAGTGTCAAAACTTGTATTCAAAAAAGGAGGAACAAAAATGGGTAAAATAATAGGCTATTGTAGAGTTAGTAGCAAGGGGCAATTAGATAACAATAGTTTGGAGCAACAAGAAAATACCATATTGGAGAAATACGCTAATGCAGTAATTTACAAAGAACAATTTACTGGAACAACAACGGATAGACCAGTGCTAAAATCAATTTTAAGCGATTTAGAGCAGGGGGACACTCTAGTGGTATCCAAGCTAGATAGACTTGCTAGAAACACTGTAGAGGGAATAGATACAGTGCAAAAGCTATTTGATAAAGGTGTAGCGGTTCACGTTTTAAACGTTGGATTACTAGAAAACACTTCTATGGGTAAATTCTTTTTAACTACTCTTTTAGCAGTAGCAGAAATGGAGAGAAATACAATTATAGAGCGTACTCAAACTGGAAAAGCAATAGCAAAGACTAAAGCAGGATTTAAAGAAGGTAGACCAAAAAGCTATACTAGAAAACAACTGGATCATGCTTTAAGTATGCTATCTGTTAACGGTGGAAAGCATAGTTATAATGAAGTGGCTGATATAACTAATATAAGTAAAAGTACATTGATTAGAGAGGTTAGAAATAGGAAAGTAGAAGTTTTAAAATAGACCTTCTTTTTATTTTTAAGTCACTTCCTTTTCTTATGATACTCATTAAACTCTGGCAAAATTTCTAACTTATTAAGCCAAAAGTATAGTGCTGATACTTTAAAGTTTTTGTTATTTTTCTTATTTATTAATTCTATAATCTTTGGTACAGACAATTTCTGTTCAACATATAGTTCAATCAGCTCTTCTTTTGAAGTAAAGTCTATAAGATAATCTTCTCTCGTACGCCAAGATCCCTTTTTCCTACGCTTTATGTTTAGACTTTCCATTATGTCAAGCATACAAGTATGGGATTTACCGAAATGTTCAGCTAACTGTTTAACCGTATATCTCTTGAAATTATATAAATAATCTACTTGTTCAAAAGTAACATCACCTTCACTAATTGAAGATTTATAGACTCGTAGAATTATCCCTTCATTTTGTAAAATTCTAAAGTTCTCTCTCTTATATCCCATAGTAAATAGCTCATCTTTATAAATTTTATCAGCAAGTGCAATTAAATCTTCTTTAAGGGTTATACTATAGTAATACATTGTACTATAACCCTTTACTTCCTTTTCGTGCACTTTTCTATCACCACCTATTAACCTTTCTACACATTCTTTGATACCATATGCAAAGTCCTTTGATGCAACAGAGACAGTAAAATTACCGTTATGCGAAATTATTCCTCCATATAATCTTTTTATTTCCCACACGGGTATTGTTCCATCCCCGTCAAGAACTCCCCTAAGGAAATCACCTAAAAATTTGTCTGGAACATATGGAGATCTTAGAATTTTAGTTTTCCGTGGCACAAGGCCATAATTTTGAAGAATCTTAGCTACTTCATGATTACGAAAGGCAATTTCATAGTGTATGCTCTTCTGTTTCACCGCTCTTCCTTTTACAATCCCATTTCCTTTACTATTAGGTTTAATTACATAAATTTTATTTTTGTAGTCGATAGTACGTACTATCCAATCTATTGTCTCTTTATTAGACAGCCCCAAAGTTATAGTTCCATTATCCTTTATACATCCATCAGTTAATAGTATTCCAACAATATACCAAAACTCCTTACTTTCATATTTAAAAAAATCTACATTAACCGAAGAATGCTTACTATTTCTAAGATAATTTGCTGTAGAAGTATCTCTTCCTAAATTATAGGTAGTGATTAAATAAGCAATTCTCTTTTGTTTTTCGCCAAGTTCTTGTGCGATCTCTCTAGCACACATTTCTAAGTCAGCGTAATAGTATTTTATAACTTCATATGGATATTTCTTCTGCAACCACCCTATCTTCTTTTCTAGCTTATATTCGTTTATAAGTTTTACAACATACGTACTACTACAATCATACATCGTTGCAATTTCCTTAATTTCATGGGTCTTCCTTAAATGGGCTAGTTTTTCCTTTGTCAATGTATGGCATATAGGTATCATATTTTCTTTCATTTACTCTCTCCTGATTAAAATATTTAATATGAAAGTTTCACTCAATTTGTTGTTTATATTATGATCCATTATATCTACTTCAAATTATAACACTAATTGGATAACATTTCTTGAACGTAACTACTCAGAAAGTTTCTAGTACGTGCCAATCTCTTTTTAGGACAGCATCACTTTTTCATTGGCATCTTTTCATTTTAGCAGTATAATAAAATTACAACGGCAGATTTGCCAAAATAAGTTAATGTGCATAAGCACTTAGTCCGACGTTGCTAAACAATATAAATTATAACAAAACCGCTTAAACACTACGTTTGAATAACATAGATTAACGCAGCGGACTCAAAATCCGCCGAGCTAACACTCGTGCGGGTTCGACTCCCGCCTTCGGCACCAAACAAGTTGTGTCAAAGACTTTAGGT
Source organism: Clostridium polyendosporum (assembly GCF_018332455.1). Lineage (GTDB taxonomy): Bacteria > Bacillota > Clostridia > Clostridiales > Clostridiaceae > Clostridium_AY > Clostridium_AY polyendosporum. The sequence continues at coordinate 45,917 of NZ_BOPZ01000027.1, forward strand.
ACTTTAGTGCTTAGAGTCCTTTTTGTTTTGTATGTTTATAGTCCGTGTGGTACATTGGCTCTCTTTTGATTTTAATAAAATCACTGTGAAGGGAGTAATATCAATGGTTAGAAAGAAAATAGCTTTAAGTCTAAAGGAAAACTTTAGTCCGTGTGACATTAAAACCGAAGCTAAATTCACTCTAGAAAATCTTATGGAATTGTATCAAAAGTTCATTAACAAAAAAACTCTTGAAGGTCTATCTGCAAGGAGTTTAAAGGACTATAATACTCACTTTAACTACTTGATGAAATATCTATTAGATACACTCGGACTCCCTCAGTCCGTAGAGTTAAAAGCTGAATACTTCAATGAATATATAGCCTACATGAAATTGCAAAAAGGACTATCAAACAATACTATTAACATTAGATTAAGAACTATCCGAGCCTTTTTAAGGTGGTTAAATAAAGAAGACTATATCATCAATATTCATTCTAAAATTAAACTACTAAAAACTCCTATAGATACTGTTCATCCACTTTCCGCTTCTGAAGTTAAATCACTTTTAAAATTATGTAATTTAAATACTTTTGTAGGTCTGAGGGATTATACTGTCATGGTTCTAATACTAGATACAGGAATACGAATAAACGAGCTTCTAAATCTAAAAATAGATGATGTTAATTTAAAGACTGGAATAATAACCGTCAGAGCCGAAATAGCGAAGACCAGAGCATCTAGATTCCTCCCACTACGAAGCTTCTCAAAGCTCTTGTAACGGTATCTAAAGACTATAATAGCGATTATGTATTCCTTAATACTTTTGGTGAACAACTTCCCTATGAAGCTATCAGATATAGATTCTACAGACTAGGCAAACAAGCTGACATCAAAGCTCAGTGTAGCCCCCATACTTTCCGCCATACTTTCGCTACTAACTTTGTTAAAAATGGTGGAGATGTTTTCACACTTCAGAAGATTATGGGACATACCGAGATAGGCACTACTAGGAAGTATATTCAGTTAGATACTAGTTCTATTAGTAAACTCCATAGCAAAGCCAATGTACTAGATAATTTCCTATAATATAAAAGAGCCTTTATAGGCTCTTTTCAGACTGCTG
>NZ_BOPZ01000028.1 GCF_018332455.1 Clostridium polyendosporum
CTGGACAAAACCATTAAAACACAAGGAGGTTTATTTTTTTACTATTAATTTTTACCAATAACTGCTACGCGCCGTGTCAACAAGTAAGTTTTACTTTGATGCAACAGCAGAACATTAAATCTACTCAGTTTTATTTATTATAAATCTCTTTATACACTATGAAAAACATTAATAAATCTAAGTGTTGGTAATATATAAGCAATTTATATTTAAAAGTTGATTTTATTAACTTTATTATGATAGTATTATGTTGTAATACATATGTATTACAATATAATACTATCAACAAGGTGGTAATAATTATGGCAGATGTAAAAACAACAACTATGAGGTTATCAGAAGAAACTATAAAAACATTTAAAGAAATAGCTTCAAAGGAGGGTTTCACTCAAGAGCAGTGTTTGGCAGCTTTGATAAATAATTTTGAGTTACAGAATACTAAAATAATATTGGGTGATAGAAAAAAAGAAATAGAAACCTTTGAGGATTATGCAAATAAACTGGTTTCTTTGTATTTAAACAGTCTAGAAATGAATAAAAATGCAGAGCAGCGCATAAGAGAAGAGTTGAAAAAACAATTAGTTGTTAAAGAAGATATAATAAATGAATTACAAAAACAAAAGCAAGATTTAGTTAATAGAATAGCTATATTGAGTACTGCAAATAATAAATCAGATGAAAAAATAAAAGGATTAGAGAAAAGTATTTTCAATTTGGAAGAATTAAATAAACAAAATAAAATATTGTTGGAGAAAGCTCAAGAAGAGAAGGAGAGTGTCATAACTCAATCAGAACATTTTGAGCAGCTTACAGAGGCGTATAGTGTACTAGAAAAGGAAAAAGAAAGATTATTAGAGTATCTGAATGCATCGGAAAATAACATTATACAACTTGAACTTAGAGTATCAAACGAAAAAGAAAGGATAGATTATTTAAATGGTGTAATAGAGGAGTGTAGAGAAAGTTTAAAAGATGTGAAGAAAGAACATAAAAACGAATTGGAGTTATTGAAAATAGAACATAAAAATGATATAAAATCAATAAAAGCTACCCATAAAGAGGAAATTCAAAATTTATTTAGTGAAGTAGAGGAGAGAACAAAAGAAAAATTCTCCTTAGAATTAGAAAAACTCCGTATAGAAAAAGAAAGAGAAATCTACGAATTAATCAAAAGATATGATGAAGAGATTAAAAATTTAAAACAAAAAAGTTAAAATAGAAGTTAAGTTTGAGTTTTTTTATTGAAACAATCAAACTTAACTTTATATATTTCTATATATTATATATTTGAAAGAGGATTAGAATTAACAGCATCCCTAAGTTTTTCGTCATCTACGTGAGTATAAATTTGAGTGGTAGATATATTTTCGTGACCTAATATTCTTTGAAGACTTCTAATATCAACATTTCCATGTTTATACATCAAAGTAGCAGCTGTATGCCTTAATTTATGAGGAGTGTATTTTTCCTTTGTTAATCCAGCGTTTTTAATATATTTTTTTACTAGAAGTTCTACGGTTCTTTTATTTATTCTGTTATTTTTGGCACTTATAAATAAAGCATCTTTTTCTTCTGTAGCGACCTTGGAATGATCTCTAACTGATAAATAATCATTTATAGCTTTTGTGCAAGCAACATTTAAATAAACAGTCCTTTCTTTATTTCCTTTACCAATAATAGTTAGAGTATCACCTTTGATTTTTGAAATGTTTATGCTGCATAACTCAGATAAACGTAATCCACAATTTAAAAATAGGGTTAAGACACAATAGTCCCTAGGATATAATTTATCTTTTTTATTCATAGAATTTAAAAGCTTTAGACTTTCTTCTAAAGTAAGGTAAATAGGATGTCTTTTGTTAATTTTAGGCGATTCTAACTCTGTAGTTGGGTTCTCATCTAAAACCTTAGCTTTGCCATATAAAAACTTAAAAAAAGACTTTAATGTAGCTACTTTTCTAGCTCTGGCGTAACTTCCGTTATTTCTGAATTTTTCAGCAAAAGAAATAAATGCATATAAATCAGATAATCTTATAGATCTTAAAAATTTATTATCTATATCGTTTATAGGTATTTCCTCAAAAGATATATCTGAATTAGAAAGTTCTTTATATATCTTTAAAAATCTAAAAAACATAGTTAAATCAATTTTATATCCATCTAAAGTGTTCTCAGATTTACCTTTTATAGTTTGTAGATAGTTCAGAAAATCATTAACACATTCAGGTAAGGTATTATTACTTATAGCTTGAATTTTATATCTCATTTGTACCTCCATAGAAACTCTAAAATTTATTAAACTTACCATATATATAATTTTATTATAGATTATATATATTTTTCAATAAAAATAGAACAATAACTTCGCTAAATATACATTTAGCGAAGTTATTTTAAGGAATATTAGAATTACGATATATTCCTATTTATCTTAAATACAAATATTGATTTTTCTTTCATCCAACCTTAAAGAATATGATTCCATTAAAAAACATGCATATGGATTTGTATAAAATAACAGGATTCAACGTTTGTTAATATGTAGAAATCTATGTTGATTAAATTTTAAATTATGATTTTTTATACATTTTGATATGTGCGTATGTAAATTAAACACTCTTAACTAATTTAATTTTCAATAAATATAAATAAATAACTTTGCGATTGAATTTATAATTTAGGATTTCAAGTTATTTATTCTTAATTACAATAAGCATTGTATATTGTATAACGTCTTTTATTTTTTTATTTAATTTAGTGTCATTTTTACACTTAATTTAAATTCTAATACAATCATAATTTTATTTATTGCATTATATAGTAATACATATGTATTTTAATGTAATACTTATGTATTGGGGTTTCTCTGTTTGGTTTTTTAGTATTAGTTATCTAATTGTTTTTGCGGAGATGATCAATATATCCCCTTTTGAAATTATTGATAATTATTTTCAATTAACACAACATCTATTTATGCAGCATAATTTCAGGGTTATCAACCCACATCACAAAGTATGGCTTAGTATTATCTTTTTCCTTCATATATAATAAGAATGGTTTATCAAAAATCAATTTCTTTGGAGCTTCAAGTATATGCGCTGATTTTGTTAAACTAATTTCAGCCTTTGATTTTAGTTGTGCTCCTTTTTCTGTTAAAGAAAAGTCAATCCTTTGAATAGCCGAAGCTAATATATAATCCTCAAACCCTGCATTAGCTATAGATTTATTTTGAAGTTCTTTAAATTTCTTGTTTATATTAAATTGAAACATAGGTACTTCTAATATATCACTGGTGGAAAATGCTCTTTCTTTACCACTATTAGATAAAGCATAATTCAATGTACTGTCTAAGGTGTTTTTAGGCAGTATCTTTGCTAATATTACTTCATCATTTGTTGCTTTACCCTTTAAAGATATTATGAAGTCATTATCGTTATTTGTTGCTTTACCCTTTAAAGATATTATGAAGTCATTATCGTTATTATAGTATAGGATTTTTACCTGTTTAGCTAACTTATTCTTAATTTCTTCATCTTTAGTTTCGTATATCCCAAAAGCTTTTATTTTTACCTTAACACTATTAAATTCTAACCCATCTTTTATATCCTCAAAGGCATACTCAAATTCTAAGTTCTTCTTTAAGAAACTATATGCTAAAATATCATCTGGTCTTTGCAAGTTTGTCTGGACCTCCCAATTGCCCTCTTCATTAAACTTTTTCTTTAATAATTTATTTATCTTTTCAACTATACCATCTTTATTGTACCCTACCATGACTATATAATCTTTGTCATTTAGGTACTCTTTAGTAAATGCCTTTTTATTTAGTTCACCAGATATCTTATTTTCACTAATAAGTTGTATATCCTCTTTTATTATGTTATCTCTAAGTTCATTCCAGGCTAATTGTAGAGTTCCACACCAGATCATATTGTTCTTTTCCATTGGCACATTTAATATCCCATATACTTTTGTTTTTATGTTCTCTTCTATGGTTGATATTTTCGTAGTTGTTTGAGCATTATTTATATTTTTATAATATAAACAACTTAGAATTGATGCTACCACTATAATTACTATTACTAAACAAATAATAAATGATTTCTTCATAACTACTTAACCACCTTTAATTCTTTCTCTTATATAGAGAGATTGTTATATAAATATGCTTTTTACTTTTAATGCATACTGATTTACTGTCATTTAATAAAGTGAAATGTGGCTAAAATTTAATAGGTTCTATACCTGCTTAGCTTTATTTATATAGTGATCTTTCACATCAGCATAGAATTAATCTTAACACTTTAATAAACTGTATAAACCTGAAAACCTCTTCATTATATAAAAATACAATGAAGAGGTTTTCAGGTTATTCCTTGCTTTTGTATATAAATAATAAAGTATAAAATAATTAAACTATAATAAATGTTGGTAGAAAGAGCTGCTTTAAACACAGTTTAATTTCTTACACTTTTAGCCTTACCTACTGTTCCTCCGAGATAACTCCATACTTGATTATGAACTGCTACTGAACTGTTAAAGTTACCTTCTTTCCATTCCTTCAAACCCGCTATTAGAATATCCCTATCAAGTTTTTTTACACTAACATCTATTTCTAAGTAGGCTATGCACTTATCAATATTCTCATTATTAATATCAACCATACCCCATACTTGATTATCCTCTGCTATTATTTTAGTATTTGCCATTTTGTGTATTAGATTGATGTAGTGATCTCTAGCCTTATTTATATCTGTTTTATATTCCACAGCTACATCCTTTTTAATTGGATCTCCTGATTTTATAGCTTCATCTACTTTATTATTAGGTGTTTCTGATGTAATCAGGTTTTGTTGTCCTATTCCACTTTTAATATATTTCATCCTTATACCTACAATTAATAAAACACTTAAAACTAATATACCTACACAAATAGCTAATATTTTCTTTTTTAAAGTGATATTCTTTAAAGTTATGTTCATGTCAATACACCCTCCCCTGTTTAACAAGTTGTTTAGTTGATGCTAGTTTATAATCTTTGTATTAATATTGCTATTTACATTTTACAATATTATGAATATATTAACAACTAATACAATAATATCCAGAAAAATTATTGTATTGAACGAAGGTGCGTTTGAGTTAACCAATATAAATTTTATTATAATTCTGATTATAGTGTATGTAAGTCAAATTTCCTTTACTAGAGTTAGAATAATTTTTTGTTGGTGCACTACTCTATCTTATTATTTATTATTAAATATTTTCGACATTTATATGTTATTAAAATTGACAAAATCAAAAAACTGTAATATTTTTCAAAGTATATGCCTTAGCAATGTTACTAAGACTCACTATGGAGTAAGCAAGATTTTACTACCAAGTATGGTACTTAAAATGCTTTTCACTAATCTAAGGAAACCTTCCCTCTCTAAACATAAACTGCTAAAGAGTATGTATTATATTTATCGTAGTAAAAATAAGAATTAGTATAGCACTTTCAAAAGCCATACTAATTCATTAATGTGTTTGTTATATAAACTATTTATAGTTTGCAGCACTCTTCTTAGATAATAGTATAGTTACTACACCTGCTAAAATTATTAGAAATCCTAAGGTGCCGAGTACAGTACCATCTACTATTGACCCTGTTTTAGGAAGATTTGATAATACTGATTTTTCAACTGCAAAGTAATCACTACAGTGATTAAGTTCAATTATAATGTATCCATCTGTGTTAGCTAGCAGTAGCTTCAGCTATAAATTCATAAGTATTCTCGTCTCAAAAATACTTACATACATTTACTGTTTTATTTTTATAACTATCATCAAATAATATAGAGACTTTAGCGTTACTTGGAAGAAATCCATCATATTTAAAGGAGAATGGAGCTAATGCTACCTCTTTTCCTAATACAGATTTCATCTTTCTAGCTTCTTTGTCCTTTAAATTATTATCCACACTTTTTAATGAAAAATCTATATCTGTTGCTACATCATTATTTTTACCTTTAAGTGCAGTAAATACGTCCTTTGATATTATACAATTTTCCTTTACATCCACAATAAAACTATTAATAGATGGATCGTTTATTTTTGCTTTAATTTCTTCGATATTATTCTTTACGTTGCTTGATCCATTAATAACATCCTTATCTCTGCTATTACTATCTACGCTACTATTGTTTTTATTATTATTGCTGTTTAAATCATTATTTTTTCCATCAATATTATTTACTGCATTATTATCTTCCTTATTATCATTTACAGCACTATTATTAAAATTATTGTTATTCTTATAAATACTATTTCCACTATTATTTGTATCGTTATTCTTCACATTGCTCTTATTTCTAGTATCTTTTTTATTAAAGCTTTCTGTATCAGCAAGTACCATTGAAGTCCCAGCTGGAACAACAACCTTATTTTCTGATACTGTAGCAAGAGCATCTGTACCTGCTTTTTCGCCATTAACTATTACAGTCCAATTTGACTTTGGGAGAGTAACTTCTGTATCTTCCTTACCAGCGTTCACAAGTACAGCTATATCACTCCACTTATCACCATTTGCATTATTGGAAATAGTATACGCAATTGTACTATCGTTAGTGTTAATGAATTTTAAGTTTTGTTGAATTTCAGCATTTGTTGCCATTCTAAAAGCAGGATGATCTTTCCTTAGCTTAATTAGGCCTTCATAATAATTAACGACATTTTTATAAGTGTGTTTTCTAGTCCAATCAAGACTATTTACTGAATCTGGAGAATTATAACTGTCACTAATATATCCATCTCCATTTGGGTTCGGTTTAGTTCTAAGCATTTCCTCTCCTGAATTTAAAAATGCTATACCCTGTGAAGTTAATACTAAGAAATTTGCCATTTTGTCCATCTTTACTCTTTCTTCTTCTGTTGCATTAGGTTGAGACAATGACATTCTATCCCAAAGGGTATTATTATCATGGCAAGAAACAAAATTTACTGTCTGAGTTGGTTCTTTTGCCCAAGGACCTGGTGAATACGTGATCTTGCTGTAATCTACACCTTCATGTTTAGTTGATGCAACTATACCAAACTTTACAAGCTCCTTTAAATCTCCAATAGAATATGCTACCTGTTTTCCATTAATATCTCTCTTCCACGTACCATTATAGTTTACAAATCCACCAGAGGTATTTGTAAATACATGTCCTTTTACTCCATCTCTTATATCGTCACTAAAAGCGCCTATTCTTGTATCAAGTTTCTTTACATTATCCTTAATAGCTTTCTCATCTTGTGGTAACCCTCCATCTCCAAGGTCCCAAGGCTCACCATACATTAAGATTTGAGGATTAATCTTATCTAAGTTTGCTCTGATTTGATTCATAGTATCTACATCGTGTATCCCCATAAGGTCAAATCTAAATCCATCTATATGATATTCCTTAGCCCAATAATTTACTGAATCTATCATATATTTTCTAAACATAGATCTCTCTGAAGCCGTGTCATTTCCACAGCCGGAAGTGCCTATAACTGACCCATCTGGCCTATGACGGTAATAATAATCAGGCACTGTTTTATCAAAACATGAATTTTCCCAACTATAAGTGTGGTTATATACACTATCCATTACAACACCAATACCAGCATCATGAAGAGCTTTTATCATAGCCTTCACTTCCTCAATTTTAAGAGTACCCGAATATGGGTCTGTAGAGTAACTTCCCTCTGGCGTTTGATAGTTTTTAGGATCATATCCCCAGTTAAACTTGTTTTCACCTAACTTTGTTTCATCTATGCTAGCATAGTCAAACATCGGAAGTATTTGAACATGAGTTACTCCCATTTCTTTCAAATGGTCAATTCCTGTAGCTTCTCCTTCTTTACTCTTCGTTCCAGTTTCTGTAACACCAAGAAATTTTCCCTTCATTTTTATACCTGAATTTGGATCCATTGATATATCTCTAATATGAACTTCATATATTATAGCATCTGTCTGATGCTTAATTTTTGGTCCTTTATCTTTGTTCCAATTAGTAGGATTAGTTTTTGAAAGATCAACAACCATTGATCTATCCCCATTGACACCTACTGATTTGGAATAAAGGTCTTCAGTTTCATTAGTTTTACCATTAGCTGTTATTTCATAGGTGTAGAATTTACCAACTAAATCTCCATTTTTTTCTACGCTCCAAACCCCTCTATCTCCCTTTGTCATTGGAACAGTATCTAATAAGTTATTACCGCTTCCTTGACTATAAAGCTTTAAGGATACCTTTGTAGCAGTTGGAGACCAAACCCTAAAAATAGTCTTTTTCTTTGAATATAGTGCACCAAGTTCTCCGCTAAAATGATAAATATTTTTAAAATCATCACTGCCATATACTTGTCCTAGCGATACATCACACTCTTTATAGTTATCAATATTTACAGTGTATTTCTTGTTTAAATCCAAACTATCAACAGTCTTAATTTGGCCACTTCTTTTATCAGCGGATAAGGTAACTTTTGAATCAAGAATCTTGTCATCATTTTTTATCTTCACACTTTCAGCTGTATCTACTGGAATATTAACTTGAAAATATATGTCATGGAGAGAATCCATTTTGGCTAAAGTAACTTTTTTAGATCTATCAACTTGATTTTCTGCATAAAAAATATTAGGTTCTTTTTCAAGTAAATAGACATCTACTTTACCATGTTTATCTACATATGCTAAATTAATATATCTATCTCCACCTGGCTCTTTATCGCCATTCCATCCATCCTGTCTTACAACAAAACCTACTCTACCTATACCTTTCATATTATCAAAATTGCAACTAGCTAATTTACCATAAGAATCTTCTTTATCAAATGCATATGCAGCCCCATTTCCTTTTTCAGGCCACATCCAAAGATCCCACCCTGTATAAGTTCCATCAAATCTACAGTAGTGAACGTTTACATCAACCTTATCAAAGTTAAATTCAAGAGGCTTTTGAATGTTTTTAGCATTTCCTTGCTTATCACCAGCCGTAACATATACATCCATATCCCCTTTAGATGTATCAACAATTATATTATCGGTATCTTTTTCCCAATTATCTGTTCTTACTATAAATCCTACACTTTTTGTACTGGGTGTAAAGTTTACTGCTGTAAATACACCATCCTCATCTTTTCCTGTAAATACATATTTAGAGCCATTGCCATTATTTCCAGCGTCCCAAACCCACAAATTCCACTTCGAGTAGTCACCATCTGCTCTTAAGTAGTGAATTTTTACTGTAGTTGTTCCACTTGGAATTGCTTTAGCAGTTATTGTACCTGTAAAAATACTTATTATCATTACAAAAGAAATTAGAATTGATAAAATCTTTGTTTGTTTGTTTTTCATAAATTTCCTCCCATTTTTTTCTTAGTAATAGGTTGTACAAAAAAAATACGTTTTTCTCTTTCCACCCCCTTTTTATTTAAGATCATAGTTGCAAATAGTCGATGCAACCGTTTGCTCAAAGTCGAAAAAAATAAAACGTTTAAGTTTACATACTTATAACGTTCATGGTACATAATTACATTATATACACTTTACTCCAATCTATCAATAAGAATCTATTTTATTGTAATAATTCACAAATAAATGTCGACAACTTATGTTAAATATATCTATTCATGTACGGACAGTTTTTAGTTTAAACTGTCCTTATAAAGTGACTTCTTTGAGATATCTATTCATAGTATCTCCATTTTGAAGTTTCACAGACTTTACATACACTTAAATAAATATCTTTTTTTACTCTATTTTTTATTCGTATAACTTATTAGGATTTAAAATACCTTTTTCATCAAAAACTTTTTTTATTTTCCTCATATATTCAATATTAACTCTATCTGTTACCTCAAGGAAATATGGCTTTTTATTCAATCCTATACCATGCTCCCCTGAAGGTAATCCTTGGAGCTCCTTACCTTTATTATATAGAGCTTTTAACAGAAGATGAGATTTTTCATTCCATTCCTCTTCTTCCATTCCATCTCTTATAACACATAAATGTACATTACCATCACCAGCATGCCCAAAGCTTTTTATTTTAATTCCAAATTTCTTCTCAGCAACCTTAGTATAACTAATAAAATCTGCCGTTTTATTTATTGGTACAACAATGTCTATTGGTTCTTGCTCGGATACAGCTTCAATAGCAGTGACTAGAGCTCCTCTTATTTGCCAAGTCCTATCTATATCTTCTTTTTTATTTAATAAAATAAAATCAATAGCTCCACTTTCTAAAGTTACTTCTCTAACTTTATTGTAGTTTGATTCTATTTCTAATTCTTCATCTCCATCAAAAGTTAGAAGTAAAAAGGCTTGTCCTTTGATATCTGGAAACTTAAGATTCAAATACTTTTCTGCATTCTGAATAACATCTTTTTCAACAAATTCAATAGCTGTAGGGTTTGCATTTTTCTTAATTATCTTAATAACAGCATCTATACCCTTATGTAAGGATTCAAAAGAAATCAATGCGCTAATACTTTTTTTAGGTTTAGGTATTAGTTTTAAAATAGCCTTAGTTACAATTGCCAAGGTGCCCTCTGAACCAATTATTAAATCTTTTAAATCTAAGCCTGAACTATCTTTTATTACCTTTCCTCCAAGATTCATTATGTCTCCATTAGCTAGAACTACTTCTAATCCTCTAACATAATCTCTAGTTACTCCATATTTTACAGCTCTCATTCCTCCAGCGTTAGTACTTATATTTCCTCCTATAGAAGCATCTTTCTCACCTGGATCAGGAGGGTAAAAAAGTTCTCTTTCCTCAACATAGGCTTGAAGATTTTTAAGTAATATGCCTGGTTCTACTGTAATAGTTAAATTATCCTCATCTAATTCTACTATCTTATTCATTAAAGATAAATCTAATATAATTCCACATGTAGTTGAAATTGTCGCTCCTACCAATCCTGTCCCAGCGCCTCGTGGTGTTACTGAAATATTATTTTCATAAGCAAATTTCATAACGTCACTTACTTCTTCAGTAGTCAATGGGAAAACAAGTATATCTGCTACTCCTTTAACTCTCTTTAACCCATCACTTAAATACTTTTCCTCTATATTTTTCCCAAACCTCACTCTATCCTTATCATGTATAATATTAAATAAATACTCGTAATTCAAAAAAGCACCTCCCTTTATACCTATAAATAGCACTATATACTAATTCATATTTGTTTACTTTAATCTCACAAAGTGAAATCTGGCTAAAATAAATGTAAATATCTACCTTTTTGAAAATACCATAGATAGCTTATCTCCTATAAATTGTATCCCTTGTACTACTAATACTAATATTAATACTGTAGTTATCATTACACCTGTTTCATATCTATAATATCCAAATCTAATAGCTAAGTCTCCTATACCCCCTCCGCCTACAATTCCAGCCATAGCAGAGTATCCAACTAGACTTACTAGAGTGACAGTAACCCCTCTAATTAAACTTGGAAGAGCTTCTACAATCAATACATCCGTTAATATTAATCTTAACTTTGCTCCTGAGGCAATTGCAGCTTCTAAAACACCTTTATCAACTTCGCTAAAAGCTCCTTCTGCTAACCTAGCAAAGAAGACAACTGCAGCAACGGAAAGAGGTACTGCTGCTGCTGTCGGTCCTATACTAGTACCAACCAACCTCTTAGTTAAAGGTATTAAAAGTACTAATAGTATTACAAAGGGTAAAGAACGAACTACATTTACAAATATTCCTGCAATGGCATTAATAAGTCTATTTTTAAAAAATAACTGATTAGATGTTAGATATAGTATTAAACCTATTAATCCACCAAATATAATTGATAAAAACATTGATATCCCTATCATGCTTAGAGAGTCAATAATAGCTTTGCCTAATTCATTTTTTAATATTTCAAAAGTATTAGACAATCTTCTTCACCCCTTTCTGAAAATCATAAATCTCTTCTATATCAGATACATTTTTTCTTATATATTCTTTTGCCTTATTTATTTGATCTGTTTTTCCTGTGATATTTACAAGTAAAATCCCAAGAGGTTTTTCATTGATATAGTCAATCTTTCCATGAATTATACTAATATAAACCTTAAAATTTTTAGATACTGTTGATATTATAGGATCGATACTTCTATCTCCCTTATAATATATTTTAATTAAATCTCCTTCATGGATTAAACTTCCTACTGACCTAGGTAATTCAATATTTAAGTTTTTATTAATTAAAGACTTTGTTACTTCTTCTTCTGGATTAGAGAAAATAGAATATACATCATTTAACTCAATTATTTTCCCATAATTCATAACTGCAACCTTATGAAATAGCTTTTTTGCTACCTCCATTTCATGAGTTATAAAAACAATGGTTATTCCATATTTTTTATTTATATCTTTGAGTAGATTTAATATCTCCTCAGTGTTCTCTAAATCTAAGGCTGAAGTAGCTTCATCACATAAAAGTATTTCTGGATTATTTGCTAAAGCTCTTGCTATACCAACCCTTTGCTTTTGTCCACCACTTAAATTTGAAGGGTAAAAATTTGCTTTATCTTCTAAATAAACGAGTTTTAACAATTCCTCTACTTTTTCTTTTCTCTTTTCTTTTGGATAATTATTAGCCTTTAAAACAAATTCCACATTTTCATAAATTGTTTTACCACTTATTAAGTTAAAATGTTGAAATATCATTCCGATTTTTAATCTAACTTTTCTAAGTGCTTCACCTTTTAATTTGGTTATATCTTGTCCGTTAATAATTATTTGTCCTTTAGTTGGTTTCTGAAGTAAGTTTATTGTTCTAATTAAGGTACTTTTCCCTGCTCCACTTAAACCTACTATACCAAAAACTTCACCCTTGTTTATTTTAAGATTTATATCTTTAATTGCTTCGACTTTATGTCCCTTTTCACTAAAAACTACGCTAACATCTTTTAATTCTATCAAATACACTCACCTCCAATTTTTTGTTTATCCGCTATTTTTTACTTTCATACCATTCTGGCTTTTGGAAAGCTTTAAATATTCCCTTTGGACTTTCAATAGAATCTCTAAATTCCTTAGATTCAACAGCCTCTTTTATATCCTTTGCGAATTCCTTATCTAAGTCTTCTGTTCTAACTGCTACAACATTTTTATAGTTTTCTCCTAATTTCTCTAGTTTTAAGGCATTTGATAAGTCTAATCCTGATGCAATTGCATAGTTTCCAGTAACAACTGCAATATCTACACTATCTAGACTTCTTGGTAATTGAGCTGCTTCAATCGGAACAATTTTTAATCCTTTTTTATTTTCTACAATATCCTTTTCAGATGCTTTAGTTTGATCAATGTTATCTTTAATATTAACTAGACCTTCTTTTTGTAAAAATGATAATGCTCTAGATAAATTTGATGCATCATTTGGGATTGCTACTTGTGCCCCATCTGGAAGGTTATCTAAAGATTTTATTTTATTTGAGAATATCCCCATCCCTGCAGTTGGTACACTTATTACTGGTGATAAATTCAAGTTATTATCCTTTGAGAATTTTTGTAGGTAAATAGTATGTTGAAATAGATTAGCATCAATTTCTTTATTAGCTAATGCTTTATTTGGTTGAACATAATCACTAAACTCTTTTGTTGATACCTTATATCCCTTTTTTTCAAGTATTGGTGCTATTGATTGTTTTACCATGTCTCCATAAGGTCCTGGGCATACGCCAATTACTATATTTTTCTCATCTACTTTTTTTGTATTACTACCACAAGCTACTACTCCTAAAGATAAAGTTAGTACTAATGCAACTCCTAGAACTTTTTTAATTTTACTCATTTATTTTTCCCCCTTAAATCTAATTATTTTCTTTTTAATTTTTTCAATCTATTTAATGCTTCAATTAGAGTTTCATCTTTTTTTGCAAAGTGAAGCCTAATATAATTGTTTACTTCTTCTCTAAAGAAGCCTGATCCCGGAACCGCTGCAACTCCAATTTCTTTTGCTAACCATTCACAAAATTTATAATCATCTTTTTCTCCAAATTCTGATATATCAACTAGAACATAATAAGCTCCTTGAGGTTCAAAGTATTTTAATCCAATTTGATCAAGTCCGTCTAAAAATAATTTCTTTTTTCTTTCATAAGTGTTTACTAATTCCTCATAATACTCTTCCTCGAAGTCTAATCCCACAATAGCTGCCTTTTGTAATGGTGCAGCTGCCCCTACTGTTAAAAAATCATGTACTTTTTTACAATTTTCAATAACATCTTTATTTGCTATAACATACCCCAATCTCCAACCTGTTATGGAATAGGTCTTAGATAAGGAACTGCAAGATATTGTTCTTTCAAATATTCCTGGCAATGATGCTAAGTAAGTATGTTTATTTGGTTTAAATACTATATGTTCATAAACCTCATCAGTAATTACATAGGTATCATACTCATTTGCAAGCTCACCAATATATAGAAGTTCCTCCTTAGTAAATACCTTACCTACTGGATTTGATGGGTTACATAATATCAAAGCCTTAGGCCTTTGTTCAAAGGCTCTTCTTAATGCTTCCTTATCATAATTAAATTCTGGAGGTATTAAAGGCACATATATAGGCTCAGCCCCTGCTAAAATAGCATCTGCAGTATAATTTTCATAAAATGGTGAAAATACAATTACCTTATCTCCAGGATTGCAAACTGACATCATAGCAACTATCATAGCTTCGGTACTACCACAGGTAACCACAATATTCTCTTCTGGGTTAATATCAATGCCCATAAATTTCTTTTGTTTCTCTGCTAACTTTTTTCTAAATTCTTTTGATCCCCAGGTTATTTCATATTGGTGTGGTCCTTCAACTGCTACTTTTTGTAGATTCTCTATTAACTCCTTAGGTGGATCAAAATCTGGAAAACCTTGAGATAGATTTATAGCTTCATATTTATTCGCTATTCTTGTCATTTTTCTAATTATAGACTCTGTAAACCAGTCCAACCTATTACTTAGTTGTTGCAAATTGCACTCCCCCTTATCCTTATATAAAACATATTAAGCTTTTCCTACTATTCCTATGTGTTTAATTATAAATGGTTTGTATCTTTTGTCAACTATTTCTTGTATATCTAATAATTTTATAATTTATATATTATTTATAATTTCTACATAATAACTTCACAATTATGTTGTTGACAAAGGTAAAAAAACACACTAATATATACTAAAACAATATGAATACTGGGAATAATGAAAGAATATTATATACTAGGAAAGTTATAGAAAATAAAAGAACGTATATCCCTAAATTAATTTTTATAAAAATTGTATAAAAGTAAGGAGGTGAACTTAATTCCATTTATAGTTTTATTGTTATTATCAATTTCATTATCATCATGAGAACCAAAATAAACCCTATGGAAAGGTATCTTATTCATAAACAAGGAGGTTTTTTATGAAAAAACAGTTAAAGTATTCACTGCCAATTTCTATTTTTCTATTTATTGCTACGGTATTAATAGCTATTGGAGCCGGATATTACAAAAATTCATTATCAACAGAGAAGCCAAGTTTTAAGATTAATTTACCCGCTGAAAAAACTAATTCAAAGGTTGTTTATAATTTTTCAAATCAAGGATTACCTAAAAAGCTAGTACAACCCAAAAAGATAAGTATAGCAACTGGTCATGGCGGAGGTATAACTAATGTAGGAAAAGAGCCATTATCTATAAAAGTAGAGACTGAAGACTTTATAGGAACGGTTAAACTTTCATCTACTACACCAGGTTTCGATCCTTCAACAGGTATTTTTACAAAACCACTTTTACCTAGAAAATCAGTTACACTTGATGTTGAATTGGACATACCTAGTGAAAAAATCAAACATTCTGAAATAATCAATAATGCAGCTATTAAATTTATTAATACAAAGGATGGCAGCTTATTAGGCACAGTACCAGTTCAAGTAATTAACTCTACAACAGTTGCAGTTAACGATATGAAGCATTAGGTTGATTTTAAAGGAGGTCAAAATTAATGAAAAAATCAAATACTTCTCTAATACGCCGCGGCATTTGGTATGTTTTAGGACTTATATTATTTTATGCACCATTCGCCTTATATCAAAAAGGTCTATTGTTAATACTTAAAAACGGAAATGGCCGTGAGCAAGACTGGCATGCATTATGTCTTCGTATGCCTCTGTTAAGTCTACTTAGTGGAAAAGGGCTTCAAATTTTAACTATAGGTGGAATATCTATAATATTACTTTTTCTATCAGCTTTTATTTGGGGACCATTTTTTTGCGGAAAATTATGTTTTGCGGGAGCACTACCAGAATACCTAAGCCGCATAGTTCCAGATAAATTTAAGATTAATTGGTATAAAGCAATTAATCCAGCTCCAGTGAGATATGGATTTTTAGCAGGATTTATAATAGCTCCTATTGTATCCGGTTCTATTGTGTGCTCTTTATGTAATTATTCATTTGCACAGAGATTATTAACTGGAGGTTTTTGGGGGGAATTAGGTTACTTAGGTTCAACAACAATCCTTACAGCATTTTTATGGCTGATCCTTTTTGGTATTTTTTCTAAAGGTGGAAGAGGTTATTGTAATTTTCTTTGCCCAATAGGTGCAGCACAAAATTTAATCTATAGCATAGGAGTAAAATTACCATTCACTTATAAACTACATTTTTCTAAAGAAAAATGTGTTTCTTGCGGAATTTGTGTTAAAGAATGCTCTATGGGATCTCTTCAAAATAGTACAGAAGGAATTACTTATCGAATACATAATTGTATAACTTGCCATCAGTGCACAGCGGTGTGCCCAAAAGGAGCAATTTCTTATGGCACTGGCAAAGGTTTATGGAAAGAAGCTCCTAATAAGCAAGTTGAAGTAGAAAATAAAGCAATTGAAAATTAAAGGAATTCCTGTTAAGGAGTGAGATAGTTAAATGAATAAAAACTTTAAATATTGGGGATTAGGGCTAGGAACTGCTGGTATTAATATACTTTCTTCTACTAATATTTTTTCAAGAGTACCAGCATGTACCGGTGCTTGTGGTGCTTGCGGTATGAATTGTGTTGCTCCGTTAATTGGAGTAACTGCAATAGGACTTACAGCTTTGGCAAGGTATAAATTAAAGAGAAAAAAAATTTCTACTGACAAAATTAATCTTTCCAAAGATATATAAGTTCAATCCTTAATAAATTTTAAGAAAATGTAAAAAGCTCACGGTAAAACCGTGAGCTTAACTGTCTCTAAAATATAATTCTCTATAATAAAATAAAAGGAGCATCAAAAACAAATATAAAAAAATGTTATCTTCCTGAGATTATTGAACTTAGTAAATCTTCAATAAGTCTTAATCCACCGCTATATCCTGTATATCCACGATCAATAACCGCTCTGTTAGAAACAGGAAAACTTATACTTAAATGTGCTGCTCCAACTTGTTGTGCAAACCCTCTATCAAGGGAGCTACCTATAACAAAGCCTGGACTAAAGGTGTTTTTATATTTTTTATTTTCATTGGATAAATAAATAGTATTAAAATGCTTTAAAACTTCACTTGTATCTGTTTCAAATACTACTTTAGGGTTTAATGGAATCTCTAAATTTTTAGGTATATTAATAAGCTTCTCTTTTTCCTCCTCATCTAGTTGATCCGTTATCACTACTAATTTAGGTATCCAACCAAGGTCATCGAATAGAAATTTTGTAATAGCAGGAGAATAATTTGCATCTCCTATAATAATTGCATATCTTTGGAGGTCTAAATCATTATAAATTTCCGTAAGAGGTTCTAAATATCTATAGTAAATTTTATTTTCTTTATTTATAAACTTTTCAATTACCTCTTCACTTATGGAAAGAGCATTTGCGATAACTCTAAGAAATTTGTTAGTTGCTGAAGGACCTATAGGCAGCTGTGTTGTTATATACGGTGTACCATGTACTTCTTTAAAGGTCTCTGCCGCTTCTACTCCATACACATCAGAAACAATTATATTAAGTTCCGCACTACCAGCATCTTTTATGTTCTCTAAGTTATCATGCACCGTAAAAAAGGTATTTACTTCCAAACCAAACTTCTCCAGCAATTGTCTTATTCCTTCTAAATTTCCTCTCCAAAATACATCCATATATGGTACTATTCCAAAAATATTGACTCTATGTTTAACTTTTGGAGTATTTTTCACTAGAAAATCTTTTATTAAGGCTTGTAAAACAAGGTCATATCCATAATAAGAATTACCTTTGAAACCGCCTGTTTCAGCAGAAATAATATTAAATCCTTCATCCTTAAATTCACTTACTACTGCTCTTACATCATCACCAATAACCTCTGTAACACAGCCAGTAACAACTATATATAGTTTTCCATCCATTATCTCTAGGGTATTTTCTACTTGTTCTCTAAGCCTTGAGTCTCCACCAAAAACGACTTCCCTTTCCTGTACATTAGAACTTGGCACACTCAGACCTCCACAATACCCTCCAACCTGAAGACCGCTACCACCATTTTGTGTCCAAGTAATGTTACCAGCACAACCAGAAGCAGCATGTAATATTGGGATTGTATCTGGTAAAGCTGTTACTGTTGATAATGCACCCCCAAGAGAACATAAATACCTTGGTCTTTCAATAAAACTACTCATCAAATTCACCTCCTGATACCTTTATGTGTTTAAATGGTTCTGATTTGTACCATTCCTCTGTATAAGGTAATCTTAAGTTTTTACTTAAGTTCTTATTAAACGCAGTATTGATTAACTGCCTATATAACCTTCTAGTCAATTCATATACACCTTTGTAGCCAATATAGTTTAATCCAGTATTATATATTACATGAGTTGGAACCCCTAGTTTTGCCGCAGTACCATTACAATTAGCATGGCCTAGGAAAATATCTGGTTGAAGTCTCTTTAGTAAATTGGCTTCTTCAAATGGTTGTGCATTAGCAATGTTAATTGGAAAATCTTTACTAGAAGCCTTTATAAGCTTATCATATTCACCATTTGCAAACTCATCATGATGGTATGAACGAATTCCTACTATTTCAAATCCTAGTTCTTGCAGCAGGCCTGCAGTAGCAAGAGCTCTAAATTCACCTGCACCTATAAAGGCTGTTTTACCTTTAAAAAATGGTAAATATTCTTCTAAAGCTTTCTTTAATTCTTCACTTTCCTGTTGAATAAGCTTTTCCACCTTAGCTTCAAGTCCAAAGAACGCTCCAATATCACGAAGCCAAGAGTTAGTATTTTCAATACCTATAGGCATATGCTTTAATATATATGGAACTCCAAATTCTTCATGAAGAAACTTCACAAAATAATCATCATGAGTAGGGCAGGTGCTTATTGAAAGAGAGGCCTCTGTTACCTTATACATCTCTTCAGGCTTTGCAAATATAGGGAATACATTTACCTCAATACCAATTGCATTCAATAGTCTAGTTAGTTCTACTTCATCAACCCTTCCCATAGATGAAACATTAAGTAAATTCACAGTAGTTTTCTTTTCTTTATTCTTATCTTCATCAATTGATTGAGGGTTATTATCCTCTGTTTTTTCAAGAAGCTTACGTCCAATTCCATGATATACAGCATCGTAGGCTGTAGCCCAAATTTTTGTTTTAAAGCCCTCACAATGAACAGGGATTAGTCTTGCTTTCACCTTCGGTTGTACTCTATCAATAACACCATCAACATCATCCCCTATAATACCTGGTACACAAGCTGCTACCACTGTTATTGACTTAGGACTATATCTTTCATCAGCCTCAATAATAGCCTCTTCTAACTTTAATTCGCCACCACTAATAACATCAGCTTCATCTAATGCAGTAGAAAGCCAAAGAGCGTCCTTTACTTTGCCAAAACGAACACTTCCACCAGTCCTTACATTAGCATTCTGTGAATGTGTACATGAACCGCACCCTATAGCTCCATGTAAAAGTACTACATTATCAGGAAGACTATTAAGCATAGCAAGTCCCGGCAATAAAAGACATATAGATCCTTGTGAAAAACTTCTATCACCGTCATCCATGCAGCATCCTCTATTTTTCTTTGCGATACCGCATACTGTACCTCCAAAAGAAATACATGCTTTAAGTCTATCCTCACGCTTAGGTGGTTCTTTATTGTCTAAATAACCCACTTTTTTACACCCCCAAATTATAATTATGTGCTGTATTTACCATAGCTTTTATATTTTCAATTGGAACACCTGGTGGAATATCGCAGCCTGGCATTAATATATAACTGCTTTCAGTTCCAGCCTCTTCTATGCACCTACTACAAATCTCTGAAACCTCATTAGCCTTAAGATTTTGCATAACTCCAACTGGATTCATATTTCCTGCAAAAGCCATTTTGCCTCTAAGAATTTCCTTGGCTTTAGATAGTGGTACTTTATAATCAAGTGAAATAATACTAGCACCCGTTTCAGGTATAAGATCCAGTCTATTTGTGATGTTTCCACAAATATGAATAAATCCAATAGCACCTTTATCACGTAATTTCTTAATTACCTTTGAAAGATAAGGTAAAGAAAATTCTCTAAATTGTTCCCTTGAAATCATATCACCGGATGAAGTTGGATCAGCAACAGATACAATTCCAGCGCCAGCTTCTATATAAGGTTCAAGATACTGATAACATAATTCTGTAGTGAATTCTAATACTCTATGAACTGCTTGTTTATCACGGTAAATATTACGCATTAAATTCTCTACCCCATATATCAACCCAGCAAGAGTGAAGGGACCCCATTGGCTTGCGCCAACAAGGTTCTTTTCCCCTACATTTCTTGCAACAAGTTCTGTGGTTTTCCACAAAGTATTGATATCAATATCATTTTTTAAGAGAGACACATCTATCTTATCTGCATCTGAAGCACTTTTTAAAAGAGTCTCCTGCACATCTGGCGATCCCTTTGCTCTAAACTTTATTTTCCCCCCTATAGCTCTTATAGCTAAATTGTGGTAACCAGAACTAACCCAAACTATATCCGAACAAAATCGTTCATTTGTTTCTGTTATTATTTCACTACAATTTTCGGCTCCTAGTTTTAAAGCATCTTGAAGCGATAGCCCTCTGTTGTTAAAGGTCCATATTCCGCCAGATAATAGTGAAACGGGAATTCTAGATGTCTTTTTCAAATTAGCTACATTTAAAATGGTTTCCTTTGGATTCATAAAACCACATCCTATTATTAATTTACTCCCTTTAGTTTTGCAAAGCTGCTCTTAGCAAGTGCTTCTGCATCTGTATTATTATCTAAAAGACCTAGTTTTTTCATTTCCTTTGATAATGCATTTACTGCATCAACGCCTCCATTTACTGATGGAATATAGTTGTAACTTGCAAGAATACTTGCGTTGACATCAATATCCCCTGGTACGTACTTCTTTTCTACTTCAATCTTAGCTACTTCCTTTGGATTTTCGCTAACATATTTTGCACCTTTCATAATAGCTCTAGTTGCAGCTGCAGCGGCTTCTGGATCCTTTTCAATTAACTTTCCATTTACTACTGTAAGGCAGCAGTATTCATCCTTGAACGGTGCATCTGTTGCTGAATTATATACACTCTTTGCCTTTCCTGAATTAATCTGAATTTGTGCAAATGGATCTGATACAGAAATAACATCCACTTCACCTTTTTCTAGGGCAATAGGCAACTCTGAGTTAGGAAAAACCTTCCATTCAACATCTTTTTGTGAATCAATTCCTTCTAAGGTTAAAAGTCTAGCAGCTAATATCATTGCACCGCCACCAATGGCACTTACACCTATTTTCTTACCTTTAAGTTCCTTAAAGGATTTAATATTTGAATTTGTAGGTATTAGAACTTGGATACAACCTGTATGAAGTCCGGCTGTAAACTTAATATCTAATCCTGATTCAATAGGCTTTAACCACTGCATAACAAGACCATCTGTTATATCAACTTTACCTGTAGCTAATCCATCTTTAAGGGTATTTGCATCTCCTTTTACCATTTCAACTTCAAGACCCTCTTCTTTGAAAAATCCCTTTTCATAAGCAGCAAAAATAGGAGCTTCACATGTATTTCCGAAATAACCAACATTAATTTTTTTAACTTTATTAGTGCTATCTTTACTTGATATTTTATCTTGACTATTGCATCCCGTTAATGAAAATGCTAAAGCAACAGTTAAAATTGAAGAAATAAATATTCTAGATTTTTTCAATTTCTATATCCTCCTTATTTTTAAATTGCCTTTAAAGTCCAAGTGCATTGCTTTTTACTTCACCTGTCTCTAAGGCAAGTAGATAATCTGCCCACTTAGATGCCCATTCCCTTAGTTCCTTCACTCCTAGTGGAGATGGAGCCTTTGATTCTGTGTGATTCGCAATTTTTTGTGCTAGCCTAGTATAGACCTTTGCTTGTTCAGAATTTGGTGCTGCTTCTATAGTTGTCTTACCTTGCAATTCACTTTGTGTAACAGTTACAGATCTTGGTACATACTCAACCACCTGAGTATTGGTTTGCTTTACAAAGTCATCTATGATTTCTGTTGCATAAGGGGCATTTATTGAATTTGCTATAACCCCCCCTAGAAGTGCTCCTCCTGAATTTGAATATTTTTGTATTCCCTTAAATAAGTTATTAGCTGCGTAAATAGCCATAAAATCTGCTGAAGATACTGTAAAAACATGTTCCGCTATACCTTCACGAATTGGAACTGCAAAACCTCCGCATACAACATCTCCTAAAACATCATATATTACGTAATCTAAATCAAGCTCTTCGAAGATTCTTTGCTGCTTAAACAGTTGTACTGCAGTTATAATTCCTCTACCAGCACACCCAACTCCTGGAGCTGGGCCACCAGCTTCAACGCAGTAAACACCACTAAAGCCCTCAAAAATCACCTCATGTGCTTTTACTGTTTTCTTTTCTCTTAAAGTATCAAGAACAGTAGGAATATACTTTCCACCTCTTAAGGTATTAGTAGAGTCACTTTTTGGGTCACATCCAAATTGCATTACTTTATACCCAGCCTTGGCTAAGGCAGCACTTATGTTAGATGTTGTTGTTGATTTACCGATACCTCCTTTACCGTAGATAGCAATTTGTTTTACTTTTTTACTTGTCAATTCAATCACTCCTGCTTCTAAATTTTAAACTGATTTATATGATTATTAATATTTTATTAATGAAACTATCTGGCTGATATTTAAGTAATTTCTTTCTCCAGTTTTTTTAAGAGATATTTAAATCTATTTGATGAGATAACTCTATTTAATGCCTCAGGGATAAAATCTCTTTCAATAAATGCTCTTATACCTTTTTGTGCTAGCATTTCTGCTGCACCCCCGCCAATTTGAGATGCTACTACAGCCTTGCAATCACTTATAAGCTCAATAGTCTTTTTAAGTGATATTTCAGAATGTTCCCCAAAACTACAACAAGGAGTAGCATCTCTTACTTCTATAAAGTTAACCCCCTTATTATCCACCTCAAACACGAGAAACTTATTTGTATTACCAAAATGTTTATTTACTACTTTTCCATCACTGCTAGCCACAGCTATTCTAGGCTTCATACTATTCACCTCTCAAATTTATCCATGGGAAAAGGTATGGGTTGATTCCCCATATAGAATTGAAGATAGATCTATCTTTGAACCTGGTATTCCACAAGCATCTGCTCTACACTGTCTGCAATGTCTAAAAACAGGAAGATATTTTTCTGCAGTTTCTCTTGCAAACTCTAACTCTAAAGATGAGGGCGCTTTAAGGTGAATCATATCTCCCTGGGGTATTAATGGGATTATATTTATAAGCGAAGCACCTGCTTCCTCAACAGTTCTTACAATTTCCTCAATATGTTCATCATTTATCCCTGGTATAAGTACGGTATTTATTTTCACTATAACTCCTAACTCTACTATCTTTTTAATTCCATCTAATTGACGTGAAATGAGCTTCGATGATGCTTTCCTTCCATATAGGATTTCTCCATCATCTACAATGTGAGAACATATATTTTTAAGAATATCTGCATCAACAGCATTAACAGTAACAGTTATGGTTTTTACTCCTACTTCAACAATTCTATGAGCATATTTTGATAATAAAAGCCCATTTGTACTTAAACACTTTATAAGATGAGGATATTTTTGATGTACCAAAGCAAAGGTTTCTAATGCATATTCTGTTGCTAAGGTATCCCCTGGTCCTGCAACACCCACTACAGTTATTTCTGGACATAACTGTAGTGCCTTGTCTAAAGTCTCAATAGCTTTTTTAGGAGAAAGTATTACATTACTAACCCCTGGTCTTACTTCACTTTTATTTAAACTTCTCTTACAAAACTTGCATTGAATATTGCAAGTAGGGCTGACTGGTAAATGTATTCTTCCATGTTTAAAATGAGCTTCTCTACTAAAGCACGGATGTAACTCAAGGCTCTTTGAATAAGACAGGTCATTTTTACATTTGTTTATTGAAATACTCATTTCTAACACTCCTAAATTCTTATTTTCTATTGACTAATACAGCAGTCTCCATTATTAGATGGATTTTCTATTGACTTAATATTAGTTGTTTCTTTATTAGTGTTTTTTAATTGCTCTGAAGACTTTATAGTAGAGCTGACTTTATTATTTCGCGATATGACAAAAATCGTAACTGATACCCCCGAAATAGCAATAATTATTAAAAATATAATTATTGTCTTTTTGAATCCTTTCATTAGTTACCCTCCTACTATAAGTAATAACTTAGTGGTTCCCCTTCTTTTGCAAAGTGAAGAATCTCAAGTATCTTTGATCTTAATCTAAAGAATTCTGCATGGTTTCTTTCTCTAGGACGGCAAATTTTAACATCAATTATTTCTTGAATTTTTCCTGGTCTTGAGGACATGATTACAATCCTATCACTGAGATATATTGCTTCATCAACATCATGAGTAACCAAAACCATTGTGGTTCCACGTTCTTTCCATATTCTTAGTATCTCATCTTGCATTTGCATTCTTGTAAATGCATCGAGAGCTCCTAAAGGTTCATCTAGCAATAATACCTTTGGATGATTAACTAATGCTCTTGCAAGCGCAACTCTCTGTGCCATACCACCTGAAAGCTGATGAGGGTATGAACTTTCAAAACCTTCAAGACCAACAAGTTTTATATATTCCCCTACATCCTCCTTCTTTTCACGAAAAATCTTTCTAGCAACTAGACCTGATGCTACATTCTCATATACGCTTAACCATGGAAACAGAGTTGGATCCTGAAACACAAGTCCTCTTTCAAAATGAGGTCCATTAATTCTTACATTATCAAGAAAAAGCTCTCCTTCATTAGAGTTATCGAGCCCTGTAATGATCCTTAGAAGTGTAGATTTTCCACATCCGCTTGGTCCAATGAGAGATACAAATTCTCCTGGTCTTATATCTAAATTTACATTCTCTAAAGCTACTATTTCATTATTAGTAGAATCTAAAAAGATCCTTCTGACATTTCTTATTTTTATATGACCGCCTACACTCTTAGCCTTATCTACCATTTAATTAACCCCCTTTGCCAGCTCAATACTCTGTCCTTAATTTTAAAGATAAGTGTAATTATGCTTGAGAAAATCACTGCAATAACTATAAGACTTGCATAAACTTTACTATATTCAGCCCATCCTTGAGCCCAAGTAATATACCATCCAAGACCTGCCTTTACTCCCAGCATTTCAGAAACTATTAAGGTAAGAAAAGATGCTCCCATTCCCATAAATAATCCAATAAAGATCATTGGAAATGCAGCAGGAATTGCAACTTTAAAAATTAGATACCTTTGATTTGCTCCCAAAGTTTTAGCAACTTCGAAGAAGGCATTTCTAACATTACTTATTCCAGAACTAGTCATAACAGTAACCGGGAACCATACTGCTAAAACAATGAGAAATACACTAGCCCAAAAGCTTGTAGGAAATATAGTTAAAGCAATAGGTATCCAAGCGGTTGCTGGTATTGGTCCTATAATCTTTAATAATGGTCCTATCCAATAATTGCACCTTTTATTCCATCCAATAAGAATTCCTGTAACTAACCCAAGAGAGACCCCTATAATATATCCAGTAAAAAGAAGACGAAGGGAGTAAAGAGTACTTATGCCCAATATGTTCCAATCAGAAATTAAAGAGTTTAAAACCTTATCTGGACTTGGATAGTATGGTAGAGGTAGCAGTTTGAACTTTTCTGTTATAATATCCCATAGTTCTAGGACTAAAAATGCCACTGAAATAAATGGTGCCTTTTCATACAACGCATTTGATAACTTTTTAATCTTTAAAGAACTAATAAATAATGTAAGATAAATTCCTATGAAGCTTTCCAACAATACCGGATAATATTTTGTAGTTGAAAACTTTTGTTTATTAGGTATTATCAGGTGTAATGAAAGATCAACTATTAATACTATAAGGGGTAATAATGAGATAAGAATTGGTATTACATTGGATTTCTTTAATGTGCTATTGTTTAGTTCAACCCTATCTAAACTCTTATCAACTGTAGTAATTTGACTAGCCATATAGATCACCTCTTATTTATATTTTTCAAATATGAATACTTGGTTTTTATTTATCATTAAACAATTTTTTATAATAAAAACCACTAGTATACAATGCTGCCGCTGGATTATGACCTAATACTCTATCTTTAGTAATCAATGTAGTTACAGGCGCCTCAGAATATTTTATAAAGATTGAGTCATGACCAACACATAATCCCACTATTACATTTAAGTCTGTTTTTTCCTTATTAAGAATTTCTGCCTGTAACACTGGATTACATAATGCTTCATGACATCCTTTCTGAACCTTTAATTCTTCAGGTATTCCTACCTCAGTTTTATCAATTGACCCTACCTTACAAATTACACTATAGGCCTCCAATCCTCTAACCTTTAATATCTTTGCAAAAATCTTTGCTTCTTCCATAAGTCCAACGCAGGTAGCAATACCAATTTTCTTTGCATCAATTCTTTTTGCAAATTCTATTATTTCTTCTACTCTAGTGAGCTTCCCATAAAAAGTTCCCTCTATTTCCGCTGCTGCTCCGCTTATCTTAGAGACAAATTCATCATTTTTATAAAGCTCTTTTACATCTTCTAGTTCTTCTTGACTTAGTCTAGTTGTTAAGCAAAAGTAGGGATAATCTTTTTCCCTTCTGTAGCAATTAAAAACTCCACAATTAGTGCAACTTAAAGCTTTGCATTCATTACTCATATAAAATCCTCCTTAAAACACAAGATGTTTCACAAATACCTTATCGAAATCTTTATACTTTGATAACTCGACAACCTCTACTTGATTCACAACTTCATAAATTTCATTTCTTGAGTCATTATTTAATAATATTGCTTTTCCACCAGTCTTTGAGGTATTTCCAACAAACTGAATCTTACCTTCAAATTCCTTTGGAAGTAATCCAATATTAATCAAACTCTTAGCTCTTAAATGGTATCCAAAGGACCCTGCAATCAAAACAGTATCTACATCTTTAGCCTCTATTTCTTTACTTTTTAGTAAAAATTCTATTCCTGCTCTTACTGCTCCCTTAGCAAGTTGAACTTGCCTAATATCTTTTTGAGTTAAATGTACCTTTTCAGATAATTGAAATACTTTTTTACCATTCAAATCAACTAACCTTTCTCTTAAAACAGTTGATTCATTATCAATTATTTTATTTGAGAACTTACCATTTTTATCTATTACTTTGTGATACACCAATTCTCCTACAATATCTAATAATCCACTTCCACATATTCCAATAGGTTCTTCATCTCCAATAGTTTTTGTAGTGACTTCCTTATTTTCTTCTACATTAAAGTACTCTATAGCACCTTTGGCTGCTCTCATTCCGCACGTTATATTCATTCCCTCAAAGGCTGGTCCTGCTGCTGTAGAGGTAGCAGATAATCTTCCATCACGAGCTATCACCATTTCCCCATTAGTACCAATGTCAACAAAAAGTATTGTTCCTTTGCTTTTATAAAGCTCTGCTGCCAATATACCAGAAGTAATATCTGCACCTACATAAGCAGAGATTATAGGTGGAAAATAAACAACCCCCTCCTGTGCAATGGTTAATCCTAGGGTCTTAGCCTTCATATGCAAATGTCCTGAAAGTTCTGGTATATATGGATATTTACCCAAGGAATACGGGTTTACATTTCCAGCTAGATGTAGCATACAGGTGTTGCCACTAAATATAATCTCATATATTTTTTCTCTATTAACCTGCGTCACAGCCAAAAGCTCATCGATCATATTATTAATCTTATTTATTATTAGAGAATGCATTAGCTCTCTTCCCTCTTTCTCTGATGCAATCTTTATTCTTGATAATACATCTTGACCATGAATTGCTTGAGGGTTAAGTTCTGAAGTATTTCCCAACTCTTTTCCATTAGTAAGATTTATTAAAGAAGCTACTAAGGTAGTAGTTCCAATATCGATTACTATTCCAAAGGCCTGATTCCTGGTATCACCTGACTCGTAAAATAATATATCAGAACCCGCTAAGACCTCTGTTATATTCCTATCTTCATAATATTTTTTCTTTATATATGGATGTATTTCTACGTCTAGAGCTTTACCTTGACTTAAAATCTTTAAATCTTCTTCTTTGTTTGGAGCTTGCAAAAATACATTTATATCACCCAAAACTCTAGTTTCGCAGGATAATACTATTCCATGCTCTATTTCTTCTCTTGAAATATGAGATGAATTATTATACTGAACCTTTTTTAATGAAGAACTATCTAATTTAACTTTGCACTTTCCGCAAACTGTAGCCCCATTACAAGGCGCCTCTATTTCAACCTTTACCTTTCGTGCGGCTTCTAAAATTGTTGCTCCCTCTTCTATAAAAACAGATACATTATTAGGATAAAAAATTACCTTATACATTTTGCACCTCTTTTACCCCATTGGTCATTGCTGTAATATTTGCTAGAGAAGAAGAGGTACTTAACCCACACGCTGGGGAAATTATGTCTATTCCATCCTTAACTAGTCTTTCACTTTGCTGAGCAACCTTGTCTGGAGTCCCAAATTCTAATAAAAAAGTGCTTAAATTACCCATTGTAGTTAAAAAAGGATAGTCTTCTTTTAATAATTTTAAATTTACTACAGCATCAGTGCTTATTGCATCAGATTTTATGTTAGGTATTAAGTGCCTAACTGCATTCATTTTTCCACAAATATGAACAATTGCAGGTACCTTTAAGGCGTGAATTCCATCAATTAATTTGTTTAAGTAGAAAAGTGCATATTCTTGAAATAGCTTTGGTCCTAGTATTTCTCCTGTTGCTGTTGGATCTCCAATAGATATTGCTGTAGCACCATTATCAATCATATAAGCAGCATACTCTATAAGAAAATCAGTGACATAATCTAAAAGCATATGAGAATTTTCTTTATCTTTTCTTAGTTCCTTTAAAAAAGTCATTGGATCAACTATTGAAGCAGCAGTACTAATAGGCCCTGTTAGATTACCTATTAAGGGAACATCTGGATATTTCTTTGAGATTAAATTTCCCGCTTCTATCACTGTCCCTATACGACCAGAATTTATCATTGTATTTATATCCTTATATATTACCTTTGATACAGATGGAAATAGTTCTTTTTCTATCTTAGGTTCGCAAGATAATGAACCAAAGTTAATATCACTACCAAGGACTTCTGCCTCAACTGTCATACAAAAAGGTATACCAAAGTTTTCAAAACCAGTATTTTCTTGAACATCTTTTGATAGACTTGCCATTAAATTATAATCAAAATGTGCTTCAGGAAGGGTGTTTCCAGTTTTCTTCATAATATCAACTATTGCTGCATTCATCATTCCGCCAGGACATATTACAGGAGGACGCTCCACCTTTTCTTTATTTAATACTCGTAACAGTCTTTCCTTCGGAGTAAATATACTCATTTCAAATCCTCCTTTAAAGATTTTGTATATTAATTGGATAACCTATTTCTCTTACCGTATCCATCATTGCTTTAATATTCTCCAGTGGTGTTTCTGTTGGTAAGCTGCACCCTGAAGCAAGTATAAATCCCTTTGGATTGTCATAGGCTTCCTTTATACAATCAATACTAGCCTTTTTTACATCCTCAGGAGTACCCTGAAGCATTACCTCAGAAGGTCTAACATTCCCCATAAGTCTTACCTTATCACCAACCTTTAGTTTTGCTTCTAATAAACTTGCATCATTATCAATACTTATACAATCGGCACCTGCTTCAACCATGTAGTCCCATATCTTATTTGTTTTACCGCATATATGAAGGGTTACCGATTTTCCCCTTGAATGAATATATTCAATAAGCTTTTTTAAATAAGGTAAGGAGAATTCTTTAAATTGTCTCGGGCTTATTACTGTACAGGAGGACATAGCATCCGTAAGACTTGGAGTACATCCAATATCAATAATGGCTTTCGCATATCTTAAGGCAGATTCTAACGAAACCTCACAAAGCTTATGTACCACCTCCGGATTTCTTATAGTTAATCTAACTAAACTTTCCGCTCCTATAAGAAAGGAGGCATTAGTGAACGGGCCTACTAATGCTCCTGTTATAGAAACTTCTTTTCCTACATTATCTAAAGCTATTTTCATTGCCTCTAGATGTTGAGGTATATTTCCATCCTTATAAGGGTTTAAAGGCTGTAATGTATCTATTTCATTGATACCACTTAAAGCAGGTTCCTCTAAATAGGCAGTTTCGTCATAAGGATAAAAGATTTTAGCTCCCATAGCTTCTGCTTGAGTATAAAGGTCTGTAAATATTCTTATTGAGTCATACTTAAATAACTTATAGGCTTCTATTTGAGCTTTTGCTAACAACTTTCCATTCCCTCTAAAGTCTGAAACCTTAACCCCTATGACCCTAGCAGCTGTGTTGCCTACTATTGGAACACATGGAAGTCTATCTATTTCTTCTCCTTTATTGTAAGCTTTTATTCTTTCTAAAGCTGTCATTTTATCATGGCTCATTATTTTTCAACTCCCACCAAATTTCTTGCTAATCTTACTGCTTCAGCTGCATTTACAGAATAGCCATCTGCACCAATTTTATCTGCAAAACTCTGAGAAATAGGGCCTCCGCCTATCATCACCTTAAACTTATCTCTAACACCTAATTCATTTAATATTTTTATAACTTTATCCATACCATCCATAGTTGTTGTCATAAGAGTGGAGAGAGCTATTATATCAGCTTTATTATTAATGGCCTCCTCTACGAAAGTTATAGGTGGTACATCTCTTCCTAAATCGACAACATCAAAACCAGAGGTTTCAAGCATTATTTTTACTAAGTTCTTTCCTATATCATGGGTATCCCCTTCAACTACTCCAATGACTACCTTGTGCTTTTCTGTATGATTATCAACTTTTATATTAGGCTTTAAAACCTCCATACCGGCATACATAGCATCAGAGCACATTAGCAGCTCTGGTATAAAATACTCCTCTTCTTCAAAAAGCTGTCCAGCTCTTTCCATACCATCAGAAAGCCCCTTATCAATAGCCTCATAGGCATCATGTTTTTCCTCTACAACCTGATTTGAAAGTTCAATAACTAAATCCTCATCCATATCTACAACAGCTTGAGATAAATTACTGTATAATTCCTGTTCACTTGCCATTTTTTCATCCTCCAACTAAACATATATGAAAAATAGGTTTACCTATAATATTATTCTTCAAATTGATATAAAACAGTTGATAGGTATCTTTCACCTGTATCAGGTAATAATACAACTATATTTTTACCTTTATTTTCGGGTCTTTTTGCTATTTCCTTTGCTGCAAAAACTGCTGCACCAGCAGAAATTCCAACTATCAAACCTTCTATTCTTGCCAAAGCTCTTGAAGTTTCAAAAGCGTCTTCATTTTTAACCCTAAATACCTCATCAATAACGTCTTTATTTAAAATATCTGGAACAAACCCTGCACCTATACCTTGAATTTTATGTGGGCCTGGATTACCTCCTGATAGTACCGGTGAATCATTTGGTTCAACAGCAACTATTTTGATATTAGGATTTTTCACTTTTAACGCTTCTCCTACTCCAGTAATTGTTCCTCCAGTTCCAACTCCGCCTACAAAAATATCTATTTTTCCATCTGTATCTCTCCATATCTCTTCAGCAGTTGTTTCTCTATGAATTTTTGGATTAGCCGGATTTTTAAATTGCTGAAGTATTACTGCATTCCCAATTTCCTCAGCTAACTCTTGTGCTTTTATTATTGCACCCTTCATACCCTGTGATCCAGGAGTTAAAACTAATTGTGCACCTAGTGCCTTTAGTAGATTCCTTCTTTCTATACTCATTGTATCTGGCATTGTGAGTATAATCTTGTATCCTTTTGCTGCTGCAATGAAAGCTAATGCGATGCCCGTATTCCCACTGGTTGGTTCTATAATAACACTATCCTTTGATAAAAGACCTTTTTCTTCTGCATCCTTAATCATTGAATATCCTATTCTATCTTTAACACTACCGCCTGGATTAAAGTACTCAAGTTTTGCTATGACCCTTGCTTCTAATTTATTACTCTCATTAAAATTTTTTAACTCTAATAATGGAGTATTCCCTATAAGTTCTGTTAAATTTGTAGCTATCTTTGTCATAATAAAAATCCCCCTTACATTTTTCATATATTATTATCAAGTCTTATATAAAGTTAATTTAATAATTTTTAAATAAGGTTTTTAATAACCAAGTAATCATGTATGTTTACTATAATTTATTATATGATTAATATATTAATTCTGTTCTCCAAATATGTCAATATATGTTTTTATATTTTTTATATTATTTTTTTCATTAAAAACAAACAATTAAATGTATACGTGTACAATTAATTGTTTTAAAGATATTTGGGTTAATATGTAAAAATATATTAAATTTAAATTGATAAAAAACACCTACATAATTGCAGGTGCCTTAATCAAAGTATGTTTCATTTATCTTAAGCAATGCATATAAGCCTTTGCCTCATCTCCATTTACTAAAAACGCTTGCCCTTTTGAACAGAAAATTGAAGTAGATGTATACTGAACATCAGCATTTTTATCGTACCCTCTTTTTTTAATAACCTCTTCTTCATTATGACAGATATCATATCCATCGAATATGAAATTAATTTTCCCCTTACCTCTTGTTAATGAAATAAATTCGATACCATAGTCCATAAAGGTAGCAACAGGTCCTCTTCCTGTTATAACAGCTTTATTATAAAATGTCTGTGGTGATTCAAAAGAACCATTTAATTTTTGTATATCTGATAAAACTCTTCCCATATAATCTAGCTCCACTTCCATTTTAAAACGATAATATGGTTCTAGTAACACATTTTTTGCCTTTTCTAACCCTTGTCTTAATGCTCTAAGAGTTGCCTCTCTAAAATCTCCTCCGCTAGTGTGCTTATTATGTGCCCTTCCTGTTAATAGAGTAATCTTTAAATCAGTTATGGAAGAGCCTGTTACTATGCCATGATGCTCTCTTTCAAAAATGTGTGTACGAACTAAGTTTTGATTACCAATTGTTAAATCATCAGTATGACATACATTCTCAAATATAATCCCGCTATTTCTTTCTGCTGGTTCTAATCTAAGATGTACCTCTGCATAATGACCTAAAGGTTCAAAATGACCGTATCCATTTACTCCTGTCAAAATAGTCTCTTTATAAAGAATTTCACAAGGGCCAAAGTCTACTGATAAATCAAACCTTTCTTTCACTAATTGTTTTAAAACCTCTAGTTGGATAATTCCCATAATATGAACCTGTATTTCCTGAAGCTTTTCATCCCAAATTATATTTAAAGCAGGGTCTTCTGATTCTAAAATCTTAAAACATCTTAAAACGTCTTTTGAATTCAAAGTCTTATCAAATATAACTTTTGATTTTAATATTGGAACCATTTCATAATTAACTTTTTCCCTTAAAGCTCCAATTCCATCTCCTATAGCTGCACTTGATAATCCTGTTACTGCAAAAAGCTCCCCTGCTGAAGCCTTATCTACAGTTTTAAATTTACTTCCGTTATAAATTCTTATTTGACTAACTTTTTCATAACAACTATTTTTATCGATTTCTAGGCATATTTCTTCTCTAACCTTTAAAGTACCACTTAGTGCCTTTATATAA
This sequence comes from Clostridium polyendosporum, assembly GCF_018332455.1. Lineage (GTDB taxonomy): Bacteria > Bacillota > Clostridia > Clostridiales > Clostridiaceae > Clostridium_AY > Clostridium_AY polyendosporum. The sequence continues at coordinate 34,178 of NZ_BOPZ01000028.1, forward strand.
GTTACTCTACTTCCTTGCTCATCATAACGTATTTTATATACACGTCCACTAAATTCTTCTTCATCACAATATTTCGTATAAGTTAGTATATCTAACTTTTCTAAAAAGCTATCTATACCAATATCCTGTAATGCTGAACCGCTAAGGCATGGAAAGACTTTATTTTCTTTAATCATGTTCTTCATATAATTTAGCCATATATCTTTTTCATAGCCCTCTTCTATGTATTTTTCAAAGAGTACATCATCTCGCTCTGCTATAAACTCTATAAGTTCCTGACTCATACTCCCCTTATCAAAAGACTCTGTAATAAAACAAACATCTTTAGTTAAATTCAATCGAATTTCATTAAGTGTGTCTTCAATACTTGCACCAACTCTATCAGTTTTATTAATAAAGAAAAATGTTGGTATTCCATATTTTCTAAGCAGCTGCCATACTGTTTCTGTATGCCCTTGAACCCCTTCAACTCCGCTTATTATAATAATAGCGTAATCCATCACTTGAATTGATCTCTCCATTTCTGGAGAAAAATCTATATGTCCAGGAGTATCTATTAAATAATAAACTGAAGAGTTATAATGAAAAATACCCTGATCTGAAAATACTGTAATTCCTCTTTCCTTCTCTATACTATGACTATCTAAAAAAGAATTCTTATGATCCACCCTACCTCTATTTCTGATACTTTTTGTATGATACAGTATTTGCTCAGCAAATGTAGTCTTACCAGCATCCACATGAGCTAATATCCCAATTGTCTTATTCATCTTGAGCACCTCTGCAAAATAATTATATTGTTTATGAGCACAAAATTAAACTGAGCAGGTATTAAGCTTGCTCAGTTTAAGTCAGATTTCACTTTGTAAAATGACAGCAAATAAAGACTAGTATACTGGTCTTTAAAATCACTACTTTTATTCAGTGGCTGACCCCTTATTTAAAAGTTCCTAGGTTTACATATTATCTCATTTACTTTTGTATCTAATATGTTATTTGCATGAGCTGGTCTTATAACCACAGCAGTATCTACTCCCTCTGCACTTCCCCCAACTGCTATTATCTCTTCGCCATAAGGTATACACCCTGAATCTAAAGCCATAACAGCTATTTCCACACATACCTTAGTTCCTTGTCCAAACATTCTTAAGGTATGAGCCATAATTTCAACAGGATTTACTCCTCCAAATTTTCTACTTATCCCTCTCTCAGCACCACTTAATACATGAGTAGTTGTAACAACTTTAAATCCTGCACTCTTAAGCTCGTCTATTGTTTCAGCAGAAATTTCATTTTCCCCAGGATTTCCAAAACCATAGGCATGAGTAACACAAACAATATTTATGTCTTTAACATCCTTAAATAGCTTAGCAGTATTCCCACTGCTAGTAGCAACAACTATATGCTTTATATTTCTATCTTTTGCTGCTTTAATTGCAAGCTCCACACATTTTTTTGTATTGATCTTTCCTTTTTCATTAAAATACATGACAATTCCCCTCTATAAAATCAATTTTACATAATTATAACATAAAAAAATATACCTCAACCATTACGTCGTACGCTTCGCTACATATTAATTTATTTATTTATTATAAGATGCTAGACTATTTAGAATCATTCCTAATACTACAAGTAATATTCCTATTAATCCAACTAGTGTAGGTATTTTATCATATGATATTAGAATTCCTCCTATTAAAGTAAATATCACCTCGCCAGATTGAGTTGATTCTACAACTGCTAACTTATAAGAATCACCTTTAACCATCTCCGTAGCCTTAAAAAACAATATTGTAGCAATTATACCAGAAAAAATAGCTACAATCATTGATTGAAAAATCTGATCTTTATCTGGTAGTCCAACTTTTGATATCCCTATTAATGATAAAATTATCCAAAATGGCATACTTGATAAGGTCATACCAAATACTCTTTGAAATGTACTAAATTTACCATCACAAATTTCCATCATCTTACGATTTCCAAGAGGATAGGCGAAGGAAGCAATAATCACAGGAGTTACTCCCATTAATATTGTTAAAATAGACATACTTTTTGCTTGTTGAAATTGAATTAAAAATATACCTATTAAAATTATTAATGACATAAATAAAGATTTTTTAGGTATCTCATTTCTCTTTTTCAAAATACCATTTTCAGTTTCTATAGTTTTATAAAATAGAGGAGACAAAAGTGCACCTGCAACAATTGTAATTTGCCAAGTACCGGCAACAATCCACGATGCACCATATACAGACGAAAAGCTTAATGGAGCATAAAAAAGTCCAAATCCAATAGTACTCCAGGCAATCCATTTAATAGGTTGTTTTATTATATCAGTTATAACATCTTTCAAATCATTTTTTAATGCTACAATTATAAATAAAATTGGTAACATAAAAATATATCTCAAAGATGCACTCCAAATCCAACTGCCGCCTGAAAGATTCATCTGACGGTTGAGTATAAAAGTAAATGCGAAAAAAAATGATGCCCCTATCCCTAAAAAAATTGATTTTTTCATTTTGTCCTCCTTCATGTCTTTCTAATCTACTAAATTAAAACAATGAACACACATATGTATATTATATTATAAATTTATGCGTTAAATTGCACAAGAGAAAGTTTATGTGTTGTTTTTTTCATCATGTGAAATCTGACTAAAAATGAATTGGGTCGATAACCTTTCATTCTTATTATTTATTTACTTAATAGAGAACGTAGCATAAAATAGTATATGTTATAACATACAAAACTTTCTAAATTAAGAAGGAGATAAATTCATGAAAAATTTAACACCAATCATTGGTAAAAATTTAAAAGATATAAGAATTAAAAGAAGTTTAAGTTTAGACGATGTAGCTAAGTTAACAAACGTAAGTAAAGCAATGTTAGGTCAAATAGAAAGAGGAGAATCAAATCCAACAGTATCTACACTATGGAAAATTGCAACTGGATTAAAGGTGTCTTTTTCATCTTTTATCGATGAAGAGGATGAAAATTTGAAGATAATGGATCAAGATAATATTACTCCAATATTAGAAGATAATGATAAAATGAGATTATATCCGATATTCCCATTCGATGCCCAGAAGGGTTTTGAAATATTCACTATAGAATTAGAACCAAACTGCAATCACATATCTACTCCTCATGATGATGGTGTTGAAGAATATGTTATAGTTACTGAAGGTCAAATAGAGCTATGTATAAATGATAAAATCTTTATGTTACAAAAGGGTAATTCAATCAAATTTAAGGGTAATAAGCCCCATTCCTACAAAAACGCAAATCAAAGCAAATCAGTTTTTCAAAATATAATTTTATATTACAAGTAATTTAATATCAAACCTCTCACAAAGTTACTGTTGCTTATATAAGTGGCAGTTTACTTCTAGTGAATTATACAGGTTTAGTTAGACTTCACTTTGTGAAATGACAGTAATAAAAAAACCTATAGATTTAAAATCTATAGGTTTTATAGTTAACAATTAACTATCTTCTGAAGTCTCTATTGTTTTGTTGTTTTCTTGCTCTTCTGCAATCAACACATCTTTGTGGTTCGTTATCGAATCCTTTTTCCTTGTAGAACGCTTGTTCACCTTCAGTGAATACGAATTCTTTTCCACAGTCTTTACAAACTAAAGTTTTATCTGCCATTTAAACATTCCTCCTTTTTAAAATTTTAAGATCTAAGAGTCAACTAACAATAATCTTCAAAAAGAGGATATGTTGTTTATCTAATTAAATCTTAGCATTAAATGTTCTTTAACCTCTAACGCTTATTAAGCATAACATACTCTTAATTAATATGCAATAGTATTTTAAAACTTTTTTTAATAAAAATTAATTAATCATGCTATCTTTTATTTTTTCAACTTCTTCCTTAGTGCTAAACATAACCAAAACTTTATTCATAATTACTATAGACTACACTTTTTAAATGCCTGTTTCAAATCAGCAATTATATCCTCAGCATCTTCTAGTCCTACGCTAAATCTAAGATGACCATTTTTAAATTCTGGTGGATAAAAATGATTTCGTTCATCATTTGGGCCAGTATAAACAATTAAGCTTTCATCATGACCAATTGAAACTGCAGGAACTATTAGTTCAAGTGAGTTAACAAACTTATTATGAGTGTCTACGTCAGCCTTTAGACCAAAAGACATTACTCCTGAGAACATAGTCATCTGTTTCTTTGCAATCTCATGCTGAGGATGGCTTTTAAGACCTGGGTATGCAACAAATTCTACTGATGGATATTCTTCAAGAAACTGAGCAACTTTAAGCCCATTTTCACTATGCTGCTTCATCCTAAGATTAAGTGTTACAACGCCACGCATAATTAACCATGCATTAAATGGACTTATGACTCCTCCAATATTGACCATTGCTTGACTCTTTATCTTATCAATAAGTTCTTTCTTGCCAATTACAGCTCCCCCCATTGAATCTCCATGTCCATTTATATACTTTGTTAAACTATGAATAACCAGATCTGCTCCTAATGAAAGAGGTTGTTGTAAAAATGGAGAGGCAAAAGTACTATCAACACTAAGTAGAGCTCCAACAGATTTTGCAATTTTAGATATTTCAGCAATATCACTTATTCTTGTAGTAGGATTTCCAGGTGTTTCAATATGAATAAGCTTAGTGTTTGGTCTTAGTGCTTTCTTTATCTCATCTAAATTTGAAGTATCTACAAGACTTGTCTCTATTCCATATTTCTCGGGAAAATATTCATTTAACAGTCTGTAAACTGCTATGTATGAGACGTTAGAGCAAATGATATGAGCATCTTGATTTAAAAATGTGAAAAACACACCAGCTAGTGCTGAAACACCACTACTTAACACTACGCAGTCTTCTCCGCCTTCAAGAGAAGCCAATTTTTCCTGAAGATATATCTGATTAGCTGAGGTAGTTCTAGTATAAATTAACTGATTTGGGTCACTCCAATTAAGTTCAGATGAATCTTCAGGAAGCCTATAGCTATTTGCCATAGTAATAGGACGCCTTATTGCACCTGTTTCTTTATCAATGTCATTCCCCACATGGATACATTTAGTTGAAAAACCTATCTTTGTTTTATTAATCATTCAAATCACCTTTTTCCTATAGGTTTAATAGAAATTACTTTATAAAAATTATACGTTTATATGAAAATATTGTGAATATGAACCTAAATAGCTTTATCTGAAGCATAATTATGTTCATTTAAAATTTTATTATGTTATTTTTAATGATTTTCTTTATTTACAATAATCTTATTTAAGATATAGATCTGCAGAATTGTATAGATTACATAAAACTAGTATCTTTTCTTAATTCTAGTAATAATAAGATAATCTAATATTGTAGATATGTATACTTAAATATATAGGCTAAAACTGAGCAGGATAGATGTCTACTCAGTTTTAGCCTATATATTTCACTATGAGATGACAACAAATAAATGTAGAGATAGTTCAATATTCTCATTTTTGTAACATTATCTGCGAATTGGTGGAGTTAAAGTTGATACTTGTGGTCTAAGATTTCCAAAAGCAATCAGTATAGAACGACTTATAAACCTAGTAACTGTTGCTGGTAAAACACCAAACATGTCCATAACTTTGAATATCCATGGAAGTTCTTTCCTTAAGTCACGAATTGCAGCTGCCGTTTTCTCATCTGCAGTACCTGCTCCTTCATATTTATCATAATTTTTATCAATATATTCTACTATGGTTTCCGCTATATATCTTAGAACCCTTTTATCTAAACCAGTTGATATAATTTCGGTATATTCATCTTGTAATCTCTCTTCTATTAACCTGATTACTCTAACAATATCTTCTTTAACTGTATCCTCATCTATTGGTTCTTCAAATAAGTTAGTTTCTTCCTCATAATCTTCTGGCTGGTTATAAAAATCGTTATATACTCGCTGATGATATCTATATGAATCTTGAGCTATAATAGGATAATTGTAATATAACCACGTTGTATATGGGCATTGATAGAATCTGTTATTATTTTGCATTTACTTCTCTCCAAAAAAATCTATACTTACATAATATGCTTGCTATTACAAAATGACATTAGTTTATTGTTTAGATTAATTCTAGAGACATAGCTAACAGTTGTACTAGTACCTGCATTTTATCAGCATTGTAGTCATAATGCCTGCAGGCCTCCTTCCTGATATCATTATTACTCTTCTAATTCTTTCTCTACATCTGATAGTAAGTACAATTGATTCTGCATTAATTTTTATTTAATCCTACACGTAAAATTTTCATATAAAATAAATAATTTCTACTCTTTATGTTTTTCATATTTATCATAGAGTGACTGAAAGTATCATCTACCGCCTCTTTTTAGTTATAAAAAAGAGAGCTGTCCTATAAACTTTTAGGACAACTCGTAGAATATACTAATTATTTTAGTAGTACTTTATCTTTTAATGCTTCTATTACATATTCATCTGTAATAGGTTCTTCTTCTGCTTCATTCATAACTTCATTTAGCATATGATTAAGTTCATCCTTTGAAAAAAGATTCTTCTCAGTAAGTAACCTTATTAAAGCGTCAACTTTATAAGAGTATATACTCATAATATCAGCTACTTTTTGTATTGAACGGTCGTCCATAACTGTCACTCCTTTTCTTATAATTATTCGCAAAAAGAAATAAATTTATGTTATACTTTGGCCTAATTAAAATTCTTTTCTGTTACATAAGAAAAGCTAGGGATATATATTGTTGTTTTTCATCTATATATCTGAGTCATTTAAAATTATAATACTCACTTACTAACGTTTGACTTCATTCTTTCATAATTTTTAAAGATAACGGAATAAAATAATATTAGATTTAATAGATATAAATCGTGTTTCAAATAAATAGATCTTTTAAAAGGAGTTGTTAAATATGTCTCAAAAAAAAGTATTGATGCTTGTTGGAGATTATGTGGAAGACTACGAAGTAATGGTACCTTTTCAGTGTTTACAAGTAGTTGGATATACTGTTCATGCTGCTTGCCCTGATAAGAAATCTGGTGAATTTATTAGAACAGCAATTCATGATTTTGAAGGTGATCAAACCTATAGTGAGAAAAGAGGTCATAATTTTCAATTAAACAGTACATTTGAAGATATAACTCCAGAGGATTATGATGCTTTGATAATTCCTGGTGGAAGAGCACCTGAATACATTCGTTTAAATAAACGTGTCCTAGAAATTGTAAAATACTTTGATACTAAAAATAAACCGATTGCTTCAATTTGTCATGGCATTCAAGTGTTAATAACTGCTGACATATTAAAAGAAAGAAAATGTTCTGCATATCCTGCTATAGCACCAGATATTAACTGTGTCGGTGGAAGTTACGTAGATATACCAATGGATAAGGCCTATGTAGATGGCAATCTAGTAACTGCACCAGCTTGGCCAGCACACCCGGATTGGTTAAATAAATTATTAGAAGTATTAAGAAAGAGTGTTTAACTTTAAAATAACAATAGATTTATATAATCTCATACTTTAAAAGACTATATTTTGATTTGTGTAAAAAATCAAAATATAGTCTTTTTCTACTTATTATTTTAAGTTGGTTAATCCACTATTAGGTATTTGATTTTTAAGATTTAATCTTTATTGTTTCTCCATTAATATAGTATTACCTTCTAAGAAATAAAAAATTGTTATAGCTCTCGTATTTTTACCTCAAATACTTTAATTCTCCTTTCAGCAGTTCCATTAATTTGATATGCTTTACCTAATAAGTAAGGCATATATTTTGTTATTATAAATGATACTGGAATTAAAATTACTGATGAAACTAAAGCATAGGTTGTCCCCAATAAAATATAACTGTAGTAATCTTTGCCACTAAATATATTTATATGCTTAAGTACTATTTCTATGTTTGGAAATAGTATAAACTGATGAAAAGCTAAAAATATAATGCTATTTTTACCAATATACTCTAAGAAATTTATTTTAGGCAGCAATTTAATTAACATTATATAAGCTAAAACCCCACTAAACGCACCTATATAAAATAAAAAATAATTTCCATATCTATTAAAAAACATATCTGTAGGTTTTCCAATATGCTTAAAATTTAAATATCCTGCAACTGCATTAACAACTATAAACAGTACTAAGTACCCAACATTCACATTTAATAGAATACCTTTACATCTAATTAAATATGCTGCACCAAAGAATACAACTGCAGTTATAGAAACATCAATACTCCAAGGAAATGCCTGTCCTATATACGCGCTATATAAATGCCCTGCAACTGAGCTTATAATTAAACAAATTGTAATAATAATATTATTATTTTTACTGGACTTTATAATAATATAGAATAATATCTCTGTAATAAACAAACATGTAACAAACCACATTGTTCCATTATGCAAACTCCACTCACTACGTCTTAAAGCGTAAAAAGTTCCAACAAAAGGTTTGTATATACTAGTACTATAATTATAGGGACCATTTGTACTTATCCAATACATATAATTTATAAATGATAATGTAAAGTAAGGTATAACTAATGATTTAAATTTTCTTTTGAAAAAAGCTAAAAAACTATTATACTTTGATATCGAAAATAAATAACCTGATAAAAAGAAAAATAGTGGCATATGAAAAGTATATATTATTTGTTTAAATTGATCTGGAATTGGAGCATGAGTAATCATTACTAGTATCATGCCTAAACCCTTGGCCATATCTATCCAGTCTAATCTTTGTGTCTGCATAATCTTTCCCCTTATTCTATATAAATTATTTCTGCTACTAAAACTTATGTATTTCTTATATTACAGCGTAAACTATTTCTATAAGAAAAAAGCTATATCTTCTAAATTAAACGTTTACTTGTTGATGAAAAATTTGACACACATGAAATTCAATGTTAATTTTCAACAATTTAAATCTAGTTCTGCTTAAAATTTACATAATTTTTTATATTAATAATTATACCATATACCTATTAAAAATAAAATTTAATAAGACTGTGAGACTTATATTTTTCAAAAAATGCATAGAATGAAACAAGCCAATAAGAAAAAGGAAATTAACTGGAATTTCTATTGAGAATAATACTTTACATTCTTTAAGTGTAAGGGTGAAGGCAGTAAATGTTTATAATTAATAGTATGTAGCCCTTCAATAAAAAAATAAGGAAGCCAAAATTTTGGCTTCCTTATTTCGTAATCTTAAATGGTGGACCTTCAGGGACTCGAACCCCGGACCAACCGGTTATGAGCCGGTTGCTCTAACCAACTGAGCTAAAGATCCATATAAACCTGGCAACCTCCTACTCTCCCACACAGTCGCCCGTGCAGTACCATCGGCCTCTTAGAGCTTAACCATCGTGTTCGGTATGGGAACGGGTGTATCCTCTAAAAGCATCATCACCAGATTGTTGATGAATTTTATTCCATCAAAATTGCACATAAGTTTTAGCTTTTTTATTGGTCAAGCCCTCGACCTATTAGTATCAGTCAGCTCAACATGTTACCATGCTTACACCTCTGACCTATCAACCTTGTGTTCTTCAAGGGGTCTTACTAGCTTAT
>NZ_BOPZ01000029.1 GCF_018332455.1 Clostridium polyendosporum
ACGCCGCCAGCGTTCGTCCTGAGCCAGGATCAAACTCTCAATTTAAAAGTTTAATCTCTTGCTCTCAAAAGAATTGCTGTACTTAATTTCCTCTGTTTAATTTTCAAAGACCATTTAGCAATCGTTCCCGACCGCTTATTTATATTAACATCTAAGTTTTAATCTGTCAACACTTTTTTGTAGACTAATTTAAAACTTTCTGTTATCGCATATCTACAACTTGTTGCTTTGCATCAGCGACGTGTATTATAGTACCATGTTTAATATTATATACACATTTTACAAAATTAATTCTAAAAAAGGTATCTTTATATTTCTCATTATTTCTTTATATTTATCAGTTTTTCACTTAATGATACTCTTGGATGAGTTTATCTAAAATTACTGAATAATCATATTGAAATTTAAACTAATATACTCAATTTCTAATAATAATTAGGGAGTATTATATTTTACTTTATGAGTGCCAGCAAATAAACTCTAAAAAACAAATAACCGATAGTATTCCATCGATTATTTGTTCTTAAAATAGCTATAATATTATTCTTTAAAGTTACTTTAATTGATTAACAATATCTCTAAACTTATTTCCTCTTACTTCAAAGTTTGGGAACATGTCAAAGCTTGCACAAGCTGGTGAAAGAGCAACTATATCATCTTCTTTAGCAATTTCTCTAGCTTTATAGACCGCCTCTTCTAAAGAATTGACAATTATAATTGGAACATCTACAGAACTTTCATCTTTAAGTTTTAAAAATACCTCTTTTATTTTATCCTTTGTTACTCCTAGTAAAATAAGTTGTTTAATATATGGGTAACCTTCAAAAGCTAGTGGCTCAAAAGGTATATGTTTATCATATCCTCCAGCAATTAATATTACTGGCTTTTCAAAGGCCCTTAAAGTTGCAAGTGTTCTTGTTGGACTTGATGCAATTGAATCGTTATAGTATTTTACTTTATCAACTTCTCTTACAAATTCACTTCTATGGGCTACCCCACCAAAAGTTATTGCCACCTTCTTCATAGATTCTATAGAAACATCTTTATATGTTGCTGCAAAAGCTGCAAGATAATTTTCCACGTTATGCATACCCTTTATAACTATATCTTTCTTTTTGCAAACTTCCTTATCAAATACATATAAAGCACCATCTTTGAAATAAGCTCCCTCTTCTGTAATTCTCTTTGAACTGAACTCTATAACTTTACCCTTAGCTTCATTTTTGAAAGATGCAGTAATATCATTTTCTCTATTTAAAACAAGTAAATCCTGTTTTTCTTGGAACCTGAAAATATTCTTCTTAGAATCTATATATTCCTCCATATCCTTATGCATATCAAGATGGTTAGGCGCTAAATTTGTAACTATTGCTACATCAATGTTATTATTCATAGTCATAAGTTGGAAGCTGGAAAGTTCAAGAACCACCATATCATTCTTTTTAATTTCTTCAATATTTGAAAATAGTGGAGTTCCTATATTACCACCTACCCAAGTATTATATCCTTCTTCCATCAAAATTTTAGATATAATAGTAGTTGTAGTTGTTTTTCCATCACTACCTGTTATTCCATATACCTTCGCTGGACAGTACCTAACAAATTCCTCCATTTCTGAAGTGATGTAAGCACCTTCGCTTTTTACTTTTACTAACGCTTCACTATCTATTCTCATAGAAGGAGTTTTAAACACTACTTCAAAGCCTGAAAGTTTATCTAAATATCCTTCCCCCAAAAACAAAGTAACTCCTTTATCTTTAAAATCAACAGCAACTTCCCCAAGTTGTTCTTCAGTTTTTTTATCGAAAGCACTAACTTTTGCCCCAAGCTCTAATAAGAAATTTATTAATGGAATATTACTAACTCCTATTCCTACTACTGCTGTATTTTTACCTTTTATAAACTCCTTAAATTCTTTAAAATCTTTTTTCATCCTCGCGCCTCCAACCATATATAATACATTTTATTAGTTATTCTTAATATTGTAGCATTTACCTATTACAAATTCATAAATCTTTTAACTATTGAAATTGTTTATCTTTAATATATATAACAAAATTACAATCTTATGAATTAATATAAATATATATTATTTTCTAAAGTCACTAAAAATTTAACATACTTATTTTAAATTATAACACTCTATATTACTTTATTCCATAGATATACAAGCTCATATTGAATTAAGAATTTAATAAACAATATTAAATATCACAGTTACTTTCTAGAACTTCTTTAAAAAAAAGCTAACATTAAGTTTTTACTTAATGTTAGCTATATTGATTTACAGTCCATCTAAATTTTATTTAAAAAATATTGAACTTATTATGCAATTTTTCTGGACTTATGTGAAGATTTTCCTTCATTTTGAACGATACTATTCTTTCTTCCATAAGTAAAGTATATAACTAATCCTAATGTTAGCCATATAGTAAATCCAATCCAAGTTCTAACTGGTATTTTAGATAATAATACTACACAGCTTACTACCGTTACTATAGGCGTAAATGGCACTCCTGGACACTTAAACTTCCTTGGAAAATCAGGCATAGTTTTTCTAAGTACTATAACACCTAAAGATACAACCATAAAACTTAATAACGTTCCTATACTTAAGAACTGTACAATAATATCTAGTGGTAAAAATCCCGCTATTATTGCCGCTGTAGAACCAGTTATCATTGTAGCAATATATGGAGTTTTATGTACGGAGTGTATTTTTGAGAATGCCTTAGGTAATAATCCATCTCTTGACATAACCATGAACACTCTAACTTGTCCATAAAGTACCGCTATTATTGTAGAAATCATTCCAAGTATTGCACCAGTTCCTACTAAAGCTGATCCCCATGTTATACCGACTCTTGCCAATGCACCAGGTACTGCATTTTCTGAAATTATTTCTTTAAATGGAACCATTCCTGTTAGTACAAAAGCAACGGATACATAAAGTATACTAACTACCACTAAACATGCTATAAGCCCTCTTGGTATATCTTTCCTTGGATTCTCAGCTTCTTCTGCTGCAGTAGAAATTGCATCAAATCCAATATAAGAGAAGAATATTGTTGCTGTTCCTGCAAAAACTCCTTTCCATCCAAAAGGCATAAAAGGAACATAATTTGCTGTATTTATATGTTTTGCTCCTAGAGTTACAAAAAGAAGAATTATAAATATTTTCACTCCAACAATAATGTTATTTATTCTTGCACTCTCTTTCATTCCATAGCATAAAAGAGCAGTCAGAATTATTGTTATTAAAATTGCTGGTAGGTCTACTATTCCACCCTTACTCGGTGATGAAATAAAAACTTGTGGCAACTTAATTCCTATTGAATTTAAAATACCAACAAAAGTTCCAGACCAACCTGAAGCAACAGCACTAGTTGCAACTAAATATTCAGCTGTCAAACACCATCCAATTATCATTGCCATAATTTCACCAAAAGCAATATAAGAATATGAGTATGTACTACCTGCTACAGGGAACATTGTTGCAAGTTCCACATAACATAACCCACAAAGAGCTGCTATTATTCCTGCTAAAATGAAGGAAATAATAACAGCGGGTCCCGCCATATGAGCTCCTTCACCTGTAGCAACAAATATACCTACACCAACTACCGCTCCAATACCTAGAGCTGCTATATCTTTAGCCTTTAAGTTTTTCTTTAAGCCTGTTTTTTTAGCACCTTCAAGTATCTGCTCTACCGACTTCTTTTTCCAAATGTTCATAAAATGCCTCCCCTTAGTTATATTCAACCAAAAATATTTGGTGGGAAAATTGCAAATTTACAAGTAAAATTACAATTAAATTTAAAATTTTCTCACTAATATTATATATTCTGTACTGAAATATCAATAAAATAATAATTTATTGTAGTAAATTCGACAAATTACTTTATTTTTATAATTATTATTACAATGGAGGTTTTATTTTGAAAATCCATAGAAATATATACTTTTCTTAATACAATATTTTATAACTATAAAATTTTTTTATCATTTTCATAATTGTAATAAAAAAACCTTGGCTTTTTATCAAAACCAAGGTTTTTATGACTTTAGTAATTATGGAGTGAAAATCAATTTAATATTTAATACTTTTTCAAAATAAGCTGTATTTATTATTAACTTTATTAATGTATTAATTTGGTTATTGTGATTTTTATAAATTCTTAGAACTCTAACTTTTCAGCTATATATTTTTCTAACTCATCTATTTTAATTCTTACTTGATCCATAGTATCTCTATCTCTTACTGTTACCGCATTGTCTTCTAGTGTGTCAAAGTCAACAGTAATACAGAATGGAGTACCTATTTCATCTTGTCTTCTATATCTTTTACCTATGCTACCTGCTTCATCATATTCAATGTTGAATTTCTTACTAAGATTAGCATACACCGCTTCTGCCTTTTCTGAAAGCTTCTTTGAAAGTGGTAATATTGCAGCCTTAAATGGAGCTAATGCTGGATGTAGATGAAGTACCGTTCTTACATCTCCGCCTTCAAGTTCTTCTTCATCATATGCATCTACTAAAAATGCAAGAGCAACTCTGTCTGCACCAAGTGATGGTTCTATACAATATGGAACATATCTTTCGTTTGTACTTGGATCAAGATAGCTCATATCCTGACCTGAATGCTCTTGATGTTTCTTTAAGTCATAGTCAGTTCTATCTGCTATTCCCCAAAGTTCTCCCCAACCAAATGGGAAAAGATATTCTATATCAGAAGTTGCATTTGAATAGAATGAAAGTTCCTCTGCACCGTGATCTCTCATTCTTAGATTTCCCTTATTCACGCCAAGATTTAATAGGAAGTTCCAACAATAGTCCTTCCAGTAATTGAACCATTCTAAGTCTGTACCTGGCTTACAGAAAAATTCAAGTTCCATTTGTTCAAACTCTCTTGTTCTGAAAGTAAAGTTACCTGGAGTTATCTCATTTCTAAAGGACTTACCTATTTGTGCTATACCAAAAGGAACTTTCTTTCTTGAACTTCTTTGCACTGATTTAAAATTTACGAATATACCTTGTGCTGTTTCTGGTCTTAAGAATATCTCTGATTTAGCATCCTCAGTGACCCCTTGAAATGTCTTAAACATAAGATTAAACTTTCTTATATCAGTAAAGTTTTTCTTACCACATTTAGGACATTCTATATTATTCTCATCAATATACTGCTTAAGTTGCTCATTGCTCCACCCATCTGCGGAAGCAACCTCAACACCTTGTTCGGTCATGTGATCTTCAACAATCTTATCTGCTCTGAATCTTGCCTTACAATCCTTACAATCCATCAGTGGATCTGAAAAACCACCTACGTGACCTGAAGCCACCCAAACTTCTCTATTCATAAGAATAGCACAATCTACCCCAACATTATATGGACTTTCCTGAATAAACTTTCTCCACCAAGCCTTCTTAACGTTGTTCTTGAACTCTACTCCTAAAGGACCATAATCCCATGAATTTGCAAGACCACCATAGATTTCTGAACCTGGAAATATAAATCCTCTATTTTTACAAAGAGCAACAATCTTATCCATAGTCTTTTCTACCGTCATACGTATATACCTCCATATATTTTTTATAGCTATTGTTTAATTTTTCCCAATTTGTTTATTTAAATACTTTTCAGTTAAAAGTACCAATTATAGGTTTGGAAATCTTTTTTTTGCTTAATTATATTATCATAGTAATTCCTACTTCTAAGTAAAAATTTACTAAGTTATAAATAAAATAAGTTTAACATAATTTAGTATAAAATAAAAAAAGCCTTATACCATAAAGGGACGAAAAGTTACTTTCCGCGGTTCCACCCTTCTTGGCTCAAGCCCAACTTTTAAATACACTGCATTCAAAAGTGCCATTCATCATAAGTCCATAATGGTTTGCACCATCCACCATTTCTCTAAAAAGTTCTTAAGATTACTATTCTTTATCATAATGCATATTAAATTATACATATAATTTTATCAAAATATGGTATGTTGTCAAGAATGACTTATCATATTTTATAAAATAAAAAAAATGCACCTTAACTATTCTTAATAAAATTACAATATGAACTTACTACAAATTCACTAAAATAAATAAAGTCCCATGCTACGCATGAGACTCTGTATACTAATTAAAATTGGCTCCGCGGAGAGGGCTCGAACCTCCAACCTATCGGTTAACAGCCGAGTGCTCCACCATTGAGCTACCGCGGAACGTTTCTACATTTATTATTATACCAACTTTTTTTTTAAAAGCAAGTGCTTTTTTCAACTTTTTATAAAAAATTTAGCTAAATTTCATCTTTTAAGGTAAAAAACCGACCAAGCATCAAGTCTCTCAGTTTTAGTCAGGTTTCACTTTATGAAATAGCAGGAAATTAGAAAGCAGAGCAAAACTCTGCTTTTATCCTCTTATAGTGGTTTCATTGTTGGGAACATAATAACGTCTCTTATTGAAGTTGAATCAGTAAGGAACATGACAAGTCTATCAATTCCTATGCCTAATCCGCCTGTAGGAGGCATACCAGTTTCAAGAGCACTCATGAATTCCTCATCTATCATATAAGCTTCGTCATCACCAAGCTCTCTTTCCTTAGCTTGTTGATCGAATCTTTGTCTTTGCACTATTGGATCATTAAGCTCTGAGTATGCATTACATACTTCTCTACCATATATAAATCCTTCAAATCTTTCAGTAAATGCTTCATTGCCTCTCTTCTTCTTAGTAAGAGGTGATACTTCTACAGGATAGTCAATTATAAAAGTTGGTTGAATCATATGCTTTTCAGCATACTCTTCATATAATGAGTTTAAAACCTCTCCCTTTGTTACGTTCTTAAGATCTTTCTTAAACTCAAGTCCCTTTTCTTTTGCAATAGCTTGTGCTTCTTCATCACTGCTTATTGAATTGAAATCTACTCCTGCATGCTCCTTAACAGCATCCACCATTGTGATTCTTCTCCATGGTGGTGTAAAGTCTATTTCAGTACCTTCATATGTAACCTTAGTAGTTCCATTAACCTTTTGACATGCATATGCAGCTAAATTTTCCATTATTTCCATCATGTCGTTATAGTCAGAATATGCTTCATAAAGCTCTATCATTGTAAACTCTGGATTATGCCTTATACTTACCCCTTCATTTCTGAAGTTCTTACCCATATCATATACTTTTTCAAAACCTGCAACAATAAGTCTCTTTAAATAAAGTTCTGTTGCAATTCTTAAATACATGTCTATATCTAAAGCATTATGATGAGTTATAAATGGTCTTGCAGCTGCACCACCAGCTATTGGTGAAAGTATTGGAGTTTCAAACTCCAAGAAACCTCTGTTATCAAGGAATTCTCTTATAGCTTTTATAATTTGCACTCTCTTTAAGAAAGTTGATTTTACCTCTGGATTAGTTATAACATCAACCTCTCTTTGTCTATATCTCATATCTGGATCTTTTAACCCATGCCACTTCTCTGGTAATGGCTTTAATGACTTACATATAAGTTGAAACTTCTTAACTTTAACTGATATTTCACCAGCTTTAGTCTTGAATACATCTCCTTCTGCCCATATCAAGTCACCAAGATCCAATGTCTTAAATTCCTTAAGAGCTTCTTCTCCCACTTCATCTATCTTTATAAAAAGTTGAAGCTTTCCATCTTTATCTTGAATATCAGCAAATACAACTTTACCTTGACCTCTTTTAGACATTAATCTTCCAGCAATTTTAACATCCTGACCTTCTAATGTATCAAATCCCTCTTTTACTTGAGAAGATGAGTGTGTTCTTTCAACTTTATAAACATCAAATGGGTCCTTTCCTGCTGCTTGTAGGTCAGCAAGTTTTTGTCTTCTAAGTCTTTCTTGCTCGCTGAATTGAGCCTCTAATTCGTGGATATTCATTTCCTCATTTGACATTAATGATCCCTCCGTTAATCTCTTCTTATTCCTAAAATTTCAAATTTACTAACCCCTCCAGGTACATTAACCTCAACTATTTCTCCTACCTTCTTACCCATCAAAGCACTACCTACTGGTGATTCATTTGAAATTTTATTTTTCATTGGATCTGCTTCTGCTGAACCAACTAATGTATATTCAACTTCTTCGTCAAAATCATAATCCTTAACTTTAACTATTGAACCTATACTAACTGTATCAGTTGATATCTCAGATTCATCAACTACTACAGCATTCTTTAACATATTTTCAAGCTGAATTATTCTACCTTCAGTAAATGCTTGCTCATTTTTTGCTTCATCATATTCTGAGTTTTCGCTTAAATCTCCATATCCTAATGCAACTTTTATTTTTTCAGTAATTTCTTTTCTTTTTACTGTTTTTAAATATTCTAATTCTTCCTCTAGCTTTTTAACACCTTCATAAGTCATTATATATTTTTTTGCTTCACTCATATCTTTCTCCCCTTCGATAGTGATACTATAATACTATATCATATTTTTACAAAATAACATACAAATTTACACAGCAATATTTTTCCAGTATTCTGTCAATTATTTTACATATTATAATGCCAAAATCCAATAATGTCAACCAGTAAGATGATATAGTTAACTTTTTTACTATAGAATAACAACTTTGTCATTAAACTTGATTTTCTCTATTGTAATACCATTGTACTTAAGTACCTTTTCAATATCAACTTTCTTATTGTTATCGATTACAGCGCCTAAAAGTTCCGCGCTCATCTCTTTTTCTTTAAAGTTCCAAGGAATTTCATACGTAATATCATTAACTAATACTTTATCCCAATTTTCTGGTCTATAAAAATTATCTAAGTACCAGATTCTTGCACATTCGTATTCCCTTTTTTTTGAGCTTATAACAAAATCAGCTAATTTAAAGCAATTCTCATCCCATATAATTTCCGGAGAAACTCCATAATTAGCTATTAAATATTCCCTTAATTTATTAGTGGCTCTAATATTTTTCGAGTATAGAATAATATGTTTTGTGTTTTTTGCAAGTTCTTCAATACACTCCTGACTTATAGGATCAACTGCATCATCTACAAGTATAATACTATTCTTTAAAGACTTACCTGACTTAAGGAGTATTGCTTTTATACTAACAATTACTCCATAAGCCAAAAGTTTTCTTTGAAATTTAGTTATTAAATTAATATCATAGATTCTATTTCCCTTAATACTAACTACAGGATATATATCCTTGTATTTCCTTATTATTGTATTTACATTATAAATATATGCATCATAACTTAAATTAAAGGGTATCTTTATATGATGTATCTCTACATTAAGAGGCTCAATAATACTCCTACCCTCTACCTTAATCTTCAACTTATCTAACATTCTAGAAAAAGCATTAAACTTATTATATGGTTTTTCATTAATCAGCTGAAAACTTAGTACTATCTTCAAACTTACCACTTTTATTTATTGATTATATCCTATATCTATTCTCTTTCTTTTTAATAAATTCTCTAATTTTCTTCATTCTTTAAAGATATTTTGTACTGATTTAATATTTCTATAACTTTTTTGCTATTATCCTCAGCATTAATTAAATTCTTTACTTCTGTACAATTTTTTAAACCTTTTATATACCATGAAGAATGTTTTCTCATTTCTCTTACAGCTTTATACTCACCATCATATTTTAAAGCAAGCTCATAATGCCTTATACACATTGCAATTTTTTCTGAAGGCGTAGGATAGGAAACAGGTTTTCCATCAAGTTTCTCGCCAACCTGTTTAAAAATCCAAGGGTTGCCCATGCTACCTCTAGCGACCATTAAAGCATCACACTTCGTCTCTTCCTTCATTCTGAGAGCATCCTCAGCAGTAAAAATATCACCATTCCCTATAACAGGAACAGATACCGCTGACTTTACTTGTCTTATGATGTCCCAATCAGCTTTTCCTTCATACATCTGCTCTCTAGTTCTACCATGTACAGTAATAGCATCTACCCCTGCATCTTCCATCATCTTCGCAAAGTCCACAGCATTTACATTATTTTTATCAAAACCCTTCCTAAACTTTACTGTAACAGGTTTTTTTGCAATACTTTTTACCTCTTTTACAATTTGATAAGCAAGCTCTGGAGTTTTCATAAGAGCTGATCCCTCACCGTTCTTCACAATCTTAGGCGCTGGACATCCCATATTAATATCAATTATACATATATCATCATTATTATTGAAAAATCTATCCGCCACTTCAGCCATTATCTTAGGATCATTTCCAAACATTTGGACAGCTACTGGCTTTTCTTCATCCGCTATCCTAAGGAGCTGCTGGGTATTTTCACTTCCATAGTAAAGTGCCTTTGCACTTACCATCTCAGTATAAACTAATCCACATCCTAACTCCTTACACAGCCCTCTAAATGATATATCTGTAACACCAGCCATAGGTGCTAAAAATACATTGTTTTTAAACTCTAACTTATCTATTTTCATAAGAGAAACTCATCTCCTATTCTTTATTCTTTTGGTAAATTATTTTAAGTCCTTCTAAAGTTAAATCTGGATCAACCTTATCAATTGTTTTTGTCTCTTTTGCAATTAAATTACCTAGTCCTCCTGTTGCTAATACAAATGGTTCATCTTCACCTAATGCCATCATCTCTTGTTTCATTTTTTTTACTATATATTCAACCTGACCTATATACCCATATATTATACCAGCCTGCATGCTGTTCACGGTATTTTTACATATAATTGAATTAGGTTTTTCAAGTTCTATTCTCGGAAGCTTCGCAGCTCTTTCAAATAATGCATCTGCTGATATTTTTAGTCCTGGTACTATGTTTCCACCAAGGTAGTTTCCGCTTTTTGTTAAAGCACAAAAAGTTGTTGCTGTACCAAAATCTATAATGATTGTACTTTTCTTATATATTTCATGAGCTGCAACGGCATTTACAATTCTATCAGCCCCAACTTCTCTAGGATTATCATATTTTATATTTATTCCAGTTTTAATTCCAGGACCAACTATTATAGGTTCCATCTTAAAACATTTTCTTAACATATGCTCTAAAGAATACATTATATTCGGTACAACAGATGAAAGTATAATTCCTTCTACTTCATGTGGATTAAGATTATACTGTGCAAAAAGCTGCATAACTTGTATACCATATTCATCTGAAGTCTTCTTTGCATCTGTTGAAATCCTCCAGCTTGCGACATACTTTTGACCTTTATAAACTCCTAAAACTATATTAGTATTCCCAACATCAACTAACAATATCATGATAAAGTCCTCCAAATTATATATTAAAAGCAGCTTTTAAAGCTGCCTAACTTAAACTTCACCTGGGTTTATACTATCTTGAAGTTTTTTATTTAACATAAATACTATTTTAGTTATCAATATAATTTTAACAAGTACATATCTTTTGTCAAGCTTCTACCAAGTTTTCATTATTTCTAATAAGAGTAAATGTAAATCTAGACTTCACTTTGTGAAATAGCAGCAAAATAAGCGAAAACTCAGCTTACACTGAGTTTTCTTCTGCATTACAGTTCTAATTAAATTATAAATACTTAAGTTTATAATCATTTTAGAATATTATTTAAACAAAAAATTATATTTCGTTTACTAAACTATTATGAATTATATAAGGTTCTGTTTAATTACTTTTTCTTCTACCTCTAGTAGTGCTGCCCTTTGCACCCTTCTTCTGAGCAAGTTCCATATTTATTCTTACTCCCTTTACTTTGCTCTTACTCATAACATCTATCACCTTGTTTGCATATGCTTCTGGTATTTCGAAGAAAGTATACTTATCATAAATATCTATAGTACCTATTTCTTTACCTGCTATTCCTGTTTCGCTAGCTATTGCTTTAACTAAGTCTTGAGGTCTTAACTTCTTATCTCTACCTATATTAACAAACATTCTAGCCATACCAGAATCTTTAGCCCATGTAGATTTAGTTGATGAAGTCTCCATTTGGATTTCTTCTACATCAGATATCTTTAATTCTCTCTCAAGCATAGCTGCTGCGAGTTCTATTGGAGAAACTCCTTCAGTATGTAGTTTTTCTATAACAGACATATATTTCTTATGTTTTCCTTCTTCTAATTGCTTCTTAATTTCATCAATAAATACATTAGTTTTTACTTCTTCTACATCTTTTAATGTAGGAATTTTTTCAGGCTCCATTTTCTTTTTTGTATAATTCACTATGTCTCTTAAATCACGCATCTGTCTTGAATTTACTAATGTAAAGGAAGTACCTTGTCTTCCTGCTCTACCTGTTCTTCCTATTCTATGTACGTAGTATTCTTCATGATTAGGTACATCATAGTTAAATACCATTTCAACATCATCGATATCAAGACCTCTAGCAGCTACATCCGTTGCTATAAGAATCCTTACATCTCCTTGTCTAAACTTTTCTATAACATTACTTCTAACTGACTGTTTCATATCACCATGAATTTTATCAGCGCTATATCCTCTAGATTGTAAAGCATCAGTTAATTCATCAACTTTCATTTTTGTATTACAGAAAATTAAAGAAAGCTTAGGATTATGTATATCAAGAAGTCTTGAAACTACTTCTGATTTATCCTTATCTTTAACTTCTACATATTTTTGAGTAATGTTTGGAGTAGTTACTTCCTTGTTCTCAATTTTTATCTTCTCAGGATTATTTAAGTGCTTCTTAATTATATCCATTATTGTAGGCTTTATAGTAGCTGAGAATAGTAACTTTTGTATAGGTTGATCTATACTGTTCATTACTTCCTCAATGTCATCTCTAAAGCCCATATTTAACATTTCGTCAGCTTCATCTAGTACTAAAGTAGTTAAGTTATTCAGCTTAATAGTACCTCTTCTCATATGATCCATTACTCTACCTGGTGTACCAACTATTATTTGAACACCTCTTTTAATACCTTTTATTTGTCTTTCCATGGAATCTCCACCATATACTGAAAGAATTCTTAAGTCTTTTTTATGTTTTGCAAGTTTAACGAACTCTTCAGCAACCTGAATTGCTAACTCTCTTGTAGGACAAAGTACTAAAACTTGAATTTCTTTTTTGCTTGTATCTACTTTATCTATTGTTGGTATTGCAAAAGCCCCTGTTTTTCCTGTTCCTGTCTGCGCTTGTCCGAAAACATCTTTTCCATCTAAAATTACTGGGATTGATTGTGCCTGTATTGGCGTTGCATACTCAAACCCCATATCTGTTAACGCACTGTTAACTTCAACTGATAAATTTAATTCACTAAATCTTACCTTACTCATCTATTATCTCCTTTAACATTTAAATTCTAGTATTTATTTTCCATAATAAAACATACATCTAAATCCAATAAATAGACAGGTTCGTAATTAAACATTGAATTTAGAAAAACTATTGAATACTAAGGGCATTTTTCCAATTTATTAACCATTAAACTTTTATATCTTCACTATTATTTTATCCAACTAATATTATTTAAATTCTGATGTTAATTTTTTTCAGCACAAAAAGTCGAATTAAAAATCCTGATTATTTCATAAAAGGATTTTCAAACTCGACCACTGAAATTCTCTATCCCCAAAGTTCATAAAACTACCAAAAACCCTAAAATTTTAAATTAATATTCTGTAATAAGTAGAATCACCGTTAATATTCAAAAAAATATACTCTACTACGAATTTTCATTGTATCATATACGCATTTTTATGTCAAAATATTAATCTATAATCTTACAGGTTATTTTTTAAATAATATTTAATAAAAATCGACAGGTTTGATATACCTGTCGATTTAACTAACATTAGAATAAACCTACTATTTCTCCATCTTCTAATATATCCATCTTATTTGCAGCAGGAACCTTTGGAAGTCCTGGCATAGTCATTACATCACCTGTTTGAACAACTATAAATCCAGCTCCATTAGACACTCTAACTTCCTTAACTGTTATCTCAAACCCTTCTGGTCTTCCTAACAGTGATGGATTATCTGCTAATGAATATTGCGTTTTAGCCATACATATTGGAAGCTTATCTAACCCAAAGCCTTCAAGCTCACTAATTTGTCTTGATGCTGCAGGCGTATATATAACTCCGTTAGCACCATAAATTTCTTTTGCTATTATTGCTACTTTTTCCTTAATAGTTAACTTTTCATCATATATTGGAGCAAAGCTTACCTTTTCTTCTTCCATTGTTTGAATTACTTTTTCTGCAAGGTCTAAACCACCTTCTCCACCTTTAGCCCAAACATCCGCAAGTGAAACCTTAACACCTGCAGCTTCACAGAACTGATGAATAAAGTTTACTTCTTCTTCGCTATCAGTTATAAACTTATTTATAGCAACAACTACAGGAACTCCAAACTTTCTAACATTTTCAATTTGCTTTTCTAAATTCTTAATCCCCTTTGCTAATGCTTCAACATTAGGGGTATTTAACTCATCCTTCTTTACTCCACCATGGTGCTTTAATGCTCTTACTGTTGCAACTAATACTACACAGTCTGGCTTTAATCCACCATATCTACATTTTATATCAAAGAACTTTTCTGCTCCAAGGTCTGCGCCAAAGCCAGCTTCTGTAACTGCATAATCTCCAATTTTCAATGCCATTTTTGTTGCTAATACCGAGTTGCATCCATGAGCAATATTTGCGAATGGTCCACCATGAATTATTGCTGGTGTATTTTCTAGAGTTTGAACAAGATTTGGTTTTACAGCATCCTTCATTAAAAGTGCCATAGCTCCCTGAACTCCAAGATCCTTTGCA
Source organism: Clostridium polyendosporum (assembly GCF_018332455.1). Classification (GTDB taxonomy): domain Bacteria; phylum Bacillota; class Clostridia; order Clostridiales; family Clostridiaceae; genus Clostridium_AY; species Clostridium_AY polyendosporum. The sequence goes on from NZ_BOPZ01000029.1 coordinate 14,742, forward strand.
TATACTGGCTGACCATCTAGGTTATAAGCAACTAAAATATTGCCCATTCTTTCCTTTAAATCTTTAAGATCTGATGCAAGGCATAAAATTGCCATGATTTCTGAAGCAACAGTTATCATAAAACCATCTTCTCTTACAAAACCATTAGCTTTTCCACCCATACCAATTACTATGCTTCTTAAAGATCTGTCATTCATATCCATAACTCTCTTAAAGATTATTCTTCTTGAATCTATTCTAAGACTATTACCTTGATGAATATGATTATCTATTGCAGCTGATAAAAGATTATTAGCTGCTGTTATAGCATGCATATCTCCTGTAAAATGAAGGTTAATATCTTCCATTGGAACAACTTGTGCATATCCGCCCCCAGCTGCTCCTCCTTTAACTCCAAACACTGGCCCAAGTGATGGTTCTCTTAAAGCTATAACAGCATTCTTTCCAGTTCTAGAAAGTGCCTGACCAAGTCCTACTGTTACAGTTGATTTACCTTCTCCTGCTGGAGTTGGATTAATAGCAGTAACAAGGATAAGCTTACCATCCTTTTTGTCCTTATTTCTTTGAAGAACGTCTAAATTGATCTTACATTTGTATTTTCCATAAAGTTCGATGTCATCTTCAGTAAGACCCATCTTTTCTGCAACCTTAATTATAGGTTCCATTTTTGCACTTTGAGCTATTTCAATATCACTTCTCATTTAATAGCACCCCTCTTTTCATTTCATATATACTTTATTTAAAAATTCTTCAGTATTAACTATGTATCTTGTATGGATTCTTTCCCCAATTTTTCTATGTTCATCTCATACTTCTACTCTAAAAACTATTTTTCCCTATCTCTAGAAGTTCAGCGTAACATATCTATTTTCTTCTATAATTCACATTTTAATTCATCCTTGATATTGTTTCCAATACGAATAGTTACAACAATCATTATATCATCAATACGTATAAAATAAAATATTTTATCGAAAATTGTTTTATATAGTCGTATTGTTTTTCGTAATATAACATATATTATATAAAATTTATGCTTAAACATACACCTTATTTTAGTAAGTGACTTATTTTACTATATCTTCAAGTTTAGCTTCAATAACTTTAGCTAATTGTGATGTTAATAGTTCTATTTGTATACCTATCTTTCCTCCACTAACAACAATCTCTTCTATTTTAGAAGCACTAGCATCAATAAAAGTTGTATAATTCTTCTTCATCCCTACAGGAGAACAACCTCCTCTAATGTAGCCTGTGAACTTTAAAATATCCTTAACTGGTATCATATCAACCTTCTTCTCTTCAGCAACTTTTGCAGCTTTTTTCAAATCAAGCTCTTCTTTAACAGGTATTATAAAAACATAAATATTCTTACTGTTTCCCTGAGCCACTAATGTCTTATAAACAACACTTGGGCTCTTACCTATTTTTTCTGAAACTGAAATACCATCTATTTTTCCATCATTGTTATCATAGGTAATGACATTGTAATCTATTTTTTTTTGATCAAGAATACGCATAGCATTCGTTTTAATTTTGGACATTTCAAAAACTCCCTTCAAATAATCCAATATTTTTTTTCTAAAATAACATTCAATAGACATCTAGTCTATTAAAGATACATAACTTCAATCCTTAAACAATCCTTAAACAATTCATAAATATTTCACTTTATGAAATAGTAGAAAACAAAAAAGGTCGTATCTAATACGACCTTGGTGGAGATAATGGGACTCGAACCCACGGCCTCTTGAATGCCATTCAAGCACTCTCCCAAACTGAGCTATATCCCCACATATAGTTATATTATTATTATACAATATTTGTTAAATTTATCAAGCAAATTATATAAAGTTAAACAATTATCGAACTTATATATAATGAATTATAAATTCGTTTATCCATAAAATATACCCCTTCAATCCTTAAACAATTCATTAATAGCAAAATTAATAGACATCAAAACCATTAAATTGAAGCCAGATTTCACTTTATTAAATAGCAACAAATTAAAACCCACAAGCTTCCCGCCTGTGGGTTTTAATTATGCATTATTAAATAATTCTTCGAATTCATTAGCTTCAAGCTTTTCTTTTTCTAGAAGTGCTTGTGCTACTGCGTGAAGCTTAGTCATATTTTCATTTAGAAGTTTCTCTGCTTTCTCATAAGCTTCATCTATAAGACCTTTTATCTCTCTATCTATCTTAGCTCCAATTTGTTCACTGAAGTTTCTGCTTCTTCCTATATCTCTGCCTAGAAATACTTCATTATGATCACTACCAAATGAAATTGGTCCAAGGTCTTCACTCATGCCATATTCCATAACCATACTTCTAGCAATATGACTTGCTCTATCAATATCATTCTTAGCACCAGTACTTATATCTCCGATAATAAGCTTTTCAGCAACTCTTCCTCCAAGAAGTCCTATCATTTCATCCTTTAGCTTTGACTTAGAAGTATAACTTCTATCTTCTTTCGGAAGATGCATAGTGTATCCACCAGCCATACCTCTTGGTATTATGCTTATTTGATGAACTGGATCAGCATTCGGAAGAAGTTTCATTACTACTGCGTGACCAGCTTCATGGTATGCAGTAAGCTTTCTATCATGTTCACTTATAACTCTACTCTTCTTTTCTGGACCAGCAATAACTCTTGTAATTGCCTCTTCCATCTCTTCCATAGTTATAAGCTTTCTACTTCTTCTAACAGATAAAAGTGCTGCTTCGTTCGTTAAGTTTTCTAAATCTGCTCCAGTAAAGCCTGGAGTTCTCTTTGCAAGTATATTTAAGTTTATATCCTCTGAAAGTGGTTTATTTCTAGTATGAACTTTAAGTATTTCTTCTCTTCCTTTAACGTCAGGAGCTCCAACCACTATCTGTCTGTCAAATCTACCTGGTCTTAATAATGCAGGATCTAAGATATCAGGTCTATTTGTAGCAGCAATCATTATGATTCCTTCATTAACTCCAAACCCATCCATTTCAACTAACAGTTGGTTTAATGTCTGCTCTCTTTCATCATGTCCTCCACCTAAACCAGCACCTCTTTGTCTACCAACAGCATCGATTTCGTCAATAAATACAATACATGGAGAATTCTTCTTAGCCTGCTCAAATAGATCTCTTACTCTTGAAGCACCTACTCCTACAAACATTTCCACAAAATCTGAACCCGATATGCTAAAGAATGGTACTCCAGCTTCTCCAGCAATAGCTTTTGCAAGAAGTGTTTTACCTGTTCCTGGAGGACCAACTAAAAGTACTCCTTTTGGTATTCTTGCTCCCATCTCAATGTATTTCTTAGGCTGCTTCAAGAAATCGACGATCTCTTCAAGCTCAGCTTTCTCTTCATCGGCTCCTGCAACATCTTTAAAAGTTATTCTCTTTTTATCAAGAGTAGCCATTTTTGCTCTACTCTTACCAAAATTCATAACTCCTCTACTGCCACCTCCACTTTGTGACTGCTGCATGAATATGAAAAAGAAAGCTAAAAATAATACAATTACCAAAATTGTTGGTATTATTTGAACCCATGCTGAAATATTAGTTGGTGGTTCAAATAATACTGTTACATTTGGTTTATAATTTTCCTTTAATAATATATTCAATGTTTCAACAGGAACAAAAGTACTGAAATTCTTACCACTTGATAATGTTCCTTCAATGGTCATCTTATCCTGTTTAACACGTATACTTTTTACTTCATCACTAATCCATTTCTGCTGAAATTCACTATAAGGTATATTACTTCCTACATCTCCGCTTTTTACAAGAAAAACAGCAGAAACAATAACCATTATCATTACTACAATCCAGGCCGTTAAGCTTGAGAACTTTTTCATATTAGGCCCCCCTCTCTTCTCACTACTAAAAATTTTACCATACCATTATTTTATTTACAATAATTAGTAATTATTATTTATTATATATTTCCCTTTTTAAAGTTCCTATAAAAGGTAAGTTTCTATACTTTTCAGCATAATCAATCCCAAATCCAACTATAAATTCATCTGGAACTTCAAAGCCATAATATTTAACTTCTATATCAGCTTTTCTTCTTGCTGGCTTATTGAGTAATGAAACTATCTCTATACTTTGAGCCTTTCTATCTCTTAAAATTTTTAAAAGATAATTTAAAGTTAGTCCTGTATCCACTATATCCTCAACAATAAGTATATCCTTACCCTCAATATCACTGTCTAAATCTTTAAGAATTCTTACAACACCTGAAGTTTCAGCAGAATTCCCATAACTTGATACTGACATAAAGTCTAACTCACAAGGAACTGTTATGTACTTTATAAGTTCTGATGTAAACACTACAGATCCTTTAAGTACTCCTACAACTACTAAGTTCTTATCTTGATAATCTTTACTTATCTGTACTGCTAATTCCTTAACCTTTTCAACAACTTGTGTCTCCGAAAATAAAACTTCTTCAATGTGTTCTCTCATCCTTATAGTTCCTTTCTATCAACTTTATTTGTAAAATGTTCTTTGTATCTTTTGTAACCTTAAAAGTGTTGCTAACTTTTAAACCAACTACCCACGCTATGTCGTTATCAAAACATACCAGTGGAATTTTACCTCTCATATCTTGTGGAATTTTCTCATCGATAAATATATTCTTTAACTTTTTTGTTCCATTCATACCATGAGGTATAATTCTATCACCGTCCCGCCTATTTCTTATGATTATGTTTTCTTTTATCTTATCATAATCAAAATATTTGATTAAGTCATCTTTTATAAAGTCTAAATTACCTTTATTACTAAGTATTTTCATTGAAATTTGATACTCGAAGTTTGGAACATTTAGTATTTTCTCCTCATTATGAGAAAACATATCTCTTGGATACTGTAATATATAATCTAATAGTGATTCTTTCTTATTAGAATTCAAATCTATTGCTATTTCTCCATAGATATTTGTTATCTTTACCTTATTGGGAAGAAAAAGCATTTTCCCTGTTTCACCTTGTTGTAACGAGATAACATCATAAATATGTTTCATCTCAAAGTTATAGCTTGTTCCTATTAAATTACCTAATGCTCTTCTTATAATCCTAGTAAGTATGGCTTCATGCTCACTAAAAGCTTCTTCTCTAATTATTAGTTTGTGTTGATCGTTATTATAACAAAATCTTTTATATTTTAAATCTACAACTTCTTCAATATAATTACTATCTATATATGCTAAGGATGCTAACCTATTTAAGGTAGAAACTATATCTTTATTAAAATACTCTTTTATAAAAGGAATCATCTCAAGTCTTACCCTATTTCTAGAATATATACTTTCTAGATTTGTTTTATCAATCCTAGGCTTTAACTGTTCTTTCTTGCAATACTCTTCAACTTCTTCTCTAGTAAAACAAAGTATAGGCCTTATAAAAATATCATCTCTTACAGGTTTTATACCTACAAGCCCCTCAAGACCAGTACCTCTCATTATTCTCATAAGAAGAGTTTCTGCCTGATCGTTAGCATTATGTGCTATTGCTACCTTACTTAATTGATGTTGTTCCATAAGTTGCTTGAAAAAATCATATCTTTCTTCTCTTCCTGCCATTTCAGAAGAAATTCCTTTTTGCTTTGATACTTCATTTATATCAACTCTCTTTACAAAGCAGGAAATGCCCTTGTTTTCACAAAAATCTCTTACATACTCTTCATCTGCCAATGCCTCATCTCCTCTAAGCATGTGATTTACATGAGCAGCATAAACAGTTACATCTAATTCATCTTTTAAGGAATAAAGTATATGTAAAAGGCACATAGAATCTGGTCCTCCAGAAGTAGCAACCAAAATCTTTTCGCCTTTTTTTATCATATTATTATACTTAATAAAGTTAATAACCTTATCTTTCAAATCTTAACACTTCCTAATATTATGTTTTGTTAATTAATTATATCATAACAGCTTATAATTATTAACAATAAATGATAGAATTTTACTATAACTAATTTAGCTTTCTCAAATATGTTTAATATATAATAAATTTGTTACTTTTATTAATTATTATCAAAATCCAATTATAAGTAATGACTTATAATTAAATTTACAATTTCAGAAAAAGCATTGTAAGCCAATGCTTTTTTGAAATCCATTAAATATCAATCCCTTTGTTTTTAATATAATGCATAAATCTTTGATACTACTACTGTCATATCATCCTTAGTTTTTCCACCATTAAGCTCTTTCGCTTTTTCTAAAATATCGTTTACTAATTCCTTTGGATTCTTATTTTTTGTTTCTCCCAAAAAATCCACTAGCCACTCACAGTTTGACTCTCCTCCTATTCCTTCGAGAACTCCATCACTTATAGTAACCAAAACATCTCCATTTGAAACCTTTTTTTCTACAATATCTACATCTGGAGAATCTAATACTCCAAAAGGTAAGGTATTAGATTTTACAACTTCTATCTTATCTCCTCTTTTTATAAAACTTTCAACAGCTCCTATCTTCATAAAAGTTATATTACCTGAATAGAGATCAATATTTTGCATGTCTAAAGTTGCAAATTTTTCATCTTCAGAAAATTTCATTGTCATTATTGAGTTAACAGTGTTTATCGCTGTAAGTTCAGAAAAACCTGATTGTGTAAACTTTTCTATAAGTTCTACTGCAGCCTTACTTTCAACTCCTGCTTCTGGCCCAGATCCCATGCCATCACTTATCACTATCATGTAGTTACCATCTTTAGTCTTTCCAAAGCTGTAACTATCTCCCGTAAACTTTTCTCCTTCCTTACACGCAACAGCTGCATAAGAAGATATATGATATTTTGGGGCTTCTTCAATGCGAACTGTACACTTATTATTGGTAGGATCTATAGAACACCCATCGCCCCCAACACTCATTGTACGCCCTATGCTACTATTAATAATAGGTAATAGCTCTTTAATACAAAGTTGTCCACCATGACAGTTATCCATCATAATCTTAATATTTAACCTTCCTTGTTTATCATTGTAACAAAGAACATCATCATATTTTATATTCAATTTATTTAAAGCCCTTCTTATAGTTCTTTCTACATCACTACAAATGGTTATATCTCTATTAAAATCGTCTATTATCTCTCCGATAGTCACCGCCATATTGCTTATATGACCTGCTAAAAGTTTTCTACCTTCACTCAATCTCTTCCTCAACGTTTCATTAAGTATATAATTATTTACTATTTCTTCAGTGTTTTTTATAAGTCCAAATTTTTTGATGCATTTTTTTTCAAGTTCCTGTGGAAACTTACTACCACCATCCTGGTAGTTTCTTATAAGCTCTGCAAAGGCATTATATGTGCTGTGTAATTCTCTCTTCCAACATAAATATTTCATATCACAACTTCCACAAACTCTATCAGCAAGATTTTCTATAAGAGCACTACTTTTATTCTTAAGAAGAAGTCTATCATTGTCCATAAGATTATTAAGAGTTAATGACATTGTTGAAAGCACCTCTGTGAAATCGTTTAACCTACTGGTAAATTCCTCTTTGATCTTAATAAAATGAAGTTCACTTATAGCATCTTGTTTTTTATCATTATCTAACTCCATAGCTAATTTGAAATAAACCATTTTAGGAATCATAGAAAATAATATTCCTGAAACAACAGCTTCTATAATTTGAAAACCGTCAAAAGTCTTGGAATACATTGCTAAAATAAGATAAATTATTAAATAAGCAATCATAGCTATAAACTTTCCTGTATCCTTAAAAATCCCCACCATCAAACCACAGACTCCATATACACTGATATAAAGCATCATATTATTAGTAGCTAATCCTACTATAATTCCCATGGTTACCCCTGCAGCTGCTCCTACTGAACTACCTAATCCAAATGCTATTGTAATAATAAAAAACAATGCTGCAATATTTCTTATACCTACATTAAATACTTGAACATCTCCTATTCCGGATACTACAAGACAAATAAGAAGTGCCATAGAAACCATCTCTTCAGTATTAAAAAGATGATTTGTATTTATATCATCTATGCATGTTATAGCATACTTAATTATATAATATATTGGGTAGATTATAATAGTTTGAACTAAAGACGTGATTATATTTACATCAATAGGAAAATGATTTACAAAGGCTCTATAGAATATCATAGATAAAATTATAATACTAAAACCTACGATTACATTATTTCTACTTTTAAGTGTAAGTGATATGTTTTGAAATATCGCTATTAAAGTAACTATAAGGATACATAACTGAATATTCTGAAAATTTGACATAAGGGTTACATATCCTAATAATGCTCCTACAGTAGCTACTATACTCTCTTTTCTATCACCCCGATTTAAAAAGGCAAGTAAAAATGCTATTCCAAAAGGCGCTAGATTTTCCAGAGTATTTATACCTATATTGATTACTACTCTACTTAATAGAAAAGCTCCAATAAAATCAAAAGCTAATCTAAAAGGGGAACCAAGCAACTTAATCTCTCTCTTCTCTTTATCTCCTCTGCTCACCCGTTTATATGTAGATACATCAACACCGTATTGCATAACACTACCTCCAAATTCATTATTAGAAGTTTATGTTCATTATAACAAATACATATGGAAATATATGTCACTTGATGCGTATAAAGAAAACTTTCGTAGGACAACAATATCTATTTTTCTTTTTTTACAGAATAGACCAAAAAGAAGATAACTTCCCTTTTCCTTATCTTAATTAAATAGTATTTTTGCTATTTAATTAAAATATATTATTTTAACTAGATAATTCTAATACATAAAAGAAATACTTATTTGTCGCTATAAGTGAATTTGTGAAAATTTATAGTGATATTTTTTAGGAATAATATAAATTAATTACTTTTATGTCATAACTCCTTATACTATAAATATTATCAAGTTAATAATTACAAATTAAATATATAATTAATCACAAAATAAAACAGAGTGAAAAGATATGTAATCTTTTCACTCTTGTCAACGTATGGTTGCGGGGGCAGGACTTGAACCTACGACCTTCGGGTTATGAGCCCGACGAGCTACCAACTGCTCCACCCCGCGATATTATATTGGTGCTGGAGACCGGAATCGAACCGGTACGGTGTTTTAGCACCGCAGGATTTTAAGTCCTGTGCGTCTGCCAGTTCCGCCACTCCAGCGTAAAAATAATTTTTAGTAAAATGGTAGCGGAAATAGGACTTGAACCTACGACACTTCGGGTATGAACCGAATGCTCTAGCCAGCTGAGCTATTCCGCCACATTATATGGTTGCGGGGGCAGGACTTGAACCTACGACCTTCGGGTTATGAGCCCGACGAGCTACCAACTGCTCCACCCCGCGATATTGTATTGGTGCTGGAGACCGGAATCGAACCGGTACGGTGTTTTAGCACCGCAGGATTTTAAGTCCTGTGCGTCTGCCAGTTCCGCCACTCCAGCATTTTTTCTTAGCCGCCTCTCAGCGACAAGTTTTATTATAAGGCATGTTAATAATACTGTCAACACTTTTCGCAAAATAATTTTATGATATTTTTTATAAAATTATTTTTCTATGATAATATACCAGTTTAAGCTCTGTAAGAGATGAATTAGAAGTTACCCCTGCTTTTTAAAACAGACTAAAAACTTAACCCATTAATCTCTAAATACTAATTTAATTTAAACTAAAGTTCGGATAGATTTACTATCCGAACTGTATGATAAATTAACTAATTTTAGCCAAAATTCTTCTTGCTACCTCTAGCCTTAAAATCTTGATTTTTCTTTACGTCTGCAAGCCTTTCTTCACTATCTTTTAAAAACTTTGACATTATATCTTCAAAGTTATGTGAAGATGACTTTCTCTTTTCAGCATTCCAATCTATTTCTGCTGGTTTTGCTGACTTTCTTTGAATATTTGCTTGCTTAATTGAAAGACTTATCTTCCCATTGTCATCAATTGAGATTACTTTTACTTTTACCTTATCTTGTTCTTTAAGATGTTGTCTGATATCTTTAACAAAAGAATCTGCAACTTCAGAAATATGAACTAGACCTGTCTTTCCTTCCACTTCAACAAATGCCCCAAAGTTTGTGATGTTAACTACTGTTCCTTCTAATATGTTTCCTGCCATTAAGGTCATGTTAAAAAGACTCCTCCTTAAAAATAATTAAATATATATGTTATTTAAATAATAACCTATTTATTTGTGCTTGAATCATTAGTATTTCCATTTAGTTGAACTTTTTTTTCACCTGGCTTAATCATTCCTAATCTTTCTCTAGCCATTTTCTCAATATAAGAATCTGTTTTTGACAGATCTACTTCTTCTTTAAGCTTTTCATTATTTTGCTTTATTTTTTCTAACTCTTCTTGGCTTTCATTAATCTGAATTTCAATCTTTCTCATTGTTAATTGTTGTCTAACAAAACTAAAACAAAAAATTGAAATTAAAATAACTATAACAATGTTCTTAAGGGTAATTGTTTTTCTCATAATGAACCCCTTTTTTCATTTCCATTAAAATTCATTTCTAATCTTATTTTAATAACTATTGTATCTTTATTCAAGTAAATTTTTTATCCAATTATTTATTATCTTTATTCCCAATAAAAATAACCTTCAATCCATATATTAAATTTTTCAAAAATATTCTTATAAATTTAAATATCCCTAATCTAATTTTTTGTTCAGTTCTTTGAAAAAAAACACTTACAAACCTTAAGTATAAAAGAATCCCTAAAACTAAAAATACATATACATATGGACCTAAAAATGCATAATTTACATACAGTAAAAAAATAAATATCACAATACCGCATAATATCCAAAACAAAAAATCTTCTATTAATTGTATAAATTGGGGTGTATTAATTCCTCTTATAACTCTATATAGGTCAAACAATATCCCCGTCAAAATTCCTGATATTATACTGTATATTACTATTCTAAACTGTATTGATAATGGTAATAACATCCCCTCACCTACTTAAATAATCTCACTAAGATACTCTCCTTATTTTTCTTAACCTCGTTACCTGTATATACAATAGAAGCTATATGCCCAACTATAATTACATCCCCATTCTGAACATCAAGTTTATTCATTTTTAGGCCTTCTCCTTTAATAGTTAACATTCCAAGACATGTATTTAATAATATTTTTGCCTCATCAAAACTTAAAACTTCTATAACACCAGTTAAAGTTAACTTTTTCCTACTATCAAGTACAAGGTTACTCTTTTTTTCTTGAACCCTTAACTCCTTCTTATTCTCCATATTATTCCTCCCATATGTTGTTATAATAAAATATATGACAGCTATTTTTTATATATTCAATTCTAATAATCTTTACATTATTAAATAAATATAACTGTACTAGAAACTATATTTACGTATCTCCAATTAATTGCTAATATCAAAACCTTCCCAAAACACACTTAAGTAAAACTGAATAGCATCAGTCTATTCAATTTTAGTAAGATTTCAGATTAAAATCACAGAAAATAAATCGAAGTAGGCACCGAGCCTACTAAGAATACACAACTTCAATCCTTAAACAATTCATGAAAATAGCCTCCACATTCAATGCCTTTTCTAGGATATATAAGTTCAATCATTAACGAACTTTAGGAAATAGTCTCGGCATTCAATATTTTTCCTAAAATTCTTAATTCAATATGAACTTCTATATCATGAATTATAAATTAAGTTATGAAGTTGTATATCTATAGATTGAGTCAAATTTCACTTCATAAAATGACAACAAGTAAAAAGCCTCTTTGATATATCAATCAAAGAGGCTATACTTCTTCACCATTATCTTCTTCACCTTCAAGTATTTCGTACATTGCTTTAGCATCTTCTTTCTTTACATGTTCAGCAATGTTTATTATTCTTGCCTTAAGAATTTTTTTAGCAAAAGCAATTTCTATAATATCTCCTTCTTTAATATCTGAAGAAGGTTTTGCTACTTTTCCATTTATAGAAACCCGCCCACCTTCACACGCTTCCTTAGCAACTGTTCTTCTTTTTATTATTCTAGAAACCTTTAGGTATTTATCTAATCTCATTGTTAATCTCCTTTAAATTTGTAAAAGAACCCGAGAGATTTCGGGTTCTATAGCAATTTTATCAATTACTTATTAACTTTTTCCTTAAATTCTTTACCAGCTTTGAATACTGGAACCTTTGAAGCTGGTATTTGAATAGTTTCTTTAGTTCTTGGATTTCTTCCTTCTCTAGCAGCTCTTTCTCTAGTTTCAAAAGTACCAAATCCAACCAATTGAACTTTTTCTCCATTTTCAAGAGCTTCTTGAACACTTTCCATGAAAGCCTTTAATGCAACTTCTGCATCTTTCTTTGTTAACTTACTTTTTTCAGCCATACTTGAAATTAATTCTGCTTTATTCACTTTTACATCCTCCTTATAACCACATGTTAGTATAGTTTTATAGTACCACATAAATTCCTAAATGTACTATAACTTACATTATCATATTATATATCCACTTTTTTATCTAGTCTATAGAAATAACCCTTTTTAGCCAAATATTATAATACGGTAATGCTCATTACTTTAAAGTATATATATTCTTATTATTCTGCATAAAAAGGAAATTTCCTTCTCTGCAACTATTTTTTTTCAGCATTTTTTGCACAGTTCCACAATTTATCCATTTCTTCTAGTGTCATCTCTGTTAATTGAATTCCTTTTTTTTCAGCTTCCTTTTCTATATAAGAAAATCTTCTTATAAACTTGTCAGAAGTAGCATTTAGCGCTAATTCTCCTTCTACGTCTAAAAACCTAGCTACATTAACGCAGGCAAATAATAAGTCCCCTACTTCTTCTACTATTCTTACCTTATTTTCCCCATTATATACCTCTCTTATCTCTTGAAGTTCTTCTTCTACCTTCTTCATAGCTTCTTCTACCCTATCCCAGTCAAATCCTACCTTTTTAGCTTTACTTTGAACTTTTGCTGCTCTCATTAACGCTGGAAGATTCTTAGCTATACCTTCAAGTTCCTCTGTTACAGTTACAAAACCCTTTTCTTTCTTCTTTATCTCTTCCCACTTAACTACCACTTCTCCTGAAGTCTTTGCAACGCCTTCGCCAAATACATGAGGATGTCTTTCTATCATCTTATTACATATGCCTTCTATAATATCTCCAATATCAAAATACCCATCTTCTTTTCCTATTGATCCATGAAATACTACTTGAAGAAGTACATCTCCAAGCTCCTCTATAAGAGCAGCATCATCTTCATTCTCAATAGCATCTAATACTTCATAGCTTTCCTCCACTAATGCCTTTTTTAGACTCTCATGAGTCTGTTCTCTATCCCAAGGACAGCCATCTTCTCCTCTTAAGGTTTCTATAATATTTATTAAGTCATAAAAATCCTTTTTATTATTTAGATCCTTCGGAATATATACTGATGTTAAATAATCAATATCTTCCTGCATATCCAACTCATATAAAGGAATTTTTCTTATGCTTTCAAGTCCTTTTATTCCTGCTGCTCTTACAAAATATATTTCCGTATCATCGTTATAATATTCCTGAAGTTTTAATTTTACTTCCGAAGCAATAAATGGATTGTATACCTGAGTTACTATAGTTCCAATTCTTTTATCTAAAACTTGATGATTCATATCAAAAGCGTCAATAACTTTTATACCTTCCACTGGATCAATCTTTAGTCTCTCCATAATAGCATCTATAAAACTTACAGCTGGGAGCACCTCATATTCTATACCTTTTTGCTCACAGAGTTTTATAAGATTAAATACTGATTTTTCTGCTACAAGCGGATGCCCTGGCACAGCATATACCATTGTACTATTTAAGTCTATTTTTTCAATTAAATTGGTAGCTATAGTTTGATAAACTTCATCAAAACTATCTGCCTTTTCATAAACATAATCATAAGTCTCAAAACTTATTCCCTCTTCTTTTAAATACTCTACAGTTGGATGCTTTTCAGTTCTTAGATAAACCTTCTGACAATTTTTTAAAGCTCTTAGTCCACCTAGTGTAAGGGCATCTATTGCCCCTGGGCCTAATCCTACTATTTTGATCATTGGATTCTCTCCTTTTATCTATATCTTTTAAGAATTTTGCTCATTATATATTGATACTTAAACACTCCAAAAATTACTATAAGTAATACATATATAATAATACCGAAAAATATAGAAATCAAGCTAGATAAAGCATTACTGTGAAATACATGGAATGCTTTTATATATATTCCAAGTACCGCTACTATCATTACAAGTGCTGCCATAGATGGTTTTATTATAGCTTGAAAATAATTTATTGAAACTTTAAGTTCATACTTCATATAAACAATATTTAAAATTGAAGAAACCAAATAAGCTAATATAGATGCTATAACAGCACCATATATATTAAGCCATTGCACAGGTATTAAATATATTGTTAATATTATCTTTACGAAACATCCTATCAATAAATTTATAACTGGTATGGCAAAAAATCCCGTCCCTTGAAGAATGGATGTAGTAGTTTGAGTTAATATAATAAAAGGTATTGAAACAGACAAATATTTTAATATTTCATAACCTTCATGTCTTCCAGGAAATATCAACCTCATTACTGGCTCTGCCATGAAAAACAATCCTAGAAAGCAAGGAATAGCAATTACCATTGATAGTTTCATAGCTATATCTACTTTATCTTTCACTTCGTTCATATTCTTTAGTATATAGTTTTCTGCAACTATTGGTATTAATGAGGTGCTTAATGCTAGAGAAAGAGTTAGTGGTATATTTACAAGTACTGAAGCTTTCCCTGTAAGTTGAGCATAAAGTACGGTAGCCTGCTTATAATCAAAACCTGATTGTAGAAGCTTTTGCGGTACTAGAATTGAATCTATAAGACTTGCTACAGTACTCACAGCACACCCTAAAGATATAGGTATAGATATTCTTATAAGTTCACTCATAATCTTTTCACTTGATTTAATTTTCTTTATTCCCCAGCTTCTTTTCAAATTAATATATTTAAACCATAAGTATATTCCTCCAATTATTCCTCCTACAGCTGCACCAAAAGCTGCACCACCTGCTGAGTATTCTATTCCATATGGAAGAAGAATAAAAGCTAGTCCAACACCAACAACGACTCTTCCTATCTGCTCTACTATTTGAGAAATAGCAGAAGGATTCATATTCTGAAGTCCTTGAAAAAACCCTCTAAATGCTGTCATAACCGATATTAAAAGTGGTGCTAAAGCTACTCCGAGAATTGAGTAATATGATTTAGGATCCCATCTAAGAGCATCTATTATAGTTTCAGCTCCGAAAAATAAAAAGAGTGTCATGCCTGTCCCAAGAAAGAGCATTAATATCATCGATTCCTTTAGAACTTCAAAAGAACTTTCTATATCTCCAACTGCATTACTCTCCGAAACCATTTTAGATACAGCAACTGGTATTCCTGAAGCAACAGCTACGAAAAACATGTATAGGGGATAGGTCATTTGATAATATCCCAACCCTTCATCTCCTATTAACATAATTAAAGGCCATCTAAAAAATATACCTAAGAATCTTGTGAAAATACCAGAAATACCCAGTACCAAACTGCCCTTTATCAATGATTGTTTTTTCATACAATACCTCCAAATTACATAATAACTATTTAATCTTTATTGTAAATTTGGAGGTATTATTACAAATAAATGCTTTTAAATGAATAGAGTTTAGAAAAATTGTTAATAATTTAAATGTTTTGATATGCGAGTACTAGTAAGTTATTGTTCCATTTGTTTTCCTAAAAATGCAGCTGCTGTTTCTGCAAGCTTAATTTCTAAATCACTAAATTTTTCACCAGCTTGCTTAGAAAGTATAATAACAGCTCCTATTGCATCTCCTTCAGCTATTATAGGAGAAATAACTTGACATGCGTATTTGTCATCTGCTGTGTCATCATTATACAAAGGAACAACCTTACCTGTAGCTGTAGCTGTAGCTGTACTTGCACCTAAGCACATTGTTTTTCTTTCTTCCATTATCTTTTCAAGCTCATTACTTATCTTCTTTTCTATAAAATCCTTCTTTGAAGCTCCACTTACTGAAATGAAAGCATCCTTATCAGCAATTAAAACAATATGTCCAATTGCTTGTTGCAGACTTTCTGCATATTCCTTTGAGAAGTCTGTTAGCTCACCTATAGGGGAATATTTCTTTAGTATTACTCCACCCTCTCTGTCAGTAAATATTTCTAAAGGATCACCTTCTCTTATTCTTAATGTTCTTCTAATTTCTTTTGGAATAACTACTCTACCTAAGTCATCAATACGTCTTACTATACCTGTAGCTTTCATTAGTATTCATTCCCTCCTTAATTGCCTTCACTCCTTAATTGCTTGCACTAAGCTTACATTAATAGTATTTTTCAGAATAGAAATTTTATACACTGATTGGTTATAATTATCTTCTACTATAAACTAAATCCAATAATGACAGAGAAAACAAAAAAATGCTTAAGCCAAGTTGGCTTAAGCACTTCTTTAAAGTTTATTCTCGTATGTTTCAACCTTTAATTCCTTTTTCCATTCATCAAGATTCTTTTTATACGCTGCATCTCTAGCATTATTTTCCAATGTCTCCTTGACTTGATCCTTAACCTCTTCAAGTGATTTTGTTTTTGCTTCCTTTTGAACATTTGTAGCCTTTATAATATGCCATCCAAACTGACTTTTAACCGGTCCAGAGATTTCTCCCTCTTTTAAATTTTTAGCAGCAGCCATAAAATCCTTATCATAGTTTTGATCATCATAGGATATAAAACCTAAATCTCCACCCTTATCCTTAGTACCATCAGTACCATACTTTGCAGCTAAATCTTCAAACTTTGCTCCCTTGTTTAATTCATCCTGTATTTTTTTAGCTTCATCTTCAGTTTTAACAAGTATATGTCCAAGCTGTGCTCCTGGTTGCTGAGTGAATTGAGCTTTATTTTCATTATAATACTTTTCTATATCTGCATCAGTTACTTTTATATCTTTAAATATATAATCCATTACCTTTTGAATCTTAACTTGCTCAGCTAAATAACTCTTTAAAGACTCCGTTGTAAAGTTTGCACTTTTTAAAGCTTCATTAAACTGATCATCATTTTGATAAACCTTTTTAATATCATCAAATTTCTTACTTACTTCTTTATCAAGTTCATCTTTACCTGGAACAAGTTTTAGCTCCTCAGCTTTCTTTAAAAATACCTTTTCTGTTACCATCCCATCTAAATATTGTTTTCTCTGTTCAGTAAGGGTATCCTTAGCATCTTTATTCTTTGATAAATCTTCTCCATATTGTTGTTTTAATTGTTCAATAATTGATTTCATTCTATCATCCACTTGACCTAACGTAATCTTCTCACTACCTACCTTTGCAACAACAGTTTTTTGTATAGCTTCAGGCGTTTTTTGAATCATGTTACATCCAGCTAGTGAAAATCCTAAAACACCAACTAAAGTAATTGTAAGTAATCTCTTTATGTTTCTCAAATTTAATCCCTCACTTCTCTATTTATATTATTTCTATTCTTCTCAATCTTTAGAGATAAAATTAGTATATCAGTTAATATGTGTAATTTCAATTTACAACTATTAATTATTAATTTTTATTAAACTATCTAAAAGCTGTTTAAATACTCCAAGCATATCCACTTTCTTTATATCCTTAAGTTTATATACAAAAGCAGGTTTATCACCTAACTTTATAATGATATTATTCTTATGTTTTTCTAAAAGCTCTTTAAATAAATTTTGTTTAACTCTCTCTCTACTTTGGAATTCAAACGTAACCTCACTACCTCTTTCTTTTATATCCTCAATTCCAAGAATTCTCCCTCTACTCTTTATATAAGCTATATCCATTAGATTATATACTGGCTGCGGTATATCTGAATACCTGTCTTCAAGTTCATCCTTAATATCCATATAGTCTTCAAGATTTTCTATAGCTGCAATCTTCTTATAGATTTCAATCTTTTGAAGCTCATCTTCAATATACTCAGAAGAAATATACGCATCTACTTTTATATCAATAGATGTCTCCACTGGCTCTTGTTCAATTTCTCCCTTAATAAGCTTTATAGTATCCTCAAGCATTCTGCAATATAAATCATATCCTATTGAAGCCATATGACCATGCTGAGCAGAACCCATCATATTACCTGCGCCTCTTATCTCTAGGTCTCTCATCGCTATTTTAAAACCTGAGCCAAGTTCTGTAAAATCCTTTAATGCTTTCAATCTCTTTTCTGCTACTTCAGTTAAAATCTTATCTTTTTTGTATATAAAATAAGCATAAGCTATTTTATTACTTCTGCCAACTCTTCCTCTAAGTTGATAAAGCTGCGAAAGTCCCATCTTATCTGCATCATAAACAATCATAGTATTTACATTAGGTATATCAATACCAGTTTCTATAATTGTTGTACAAAGAAGAACATCATATTCATGATTCATGAATGCCATCATTTCATTTTCAAGTTGACGTTCAGTCATCTGTCCATGCGCTATAGTTACCCTGCTTTCTGGTATCAAGTTTCTTAAATAATCACCCATGTTATGGATGTCATCTACCCTATTGTATACAAAGTAAACCTGACCATTTCTATTTATTTCTCTCAATACAGCATCCCTCAGAAGCTGATCATTTTGTTCCACTACATAGGTTTGAATTGGATACCTTTCCTCTGGAGGTGTTTCTATAACCGAAATATCTCTTACACCTGTTAAAGACATATGTAGAGTTCTTGGTATAGGGGTAGCACTTAGAGTAAGAACATCTAAATTTTTCTTTAAGTTTTTTATCCTTTCCTTTTGAGCTACACCGAATCTCTGCTCTTCATCAACAATTAATAGTCCTAAATCTTTAAATTGAATATCCTTAGAAACAAGTCTATGGGTTCCTATAAGAATATCTACATTTCCTTCCTTCACAGCCTGAAGTGTTTCTTTCTGCTGCTTAGCAGTTCTAAATCTCGATATCATATCTATTTTTATAGGAAAATCTGAAAATCTCTTTTTCATGTTATTATAATGCTGTTCTGCTAATATAGTAGTCGGAACTAAAAATGCTACCTGCATTCCATCCATTACAGATTTAAAAGCAGCTCTTAATGCAACTTCAGTCTTACCATAACCTACATCTCCACATAGAAGCCTATCCATTGCTTTATCAGATTCCATATCTTTTTTTATCTCTTCTAATGAAGTTAATTGATCAGGTGTCTCTTCATAAGAAAATTCATCCTCAAACTGCCTCTGCCATTCCGTATCCTTTGAAAACTTGTGTCCCTTTAATGTAGATCTAGCAGCATAAAGTTTAACCAAATCCTCTGCAATTTCATTTATCGATTTCCTAGCCTTTGCCTTAGCTTTCTGCCACTCACTACCACCTAGTTTATTAATCTTAGGTGATTTCCCTTCACTTCCTATATATTTTTGTACAAGATCAAGTTGGTCAACTGGAACATAGAGCTTATCTCCCTTTTCATACTCAATATCAAGGTAGTCTCTCTTATGCCCTTCAACCTCTATCTGCTTTATTCCCTTATAAACACCTATACCATGATTTACATGTACCACATAATCTCCAAGCTTAAGTTCTGCAAAGCTTTTTATCTTTGCAACACCCTTTTGCTTAGAAGGTTTTTTACTAGTTTTTCTTTTAGTCTCTCCAAAAAATTCCTTATCAGAAATAACACATACTTTTAATTCTGGATACTCATAGCCCTTCAACTGATTTCCAAAGGTTATAATAACTTCACCTAATTGAATTTCTCCAACTACATCTTTATAGATACTTTCTATTCCTCTTTCCATTAAAGTATCAACTAATCTTTCTCCCCTAGGTCTTGTTCCTGACAGTATTAATGTTTTATATCCCTTACTCTTTTTCTCTCTAATATCTTCTATAAGCAAATCTAACTGTCCATGATAGTTATGTATGGTTAACTGTGAAAAGGTACATACAGAAAGTGGTTTTAAAAAATCAGTAGCATTTGCAAATGGATTAAGAGTTATTATATTACTTGTATTAAAATTTTCTATAATTCTCTCCCTATTCATAATCAAGTTTCCTTGTGAAGGTAAGATATCGCCTCTTTCAAGAAAGGCAGCATAATTTTCTTCAAATTCAAAGATAACACTATCCAACTTTCCTTTGCATCTTTGAGAATCATCCATTATGATTATATAATCTTTAAAATACTGAAATAAGTCTGAAGGCTTTTTAAAGAAAAATGGCAGATAACTATCTATAGTTTCAAAACTCCAAGTTTCCTTAAGATTTTCTAAATTAGACTTAACAACAGAAGTTATCTTGTCTATAATATCTTTCTCACTTCTATCTCTCAACTTTATAAAATTACTTAACTCATCTTTTATCTTTTCAACTGCTTCATTTATGCTTTCTTCATCTAATATTATTTCTTTTGCAGGAAAAATATCTATCTTTTCCACCTTTTCTACACTTCTTTGTGTCTTCACATTAAAGGTTCTTATAGAATCAATTTCATCCCCGAAAAGCTCTACTCTAAATGGTATGGATGAATCAGGAGGATATATATCTAATATCCCTCCTCTCACAGAAAATTGACCTTTACCATCTACTATATCCATTCTTTCATATCCACACTCTACAAGCTTTTTTGCAAAATCTTTAAAATCAATTTCATCTCTTACACTTAAGGAGAATCTATGATTTTTATAGAGTTCCATAGGAGTATAGTAGGATGCAAAGGATTCAATAGAAGTTACTATAATCTTCTTTTTGCTATTATCAAGAATCTCCTTGATAACTTTAAGTCTTGCCCATCTTAAATCTCCCGAAATAGCATCAATATTATAGAACACCACTTCCTTTGAAGGGAAATAGTAAACATCTGTTGTATAAAAAGATAAATCTTCATAAAAATTACGAGCTTCTATATCACTATGAGTAACAACTACTATTGACTTATCTACTTTCTCAAAAACCCCATCAATTAAGTAATTCCTGCCAGAGTCTCCTAGCCCACATATGCTTATAGGAAATTTATTCATTTCAATATTAGATAATACTTCTCCAAATTCTTCACATTCCATCAATGGAGCCATAAGCCCTTTTAATCTCATGCTAACACCACCGTTCATTAACACTTGTTTTATTTGCTGTCATTTCACAAAGTGAAACCTGATTAAAACTGAATAAGTTCTATACCTATTCAGTTTTATTCATATTTAAAGTTATTATATTTATTCATTGATTCCTTTACATCTTCCCTTATAATAGTTTCTATAGCTTCAACAGCAGCTGGAACAGTTCTTTGTAAGATGCTTCTCTCGTCACCTGAAAATTTTCCTAACACATGAGATACTAAATCATGTTTAGGTTGTCCCACTCCTACTTTTACTCTAGGGAATGTATCTGAATTTAAATTTGCTATAATACTTTTTATACCATTATGCCCCCCGGCACTTCCTTGATTTCTTATTCTTAACCTTCCTACTTCTAAACTTATATCATCATATATTACTATTACCTGTTCGTTATCTAACTTATAGAAGTTAACAATCTCTCTTATACTTTCTCCACTAAGATTCATATATGTAGTAGGCTTTAAAAGAATCACTTTTTCATTAGCTATAAAGCCTTCACCGTATACACCTTTAAATTTTATCCTATTTATCTCAATATTATACTTATCTGCCAAGTAATCTACAACATCAAAACCTATGTTATGTCTTGTTCCTACATACTCACTTCCCGGATTCCCTAGTCCTACGATCAAAAACATAATATGCCTCCATTCTAAAAAAACTAAACAATATATTTAATATTATAATACATTAAAGCAATAATAAAGAGACTTTTTAGAGTCCCTTTAAAATAAACCTTTATTTCTTATTATCCCTTCTGCAAGTACACTTGTAAATAAAAGCATGCATTTTCTACCTTATATTTTGTAGAATGCACGCTTTTCTATAATATTATACTTTTATTATTTGTACACCAAAATATATAACATAATAATATTACGTTTATTTATTCTCAACAAGAGTTATTGTCAATTCCTGAGCAGTACCTGTCCTTAGCACCTTACAGGTGATTCTATCTCCTACCTTATGGGACCCAACTATAGAAATTATGTCATCTAAATTCTTTATCTTTTTTCCATCCATCTCCACTATAATATCAGTAGGTTTCATTCCAGCCATTGCAGCACTACCATTAGGAGTTATAGTTTGAACATATACACCTTCAGCACCTTTACCTAAAGTTGCTCCATTAAAACCTAATGCTATTCTTTTAACTTCTCCACAACTTATTATAGAATTCATAATATTTTTCAAATCATGAACTTCCAAAACAAGACTTAATCCATCTGATGAATATTTTTTTGATAATTCCTCACTATTAATACCTATAACCTCACCATAACTATTTATAAGTACACCACCTGTATTCTCACGATTTATTAAAGCATCAGTTTGAATAACTTTAAAAGTGGTTTTATCTGCAGAATATCCTTTCCCTACTTGTATTTTTCTATTTGTTGATGTAACAATTCCCATCGTAACAAAACCTACGTAATCATCAGCAGTGGAATTTCCTACAGTAATAACTACATCTCCCTCACTTACTTTATTTGCTTCAGCAATTTTTGCAGAAGGTAGATTACTAGCATTAATTTTTAAAACAGCTATATCTGAAATAGGATCAGATCCTATAAGTTTGGCCTGAATAGGCTTAGAACCAATTTGTGATAGTTTAACTATAATTTTTTCATAGTTTGCAATAGCACTAGAACTAGTCACTATATATCCATTAGGTCTCATTATTACTCCACTGCAATTAATACCCCTATTTTCCTTAAAGTTTTCTTCTTTATTACTTATACTAACAATAGACGGTGCTACACCTTCTATTGATGTAGTAAAAGAACCTTCACTACTGTTCATAAAACTACTTCTGTTATTTACTATTTGAAATATGGTTCGATTATTATCCTTAAGATTTATCCCATATCTTTTTTCAACAATATATGCTCCTCCTATTGCTCCCGTGATTGAAGCAACTAATACTAAAGTTATAACTTTAGTAAGTGATTTTAGGTTAGATTTTGTTTTATTTTGCTTAAACCTAATTACCCCTTCCTCACTACAAATCTCCCTCTTATTTCTTTTAACAGAGAATCGCATAACCTTATCTTCATTCTCCATGCAGCACCTCCTATGCTAGCATAAAAATATAACATATCAAATTTTCTTTAAAGTAAAAGTAAATGTCACACCAAAATCAACAGTTTTATTTTCAACCCAAATATCTTCTCCATGAAGATTTAATATATGTCTTACAATAGGTAATCCCAATCCAGTACTTATCTTGTTAGTCCTTGATTTATCCGATTTATAGAATCTATCCCAAATATATTTCATCTCTATCTCTGGTATTCCTGGACCATCATTATATACGCTAACTAGCACCTTACTACCTCTAGATTTTGTAATTACTTTTAAATTACCATTTTCATTACAATACTTTATTGCATTATCAATAAGATTTGTTATCACCTGAATGAGCCTATCTCTATCACCTAAAGCATAAAGATTGTCACCTTCTAAAACTACATCAACTTTAAGCTTTTTCGTTTTAATTTTATGTTCAGAATTTATCACGCAATGCTTTAATATCTCATTTACATCTATTTTTGAAATATTAAGTTTTAACTTTCCAGCTTCCATAGCTGATAAATCTAAAAGATCATTTACTAACCTAGCTAACCTCTGAATTTCATCATAGGCAATAGTTAAATAATAATTTTCTTTATCTTTGGGAATTATTCCATCCAAAATTCCTGCTATAAATCCTTTTATTGAGGTTATCGGTGAGCGAAGTTCATGAGAAACATTTGAAATAAATTCTCTTCTATTTTTCTCCACTTCCTCAAGAGAATCTGCCATTATATTAAATGACTTTGCCAATTCCCCAATTTCATCATTTGAATTTATGTAAACACGATTTTCAACTTCACCTTTTGCAATCCTTTTAGCAGCTACATTAATTTTACCTAGTGGGTTTATGAGAATTTTCTCAGAAAAGTAGTATATTACTATACTAGATAATATAAGTGCAAGTATTGCTGAAAGCCATATTATTGTATATACTTTCTTCAACGGCTCTTTAATTTGACTTAAAGGTGTCACCATTATAATAACTCCACTAAATTGGTTACCCAAAAACATTGGCTTATAATAGATATATTCAGTCCTTCCCGACGACTTGTTTTTTACATTTCTTTCTTCAACAGGCTGCCCCTTTTGTAGTAAATCCATTGCAGTTATATCCAACTTCGTAAATATCAAATCACTATCTTGAGAATTAGTTACGGCATAAACTATGCCTCTATAATCTGTAACTAAAATATCTGCATTCATAGATTTGCTAACAAAATTCATTAAACCTAACAGCTCATCTAAGGTATCTTCTTTTTGTTGATTTAGATGAGAGATGGCTGCTGTAGCTATAAATTTCCCTTCACTATCAAGCTGATCTTTTCTCTGTTGAAAATGATAGTCCTGAAACCAAAAAGAAAGTACTGTTGCCGTTATAATAAAACTTATTCCAATAATTATAGTAAAAGTTCCTAAAAGTTTAGCAACCAAACTACTTTTTCTCATCTATTTCACCTCAAACTTATAACCTACACCCCATACTGTTTCAAGTTGCCAATTTGAACCTCCTGAAAGTTTTTCTCTAAGTCTCTTAATGTGAACATCAACAGTTCTAGAATCACCTGGATAGTCGTATCCCCATACTTCACATAATAATTGTTCTCTTGTAAAAACTCTATTTCTATTACTTGCTAAATAATACAAAAGTTCAAACTCCTTAGGTGGCATCTTTATTTCAGATCCTCTATAAACAACATTATAGGAGTTTGCATCTATTACAAGATCTGAATGATAAATTGTTTCTTTACTTGAAGAATCTACATTGTATCTTCTCATAACTGCTTTTACTCTTGCAATCATTTCTTTGGGTTCAAAAGGTTTAACTACATAATCGTCTGCACCAAGTTCTAGAGCTAATACCTTATCAAAGGTTTCTCCTTTTGCTGTAAGCATAATAACTGGGGTTTCATATTCCTTTCTAATCCACTTTAAAACATCTATCCCATCTATATGCGGTAACATTATATCTAGCAACACTAGATCTGGCTTATACTCCACAAAAACATCTTCTGCCGCCTTTCCATTATGCACAACTCTTGTTTCATAATTTGCGCTTTCAAGGTACATCTTTATTACCTCACATATATTTTCATCATCATCAACAATGAGAATTCTTCCTAATATTCCATCCATACTAACACTCCTCATCTATTATATATAATAAATTTATCACACTTCTCCTTCCTATTTATATAGGTTTTCAAAAAAGTTACAAAATATTTATAAAAGTTATATAAGTAAAAATAAAGCTAAGTAGGCATAGCGAGCCTACTTAGCTTGAGTCAAACTTCACTTCATGAAATGACAGAAAATAAAGAATCAAGGCAACCTTATGGTTACCCTAGTTCTCTAAACTCTTATCCTTCAAATAACTTACTTATTGGTTGATCGTCATAAATTCTATTTATTGCTTCTGCAATAAGTGGTGCTACTGAAAGAGATTTAAACTTTTTAAGATCATCTCTCTTTGGAAGAGCTATTGTGTTTAACATTACTAATTCTTCCATAGATGAATTGTTTATTCTTTCGAAAGCCGGACCTGAAAGAACACCATGTGTGCAGCATGCATAAACATTCTTAGCACCTAAGTCCTTTAGAGCATTTGCTGCATTAGTGATAGTTCCAGCAGTGTCTATCATATCATCTATAAGTATACATATTTTACCTTCTACTTCTCCAATTATGTTCATTATCTCTGAAACATTAGCCTTTGGTCTTCTCTTATCAATAATTGCTATTGGAGCATGTAGCCTATCTGCAAACTTTCTTGCTCTTGTTACGCTACCAAGATCTGGTGAAACAACAACTACATCATCTCTATCTCCTAATCCCTTTTCTAAGAAATACTTAGCAAGAATTGGGGAACCCAATAAATGATCAACTGGTATATTGAAGTATCCTTGAATTTGTGCAGCGTGTAAATCCATAGTAAGAACTCTATCAGCCCCAGCTGCTGTTAAAATATCAGCAACTAACTTTGCAGTGATTGGGTCTCTTGATTTTGCTTTTCTATCTTGTCTTGCATAACCATAATACGGTATAACTGCCGTAATTCTTCCTGCTGAAGCTCTCTTAAATGCGTCAATCATTATAAGTAGCTCCATAAGGTTATTATTAACAGGTGCGCTTGTTGATTGAACCACGAATACATCAGTACCTCTAACAGTTTCATTAATATTTACTGATATTTCTCCATCACTAAAAGTTCCTACTTGACAATCCCCCATTGAAACGCCTAATATTTCAGCAATTTCACGAGCTAATTCTGGATGTGAGTTTCCAGTAAATATTTTAATATTTCTTCCATGGGATATCATAATTTGAAGACCTCCTTAAACCTTTAACAAAATATTGGTTAAGCCCTACCTCTCTCTTTTTTATAACCCCACTATTTCTTTGATGATTTTTTTTCTACCCATCCTTCTATATTTGTCTGTTTTGCTCTAGCTATAGCAAGATTACCTTCTGGTACATCCTTAGTTATTGTTGAGCCAGCAGCAATGTAACTATTATCTTTAACTTCTACAGGTGATACTAAGTTTGTATTACATCCTATAAAAGCATTGTTACCAACTATCGTCTTATGTTTATTCTTTCCATCATAATTAACTACTACTGTTCCACACCCAAAGTTACATCCACTTCCTACCTTTGCATCTCCAATGTAAGTTAAATGTGAAACCTTAGTGTCATCACCAATTGTAGATTTTTTAATTTCTACAAAATCACCTATCCTAACCTTTTTACCAATATTACTTTCAGGTCTTATATACGCAAATGGTCCTACAGTAGTTTCATCTCCCACTTGACTATCTAGAATAACTGAACTTTGTATTTCTACTTCATTACCTATAGTACTATTAGCTATCCTTGAATTAGGATACAACACACAGTTTTCTCCTATCTTTGTATTTCCTTCAAGAATATTCCCTGGGTATATTATGGTATCCTGACCAATCTCAACATCTGCCCCTATATAAGTGTTTGAAGGGTCAATGATTGTTATACCATTTTCCATATGTTTTTTATTAATTCTCTCTTTTAATATGTTTTCAGCAATAGCAAGTTCTACTCTTGAGTTAACTCCTATTGTTTCCTCAAACTCAGTTACCATTGCACCTATTTTCTTTCCTTCGCTCTTTAATATACCTATTACATCAGTTAAATAATATTCACCTTGAGCATTATTATTCGAAAGTTTTTCTAGAGAGCTTAATAAAAGTTCTATGTCAAAACAATACATACCCGCATTTATCTCATTTACTTTTAACTCTTGCTCATTACAATCTTTATGTTCTACTATTTTTTCTACTTGATTGTCTTTTCTTATTATTCTTCCATACCCTGTTGGATTATCTATGATTGATGTTAAAAGTGTAGCTCCATTGTTTTCTTTAATATGTGTTTCTATAACATCTTTTACTGTATCTGCAGTAATAAGAGGTGCATCCCCAGTGAATATTGCTATAACACCTTTTTTACCACTTAAAAATTCTTTAGCACATTTAACAGCATGACCTGTTCCTAGTTGTTCCTCTTGAAGTGAATAGGAAACGTTTCTATCCTTTGTGCCTTCTCTTACTAAGTCAGCCCCTTTTCCTACTATCACATTTACTTCATCTAGTCCTGCGACTCTCATAGTGTCTATAACATGGTTTACCATTTCTTTTCCACAAACCTTATGTAAAACTTTTGGAAGGTTTGATTTTATTCTCTTTCCTTGGCCTGCAGCCAAAATTAGTGCACACTTATTCATAAAATCACCTCTTGTGCAAAGCATTCATTTATAAAATAATTAAATTCGTTATAAAACAAACCGACATATTTATACCTATTATATTATATTTTATATAAAAAAGTATTGCAACCTTATAAGTTATACATTCCATAATAAAATTTAATTTATACATTTTTGATAAAATTTAATGGATTTTATCACATTTTACACGAAAATATACAATAGTGTAGATTATATCAAACTTGTCGTAGACTTTTTTGTAATTTAAGACAAAAAAAATAAAAGGAAGTAAAACTTCCTTTTATTCAGACTGCTGACAAAGTGTCAGCAGTCTTTGTTTTTACTGAATTATGAAGTAAAATTAAAAGTATAGAATTTTATTTCATAGGAGTTATTCAAATGATACGAGAAAG
>NZ_BOPZ01000030.1 GCF_018332455.1 Clostridium polyendosporum
AAGGCGCAATATTCTAAAGTACATAATTCCTAAGGAACCGCCGTATACCGAACGGTACGTACGGTGGTGTGAGAGGTCGGAGAAATTATTTTATTTCTCCTCCTACTCGATTTATAAAATGAATGCTCAACATATAAATTTATATACTATAAGTTCAGTTATGAAAAAGCATTGCATGTCGAGGCTATTTTGCTGCCATTTCACAAAGTGAAATCTGGCTCAAATTTAATAGGCTCGATGCCTATTAAACTTTATTTAACATGAATTGATTAAAGATTAAAGTTGGTTATCTTTATCATTTCACTGGGTGAAACCCAACTAGAACTGAGTATTATCGATGCTTGGTCTATTAATAAATTGAATATATATCTGACAGTTCTATCTGAATTTTTTCTACTAAAGTATGATTAGAATTGTTAGGCAGTAGTTTTTCAGATTCTCCAGGTAATATTTTAACAGGAAGTTTAATGAAAAATTCAGTTCCTAAATTTTCAGTGCTGGTTACTGAAATTTGTCCTCCGTGTTTTTCTACTAGAGATTTTACTAAGGATAAGCCTATTCCGCTACCCTCATTTTCTCTATGTAAAGATGAATCTACTTGTATAAAGCGATCAAATATTTTGTCTATCTTGTTTTTAGGAATGCCAATACCCGTATCCTTCACTGAAATAGTAATAGAGTCCTCATAATCATAAATATTAACATAGATAGTGCCCCCACGTTTTGTGAATTTTATAGAATTAGAAAGTAAGTTTAATATGACTCTCTCTATTTTATCAGCGTCACAAGCCATGAACTTTTCTTCTACTTCAGTATCAAAAATAAGGGAGAGTCCTTTATTTTTTGCATATTCTGCAACGGATAAAGATATATTTTCAATCAAAGTTATTATATTGTAGTTTTTGTAATTCATCTCTAAAAAATCAGAGTCAGCTTTGGTAATATCTATTAAGTTATTAATAAGTCTTAGCAGTCTATAGCAGTTTTGTCTCATTAATGCAGTATAATCATTTAGTTTTGCAGGGGTTATTTTAATTTCACTATCATTTATAGAATTGCTTAATAACTGAACTACACCAAAAATTATATTTAATGGGGTTTTAAATTCGTGAGATATATTAGCAAAAAACTCAGTCTTAACTTTGTCTAGTTCAATCATTTTTTCTAAAAGAGACTTATTCTCCTCTAATGCTTTCTTAAGAATATTTTCTATTTTCTTACGTTCAGTAATATCCCTAATAACACTTAGTATAGATGGTTGACCATCATAGTTAAATTTACAGGATCTTATTTCTACATCTATAACTGTTCCATCATTACGAATAAGTTTTTCTTCAATTAAAGGAAATTTACCTTGGTTATTTTCAGTTGAATTTATTTGAGCTTTTAGTAATTTAGAATAGTTCGGTCGAATCAAATTCTTAATAGGATTTTTAAATATTTGTTTTGATTTATCAAATTCAAATAATTTTGCACCAGCATCATTTGTAAATATATACTTATCATTTTTGATGATAGTTACTGCATCTGGTAAAAGCTTAATAAGTGAACGATAACGTTCTTCGCTTGTTTTTAGATCTTTTTTTAAATTTTTTATTTTTAGCATATTCTTATAAATGAATAGATAAAGGAGTATAGCAGATATGACAACATAAGTAGTTCCTTTAGCTATCAATGCTATGGTTATATATTCCATAGGTATATGCAATATTTCATACAATACTTTTATAAGTACTTTATCAGAAAGCAAAATCCAAAATTCAGAAATTAAGGCGTAAATTATTACAATCATTAATGCAGTGGATTTTTCGCAAGGTAATTTTGAAAGGTTACCTCTAAGGTTTAGTATAGCTTTCTGATTTGATTTTTTATCATTCATAGTATCCTCCTATAAAGTTTCTGCTTAAGTATATATTTAATCTAATGTTACTAAAACCCTAAAAATTGTAAAGTCAGTAATAGTATACTATATAAATAATAGATTTTCTATAACGAAAAAAGTGGTAATCACACATAATTAGACGTTTTCAAATGCGGGTTAAAATAAGATTAATTATAATTAAAAATGTATTGATAATAAGATTTAATAGGCATCTGGCTTATTCAATTTTAATCAGATTTCACTTTGTGAAGATAAACAATTTCAATTAATAGCCAATTCAGTTATGCAGTTGTTTATCTATAAAATCACAGCAAATAAATAAGGAAGTCTCAGCAGTAACTGAGATTTCCTTTGTGTAAATCTTGAGTTTATTCTACTATTCAAATAGTTCGTTAGCTTTAACTTGCATAATACGAGTAATTGGCACTGCAGTTTGTGCAGTGGAAGTACCAGTAGGAGTAGTCCCTATAGTTTTGCCCATAGGATAGGTTCCGATAGTTGTATCCATAGGATAGGTTCCCATAGGATAGGTTCCCATAGGAGCAGCACCCATAGTTGTGCCCATAGTACCGGCTCCCATAGTTGAGCCCATAGTACCAGCTACCTTAGTTGAGCCCATAGGGGTAGTTCCAGTAGTTGGTGCCATAGTACTGGCTCCCACAGTTGGGCCCATAGGATAGGTTCCCATAGTTGGGCCCATAGGGGCAGTTCCCGTAGTTGGTGCCATAGTACCGGCTCCCATAGTTGGGCCCATAGGATAGGTTCCCATAGTTGGACCGATAGGAGCAGTGCCCATAGGATAAGTGCCCATAGTTGGACCCATAGTACCAGCACCTGTAGTTGGAGCCATAGTTGGACCCATAGGAGCAGTGCCCATAGTTGGACCCATAGGCATAGTTCCCATAGGCATCATGTACATCATGGGACACATATGCATCATGGGACATATATGCATCATGTGTGTCATATCATGCATAGGCATCATGTGCATCATGGGACACCTATGCATAGGCATCTTACTCATCATATTTTCAATTTTCTCCATTTCTTTTTTATCCTTCATGTAAGGGTACATTGTATACATATCATACATAGGAAGCATTTTTTCTTTTTGTTGCATGGTTTCACGAGAATATTTGTTCATGTTCCACCTCAACTATTAATACATTTCTAATATATGATTAAACATATATAACTTGTTACAGCAATATAAAAAATAAAATTATTTTATTAAAATTTAGAATTTATTAAACAAATGTAATAAAAATATTTGTTGACATTAATAATAATCTGCTGTAATATTTAATCATATTAATTGTATAGGAATAGTATAAAAACGCTTGTAAAGAATAAATTCTAAGGCAATAAAATTAGTATACAGTAAATCAAATTCTTGCTTAACTAAAGATAAACAACTTCAATCTTTAAACAATTGATAAAAATAGTCTCGGCATTCAATACTTTTCCTAAAATTCTTAATTCAATATGAACTTGTATATCATGAATTATAAGTTCAGTTAGGAAGTTGTGTATCTATAATGTTAAGATTTTAAATTGTAAAACTTTGATTATTTTAATAATACATAAATTAATATTTAAACTTATCTAGAGTGGTGGAGGGACTGGCCCTGTGAAGCCCGGCAACCAGTATTATTTATTTAATACAATGGTGCTAATTCCTGCAGCTTTATGCTGATAGATGAGAATGACTGCAATATACCTGAGGTCGTTCTCTCAGGTATATTTTTTATATATAAAACTTTTATAAATAACGGGAGGAATAATAATGGGATGCGATTGTAGATCTTTTGAAACTAAGGCTGTTCATGGTAATAAACCATATGATTTAGTTACAGGAGCAATAAGCGTACCAATTTATCAGTGTGCAACTTTTAGACATGAAGGGGTTGGCAGAAGCACAGGATATGACTATTCAAGGGTACAAAATCCTACTAGAGAGGAATTAGAAAAGACTCTTGCTATACTTGAAAATGGCAAAGAATGCCTTGCTTTTACTTCAGGTATGGCTGCCATTTCTAATTTATTTACTGTTTTCTCACCAGGTGATCATATAATTCTTTCAGAAGATTTATATGGAGGAACTTACAGAGTTACTGAAGAAATTTTTAATAAATATGGATTAACTTCATCTTACGTTGATACTTCTGGTTTAAGTAGTCTTATAGAAAATATAAGAAAAAATACAAAGGCTATTTTTATAGAAACTCCTTCAAATCCAATGATGAGAATAACTGATTTAAAGGCCGTTGTAGCTATTGCAAAGGAAAGAAATATTCTAACTATTGTAGATAATACATTCTTATCTCCTTATTTTCAGAAGCCACTAGACTTAGGAATTGATATAGTGGTTCACAGTGGTACTAAATACCTATCAGGACATAATGATACTTTATCAGGGTTTGTTATATTAAATGATTTGACTTTAGCTGAAAAGCTTAGAAATATACAAAAATCAATAGGCGCATGTCTTCCTGCTTTTGATAGTTGGCTGACTTTACGAGGAATAAAAACCCTTGCTATAAGACTTGACAGACAGCAAGAAAATGCTATTAAGATTGCTAAGTGGTTAAAAAATCATAAGAATATAGAGCAAGTGTTTTACCCAGGGCTTGAAGACCATAAAGGACATGAAATATTAAAAGAACAAGCTAGCGGTTATGGTGCTATGATTTCCTTTGTTGTTGATTCAGAAGAAACTGCAAAGAGAATATTAGAAAGAGTAAAAATAATATTGTTTGCAGAAAGCTTAGGTGGTGTAGAAACTCTTATTACCTATCCAGAACAGCAAACTCATGCTAATATACCTGAGAATATGAGAAATAGAGTTGGAGTTACTAGCAAACTCTTAAGAATTTCAGTGGGTATTGAGAATGTAGATGATTTAATTAATGATTTAAAAGGTGCATTGGAGGATTAATATGAGGATTGGAACTAAATTAGTTTTAGGTGGGAATATAAGTGATGATAATACTGGAACATTAAGTACTCCTATTTATCATACATCGACTTTTGATCAAAAGAAAATAGATGGGGATATAAAGTATGATTATGCTAGATCTGGAAATCCAACAAGAGAAGCATTAGAGAATTTAATAAATAATTTAGAGGAAGGATATAGGGGGTTTGCTTTTTCTTCGGGAATAGCAGCTGTTTCTTCTGTGCTAAGTATTTTTCACTCAAATGATCATATACTTATAACCCAAGATGTATATGGTGGAACACATAGATTAGCATCTAGGTTTTTTACCAGGTATGATGTTAATTTTGAATTTGTTGACCCTTGTGATTATGATAATATTGAAAAAAGTATTAAGGATAATACAAAGGCTATTTATATAGAAACTCCATCGAATCCACTGCTTAAGATTACAGACATTAGAAGAATAGTTAAAATTGCAAAGGAAAATAATTTATTAGTTATTGTTGATAATACTTTTATGTCTCCATATCTTCAAAGACCATTAGAGTTGGGGGCCGATATTGTTATTCATAGTGCTACAAAGTTTCTAAATGGTCATAGTGATGTAATTGCTGGATTAGTTGTAGTAAAAGACAAGGATTTAGCTAACGAAATATATTTCATACAAAATGGTTGTGGTGCTGTATTAGGACCACAGGATTGTTGGCTACTTATAAGAGGTATAAAAACTTTAAAGGTTAGGCTGGATTATCAGCAAAAGAATGCAGCACTTCTTGTAGATTGGTTATCAAAACATGAAAAAGTTGAGACTGTTTATTATCCAGGGCTTATAGATCATCCGGGAAGAGAAGTACATCTATCTCAGGCAGATGGTCCCGGGGCTGTACTTTCTTTCAAGACAAAGGATATAGAAACTGCAACTAGATTTATGAATCAGATAAAACACGCAGCAGTTGCTGTAAGTCTAGGGGGCGTAGAAACAATTGTATCGTATCCAGTTACAATGTCTCATGCTGCAATTCCAAAGGATGAGAGAGAAAAGTTAGGGATTACGGATAATTTAATAAGAGTATCTGTAGGATTGGAAGATATAGAAGACTTAATTGAAGATTTCAATAGTGCACTATAGCATTACTTAGTAGTATTTATTGATTTTTCCACACTATATCTATTATAATTATATTGTAAATATAGGTACATAGATAAACCAGTTTGCAACTAAATTTAGAATTTGGGAAAACATATTAATAGGGTACGTTATTTTCAAAGTATTTTAAGGAGTAAACTAGTTTATCTCTAGTAGGAAAGGTGATTTTGTGAAAATTTCAACAAAAGGTAGATATGGA
Source organism: Clostridium polyendosporum (assembly GCF_018332455.1). Lineage (GTDB taxonomy): Bacteria > Bacillota > Clostridia > Clostridiales > Clostridiaceae > Clostridium_AY > Clostridium_AY polyendosporum. Next base: position 6,170 of record NZ_BOPZ01000030.1, read on the forward strand.
TTAAAGGCTTTAATCGATTTAGCAATGTATGCAAATTCTGAAGTAATAACGTTAAAAAGTATATCTGAAAGACAAAATATTTCAGAAGGTTATTTGGAACAAATATTTTCAGTGCTAAGAAAGAATGGTTTGGTAATAGGAAGAAAAGGCGCTCAAGGTGGCTATACATTATCAAAACCTATAAGTGATATAACTATTGGAGAAATATTAAGGATTTTAGAGGGAGAGCTAGGTTTGGTAGATATAAAAAAAGCAACTCCCGCGGATAAGTTAGAAAAGTGTATTAACGAAAATCTATGGAGTATTATTAATGAAAATATAAATAATTATTTCGATGCTATTACCTTAGAAGATTTAGTTAATAAATATAAGACAGAAAGCGAAAATATAATTTACTTCATATAATGTCATGCCAGTGATTAAGTCATAATTAATGATTCATACATATCCGATATGAATTTACTTTATTGGGATTGCACATAAACTTAAATTACGTTATGTGTAATCTCTTTTTTATTTGTTGCCATTTGACAAAGTGAAATCTGGCTGAAATTTAATATAAATTCTTCCGATAGTAGGACAAATGTGACTAATTTAAAATAATTTAACTTTATAAAAAACTTAGTTAAGGTAGATTATATAGATATATAAGTGCATAATTGAATTTAAAGTTTAAAAAAGAATTATTCTACTGCAATTTATTGATGATTTAACTTGTTTGTCTATAATAATAAAAATAGTAATAAGAGGTACATATTTTATGAATAAAATAGATTTTAATAATTTGGGCTTGAGTGAAGAAATATTAAGAGCATTGGATAAGCTAGGATATAAAACACCATCAGACGTACAAAAGAAGGTTATTCCTGTTGTTCTTGAAGATAAGGATATTATAGTAAAATCACAAACTGGAAGTGGAAAGACCGCAGCATTTGGAATTCCTATTTGTGAAAAAATAGAAATAGAAAATAGAACTCCACAAGTTTTAGTTCTTACGCCAACAAGAGAATTAGCTGTGCAGGTAAAAGAAGATATTTCAAATATAGGGAGGTTTAAGAGAATAAGGTGTGCTGCTGTTTTCGGTAAACAACCTATGAGCGTTCAGATAAGAGAACTAAGACAGAGGGTTCATATTATTGTTGGTACTCCAGGGAGAACGTTAGACCACATAGAGAGAGGAAATGTGGATTTAGGTGATATAAAATATCTTGTTATAGATGAAGCAGATGAAATGCTAAATATGGGTTTTATCGACCAGGTTGAGGCAGTAATAAAAGCTTTACCTAGTGATAGGGTAACAATGTTATTTTCAGCAACTATGCCAGAAGAAATCGAAAGGTTATCTAATCAATACATAATTAATCCTATAAAGATAGAAATTAACCCTAAAAATCTTACTACAGAAAAAATTCAGCAATTTTATTATGATGTTGAAGAAAATAAAAAGTTTAGTCTACTAAATAAACTAATTTATACTGAGAGACCAGATAGTTGTATTATATTCTGTAGTACTAAGGATGGGGTTGATAATTTAACTCAGAAGATGAAGAATAATGGATATTTGTGTAGTGGATTACATGGTGGGATGGAACAAAAGGATAGATTAGATACAATAGAGCGTTTTAAGAGAGGGGAATTTCGTTTTCTAGTTGCTACGGATGTAGCAGCAAGAGGGATTCATATAGAGGATATAACTCATGTTATAAATTATGACGTACCAGTAGAAAAGGAAAGTTATGTTCATAGGATTGGGAGAACAGGAAGAGCAGGCAATAAGGGAATAGCAATAACTTTTGTAGTTCCTTATGAATATAGGCTTTTTACTGGTATTGAGGAATATGTGAATTATAAGATACCAAAGAGAGAAGCTCCTTCAGAGGAAGAGGTTGAACAGGGGAAAAAGATTTTTAATGAAATAGTTAAAAATAAACCTAAACCAAAGAGTATAAAGAGCACTGAATTAAATAGGGAAATTACAAAAATACATATTAATGCTGGAAAGAAGAAGAAGATTAGAGTAGGAGATATTGTTGGGGCAATTACAAGCATTGAAGGTATTAATGCTGAGGATGTAGGGGTTATTGACATTCAAGATAATTTCTCTTATGTTGATATACTTGGCAAAAAAGGAAGTATAGTATTAAATGCACTTAAAGACGCAACAATAAAAGGAAAAAAAGTTAAAGTTCAAAAAGCAAAAAAATAAAAATAAAGAACTTTAAATTGAAAACTCTATTTATATTTTTTATATATTTTTGTTATAATTAAAATAGAAAAATGCAAGGTAGTTGAAAACAGGAGAAGTATAGTATGGACGATAGAATAATTGATTTTAATGACTTAAAAAATAAAGCTAAAGATAAGGATGTAGATAAGTTCGAGCAGTATACCTACAATCTCTATTATTCTGTAGCTCAAGGTCAATTATCCATTAGTGATTTTTCAAAAGCTATTCTAAAGTATATGGAAGAAAACAATATTTCTCAAGAAAAGTTATTTAATATACAAAGCAAACTTATGGAGAGGTATGGATTAGATTTAAATAGCTTGGAGAGCCAAATGAAGACATTAGGGATTGATCTTAAATCAATAGGATTAAATCAGAATTTAGAAAGCTATGAAAATGTGAGAAAAACCATGAGTTTCAATGAAAAATATAAAGATAGAATTAGTATAAAGAACGTAACTACTTATTATATAAAAAATGATACAAACTCTTTAGATATAATAATTGATAGAGAGAATATACTATTAAAAAGTGCTACAAAAATTGATCTTAAAGATGTTGAGCTAAATGAATTTTTATGTTCGTATAAGAAGGTAATTGATAATGGTAGGATAAAAATAACAATATGTGAAAATGCTAATAGTTATGAATACTAAAAACTTAAAAGTTCTTAAGTAATAGAGCCATATTGAGCAATTGCTGCTTAGTGTGGCTCTTTTGCTTATTTTTCGACATAACCTTTAACATTTTGTATTTTGCAGCATAAATATAAGTAAGTAGGCGGTTATTTGTAGATTAAAATGATAGCAGTGTTTTTACTAATAGATTAAAAAATAATTAACGATGGAGAAATATTATGAAAATAAAATTATCGTCAAAGTTATTTAATCTTCTAATTAATTTTATAAAAAAAAATAAAGATTGTTCACAAGAACTAAGCGAAAAAGATAAGGTTATTTTGAAACTTCAGAAATTAAGTGGTGGAGATTTAAAGATTGATTTCCATGAAAATAATGGACTTCAGGTATTTATATGTGGAAGACTGTCTGACATGAAGGAGATTAATGAAAGCAGTGTACTTGATTATCTTGAGGAAAATAAAGCTATATTTGGACTTTCAGAAAGTATAAATAACTTCGTTGTAATAAATATGGAAAAGGATCAACTAGGATATACTAAGTTTACAGTAAACCAATTGATAAATGGTAGTATAGTAAGTGGAAAAGAACTAGTATTACATTTTGATGAGAACGGTATCATTAAAAGTATAGTGGGATCAGTAGTAAATGGTATTAGAAGTGTAACTTATTTGGAAGATAGTAATATTACAGAACAAGACGCAATTGAAATAGCAAAGAGTCAGTTTAATTACGTTAGTCTAAGATTTAAGCCTAGGGTAGACAAGCAGGTAGTGATAATGAATAATATGGCTCACGAAGTTTACAAAGTAAATATACAATACTCTGAACCTGAGATAGCTAATTGGGATATCTTAATTGAAGTTAGTTCCGGAATGGTTTTAGATACCATAAGCAATATAAGGTATGATGGACCTGCTACTGGCAGTGGAATAGCAGTAGATGGAAGTATAAAGACTCTTAATCTATATCTTTCATTAAATTCTTATCAAATGATAGATACTTCGAAACCTATGAGTGGGAGTATAAAAACTTATACTGCTGAAAATCAAAGTATTGAGCCTGGAATTATAGTTGAAAATAGCACTAATAGCTTTATCACTGAAAAATTTAAAGCTCCTGTTAGTGCTCATTATTATACTGGTGTAGTTTATGATTTCTATAAAGATTTATTTAATAGAGATAGTATAGACAATAAAGGAATGAATATAATTTCCACTACCCATTATGGGAATGCTTATAATAATGCTTTTTGGGATGGCAATCAAATGGTTTATGGAGATGGAGATGGACGTGAATTCACTTATTTAAGTGGAGGCTTAGATATTATTGGCCATGAACTAACGCATGGAGTAACAGATTATACAGCAAACTTAAACTATAAAGATCAGTCTGGAGCTTTAAATGAATCAATATCTGATGTATTTGGGATTTTAGTAAAAACTTATTACAAATATGATGTTAGAAGTGGAGGAGATTGGGCGTTTGATGCCACTGACTGGGTTATTGGAGAGGAGGTTTATACTCCAAATATATCAGGGGATGCACTAAGAAGCCTTGCAAATCCAAAACTTTATGACCAACCAGATCATATGAGTGGATATGTAAATACTAATTCAGATAATGGTGGAGTGCATATAAACAGTGGAATACCAAATAAAGCAGCTTATTTGATTTTACAGTCTATTGGTTGTAGTAAAACAGCAATGATTTATTATAGAGCTTTAACTAATTATTTGACATCTAATTCTGATTTTATTGCTGCAAGAAATGCTTTAATTCAATCAGCTTCAGACTTGTATGGTTCATCTAGTGAAGAGGTAAATGTAGTAAGTAATGCATTTGACTCTGTTGGTATCATAGCCATTAGCGATGCCTATGAGCCTAATAATATGATATCTCAAGCCTATTTAATCACTTCAGGAAATATATATAGTTCTTATATTTCATCTTCAAATGATATAGATTATTATAAGTTTTTTGCAAATAATGAAAATAAAATAAGCATAAAGTTAACTAACTTACCCAAGGATTATGATTTATATTTATACGACAGTAATGGTACATTACTAGCTAAGTCAAAAAAAATATTTACTTTTTCTGAAAGTATACGTTATGTTGCTAAGTATACAGGAATCTATTATATATTAGTTAAAGGCTATAATGGCGTGTACAGCACTAGTAAAAAGTACAATTTAAAAGTTACTTTTCAGTAGTATTATAAGAATAACTAGGACGTGCAGTTTTAATATTTTCCCTACAACCTCATATATGCAGTTATCAATGAATGTTTAACATTGGTATTATATTTAAACCTATAGATTTTTATACAAAGTTTAATGCAAACTTATAGATAATTACGACAATAATAAAAAGCACCCTCAATAGAGTAAGATATAAAATGTACCCTATAGAGTAGACACTTTAAAAAAGTCTATTCTATAGGGTTTTTATTAATGTAAAAAAAAGTTTATTACATAACAAATTTCATTATCTGATATCTCAACAAAATATTTATTATATAAGAAGATAAAATGTTCCCTAATGACTTGATATATATAGTTATTTTTGCTTATAAATTCATCTTTATCTGGGTACTCAATTGAAGCTTTTCCCTTTTTTAATTTACTTATCATAAAAGCTAAGTGAAGAATTAACCCTATAAGTTTTCCATCACTTAATTCAATAGATAATTTAGCCTGTATTCTATTTAGAACATGAATAATATCGTTGTAAAGTTCTTCACCATTAAAGTTATCTATGTTTTCTTTAAGAATAGATCCCATTTTTAGTAGAGCAGATTTTGTATCTACAATTTCCTGTAATTCACTTAATACTTTCATGCTTAGTACATCATAAATATTATATTGCTTTATATCTAAATTAATAGAAAATGAAGAAACAATAAATAAAATTTCTTTTTCTTCTTGTATTTTTAGTAGCTTTTCTTTGAAGTAATTCTTATCTAAACAATTAAGAGGAATAATTTCAAATAAATCATTATCATATTTAAGATTGTTAGTTAAAAAACTTTTAACAGCTACAGAAGCACCTTCACCAGTTAAACATGCAGTTATTATTGCAATTTTTTTATTATCAGTACCTTGTTCTTTAACGTTTCTGTTTATATCCATATATGAATTCACTGAAAGTACATCTTTATAAATGTTTTCTAAGGAAAAACCTAAGAGTGCTTTTCTAGTAGCTTCAATTACATGTAAAGTAGAAGCTAGAGGAATAACTTTTACTGGAACCTTAAATTCTTTTTCTATTATATCTGCAAAAGTAGTCAGTGATCCCATATCTACAAGTAAGAGGTATCCGCTAGTACTAAAGTTCTGCTTAACTACTTTTTTTAGTTCATCTAATACTTTAGAAGGCATTATTTCTATAGGAGAATTAATACCAATTACATAGTTTTCTCCTAAAAGTTTATTTGCAACTTCAGCCATGGAGGTTGCAGTTGATTGGCCATGAGCAATGATCAATATCTTTACCTTGTCTAGACCTTTAGGGTTATATTGTTCTTCAGGAAGAAGAAATATTGTTAAATAACCTGCTTCATCTTCAGGAATAGGATGGTGTAGGTATTCTTCAATTAGTGTTTTAGCCTCAAGAGCTACCTTGAATTCTTCAGGATATAACTCTTTGATTTTATTTAGTTGAGGATTCACTATAGCTTTATTTGTATTTACTCTTTCAATTAAAGTATTAATATGTAAAGCGATAGCTGTGTATACGTTGTGACTTAAGTTTCTTTTTAATGATGTAACCATGGAGTATACCACTTTATCAACAAAATCTAGTACATCTTCACCTAAGATGTTCAATAGACTTTTTTTATTTACTTCTTCTGAAACTCCACTAATACATTTTTCAAAATATCTTGCGATATCTTTCTCTAAAATACTTTCTATATCAATATCTGAAATACCTTTAGATTTTAATTTTTCTAGTTTTTGTTCAATAATTTCATATATACAGTTATTTTTATCATTTTTATCAGAATACTCATTGTGTTCATTTGAGCTAGAAAACTTAAAATACTCTATGTCTTCACTTACTAGTTTATTCCATAATATTCTATGTTCTTTTTCTTTATAAAGTCCTTCTTTAATATAATGAGGAAGATTTCTGCTATTTATTCTTACATCATATTTTATATTTGTTAGGAATTCTGAATAAGCTTTGGCACAAACAAGCTGAACATCACTTTTAAGTTGTCCAATATTACTAGGGCAATCATAGGATAAAAGTGCTCTCATTGTATTTAAAGATACATATATATCTTTATTTATTCGAATACTTTCGTGTTTAAAAAAGTTTTTTATTAAATGAAGTCTTTCTTCTAAAGTTCTGTCCTTAAGAGAAGGAATTGTTATAGTAATAGGAATTCTTCTAGTAAATGTTTTCAATAATGCGGAGTTTGGATTTTCTGTAGTAGCTGAAATTATAAGTACATCTGATTTTCTGGTTTCAGAATCGCCCATTCGTCTAAAAGAATTGGTATCAAGGAATATAAAAAGAGCTTCTTGTCCTTCAGGGGGAAGTCTATGGACTTCATCTAAAAAAAGTATACCACCATTAGCTTTTTCTATTAATCCAACTTTATCTGCTTCTGCACCAGTATAAGCTCCCTTCTTTACACCAAAAAGTTGAGATGTAAGAAGTTGAGGATTATTGCTATAGTCTGCACAATTAAAAGTTATAAAGGGTGAATCATTTGTTTTTACTCCCATTTCTACAGCGTAATCATGCATCAATGAAGCAAACATAGATTTTCCTACTCCAGTATCTCCTAATATTAAACAATTCATTCCCTTTGGCGGATATAATATTGCTGCTTTGGCTTGTTCTACTGAATGTTTTAAACTAATATTGTTCTTTACTAAATCATCTAATTGTGATTCTTTAGTTGCAGTGTTCACATTATTTGTATTATTTGATACAAAGAATAAAACCGGGCGTCCAGAAGATTTATAGACCTTACCTTCTTTATAAAGCTTATTTAATTCATGACTAACATTCGCTCTACTAATATTTAAGATTGATGATAAGGTTTGTGCATCAATACCCTTGTCTTCAGATATTTCTACTAACTTATTATATATTAAGTCCTTCCTATTCATTTAATACCCTCCATACAGCAAATAAAATTAAAATTTAACTTTATTATATAGTATTTATTGAATTTATACTATATAGTGTTTTGATTTAAATATTGAAACACTATGTTATTTCAACTAAAGAGTTAAAACACTAAGGCATTTTAGTCGAAACACCAAGGTGTTTTAAGAAACACTCTGGAAGTTACTGCAAGTATTTCTGCTATAAATTCAGTAAACGTATACTTGGCAGTGTTTTGGCATGAAAGTTGCTATATAATATTAATGTAAAACGCAGTTCAAATATATAATAAACAAATTTTATGGGAGGTAGAAAAATGAATTTAGAAGAAATAGTAATGAATATAATTATATATTCAGGAGAGGCTAAAGCTTTTGCTTATGAGGCACTTAGTAAAGCAAAGAATGGAGAATTTGATGAAGTAGAGGTTTTAATGGAGAAAGCTAATGATGCAATTGGCAAAGCTCATGATATACAAACATCATTGCTACAAAAAGAAGCTTCAGGAGATAAAACAGAAGTTTCAATTTTATTTGTACATGCACAGGATCATTTAATGACATCAATGTCAGAAAAAAATCTCATTAATGAGATTATTGAATTAACTAAAACTGTAAAACTTTTATCAAACAAAGCAGAAGTGAATGACAGTTTAATAAAAGAAATTGCAACAAATTAATATAGCAATAAAAAATAAACCAAATATTAGTTAGTAAAAAAATAAAAATTTAAAATATTAAAGATAAGTAGGGAGGAAATAATATGATTAAAATTGCATTATTTTGTGCTGCAGGTATGTCAACTAGTATGTTAGTTTCAAAAATGAGAAAGGCTGCTGAAGCTAAGGGGATGGAAGTAGAAATAGATGCTCATCCAGAGGCTCAAATGGCAAAACATTTAGACGGACTTAATGTAGCTTTACTTGGGCCGCAGGTTGGATATATGCTTCCAAAGGCAAAGAAGGCATGTGATGAAAAGGGAGTTCCAGTTGCTGTAATTCCAACAGTTGATTATGGAATGATGAATGGTGAAAAGGTTTTAGCATTTGCATTAAAATTAGCTGGCAAATAATTAATAGTATAAAAGCTAAAAACTAAGGGAGCATATGTCAAAAGTAAAAGCTTTTAAAAAGAATTTTCTATAAACATAGCTCCCTAGTAATAGGTATATAAATTTTCATAAAAGGTATTATATAGTTCTATAATATTACAGAAATAATTTCAGTAGAAAGATAAGCTTATTTAGTTATTGGTATAAAGATACACAAACTTAATTTTTAAATAATACATGTTAAGTAAAATTTAGTAGGCATGAAACCTATTAAATTTGACGCAGATTTCACATTATCAAATGGTGGCAAATAGCTCGATATGCAATGCTTTTTCATGAATTATAAATTCAGTTATAAAGTTGTGTATCTATAACAAGGTTATTGAAGAAAGATAAGAATGTATTCAGTTTCGAGTAAAGGTTTACAAACTGTTATATTGTAATTATACGAAATTACTAAATTTATGAGGAGGACTATAGTATGGGAGAATCACAAAAAATTAGTGAGAAAGTAATACCGGCGGTAATGAAATTTGTCAATATGAAAGGACTCATAGCACTTAAAGATGGTTTAATGTTTATAATGCCGCTATCAATAATTGGTGCAATATATTTATTGTTAGCACAATTACCTATACCTGCTTTTAACAATTGGATGGCAAGTGTTTTTGGTCCAGGTTGGACAGACCCTTTGTTTCAAGTGTATGGAGCAACTTTTAATATAATGGCTATAGTTGCTACAATGGGTATAGCTTACACTTATGTTAAAAATGAAGGTCATGAGCCGCTAGGAGCTGCTGTAATGGCTTTGGTATGTTTTTTAACTACTACTAATGCATTTGTTACAGATAGTAAAAGTGGTGTTACTATTACAAATGTAATTCCAAAAGAGTGGACTGGCGGTCAAGGTTTGGTTACTGCTATACTTATAGGTTTATTTGTAGGAGCTGTTTATTCATGGTTTTTAAATAACAATATAAAAATCAAGATGCCAGAAAGTGTACCTCAGGGTGTTGCTAATGCATTTACAACTTTAATACCAGGTGCTGCAGTTATATTTTGTTCATTTTTAGTTTACATTTTATTTAAAGTAGTAGCACACAAAACATTTATTGAATGGATATATTTAGTATTACAGACTCCATTACAAGGAGCGACAGATTCTTTAGCAGGAGCATTGGTTATCGGAGCACTTATTCCATTCTTCTGGTGGTTTGGTGTACATGGTTCATCTCTTATTGGTGGTGTAATGCAATCATTATTACTTGCAAACCTATTAGCTAATCAAGAAATGCTTAGCCAAACAGGTAGTTTATCAGTTGCAAATGGAGCACACGTAGTAACTCAGCAGTTCCAAGATCAATTTTTAACCTTTGGAGGTTCAGGATTAACTTTTGGACTTGTGCTTGCAATGATATTTGCTGGAAAATCAGCGCAATCTAAGAGTTTAGGTAAAATGGCTTTAATACCAGGTCTTTTCAATATTAATGAGCCTGTTATATTTGGATTCCCTATAGTAATGAATCCACTTATGTTTATTCCATTTATAGCAGCACCAACTTGTTCAGCTTTACTTACTTATTTTACAGTAAAAATGGGGTTAGTTGGACCTTTCGCAGGAGTACAGGTTCCTTGGACTACACCAGCAGTAATATCAGGTTTTATTATTGGAGGATGGAAAGCTGCGTTATTACAAATAGTTATAATAGCAATGTCTGCAGCAATATACTTCCCATTCTTTAAGAAACAAGATGCTATGAATTTAGAACAAGAACAACAAGCTGAGTTAGAAGTAGCAGCATCATTAGAAGCATAATTTAAATATTTAGTTTTTCAACCCAACATTTCTCTAAAGGCTATATTACTTCAAAGAGAAATGTTGGGTTAATATTTCAAGTGTAATTTTATGAAGTGATACAGATAAACAACTTCATAACTCAATTGATTAAAGATTTAAGTTGCTTACCTTTAGCATAAAAATGAATGTGATTTAAATGATACTGTAAACAAATAATAAAATTATTTATGTAAGGAGAAAAGAAATGTTATTTAAAATTTTATGCATAATTGCTGCTATACTTACTACGTCTTCATTTATTCCACAAGCAGTAAAAACAATAAAAACAAAGGATACTTCTGGAATATCATTTGGGATGTATTCTATGTTTACAACAGGGGTATTACTTTGGGTATCTTACGGTTTATTTATAAAAGATATTGCAATTATAGTAGCAAATATAATAACTTTTATATTTGCACTTATAATATTGATATATAAAATAGGCAATATGAAAAAAGGAGGAGAAGAAGAGTATTAAAGATTAGAATTGTACTTTTTGTACGTTTAACTAATTATGCATAAGCAGTTTTTATAGTAACAAATCTTCTAACTGTGTTAATACAGTTTCGATTTATCGTGATTGAAAAGGTTTTTATAGTAAAATATAATAATATTAAATATTGTAATAAGCAGAGACTATCACATACATGAGTGATAGTCTTAATTTCAGCATATTTTTGCGTATTTATTATTGGGTGGAAAATAAAAGGTAGGAGAGTATTCATGGAGTATAAATTAGTTTGTATTGATATGGATGGTACACTTTTAAATAGTAGACATAAAGTTACTGAATATACGAAAGAAATTCTAAGGAAAACACATGATAAGGGAGTTCACATTGTCATAAGTACTGGTAGAATATATACCGATGCTGAACATTATTCTAATCTTATAGGGGTAAGATCTCCAGTTATTGCATCAAATGGAGCTGTTATAAAAGAAAAAGATGAGGATGAGGTTATTTATAAGAGTGTTCTTGACGAAAGCTTATCTATAAAAATATTAAATATTTGTACCAAATATAATGTAGCTCCTGTTTTTTATACTCCACATAGATTATACTGCGGAAATCTTTTAGTTATTAGTTATTACTACACTGCTAAATTAAGGGGACTAATGAGTAAGAAAATAGAATTAGAATATATATGTTTTAGCAATAAGTGGAGTAATATCTTGCATAGAGAAAAAAATAACATAGTTAAATGCGAAGTTTATCATAAAAATGAAGATAAATTAAGAAAAATTAGAAGTGAACTTAAAAATATAAAAGATATTGAAGTTGTAAGTTCGTCAAAATATAATATTGAAATTACATGTAAAGGGGTTTCTAAGGGAAGAGCTGTAGAAATTTTGACAAACTATTATAATCTAAAAAACGAAGAGGTAATAACTATAGGAGATAGTGAAAATGATTTATCTATGATAGAGTATGCTGGTCTTGGAATAGCTATGGGAAATGCTATAGATATAGTGAAGGAAAAAGCAGGTTATGTAACAGATTTAAATGATAATGAAGGCGTGGCAAAGGCTATAAATAAATTTATATTAAGAGACGTAGATTTTATTAAATAAAATTAAAAGAACGATATATTATTAATTAGATAACGTCAATCATCTGATATTGATTTAATAAATAATATAGTTAAATACAATAACATTTATTAAGGTATAGTATATAGTGTTTCAATTAAACCTTTAAAACACTAAGATGTTTTAATTAAAATATTAAAACACTAAGAAGGTTTAAACGAAACACTACTATGTTTTAAAAAACACTTCGAAGGTGTTTAGCGATGTTTACCCTATAATTACAGTAAACGTATACTGATTAGTGTTTTGGCACAGAAATTGCTATAAATAATTAGTGTAAAATACAATTTAAATATAATAGTTTATAGAATTTAGGGAGGCAGTAAAAATGAATCTAGAAGAAATAGTAATGAACATAATTATACATTCAGGAGAGGCTAAAGCTTTTGCTTATGAGGCACTTAGTAAAGCAAAGGATGGAGAATTTGATGAAGTAGAGGTTTTAATGGAGAAAGCTAATGATGCAATTGGCAAAGCTCATGATATACAAACATCATTATTACAAAAAGAAGCTTCAGGAGATAAAACAGAAGTTTCAATTTTATTTGTACATGCACAGGATCATTTAATGACATCAATGTCAGAGAAAAACCTTATTAGTGAGATTATTGAATTAACTAAAATTGTAAAATGTCTGTCAAACAAAGAAGAATTGAATGACAGTTTAATAAAATAAATTGCAACAAATTAATATAACAAATAAAAATTAAATCAAGTGTTCTTTAGTAAAAAAAATAAAAGTTTAAAATATTAAATATAAGTTGGGAGGAAATAATATGACTAAAATTGCATTATTTTGTGCTGCAGGTATGTCAACTAGTATGTTAGTTTCAAAAATGAGAAAGGCTGCTGAGGTTAAGGGGATAGAGGTAGAAATAGATGCTCACCCAGAGTCTCAAATGGCAAAACATTTAGATGGACTTAATGTAGCGTTACTTGGACCTCAAGTTGGATATATACTTCCAAAGGCAAAGAAGGTATGTGATGAAAAGGGAGTTCCAGTTGCTGTGATTCCAACAGTTGATTATGGAATGATGAATGGTGAAAAGGTTTTAGCCTTTGCATTAAAATTGGCTGGTAAATAGTTAAGAATAAAAACAAAATTTAATGGCAGCATGTGTAAAAAGTAAAGCTCTACTAAGAAACTTTCAATGCACATTAGCTGCCGTCGTATATTAATACTTAAATAATATCTAATGAGATAATTTAAAGAATGATTACTTTTATATTTTAAATTAGGAGGAGAGTTTATGGCTTTTAATAAGGATTTCTTATGGGGTGGGGCAGTTGCTGCTCATCAATTAGAAGGTGGATGGAATAAAGGTGGAAAAGGTCCTAGTGTAGCAGATGTGATGACTGCTGGGGCGCATGGTGTGCCAAGAGTTATTACTGATGGAATAGTTCAAGGTGAAAATTATCCTAACCATGAAGCAATTGATTTTTATGGACATTATAAAGAAGATATCGCTTTATTTGCAGAAATGGGTTTTAAATGTTTTAGAACAAGTATCGCATGGACACGTATTTTCCCTAAAGGTGATGAATTAGAACCTAATGAAGAGGGGTTACAATTTTATGATGATATGTTTGATGAATTGTTAAAGTATGGAATTGAGCCTGTTATTACATTAAGCCATTTTGAAATGCCATATCATTTAGCTAAAGAATATGGTGGATGGCGTAATCGTAAAGTTATTGACTTCTTTGTACGCTATGCAACTACAGTAATGGAACGTTATAAAAACAAAGTAAAGTATTGGATGACATTCAACGAAATAAATAACCAAAAAAATACTGCTAACGGATTATTTGCATGGACTTGTTCAGGCGTACTTTTTGAAGAAGGTGAAAACAGGGAAGAAGTTATGTACCAAGCTGTTCACCATGAATTAGTTGCAAGTGCATTAGTTGTTAAGAAAGGTCACGAAATAAATCCTGATTTCAAGATCGGATGTATGTGTTCATTCGTTCCGATTTATCCTTTCTCTTGTAACCCAGATGATATGATGCTTCAAGTTGAATCAATGCATGATCGTTATTTCTTTGCTGATGTTCACTGCAGAGGTCACTACTCATCATATGCTTTGAAAGAATGGGCTAGAAAAGGATACAACATAAAAATGGAATCGCAAGATACTCAAATATTAGCTGAAGGAACTGTAGATTACTTAGGTTTCAGTTATTATATGTCTGATGCTGTTAAATCAGGTGTTAATGCTCTTGATGAAAATTCAGTTGTGGGATTAAGTGCCAGCGTTAAGAATCCATATGTCAAAGCAAGTGATTGGGGATGGCAAATTGACCCAGTTGGACTGAGATATTCTTTAAATGTTTTATATGAAAGATACGAATTACCTTTGTTTATTGTAGAAAATGGATTTGGTGCTATTGATGTTAAGGAAGAAGATGGCTCATGTAATGATGAATACAGAATCGATTATTTAAGAGCACATATTAAAGAAATGGAAAAAGCTATTGAATTAGATGGTGTTGATTTAATGGGATATACTCCATGGGGATGCATTGATTTAGTATCATTTACAACAGGAGAAATGAAAAAACGTTATGGATTTATTTACGTAGATAAGGATAATGAGGGAAATGGAACATTAGAAAGATCTAGGAAGAAATCATTTGATTGGTATAAGAAGGTTATTTCATCTAATGGAGAAGAAATATAAATATATTAAATGTTAAATTACTTCTTGTGGACTTTGAAATTTATACTGTGAGAACTTGCTACTCATATTAATTAGTATAGAAAATAATAATTAAAGGTATTATATGAAATAATAATAAATTGTAAATTTTATGAAGCTTCGTTAGATAACAAAATTATTAATAGATAGTATAGTTTTATACTAAAGGGGAGGTAAAAATGAAGTTTGCAAAAGATTTTCTATTGGGTGCTGCTTCAGCGTCTTATCAAGTAGAAGGTGCATGGAATGAGGATGGAAAAGGGATCTCAAACTGGGATGTATTTTCAAAAATCCCTGGAAAGACTTTCGAAGGAACTAATGGTGATGTAGCAGTAGATCATTACCATAGATACAAGGAAGACATTAAGCTTATGGCTGAAATTGGACTAGAATCCTATAGATTCTCTATTGCATGGCCAAGAATAATTCCAGATGGAGATGGTGAAATAAATCCAAAAGGAATAGAGTTTTACAATAATTTAATAGATGAATGTTTAAAGTATGGAATTGTTCCTTTTGTTACATTATATCATTGGGATTTACCACAGAATTTAGAAGAATGTGGTGGATGGACAAGCAAAAGAACCGTTGATGCCTTTGTAAAATATGCAAATGTATGCTTTGAAGCATTTGGAGATAGAGTAAAGCACTGGATTACTTTTAATGAAACAATTGTTTTTTGTGGCTTAGGATATTTAGCTGGGGCACATCCACCAGGAATTAAAAATGATCCTAAAAAATATTTTCAAGCAACACATAATGTATTTACTGCACATGCTAGAGCAGTAGAAGATTATAAAAGCTTAAGACAATTTGGTGAAATAGGTATTACCCATGTATTTTCACCAGCATTTAGTATAGATGATAATCCGGAAAATGAACAGGCAACTTATCATGCAAATCAGTATAATACTGCTTGGTATTATGACCCAGTATTAAAGGGACAATATCCTGAGTATGTTGTTAAACAATTAATCGAAAAAGATTGGACTCCAGATTGGACAGAAGCTGAGTTGAATGTAATAAAATCAGCAGCTCCTAAAAATGATTTTGTTGGATTAAACTATTATCAACCACAAAGGGTTATGAAAAATGATGTGTTCGAAGTAAAAGAAAAATCAAGGGAAGATTCCACTGGAGCACCTGGAAATGCATCTTTTGATGGTGTGTATAAAACAGTTAAGATGGATGACAAAGTTTATACTAAATGGGGATGGGAGATTTCACCAAGCGGTTTCTTAGAAGGTTTAAGAATGCTTAAAGCTGATTATGGTGATATAAAAATTTATATTACAGAAAATGGTTTAGGCGATGAAGATCCAATTATTGATGATGAAATAGTAGATGTACCTAGAATAAAGTATATTGAAGAACACCTAAGGGCGCTTAAATATGCAGTAGCTGAAGGTATTAATGTTAAAGGTTACTATGCATGGTCAGCAATGGACTTACTAAGTTGGTTAAATGGATATAAAAAGCAATATGGATTTATTTATGTGGATCATAAAAATAATTTAAATAGAAAGATAAAGTTATCTGGTCATTGGTACAAAAAGGTTATTGAAGAAAGAGGAGAAAATATATAGTTACAGGTAATTATATAACTACAATATAATTTGTGATGAGGGGGATACTTATGGGGGGAACACAAAAAATTAGTGAGAAAGTAATACCAGCGGTAATGAAATTTGTGAATATGAAGGGACTTATAGCACTTAAGGATGGTTTACTGTTTATAATGCCGCTATCAATAATTGGTGCAGCGTATTTATTATTAGCACAATTACCTATACCTGCTTTTAACAATTGGATGGCAAGTGTTTTTGGTCCAGGTTGGACAGATCCTTTATTTCAAGTTTATGGAGCAACATTTAATATTATGGCTATAGTTGCTACTATGGGCATAGCTTACACTTACGTTAAAAATGAAGGTCATGAACCGCTGGGAGCTGCTGTAATGGCTTTGGTATGTTTTTTAACTACTACTAATGCATTTGTTACAGACAGTAAAAGTGGTGTTACTATTGCGAACGTTATACCAAAAGATTGGACTGGTGGTAAAGGTTTAGTTACTGCTATACTTATAGGTTTATTTGTAGGAGCTGTGTATTCATGGTTTTTAAATAACAATATAAAAATCAAGATGCCAGAAAGTGTACCTCAAGGGGTTGCTAATGCATTTACAACTTTAATACCAGGGGCTGCGGTTATATTTTGTGCATTTTTAGTTTATATTTTATTTAAAGTAGCAGCAAACCAAACATTTATTGAATGGATATATACAGTATTACAAACTCCATTACAAGGAGCGACAGATTCTTTAGCAGGAGCATTGGTTATTGGAGCACTTATTCCATTTTTTTGGTGGTTTGGGGTGCATGGTTCAAACTTAATTGGTGGTGTAATGCAATCATTATTACTTGCAAACTTATTGTCTAATCAAGAAATGCTTAGTCAAACAGGTAGTTTATCCGTTGCAAATGGAGCACATATAGTAACACAACAATTTCAAGATCAATTTTTAATCTTTGGAGGTTCAGGATTAACTTTAGGACTTGTGCTTGCAATGCTTCTTGTTGGAAGATCAGCACAATCTAAGAGCTTGGGTAAAATGGCATTAATACCAGGTCTTTTCAATATCAATGAGCCTGTTATATTTGGATTCCCTATAGTAATGAATCCAATTATGTTTGTTCCATTTATAGCAGCACCAACTTGTTCAGCTTTACTTACTTATTTTTCTATAAAGATGGGATTAGTTGCACCTTTCGCAGGAGTACAGGTACCATGGACTACACCGGCAGTAATATCAGGTTTTATTGTTGGCGGATGGAGAGCTGCGTTGTTGCAAATAATTATAATAGCAATGGCTACAGCAATATACTTCCCATTCTTTAAGAAACAAGATTCTATTAATTTACAACAAGAACAAGAAGCTGAAGCAGCATAGATGTATAATTTAAATATTTAGTTAGTTATTTAACCCAACATCTCTCTAAAGGTTGTGTTTATCTAAAAGAGGGAGGTTGGGTTAATATTTCAAGTATGTCATAATGCATTTATTGCTCACGCTAAAGCTACAAAAGCCCTACATGATTTAGCTCCAGACGCTAAAATGGGTGGAATGGTAACATACCTTACAACATATCCTGCAACATGTAAACCAGAAGATGTATTAGCAAATCAACAAGTAAAAGAACTTTTTAATGATCTTTATTTTGATGTATATGCAAAAGGTGAGTATCCAGCATCTATTACACATAAGTTAACTAATAAAAATATTATGCCAGTATTTGAAAAAGGTCATGTTGAATTACTCAAAGAAAATACAGTAGACTATTTAACGTTTAGTTATTATCAAAGCAAAGTTGTTAAGTATACAGATGAATCAGAAAAATCAATAATTCCAGGTATAACAACTAATCCTTATCTAAAGATAAATGAATGGGGTTGGGCTATTGATCCAATAGGTTTAAGAATAGCATTAAATGACATTTATGCACGTTATAAAACTCCTATATTTATTACGGAAAATGGAATTGGGGTTCAAGAAGAATTAAATGAAAACTATACGGTTGAAGATGACTATCGTATGGAGTACCTAAAACAACACATTGAACAAATGAAGTTATCTATGGAAGAGGGAGTAGAGGTTATTGGCTATTTAACGTGGGGTTCAACTGATATCTTAAGTTCTCAGGGTGAAATGAAAAAACGATATGGATTTATATATGTAAATCGTGATGAAACAGATTTAAAAGATTTAAAGAGGTATAGGAAAAAGAGTTTTGAATGGTTCAAGAAAGTAATTGCTACAAATGGTAAAGATTTAGAATATTAAAAATAAGTTATAGATAAACAACTTCGTAACTAAGTTGACTAAGACATGAAATTATTTACTACTAGAGAATGCAACTAAAATACTGATATATCAAATAGTTTTAAGAGATCGGTAGCTTATAAAAGGGGAGGATTTTGTGAAATTTTTAAGAGGTATGCTTGGATTCTCTATATCAGGAATAGTTCTTAATACTGGATGGAGCATTTTTACAAATAGTTTTGGTATTATTGGAGGATGGATTGCAGCATTTGTTCTTACTGGATCTATGTGGTTTATGAATCACTACGTGGGATTGATAGAAAATGAAGAGGATGCAGCATTTATTGATATGGGTTTAGGAATAGCTATTTGTATTGTAATGAGAGATACATTTGTTCATGGAGTAGGTGCATTTGTAAGTTCCTTACCAACATTTATTTGTATATCAATTGGTGCCGTTATAGGTGGTGTAGTTGTAGGGTTAATTGAAAAGGATATGCACAAAAAAATAATTGAAGAAAATGATTCGAATTTTGCAGCTTGAGTTCTTAAATATAGATATACAACTTTATAACTGAATGTATAATTCATGCTATACAAGTTCATATTAAATTAAGAATTTTAGAAAAAGTATTGAATGCCGAGACTATTTTCTAAAATTCGCTAAGGATTGAACTTGTATATCCTAGAAAAAGCATTGCATGTCGAGGCTATTTTGCTGCCATTTCACAAAGTGAAATCTGGCTAAAATTTAATAGGCTCGATGCCTATTAAATTTTATTTAACATGAATTGATTAAGAATTGAAGTTGTTTATCTTTACTAACTTTACGGAATAAAAAGAGGTGTTATGATGGGTACCAAATCAGCAATACTCACAATGTGTGGAGGATTTTTATTTCCATTTATAATAAGAATGATGTGGGGAAGAATGGTTAAAGTTGGGGGCGTAGCTGGAGGTTTTTTTGCGTCAATAGTTATAGTAGGTACAATATGGGCAATTAATCATGGAATAGAAAACCATTTAATTCAACAAACAGGGCCAGTTTGGATTGATATGGCATGGGCAGCAGCAATAGGTATATTTACAGCTTCAGTTGTTTCTGGAGGGAAAATAGGAAAATCAATAGTTAATATATTTGCAGCAGTTGTCGGTGGTGTTTTGGGAGGTTTTATTCTATCATTAAATATGTAAAGGGTATTCAGAATTTTATAGAAAGGTTAAATAGGTAATAACATGAGTAAATATAATTTAGGCATTGATATAGGAGGAACCTTTATTAAATATGCTTTAGTAGATGAGGAATATAATATAATTGAAAAGTGGAAGGTTCCTACAATTAAATTTAACACTAAAGATGAGTTTTATGATTATTTGTGCTCAAAGGGTAAAGATATAAGTAAGGTTAATACCATTGGAATTAGTGCACCAGGGTTAATCGATGAAATGTCTAATATAAAATCCTATGCTGCACTTAATGTTCAAATAATGTATGGTACTAATGTTAATGAGGAAGTTTTTAAAAGAACAAATAAAAAGGTTGCTACAATTAATGATGCTAAGTCCGCAGGTCTTTGTGAACTAAAAATAGGTAATGCAAAAAGTACAGAGAGTTCAGCGTTCTTAATTATTGGGACAGGCACTGGAGGATGTGTTTGCAATAAAGAAGGTGTTATTTATGGAAAGGATGGATTTGCAGGGGAGTTTCATCACTTACCATTTATTGATTTTAGAAACAACTCTATTGATAGACAGGGAAACTATGCTTGCATGACTGGATTAATTAAAATGTATAATAGTAAAGTCAGTGATGAAAATGCAGTGAAATATGGAGAGGAAATTACTAAAAAATATTTAGCTGGAGATGAAATAGCTACGTTGGCAGTAAGAGAATGGATATATAACATGTCAGTTCAAGTATTAACCATAGCTGTTTTTTATAATCCCGAAGTCATTTGTATAGGTGGAGGAATATCAGAGGAACAATGGTTTATTGAATTATTAAAAGAACAATTTTCTAAGCTATGTACTGACTATTTCTTTGACATTAATCCTATTACCACAGAGATTAGACCATGTAAGTATACTAATGATGCTAATATTTTAGGAGCAGTTATTAATGTAAGAATGAAATAGTGCAGTGAATATTACTTTTACTATAACACCACGGATTATTCTGACTTCACATGCGACTTTCTTTAAATTTTTACTTTTATCATTTGTAAATATCATAGTAATCTATATAACCCTCAGTATCATATAGGATACTATATATCAATAAAGTGCATTCTTGTTGAATATAACAGAACTTATTATACTAAAATAGTAGATGGTAAAAAACAACTCAATTTTAAAAGTATTTTGTCAATGAATAGCACACTAAACTTTTTTGTTTAGTGTGCTGTGCTTTTTAGAAGTATAAATTTAATTATAAAGTTATTTATCTAGGCTTATAAGCTAAATAAAATTATAAGAAGGTTCTTTTTATTAAAAAATGATTATACTAATAAAATTGAAAGAGGGAGAAGAAGATGAATTATACTAATAAAGTTGTTTTAGTAACAGGGGCAGCTAATGGAATTGGTAAAGCTATAAGTAGAGAATATTTAAAGGCAGGAGCTGCAGTTATACTAGCGGATATCAATATCGAAAATGGTTTAAGCTTGGAAAAAGAATGTATAAGTCAGGGATATAATGCATTTTTCTATAAGATTGATTTAAAGAGTGTTGAAGAAATTAAAAAGATGTTTGAAGTCATTATATCAAAATATAAAAAAATAGATATTCTTATTAATAATGCAGGAATAGGTAGATTTAAATCATTATATGAGGTAACAATTGAAGATTGGGATGAAGTAATTAATGTTAACTTAAGAAGTGTATTTTTTGCTTCACAACAATTTTCAAAATATAACAAAGGTACCAATTATGGCAGGATAATAAATGTTTCCTCTACTAGGTATCTTATGTCTGAACCCAATACAGAAGCTTATGCTGCATCTAAAGGAGGGATAGTATCTTTAACTCATGCACTTGCGATTTCCTTAAGCGAAGAAAAGATAACAGTTAATGCTATAAGTCCAGGTTGGATTCAAAATTCAAATTATGAAAATTTAAAGGAAGAAGATCATAAGCAGCACCCTTCTTTAAGAGTTGGAAAACCTGAAGATATAGCTAGAGCATGCTTATTTCTAACAGATGAAAATAATGATTTTATTAATGGTCAAAATATAGTTATTGATGGTGGAATGACTAAAAAAATGATTTACGTTGAATAGAACTCTTTGAAAAAAATTATATAGACATTGATTTAATTAAACTTATTTATATTTAGGACAAGCAAGCTGTGATAATTAATGAAATGTATTTAAGAAAAGGTCAGAAAGGATTAAATCAGTTTAAGTAAGTAATGTTATTAGCATAGGAGCAAATTGTATGACGAAAAAATTAAAAGCCGAATTATTACTAGTACTTGCCACATTTGTGTGGGGGATAGGCTATCCATTAACAAGCTTAGCTTTGAAGGACTGTGGGCCATATACTTTTATGACTATAAGGAGTATAATTGCAGCTTTAATACTAGGCATTCTATTTTATAAAAAGTTTAAGCTTATAAATAAGAATACTTTAAAAATAGCTCTAATTATTTCATTTTATATGTTTACAGGAATTGCCCTTCAAGTTATTGGAATGGTTTATACAACTCCAAGTAAATCTGCATTTATAACAGGACTTTATTCAGTTTTTGTACCTATAATATTAGCGATTTTTTATAAAAAGCTTCCTAATAAAAGGACTATTATAGGGGTGACACTGTCCGTTGCAGGTTTGTTTTCAATGTCAATAAATGGATTAAATGGGACGAGTGGATTAAATATTGGAGATCTTCTTACTATTCTGTGTGCAGTGGCTTTTTCAATGCAGATAATTTTGGTTGATAAATATGCTGATGAAGTAGACCCTATACTTATAACTATACTGGAGCTCGCTATTGTAGGAATACTTGGTCTATTTCCAGCCATTTCAGTAGAAGAGTTTAGAATTGCTTTAAACATAAGATCTATAGTTGTACTATTATGCACCTCAATTTTTTCTACTTCACTAGGTATGGTTATTATGAACAAGATGCAGCCGGAAACAGATCCTACCCACGCTTCAATAATATATTTGGGAGAACCGGTATTTAGTGCAATTTTTTCAGTATTTATTGGGGATATACTATCTGGGGGTACAATGTTAGGTTGCATATTCATTTTGCTTGGTATGGTTGTTACAAGTGTAAAATTATCAAAGTAATTTGCAACTCTAAATAAAATATAATGCAGTAAGTAACTTTTTGTAGAAACTTCTGAATCTGCATATGATTCTAATATTAAACGCTCTCTGATAAGTGGATATATGAGGTTGTAGGGAAAATACGAAAGTGCGATAACGAAGTTCATTTTCCCTACGTAAAATATCCAAGGTGCTAAAGTTGAGCCGTATAAATCGGTATTCGCGA
Organism: Clostridium polyendosporum; assembly: GCF_018332455.1. GTDB lineage: Bacteria > Bacillota > Clostridia > Clostridiales > Clostridiaceae > Clostridium_AY > Clostridium_AY polyendosporum. Next base: position 29,662 of record NZ_BOPZ01000030.1, read on the forward strand.
AATGATAACGACCTTGTTAGCTTGGGTAAACTTGCTTCATTAGAAGTATTGATCGAGAAGCCTACATTTCTAAAGTAGTAGGAGTTTACTGGTCTGAATTATTATGTAGCATTAGAGCGTCTTTTATGTTTTCCTCACATAAATTATATTTTAGCTCATAACCAAAATAATTGTTTTTATAAGCCCAATCACACATCATTTCAAGAATAGGAATGATTTCTTTACCATTAGGTGTAATTGAATACTCAACTTTTGGTGGAACTTCAGGATATACTTTTCTTTCTATTAATTTATCCTCTTCAAGTTCTCTTAATTGTTTTGTTAATATTCTATGTGTTATATCTGGTATTAAATGCTGAAGTTGTCCGAATCTTAAAGTATCCAATTCTCCAAGAAGCCATAAGATTATGGGTTTCCACTTACCGCCTATAACACCAAAGGTTACTTCAATTTCACATGTGGCTTCCTTTACTTTTTTATTTTTCGTATCCATAAATATCCTCCTAATTTATACAGTTTAGTATCATACAGGATACTATATATCAATAAAGTGCATTCTTGTATGCAGTAACACAACTTATTATACTATAAATTGTAATTAGGATAAAAATATTTACTAAAATTAGAGGGGGATATTTTTTATGAATTTTAATTATTATATGCCAACAAAAATTTTATTTGGACCTGGTAAGTTAAATGAACTTGCAAATGAGACTTTTCCAGGGAAAAAAGCTTTAATAGTTATTTCTGCAGGAAATTCTGTGAAAAAAAATGGATATCTAAATCGTCTAGAAAGCATTTTAACTAATAAAGAAATTGAATACGTTTTATTTGATAAAATCTTACCTAACCCTATTAAATCTCATGTTATGGAAGGAGCAGATCTTGCAAAGAAAGAAAATTGTGATTTTGTAATAGGACTTGGCGGTGGCAGTAGTATTGACTCAGCAAAAAGTATTGCTGTTATGGCAAAAAATCCTGGAGACTATTGGGATTATATATGTGGTGGATCAGGAAAAGGAATGCCTGTAGAAAATGGTGCCCTGCCTATTGTTGCTATAACTACAACAGCTGGAACTGGTACGGAGGCTGATCCTTGGACAGTTATAACAAAAGAAGATACCAATGAAAAAATAGGCTTTGGTTGTCAGTATACATTTCCAGTATTATCGGTTGTTGATCCAGAACTTATGCTAACAGTACCTGAACATCTTACAGCTTATCAGGGGTTTGATGCACTTTTCCATTCAACAGAAGGATTTATTGCAAATGTAGCAAATCCAGTTAGTGATGTTTATGCTCTTAAGAGTATTGAATTAATAGCTAATTATTTACCTATATGTGTAAAGGACGGAAATAACATAGAGGCTCGTACTCAAGTAGCTTTAGCTAATACCCTTTCTGGGTTTGTGGAATCTACATCAAGCTGTACATCAGAACACTCTATGGAACATGCTCTTAGTGCTAATCATCCAAAGCTTCCACATGGTGCAGGACTTATTATGCTATCAGAAGCATATTACACATTTTTTGCATCTAAAGTACCAGATAGATTTATAGCAATGGCAAAAGCTATGGGTGTTGACGTGGATTCTCTTCCAGAAGAAGAACGTCCTATGTCATTTGTAAAAGCATTAATTAAACTTCAAGAAGATTGTGGTGTACATAATCTTAGAATGTCAAGTTATGGCATTGAAAAAGAAGATATCCCTGTACTTGCAGAGAATGCTCGTAGAACTATGGGAGGATTATTTGAGGTAGATCCATATACTCTATCACTTAAAGAAACAGTAGAAATTATGTATAAAGCATATAAATAAGTTTTAAAAGGACCGATTTTTATGAAAAAAGTAAAAATTGGAGCTAATAATGGATAACTAAAAGGGCTTTTAAAATAGCCCTTTTAGGTTATTATTATACAATTGATTAAATGGGAAGATATAAAATAGATGTATATGTTGCACAAGCGTGCGTAGATATTAGGTGTTTCATGTGTGAAAAAAATTATAAATAAGAAGTGATGATTTTTCAAAGGGAGTGATTATTTTGTTATATAGAAAGTATGGAAAGACAAATGAAATGGTTTCAGTCTTAGGGTTTGGATGTATGAGACTTCCTATTATTGGTGGAGATACAACTAAAATTGATGAAGAAAAAGCAATAAAGATGATTCGTTATGCAATTGACGAAGGAGTAAACTATATAGATACAGCCTATCCTTATCATGGTACTGGGATGGGTAAGGGTGGAGAAAGTGAACCTTTTGTTGCTAAAGCATTGAAAGATGGATACAGAGAGCGTGTTAAGATAGCTACTAAACTTCCTAGCTGGTTGATAAAAACAAGAGAGGACATGGATAAATATTTAAATGAGCAATTAGAGCGTCTTGAGACAGATTCAATAGATTTTTATTTAGTGCATGCATTAGAGTATAAAACATGGTCTAATCTGAAAGAATTGGGAATCAATGAATTTCTAGATCAGGCATTGAAAGATGGAAGAATAAAGCATGCAGGATTTTCATTCCACGATAAGATTGATGTGTTTAAAGAAATAGTAGATTATTATGATTGGTCCTTCTGTCAAATTCAGTACAACTATTTAGATGAAAATTATCAAGCTGGAAAAGAAGGTTTAGAGTATGCTGCTAAAAAAGGTCTAGGTGTTGCAATTATGGAGCCACTTAGAGGAGGAAAGATTGTTAATAATCTTCCAGCGGTAGTTGAAGAGGCTTTCAATGGAGCGGATGTGAAAAGATCGCCAGCAGGATGGGCTCTAAGATGGGTGTGGAATCATCCAGAAGTATCAGTAGTATTAAGCGGTATGAATACAATGAATAATGTTATAGAAAATATAAAAACAGCTAGTGAAGCTCATGCGAATTCGTTAACAGAAAAGGAATTAGGAATTATTGATCAAGTTAAGACCATTTTTAAGGAAAGAATGAAAGTTAATTGTACAGCTTGTGAGTACTGCATGCCTTGTCCTGTAGGTGTAAATATTCCTAAGAATTTTGCATACTACAATGAGTATCATTCATTTGTTACTCCAAAGACGTCGGAACAGCTTAAGGCTAGATATTACTCTCTCAAACCTGAGCAGAGAGCATCAAAATGTGTAGAATGTGGTAAATGTGAAAGCCATTGTCCACAAAACATTCAGATTCGTCAACAGTTAAAGAATGTTAAAGCATTTTTTGAATAAAATCTAAAACAATAATTTTATTTAGGTTTATTAAAGATCATTTTTCTAGTGAAAAAGGAGAATATGCTGCAGCATTTATTGCTAGTATTATTAATAAATTATAAAGTATCTATAGTATGGGTAAATTTACTGTACTGGTACAATTTTGTTTTATTACAATTGAAAAGATCTTTGTAGAGAAATATAATAAATTTAATGAAGGAAATGGATTATTAAGAAAATTATCTTAAATATAATAAATATTCCTTTAGATTTAGTTACTAACATTATTATTTGATTTTTTAAGGGGGGAATAAAATATTCTCCCCTTAAAATTTAATTATATATGGAAATTAGTATAAGGGAGAGAATTAAATGAATTATTTTATATTTATCTTAACAAATATAATACTACCTATATTTATTCAAATTTTGTTAGGTTATGGAGTTAAAAAATTTATAAACTTTAGTATAAGTACTCTTGCTCAGATACAGTTTTATTTAATTATACCAGCCTTGTTATTTGTTAAAATGTATGATACTAAACTTAATCAAGACATAGTTATTAAAGTTTCCTTACATAGTATTGTTTTATTTATATTACTTTATGTTTTGAGTTATGTAGTATGTAAACTGTTCAAATACAAAAAGTCTATTTCAAGTGCTTTTACTAATTCTGTTTGTCTTTATAATAGTGGTAATTACTGCCTTCCGCTTGTTCAGCTCTTATATAATAACCCTCTTGCGTTATCTGTTCAAATACTTATAATGACCGTTCAAAATATAGTAACAAATACAGTAGGAATTTACAGTATCAGTTCAGGTAATAAAAGTGTAAAAGAAGGCGTTCTGGAAATACTGAAAGTACCTATGATTTATAGTATTATTTTAGCTTTAATATTAAGAAGTTTGAACATAACAGTATGGCCTCCTATATGGAATGCAATGGATTCACTTGGAGATTCAATGGTTCCTATTGCTTTGATTTCACTTGGAGCACAGCTTGCTGAAACAAAATGTACTTTAAAAATACCTAAGGTATATCTTTCAAATTTTATACGATTAATTATAAGTCCGCTTATAGCATATGGTATAGTATTGATTTTAGGATTAAAAGGAATAGCAGCTGAAGTTGCAATTATTTCATCAGCAGCTCCTACTGCAGTAAATTCAGTACTACTTGCTATACAATATGATAGTGAACCAGATTTTGCATCGCAGGCAGTATTTCTTTCAACTATTATTAGTCCTATTACAGTCTCTTTTATAGTTTTTTTGGTTTCAGGTAAGATTTAGTTATATGACTTATATTTATATGATTGTATATTTGATATTTTGGATTTACAAGAGATGATGAAAATATCGGACAAGCAACTAATATATTAGGCAGGAAAGAAGCTACCAATTTAATAAGGTAGCTTTTTTAGGTGTTAAATATGGAAGAACTTTACGCATACTGGATTTGGTATAAAAACACTACTATTTATTTGTGTTAATTTACCAGTAGTCCTATCTATCAAAAATGGCACTATATTATTTGAATTTTGATTTACTACAACAAGGAACTTTCCAGTAGGATCTATGCTAAAATCGCGAGGATATAAACCTTCAGTTGAATTGTGAGAAATTAGTTTAAGTTTACCGGAAAGATTATCTATACTGAAAACAGCAATGCTGTCATGACCACGATTTGATGCATACAAATAACGGCCATCAGGTGATATATGAATCGCACCACCTAGGTTTTCATTATTATAGCGATCTGGTAGGGTTGAAATATATTGTAGTTCTTTAAAATTACATTCTGATGGAGAATATTCTAATGCTATGACTTCTGAACTCAATTCGGTGATTATATAGGCGAACCTACCATTAGGATGAAAATCCATATGCCTTGGTCCAGATTCAGGTTTTAGAGATAGATCATTTAATTTTAATAAAGTTCCATTATTAAGTTTATAAATCACTAGTTTATCTATACCTAAATCTACAGTGCAGAGATATTTTTCATCAGGGGTTAAGTCTACATAGTGAACATGAGCCTTTTCCTGTCTTGCTTTATTTGGTCCTGAGCCTTCATGGGTTATTGTAGATGAAGCAGCATTGATACTTCCATCTTTATTTATTAAAAATACTTCAACATTCCCTTTGTGATAATTTGCTGAAAATACATAATTATTTTTACTGTCTAAACTAACATGGCATGGAGGTTTTCCATCTGATACTTGATAATTTAATAATTCAAGGCTTTTTGTTAAATTATTTATTGAAAATGCAGCTACCCCGCCAGCTTCTCCTACTTTTATTACGGAATAAAGATACTGATTATTTTTATTTATACTTAAATATGTAGGATTCTCTAGCTTTGCTGCTAATTTTACCTCATCTATATTTCCTGATGTTGTATCCAGTGAGAAACTATAGATTCCTTCACTTTTACCGTTAGTATATGTTCCAACATATGCTGTAAGTTTAGGAACTTTTTTACTCATAGCATTTTCCTCCATAAAAATTAATAATACTTAATAATATAATAACTTTTAATTGATATTTTTTATAGTAAACAATCTTCTAACTGTATCAATACAATTATCCTAGAAGCAGAGCTTTTGTTTTCTCGAAATTTGAGCAAAATAAGTTAGTGAAGTAAAAAAATTAATAGAGGTGTTAAATTTAAATGAAAAAAATAATACTAGTACTTTCTGTAATCATAATTTTAGCAGGAGGATTTATAAAAGCTTGGTATATAAATAGGTCTATTAAACCCGTTAATAGTATTGTAAAAACAGCAGAGACACACGATGTAGACCTTACTTTTTCTGTTCTAGGAGATGTCCATGAAAATATTAATCACTTTCAACAGGCTATTAATGATTTGTATACAATAAATCCATCTATGGATGTTCTTGTATTAAATGGAGACACTGTTGATCAAGGTAGTGAAAAACAATACGATTCAATAAAAAAGACTCTTGATAAAAATAAGTTATTGCTGCCTAAAACTATAATAAAAAATATAGGTAACCATGAGTTTTTTAACTACGATATAGAAGTAAATAGCCCTGAGGATGTTCAAATATTTAAAAATAGATACCTTCAATTTGCTGGTGAAGAGAATGTTTATCACGATATATGGGTAAAGGATTATCATTTCATTTCCTTAGGATCAGAGGATGGCAATTCAGAGACCATAGATTCAGTGAGAGCTTTTATATCCAAAAAACAGCAAAAGTGGTTAAAAGAAAAGCTTGCTGAAAAATATGAAAAAGGAAAACCGATTTTTGTATTTTTGCATCAACACCTAAGTAATAATAGCGGATGGATCGGAGTAGAGCAAAGTGAACAGGTTAGAAAAATATTATCAAAGTATGCGGAGGTTATATTATTTACATCACATACACACCGCCAATTAGATAATACTAGTGTAAAATTAAATCAACCTTTTACCATGGTTCATACAGGAGCGATACATTACACAATAATACCAAATCCTGATAAAAAGGGTGGAATAATTAGAGAGCCCTATATAAAAGGTTTATATGTTGAAGTAAAAGGAAATAAAGTTGTTATTAAAGGAAGAGATATTAAAGAAAAGTCATGGATTTTTACACAGGAAATATCTAAATAATAGATTAAAGAGTTTATAGTTTTTTATTGGACTGTTGAGTATATAATCTTAAAATGTCAAGCTACGGTATTAAGAAGGAAGAGATTCTTACGATTGTTGAGAGTGCATGTGAAACTATGGGAGAACTGTATGTAGTAGATCCCTTAAAGAAACAATAGAAATTCCATAAAGTAAAGATACACTTTTAGATATAAAAAAACCCATTGGATATGATTTAATCATGCCAGTGGGTTTTTCTAAATTGAGTAGAATAAATCCCTAACTGTACTAGTACAGTTTTCACTTATCATTATTGAAGAGGTTTTCATAGACAAATATAATAGATTTAAAGAGCGCTCTTAAATAACATTAGGGAGAGAGATTTATGAAGCACACACAGAACATAACCAAGGATAAATTATGGACAAAGCATTTTGTTATAATATTAATAATTAGCTTTTTTGCAAGTGTAATCATGAATATGCAGGGATCAACCCTACCTATGTATGTCCAACATATTGGGGGCAGTAAATCAAGTGTTGGAATAGTTACGGGAATTTTCACTTTATCAGCTCTTTTATTTCGTCCTTGGTTTGGAAATTTATTGGATAATAGCAGTAGAAGGATAGTGTTAATTATAGGCATCATTATACTTTCACTTGTATCTTTATCATATAATCTTGCTTATACTGTTGGAATTTTACTGTTCTTAAGATTTTTACATGGTATTGGTTTAAGTGCTCAAACCACCGCTGTGGGAACAATTATTTCGGACATAGTTCCTCATACCAGACTTGGAGAAGGTGTGGGTTACAATGGTATTGCTGTTACAGCTGCCACAGCAATAGGACCGGCTTTGGGATTGTATCTTATTCAATATTATAACTACAATACTTTTTTTGGGGTTACTTTTGTTTTTGGAGTCCTTGCATTGATAGGTGCTTTATTTATCAATTATGAGAGAAAAAAGATTAATAATCTTTATGTATGTGGTAGAAATATAGGAGGGAAAAATAAAAAATATTCTGGTGTAATAAAAGATAAAGCAATTAACTCATCAGAAGATTATCTCAAAAAGCGTAAAAAAGGTAGTATCCTTGAAGCGACTGCTGTACCAGCATCTATAGTCATGTTTTTTATTATGCTTACGACTGCAAGTATCTTTACTTTTTTACCCGTTTATGCTACTTCGCGTAACATAAGTAATATTGGTATCTTTTTTACTATATATGCTTTAGCATTTTTAGTTACTAGAACGATTACGGATAAACTTTCTGCTCGTTACAGCATTACTAGAATTATGCTGCCAGGTATGATACTTTTGATTCTATCCTTTGTGATATTAGCTTTTGCTACTACGCTCCCTGGATTTTTAATTGCTGGTGTGCTTTATGGAGCTGGTTATAGCTCTACACAACCTACATTAAGTTCACTGGCAGTTTCACAATGTTCTCCAGATCGGCGAGGTGCTGCTAATGCAACATTTTTTTCATCAATGGATATTGGTTTCTGCATAGGAGCAGTTATTTGGGGTGTTTTATCACAAAAAATAGGATTATCATCTATTTATTTAGGTTCAGCGGTTTGTGGCATATTATCTCTTAGTATATATGTTTTTATGTTAAATAATAAGCTTATGAAAAATAATAGTGATTCCAATTATCAGGCTGTAGAAAATTTGTGATTATATTACACAAAATTTCTACTGGCCTCCTTGTTTCCCTCACAAAATGCATTAAAATAAATTTTATTTTAATGCATTTTGATTTTTAGTGTACTTTTCAATCTGGGAACACATAATTTCAAAGCCCTTATTAATATCCTTAACACTTGCACAAGCAATACTTAAACGTATTCCATTTTTGTAAAAAGAATTATCTAAATAAAAGTGTGTTCCTGAAGATACAAGGACATTCTGCTTTTTTAAGTCATTTACTAATCTATTTTCATTTATTGAATCTGGGAGTTGTAGATATGAGTAAAATCCAGATTTGCCACCAATGGGCTTTATGTCATATTTGTGCAGTTTTGATAAATTCTTTTTTAAACACTTTTGTTTTTCTTCCAGTTCCTTTGTAATGGAGTTTACGTGCTTCTTTAGAATATTACTTCGTATGTAAATCTCTAATGTAGCTTGAGAAATCAAAGAAGCTGAAAAATATGAATAGTAATAAGATAATTTTGTGTGCTGTTCAAATATTTCTAATAAGTGGGATGGAACTACTATTAATCCAATCCGCATCCAAGGAATTATTTTTGAAAAACTTTTTAAATAAATATGGTGATGGTGGTCTCCATAAGCGTAAATAGGATCATATTTATTGTCTACGGAAATATCACTAAAATAGTCATCTTCAACAATATATACATCATACTTTGCAGCTAATTTAGCTATTGCCTTTCTTTGGCTTTTATTATATGAAGTTCCTAATGGACTATGATTTCTAGGCACTGTATAAAAAAATTTAACCCTTTCAGTCTTAAAAATAGCTTCTAGCTTATTTAAATCTATTCCATTTTCATCTCTTTCTATTCCCATAACTTTAGCATTAGAAAACCTTAGAAATTCAATAAAATATCTATATGTCGGTTGTTCAATTAAAATTAAATCTTTACCATTAGGAAAAGGCATATGAGTTAGTATACTTAGAGCTTGTTGGATTCCTAGGTTAACAAAGATATTATTTGGAGACGTAAACACTTGAAAATCAGAAAGATATTTAGGCAATATGTTTTTTAAAGAGTCTATGCCCCAAAGATTACTGCTTAAAGAATTGTTTCTATATATGTCAACAGCTCTATCAAGACAATGCTTAAGGTCAGGAGTATTCATATTACCTATGGTTGGGTTTCCACTTAAAAAGTTTATAGTAGAAGACTCTAACTCTTCATTCTTTATTAATTTTTCAACAATATAATAACCACTTTGAGGTATAGAATAAATTATATGATTATTTTTAAGGGTTTCATAAGCTTTAACAACAGTATTTTTACAGCAATTATATTTTTGACTTAGCTCCCTAACAGAGGGGAGTTTTTTGCCGGGTTTATAGACTTCTTTTTTTATGTCCATTTCTATATCTTCAACTATTTTTTCATAGGTATTATTCACAGTAACAACCTCCTAACTGTACTAGTACAGTTCTATTTTATCATGATTGAAAAGGTTTTTATAGGGGAATATAATAAACTTAAACAATGTTCTTAAGGATTATTTCTATAAATTCTAATTTATAGGTGTAATAAAAATTGTAACAAACTATGATGATATAAGTTATACTCCAGAATTGATTAAGAACTAGAGGTGTTTATTTTTAGTAGAAAGATCTATAAAAAAATAAACGCAAATGCAGAAGTTGTTAAAAGAGATAAACTATCACCAATTGTATAAGGAAACTTAATAATGAAAATGAAAGAGAGGGACTTAATAATGAAGATGCAAGAGGGATTTTTATGGGGAGGAGCAACTGCTGCAAACCAGTTTGAAGGCGGATGGAATGAAGGGGGAAAAGGTCCAAGTACTGCAGATATGATGACTGGTGGTACTCATACAACTCCTAGACGTATTACACCTATTTTAGAAGAGGGTACGTATTATCCAAGTCATCAGGCTATTGATTTCTATCATAATTATAAAGAAGATATTAAAATGTTTGGAGAAATGGGATTTAAGACATTTCGTATGTCAATTAACTGGACTAGAATATTTCCAAATGGTGACGAATTAGAACCAAATGAAGAGGGTTTAAAATTTTATGATGATGTATTTGATGAATTATTAAAATATAATATTGAGCCGTTAGTAACTATTTCTCACTATGAAATGCCATTTGGATTAACTAAAAAATATAATGGATGGGCAGGAAGAGAAATAATTGATTGCTATACAAGATATTGCGAAGCAATCTTCAATAGATATAAAGATAAGGTAAAATATTGGCTAACGTTTAATGAAATTAACTGTTTGACAATGCCGCTAGGAGCTTTCATGGCTGGTGGAATACTTATAAACGGAACAGAAAATGCAGAACTTTCAAATGGAGCAAAGGATAATGAACAAATAAGATTCCAAGCATTACATCATCAGTTTATAGCAAGTGCTAAAGCTGTAAAATTGGGACATTCAATTAATCCAGATTTTAAAATTGGATGTATGATTGCTTATATGTGTAATTATCCTAATACATGTAATCCAGATGACATATTATTAACTCAACAAAAAGATCAAATTAATAATATGTTATGCTCTGATGTTCAAGTAAGGGGATATTATCCAGGATATGCGAAACGCTATTTTGAAGAAAAGGGAATAAAAATACAAATGGAAGCAGAAGATGAAGCAATCTTAAAAGCAGGTTGTGTAGATTTCTATTCATTTAGTTATTATATGTCTCTTGTTGCAAGCAGTGATCCAAATCAAGAAAACAGCAGTGGAAACTTATTGGGTGGGGTTAAAAACCCATATTTAAAGGCTTCTGATTGGGGATGGCAAATTGATCCTAAGGGCCTAAGATATACATTAAATCACATTTATGATCGTTATCAGATCCCATTAATGGTTGTGGAAAACGGCTTAGGAGCTGTTGATGTAATTGAGGAAGATGGTTCAATTAATGATGATTACAGAATCGATTACTTAAGAGATCATATAATTCAAATGGAAGAGGCAGTTAGAGACGGTGTTGAATTAATGGGATACACTATGTGGGGATGCATAGACTTAGTGAGTGCTTCTACAGGTGAAATGAAAAAACGTTATGGATTCATTTATGTAGACAAAGATAATGATGGTAATGGAACAATGAAAAGAATTCCTAAGAAAAGCTTTAATTGGTACAAGCAAGTTATAGAATCAAATGGAGAAGAATTATAATTTTAAGGGTTAGAGAGGTAATTTGTATTTAAATTCCTCTCTTTGTAATTTTAATTTTTTATTCATGAATAAAATAATAACCCTAAAGTATTTACCATATTTATTTTAAGAATATATTCGAATGTTATGGTACTTAAAATAATAATATTGTAAAACTATCCAAAAGTGTTATTAATGCTTTTGGATAGGTACTTTTTGTTATATAATTAAATTATTATAAATTCATAGTTAAATTTAAAATCTAACTATGAACATTGATACTGAGGCTATTTATAAAAACTCATATATCATTGAATTCACGTATCTTAGTATTATTAAGGGGGTAAATATTTTGGCAACTATAAAGGATGTGGCAAAAAAGTCTGGAGTAGGATTAGGGACTGTTTCTAGAGTTTTAAATGGAACTGGCTCAGTAAAACCTGAAACAAGAGAAAAAATATTAGAGGTTATGAAGGAATTAGATTATACTCCGAATGAAGTTGCACGAAACTTTAAAAAGCAATCAACAAAATTTATTGGGCTCATAATACCGTCTGTTTGGCATCCTTTTTATTCAGAGCTTGCATTTTATATAGAAGATGAATCTTATAAAAATGACTATAAATTAATGCTATGCAATTCAGAGTCAAAAAAGGAAAAAGAAATTCAATATTTAGAGATGCTAAAACGAAATCAAGTAGCTGGTATTATAATTTTATCTTATAATAATATCGGTAAATATATTAATCCTAAACTGAGGGTAGTAACAATAGATCGTTATTTTAGTAAGGAAGTACCTTTGGTAGCATCAGATAACTATGAGGGAGGAAAGATTGCCACTGAAACATTGATTAATAATGGATGTAAGTATCTAGGGTATTTAGGAGGAGGGTCGACTGTAGCAACTGATGTATTTAAGCGTAAGGAGGCTTTTATTGATACAGCTGAGAAGAATAAGGTTAAATATTGTATTCTTGAAGAAGTGGTGAGATTTGGATGTGAAGGAGAGTTAGCAAAAAAGTTCTTAGATAAATATCCAGAGGTTGATGGTGTATTTACAAGTACAGATATGTTTGCAGGGGCTTTTATTAGTGAGGCTAGAGGAAGAGGGAAGCGGATTCCAGAAGATATTCAGGTAATTGGATACGACGGTATTCAGACTAATGGTTATTTTCGTCCTATTCTTTCAACTATACGTCAGCCTGTTGAGGAAATAGCTAGATCTAGCGTTGAAATATTAATCAATCAAATAAATGGTGTGGAAGTACCAGAAGAATTGGTATTACCAGTATCATTTAGAAAAGGAGAAACAACAATTTAATAAAAAAATATATATTTACATCATATCAAGTATATGGTAAACTAGGTTTGTAAAACGTTTTCTTAATTTAAAATGGAAACATTTCCACTATACTTAAACGTTTTGCATTTTAATTAGATAAAAATGGAAACATTTCCAAAAAAGATGAGGGGGAAGAATTAATGAGAAAAAAACTTTTAACAGCTGTCATAACAGGCATGCTAACACTAACAATGTTTTCAGGTTGTGGTAAGGGAG